>CASDZP010000007.1 GCA_949285535.1 uncultured Alistipes sp.
TCTTACTAATAGACATTGACAAAGATAATGAAAAAAGCATAAAAAACAAATACTCTTTAATTTTCACAAAATTGGGTGTTATTTTTTGCTTTTCTGTTTCCAAATCTTTATCTCATCTTCGACAAGTTGGCAAGCGTACCCCGTCACATTCTTTTTCTCCGAATTTGTTTTTCAGAGGCGATACGAATTCATGATACTGACTTCGTAAAAGGTAATGAGCCAAATGAGTGCGACATGGACAAAAGGGGCTGTGCTCCCTCGTTTTGGTTACTTTGTCGAGGGACAAAGTAACTCCCGCTGAAAGCGCCCTCGGAGAGCCTGTCGGGAGACCCTGCGGAGCACCGACGGAGGACGTGTTGTGGCGGTCGGTGCTCCTGAAGAGATTGCTAAAACAAAATCCCTTGCGGGAGTTGAACTCAAAGAATTTTTTTGAGTTCAACTCCTGTAAGGGATTTTTTGTTTTTGGCAATCTCTTCGGGAGTACCGACCGCCACAACACGTCCTCCGTCGGTGCCGCCTTCGGGACCCATGTCGATGATGTGGTCACAACATTTGATTACATCCATGTTGTGCTCGATTATGAGAACGGTGTTGCCTCGGTCGGCAAGACGGTTCAATACCTCCATTAATACTCGGATGTCCTCGAAATGGAGACCTGTGGTCGGTTCGTCAAGTATATATAAGGTGCGACCCGTGTCTCGTTTCGATAATTCGCCCGCGAGCTTCACTCGCTGGCTTTCGCCGCCTGAAAGGGTAGTGGAGCTTTGGCCGAGAGTGAGATAACCGAGACCGACATCTGAGAGCCCTTTGAGCTTTGTTCTTATGGCGGGTATCGCCTCGAAGAACTCCAACGCTTCATCTACGGTCATGGCGAGAACATCAGCTATGTTCTTTCCTTTGTAGCGGACGGCGAGTGTCTCTCTGTTGTAACGCTGGCCGCCACAACATTCGCATCGTACGTAAACGTCGGGCAGGAAGTTCATCTCTATGACCTTCAGACCTGCGCCTTTGCACTCCTCGCATCGTCCGCCGCTTGTGTTGAACGAGAAACGGTTGGCTTTGAAGCCTCGGATTTTTGCCTCCGTGGTCGATTCAAAGAGACGACGTATGTCGGTCATTACATTGGTGTATGTGGCGGGAGTGCTTCGGGGTGTGCGACCTATCGGCGACTGGTCCACAACCACCATTTTGTCGATGTTCTCTATCCCTTTGATACCCTTGCAGGGGAGCGGTTGTTCGAGTGAGCGGTAAAGCTCCGCGCTTATGGTGGGGCGTAGGGTAGAGTTTATGAGTGTCGATTTGCCGCTTCCGCTGACACCTGTCACGCAGACCATACAGCCGAGAGGTATCGACACGTCTATTCCTTTCAGGTTGTTGCCTGTGGCACCCTCTATCGTCAGGAAGAGTCCGTTGCCCTCACGTCTTGTGGCTGGAACTTCAATCTTTCTGCGTCCGCAGAGGTAGTCCGCCGTTATGCTGTTAGACGCCATTATCTTATCTATCGTTCCCTGCGCCATAAGTCTGCCGCCGTTCGAGCCCGCGCCCGGACCTATGTCCACAATCCAGTCGGCGGCACGCATCATCTCCTCGTCGTGTTCCACCACGATGACGGTGTTGCCTGCGTCACGCAGGGCGCATAGCGAGTCTATCAGTCGTTTGTTGTCACGCTGGTGCAGACCGATACTCGGCTCGTCAAGTATATACAGCACGTTGACAAGTTTGGAACCTATCTGCGTGGCGAGTCTTATACGCTGGCTCTCTCCACCCGACAGAGTGCCTGCGGGGCGTGAGAGAGTGAGGTAGCCGAGACCGACATCCAGCAGGAAGCTGAGCCTTTCGGATACCTCTTTGAGTATCTCGGTAGCGATGACGCGCTCTTTCTTGTCGAGCTTTTTGGGCAGTCCGTCAACCCATTTTTTCAGCTCCGTTATGGACATGGCGCACACCTGCGCTATGTTGAGCCCGTCAATCTTGAAATAGAGCGACTCTTTTGCCAATCGTGTGCCGCCGCAGACCTGACACGGACGGGTGCGGACAAACTGCGCTTTCCATTTCTCGCCGCGAGAGACGAAATCTTCCTCGACACAGCGGTCTATATAGTCGGCGATGCCGTTCCAGGTGACCATTTGTGAACCGCCTATCATACCCAGCGAGCTCGCCTTTATAGTCAGCGGGCTTCCGTCACCGTTGATTAGCGCGGCAATCGCCTCTTCACCTATCTGCGACACGGGGTCATCGAGTGTAAAACCGTGTCGGTGTCCAAGCGCCTCTATCACGGCGAACGTGTAGTTGCTTTTATATTTGCCCAACGGAAGTATCGCTCCCTCTCGTATCGACAGAGAGGTGTCGGGTATTATCTTGTCGGCGTCGTAGAGGGTCTCCACGCCGAGACCGTTACAATGCGGGCAGGCTCCGTGCGGTGAGTTGAACGAGAAGGTATGCGGGGAGGGCTGATTATATGATATTCCCGATGTGGGGCACATGAGGTTGCGGCTGTAATAGCGGCATGTGCCCTCATCCCAGTCGCATATCATAATTGTTCCCTTGCCTTGCCTCATTGCCTCCGAAATGGCTTTCGAGAGACGTTCGGGCGTATCGTTGAAGAGTTTGTCATCGACGCTGAAACGGTCCACCACCAGCTCGATGTCGTGAATCTTATATCTGTCGAGCTTGCGGCCAACGGCTATCTCCTCAATTTTACCGTCCACACGGGCATACAGGTAGCCGCGTTTGAGTATGCTGTCGAAGAGGTCGCGATAGTGTCCTTTTCGTCCTTTCACCAAAGGAGCCAGGACAGCTATTCGTTTTCCTGAGAACGACCCTTTTATCATCTCCGCGATAGCCGACTCGCTGTAACGCACCATTTTCTCGCCCGTAACATAAGAATAGGCGGTTGAGGCTCTGGCGTAAAGCAACCTCAGAAAGTCGTTTATCTCGGTGACCGTACCCACGGTTGAGCGCGGATTTCGTCCCGTGGTTTTCTGCTCGATAGCCACAACGGGGCTTAATCCCTCGATTTTATCGACATCGGGGCGTTCCATCGAACCGAAGAACTGACGCGCGTATGCCGACATCGTCTCCATGTAACGACGCTGACCCTCACCGTATATCGTATCGAAAGCGAGCGTCGATTTCCCGCTTCCCGACAACCCCGTTATGACGGTCAGTTTGTTGTGTGGAATCTCCACATCTATGTTTTTCAGGTTGTGGGCGCGTGCCCCCTCTACTATAATCTTACCCATAAACAATCCATTGTCTCCGCATGCGGGAGAACTCTCAAACTATACGACGAAACCAGTACAGATATGTCGATGCTTCGCAAAACAGTCGCTAAACTATCTTGTTATCGCCTTGCGCATACCCTCGGCGGGAACTTTGACCACATAGCTTTTACCCGTCTTGTTGGGGTGTTCATATTCTCTTATCCACGGGTTGAGCTCACGGAGAATCTTATAGTTGGTGCCGTTGTCGGTCGCCACCTTTACCCAGTCGATGTCGGCACCCTTTACTGTAATCTCTTTTGTGACAAAAGGCAGATAGTAGTCGTCGTCCTCTATCATGAACCCGTATTTTTTCGGATTTTCTGTTGCAAGTTTCAAAGAGATTATCCTGTAAACGTATCTCATCGTCTCTGTCGGAAGCCACAGGTCGTAATAGTTTGTCTTGTTCTGTACTCCGACTCTCTTTGCCAGACCCGCAACACCGAGATTGTATGACGCCGCCGCCATAGACCACGACCCGAAGCGTTTATATGCGTTGACAAGGTATTTGCATGCCACATGGGTGGCTTTTTCTATATTGTAACGCTCATCGACGTATGTGTTGACTTCCAGTTTGTTGTCTCCCGCCGTCGATGCCATTATCTGCCACAGACCCGCGGCACGTGCTACGGAGTAGGCTTCGGGGTTGAGGCTGCTCTCCGCCAGCGCGAGATATTTCAGGTCGTCGGGTATGCCGTACTGTTTGAGTATCGGCTCTATTATGGCGAAATAACGTTTTGTGGCGCGCAGGGTGTTGAGCGTTCTTGAGTGCATATACATCGTCACTCCGCACTCTTCATAAAGGCTTTCTCTGACATCGAAATATTCCAACGGAACTTTCTCTCCCGCAAAGGTGAGCGTTTCGGGAAGGGGAGGTATCACAACCGCAGATACTCCGTTCTGTGATGTTGTCGTGCCGTTATTCTGCGGCGAAGCCGATGCCGATTCGCATGAGAGAACAAAAGGCATCGCCGACGCCAACGCCATTATTGTAAAAATTCTTTTTATCATATCTAAAACCTAATAATTGTCATTTAATAACTTTTATCCGCTTTTCGTCAGTCGTCTATTGAAAAATCGTCGGCGTCTTTCAGAGCGGGGAATTTACGCCTGAAACTGTCCGAACGGCTCGCGTCTATCTCTACGGCGAAACAGTCGCTAACACCCTCTTTCGCCGCGCCAATCAGTCGCCCTTTGTAGTCGAACGCCATACTGTGACCGCTGTAAACGGCTGTCGGTTCCGTGCCGACCCTGTTGGCTCCGATTACGAAGCATTGGTTTTCTATCGCTCTTGCTTTCAGCAGGGTGCGCCATACATCTATCCTTGAATCCGGCCAGCACGCGACATATACAAGCATGTCGTACTCGCCTCGGCAACGCGACCACACCGGGAAACGCAGGTCGTAGCATATCAGTGGCAGAATCCTCACACCTTTATAATGTATTATGCACTTTCCCTTGCCCGCGTCATAGACTTCGTCTTCTCCGCCGAAAGAGAAGAGGTGTCGTTTGTCGTATGTCAGTATCGTTCCGTCATAGGCTATGAATATAAGCCTGTTCACATAGGAAAATGAGCCGTCACGACGTCTGTTTATAACGGGGAGTGAACCCATTATCGCCTTTGAATGTCTCTTGGCAATCTCTCTGAGACGTTCGATTTCTGCTCCGTCCTGTTCTATGGCGACAACTTCGGGATTCATGCTGAATCCGCTGAGGAACATCTCCGGAAAGACAATCAAATCGACATCGTCATCCTGCGCGGCAACCAGTCTCTCGACATTGTCGAGGTTGGCGGCGGCGTTCTCCCAAAAAATATCGGTCTGACAAACGACTGCTTTCATAAAACGATTTTAGTCCGTAAATATGCGGCTCAATCTGCAAATATAATGATTTTACCCGAAAGAGTTTACCCGTAAAGCGATAAATATTTGTCACTCTTCGGTTTCTGTACGCCGTGTTTCGGACTATGAAAAGCGGTCGCCGTTTTTGCGGCTGAAATAAAATAGTTACCTTTGTGTACGGTAAACCTATCACGGTTAGTCTTCGGACGAAGCGTTTGGAACGATAATTCTCGCCGTGCGGTAGTCAAGACATTTTACGTGTCGGAAGCGGTTTTGCGTGTCGGGTGCGATGCGGGGATGTTTACCGAAATTTATTGCATAAGAAAACAGATACAAAAGATATACGGATGCTCACAGCAGGTATTTTTCAGAAACTTCATTTGGCGAGATTCACAGCCAACGGCGCCTATCTCATGGACGAGACGGGTGCGGAGGTGCTCTTGCCCAAACGTTACCTCACCGACAAGATGCGTGAGGGCGACACGGTCGAGGCGTTTGTCTTCTTCGACAGCGAGGACCGTCTCGTCGCAACCACCGACAAGCCGTTCATAACACTCGGAAAGATTGCCGTTCTGGAGGTTGTCGCAGCCTCGTCCATGGGAGCGTTTCTCGATTGGGGATTGCCCAAAGACCTGTTTTTGCCCCGTTCCAATTACAGAGGCTCTCTGTTTGTGGGCGACAGAGTGGCGGTGGCACTCGAAAAAGACCGTGTTTCGGGCAGGCTCGTAGCCACTACAAAGCTCGGCGCCTATCTGTCAAACGACAACATAACGCTTCAAAAGGGCGATAAGGTGGATATTATTGTCACCGAGCGTACAGACAGAGGTTTCAAGGTTATTGTCGAGGGAAAACATCGCGGGATGATATACGACAGTCAGATTTTCGAGCGTATAGAGCCGGGAGACTCGCTTACGGGATACGTAAGGCAGATAACCGAGCTGGGGCGCATCGACATAACGGTTCAAAAAGAGGGCTATGACGGTGTAAAAGACGCCGCCGACAGACTTTTGAGCCTTTTGGAGTCGAGAGGAGGATTTTTGGACGTTTGCGACTCGTCGAGCCCCGATAAAATTGCCGATACCACGGGTATGAGTAAGAAACTCTTCAAAAAGGCGGTAGGTACACTGCTTAAAGAGCGAAAGATAGAGATTACAGACAACGGCATAAAGTCGCTTTGACACGGTGAAGTCACGGGCATAAAGCGACATGAAACAAAATGAGTGCAACGGCTGAATGACAGCGCGTTGCGTTCGGTGTGTCACTTTTTTGAACCGTTTTGTTGATTGTTCGTCTATTTTTGTTTAACTTTACAGCGCAAAAAACTGTTTAACAAACATAAAATATAATGAAAGTTGATGTTGTTCTCGGCCTCCAGTGGGGTGACGAGGGAAAAGGTAAAGTTGTTGACGTACTGACCCCCAGTTATGGCGTAATCGCTCGTTTCCAGGGCGGTCCCAACGCGGGTCACTCACTCAAATTCAACGGTAAAAAGTACGTTCTTCACACCATTCCTTCGGGTATCTTCCGTGCAAGCGCCATCAATATCATTGGTAACGGCGTGGTGATGGATCCCGTCATCTTTGCCGACGAGGTGAAAGAACTCGAAAAAATGGGCGAGGAAATCGAGGGTCGAATCAAGATATCTAAAAAGGCTCACCTTATCATGCCCACTCACCGCATGCTCGACGCGGCGTCTGAACAGGCGAAAGGCAAGACCAAAATCGGCTCTACGCTCAAAGGTATCGGCCCGACCTATATGGACAAGACAGGCCGTAACGGTCTGCGTGTAGGCGATATTCTTCTTCCCGACTTCAAGGAGAGATACGGCGCGCTCAAGGCAAAACACGAGGAGATGCTCAAAAACTACAACTACTCTTATGATATAGCGGAGTATGAAAAACAGTGGTTCGAGGCTCTCGAAGTGGTAAAACGTTTCGATATAATCGACAGCGAATACGAGATAGACAACTATCTGAACCATAATAAAGGTATCCTCGCGGAAGGTGCGCAGGGTGCGATGTTGGACATCGACTTCGGTACATATCCTTATGTAACCTCGTCTAACACCACTACCGCGGGTGTATGTACCGGTCTCGGTGTGGCTCCGAGCCGCATAGGTCGTATATACGGTATCTTCAAAGCGTACTGCACACGTGTCGGTAGCGGTCCGTTCCCCACAGAGCTTTTCGACAAGGACGGCGATACCTTGTGTGAGGTGGGTTGCGAGTTCGGCGCAACAACAGGTCGTCGCCGCCGTTGCGGATGGCTCGACCTCGTGGCTCTCAAATATGCGGTCATGATTAACGGCGTAAACTCACTCATCATGATGAAAGCCGACGTGCTCAACGGTTTCGATACCATAAAAGTGGCTACGTCATATATCGTTGACGGAGTTGAGACAGACCGTTATCCCTTCGACTCACAGGCTAAAGTAGAGCCCGTATATACTGAGTTTGAAGGTTGGAACTGCGACATAAGCAAGGCTACAAGCTATGACGAACTGCCTCGCGAACTTAAAAACTATATCGCGTTCATCGAAAAAGAAGTTCAGGTACCCGTCAAAATCGTATCTGTCGGTCCCGACCGTTCTGAAACAATTCTCAGATAACAGAGACACAACAATATATGTCTAAATAAATCGAGGCTCTTGATGTTAATTCATCAAGAGCCTCGATTTTTATTATTGCCTCTTGTCATTCGTTTGTCAGCCCGACAAAAGTACGGCGGTACTCTTTCCTCTTTCTTTTATGAAAGATTATTTGATAAATAAAAGGCATTTTAATAAATAAAAGACATTAGACGGGGTATGCTTGCCAACTTGTAGTATTATAGCTCGTTTCGTAAATCCGACAAATGTACGGCGGTTGTTTATGTATCGTTATAAATACATATTGTTGTATATATAGGTTGTATCGGGTCGTATCGGGTCGTATCGGAGTAGAGAGGGAAACGAATTGAGGGTATTGAAAAAGGCATGGCGATAATGCTTTGATAAGCTGTCGCCATGCCTTTATAGGTGTTTGTATGTCGTAAACGTCAGATGATTATCTCTTCTCGTTTATAACCTTCTTCGGTGGATGTGTTTCCGCTGTCGGTAGTGTCGATATTATCTGTATTGTCGGTGTTGTCGAACTTTGCGTTGATATTGATGTTTACCTCTTTAGGTGTAGGTTTTGTGGAGTTTTTGTTGGCGGTACGTATTCTGAGTATGTCGTCAGACGAGTCGAAGTTGATAAAGCTGCGACCATAATCGAAACGTTTGTCTTTGTTTATATTCATCCATGTGGGATAATATACCTTAACCTTGACTCTCTGTCCTCTGAAACTGCTCGGCGTGATGAAATCCTGATCCTTGTCAACAAAGAGCGTGTCGCCTTTCTGATAGACATTTACATCTATGCTGTCGATTATTTCCGACGCCTCGGCACGACTTTCACCTCTTGCATAAAGTACCTTGACAACGTGTAACAGACTGTCGCTCGATTCTGCTATTTCGATGTCGGTGGACGCGAGTTTATAGTTTCCGTATTCTCTGTCGGTAGGTTTTATGAAAAGGGTGTTTCCTTTGAGCGAACTAACCTCGACTGCAATCTCTTTATGTTCACGGGTGCTGTATCTCTTGCCCTCGACAAAACCGAGGAAAGCGAATGCGCTCCATGACATGACCCATAAGGCTACCAACGGAATGGTTACCGAAGGACGTATGGGTTTGCTGTTAATGGTTCTTGCCAAGAAATAGACGATTGAAATGAGGGGTATCACCATAGAGAGGGTCGCTACTGAAATCAGCAGCGTAGGGTTCGAGGCGGTACAAATCGCTATCGCCTCCTGTCCTTTTATGGCAAGGAATATTCCGCCGACAAGAATAGACAAGGCGCCTACTCCGAGTCCGATGCAGACTATTGTCATGCAGATTACGAAAATGGTCGTTATTATCTTGCCGATGACCCACAATATGTCGGAGATTACCGAAAGCGTCTTTTCGTTTTTGGGGTTTTGTTGGGGCGCGTTTCGTTTCTCTTTCAATATTTTACTCACGGAACGTGGCGACACCTGTCTGCCGTCGAGCTCTATTATCTGCCGTGGAGAGCGAGCGCGGGGAATGGTAATCCACGCCAGAATATAGACGGCGCATATAATCAGGGCAATCGTCGATAAGACTTCCACGTAGTTGCTCAATATGAACAGAAGCATTATGAAAACGGCAAACATCAGTCGTACCAGACCTGCATCGACTTTGAAATATCGTGCCATGCCGCTTATCACACCACCCAGACGCGCACCCTCTTTAGTTCTGTAAAGGCGGTGAGGAATGTCGCTGTCCTGTTGCTGGTTCTGCTTTTCGGAAACATTGGCGTTCTCTGTTGTTTCGCTGATGTCGGCGTTGTCTGCGTCGGGTGTGGCGATAAACTGAATCTGGTCTATACCTCCGAGCTGGTCTATCACCTTCTGTGCCATATCTTTGTCGATGACGCTGTCTTTATCTTTCAGCATTGATAAAAACAGTTCGGCGGCGCGTGCCTCTATGTCGTCGGCTATCTCACGACCCTCCTCGCCCTCTATGGCGCAGGCGCGTTGAAGTTCGTCAAAATACTCTTTCAGTATGTCATAGCCGTTTTTGTCTATCGTGAACGATATTCCTTTGAGGCTGATGTTCAATGTCTCTTTCATCTCTTTGCTATTGTTCGTTTGGGGTTTCCTGTTCCGCGGCTGCCAGTCTTATGTTTCTTATCTGTTCCACAAGCTCGTTCCATGCCGCGTCGAGCTGGGCGAGAATCTCGCGTCCGTGGGGCGTTATTCTGTAATATTTACGGGGAGGTCCCTGCGGTGACTCTTCCCAACGGTATTCCAAAAGACCGCCGTTCTTCTGACGGGTCAGAAGAGGGTAGAGGGTGCCTTCGACAACTATCATCTTGCTCTGTTTGAGCTCGGAGATTATCTCGGAGGCGTAGGCGTCTTTCACTGAAAGAATGGACAGGATGCAGTATTCGAGAATACCTTTGCGCATCTGTGCCTTGATGTTATCCGAAATATTTGGTTGCATTGTCATGACGTGAATGTTTAAAGTATTCCTTTTGTTATGTATGACTTTTTGTGTGTCTTGTTGATTTCATGCTGACGGCGTTTTACAGCTTTTTCTGGTTTATCGTCATGTTGTCGAGAATCTTGTAGTCAGTAGCAGTCTGCGGATTTGGTATCACTATCCACATTATAAGATAGATGATTATGCCGCTTCCGTAGCATATCAGCACAAGGAGCATTATGATTCTCACTATCGCCGTGTCTATACCGAAGTAGAGCCCTAGTCCGCTGCATACGCCGCCCAAAACCTTGTTGCGGGGGTCTCGCATCAGTTTTCTGTCGGGAAGGGGAATCTTGTTCGAGTGTTTGGTTTCCTCCTCTTCGAAGACTGCGGGATTGCCTATTGTGGCGATTACACGATCGACCATCTCTTTGGTGACGGCACGTATGCTGCCCGCTCCATACTCGTGGAGCAGTTCGCTTATTCTGTATTCCACATCGGTGATAATGTCGCTTTTGCCCTCCTCGTCGTCGAGTCTTATTTTTATTTCGTCGATATATTTTTTCAATATCTCATAGGCATCCTCTTCGAGCATGAAGGCTGAACCTGATATTGTCGCGCTTATTGTCTTTTTCATGGTCAGATGTTTTTGACGGTTTGAATTATTATTACATTGCAAATATATGAACAAAAACTGTACTATGCAATACAAAATAGAAATTTTTTTTGAATTTTTTGGCTGTTTTTAATCCTTCCGTTTCATGAATCTGTTTTTAATATATGTAGTGTGTTGATTTTTAGTCGGTTTTGTGTTTGGTGGCTGTGTCTGCTTTTGTGAGGTCTGTTTGATTATTGTTTAATATATGAATATCGTTATTCGTCTTTTGTTCGTTAATATTGTTTTAAAGGTGAAAAATGATAAAACCTTCATTTGGAACAATAGAGTAGCTCTAAATGAAAAAAAGTTAGTATCTTTACGGCAATATGAAAGAAAATATAAGAAATATAGAGACCGATGCTCAGTTTGAAGAGCGTATAAGACCGCAGGAACTTCGTGCTTTCAGCGGTCAGTCCAAGATTGTGGACAATATAAGCGTCTTCATAAAGGCAGCCAAGATGCGCGGAGAGGCTCTCGACCATGTGCTATTGCACGGACCTCCCGGTTTGGGTAAAACCACGCTCGCGAACATCATTGCGAATGAAATGGGCAGTTCGTTGAAGGTTACGTCGGGTCCCGTGCTCGACAAGCCGGGTGATTTGGCCGGTCTCCTGACAGGATTGCAGGAGGGTGATGTGCTTTTCATCGACGAAATACACCGTCTCTCGCCGATAGTGGAGGAGTATCTCTACTCGGCAATGGAGGACTATTCGATAGACATTGTTCTGGATAAGGGTCCGGGTGCGCGAAGCATACAGATTTCGCTCGCTCCGTTTACGCTTATCGGCGCGACGACCAGAAGCGGTCTGCTTACATCGCCGCTCAGAGCCCGTTTCGGAATTCAGTGTCATTTGGAGTATTACGATACCAAAACGCTCGTTAATATCATAAAACGTTCGGCGTCCATTCTCGACGTTCCTATCAATGACGAGGGGGCGGCGCAGATAGCCATGCGAAGCAGGGGTACGCCCCGTATAGCTAACGCGCTGTTGAGGCGTGTGCGTGACTTCGCGCAGGTGAAAGGTACGGGTACGATAGACAGTCATATCACCGAGATTGCTCTTGAGGCGTTAAATATAGACTCGCTCGGACTCGACACAATGGACAACAAGATTTTGTCGGTGATAATAAACAAGTTCGGCGGAGGTCCTGTCGGACTAAAGACGATAGCCACAGCCGTGGGAGAGGACGAAGGTACGATAGAGGAGGTTTACGAGCCGTTCCTCATAATGCAGGGATTGCTCAAGAGAACACCCAGAGGTCGTGAGGTCACTCCCGCCGCCAGAGCGCACTTGGGATTGGAGGTTGCTCCTTCAGAACCGTCATTGTTTAATATAGACTGAGACGATTATGTCGGGACAGGAGAGTTTGCGCAAAGAGCCGCTGTTCGACCTTGTCAAGAGTTTGACAAAGGCCGAAAAACGAAATTTTAAACTTTACGCTACAAGGCAGGGCGATGCCAATGCCAAATTCATCGTTTTGTTCGATGCCATCGACGGCATGGAAACGTACGATGAGGCTCGTCTTATGCGCAAATGCGGAGTCTCGAAGAGTCAGATACCGAACATAAAGGCACATCTTTATCGTCAGATATTGGTGAGCGTAAGGCTTATAAGCGTACAGCACAGCTTGCGCATGCAGCTTCGCGAACAGATTGACTTTGCCAGAATATTGTATGACAAAGGGCTCCATTCTCAATGTATGAGGGTGCTCGAAAAGGCGAAAAAGACCGCTTTGTCATCGGGAGAGGCGACTGTCGCGCTTGAGATAGTGGAGTTTGAGAAGACTGTTGAGACCTTTCATTTCTCACGTACTTCAAGCAGGGCGGAGCAGCTCGGGGCGCAGACCACGCAGTTATGCGAGAGGATAGAGGTGAGCAATCAGCTGTCCAATATAATTCTTCAGCTGTACAGTCTCTATCTGAAACTGGGATATGTCCGTTCGGAAAGGGATTTGTGTCTTGTCACCGACTTTTTTAAACCGAGAATAGACAAGTTTTTGGGTATGGAGCTGTCGTTCATAGAGCGGGTGCAACTCGGACAGACCCGAATGTGGTATGCCCATATACTGCATGATTTCCCATCGTGTTTCCGTCACAGCAGGGCGGTGATAGAGCTGTTCGACGAGAATCCGCAGATGAAGCCCCTCCATTACGACTACTATCTGAAAGCCTATTCGCGTTATCTGGATTCGCTCTTCCTTACCCGTAACTATACCCGTCTGTCGGAGGCTTTGGCTCGTTACGAGCAGGAGATTGTCGATATAATGCCTGTCAGCACCAATGCCTACAATCTCTCCTGCATGGCGCTCTATCTGCATAAGGTCAACCTTTTCCTTATGGAGGGAAACTTTACCGCAGGAACAAAGATTGTGGATAAGGTGGAGCAGTTTATCTCTATGGCTACTCCCGCGCTCGACCTGCATTACAGGCTGTTGCTCTATTACAAAATCGCCTGCCTCTATTTCGGCGCGGCGGACTATCGCCGTTGCATAGAGTTTCTCGACCGAATCATTTCGGTGAGAGACCAGTCGATAAGGCGAGACCTGCAATGTTTCGCGCGAATGCTTAACTTGATAGCATCATACGAGGCGGGACTCGATTACAATCTCGACTATCAGATAAGGAACGTTTATGCGTTCATAATAAAGATGAACGACATGCACGGAGTTCAAAAAGTGCTGATGTCTTTCCTTAAACGACTGAATCATATATATATCAGTGATTTCAAGCAGGAACTTCAGAACCTCTACGAGAAGATAAAGCCGTTCGAGCATCATCCGTATGAGCGTCGTCCGTTCTTCTATCTCGACATAATATCGTGGCTTGAGAGCAAACTCGAAAACAGAAGCGTTGAAGATGTCGTATCTTCCAAATTCAAGGCGGCGATAGCACAAAAACAGCAGCGGAAATCTAAAAAATAGATGTATCGGGTAAGGCTTTTAAAATAAATGTGTTACATCTGTTTTTATACATGATGCAGCAAGAAAAAATGAATTTTGGATAAAAAAGTTTGATAAAATTTTGGTTTTAACATAAAAATAGCTACTTTTGTGGCACAAAAAGCACGGTGTGGTAGTTCAGCTGGTTAGAATGCCTGCCTGTCACGCAGGAGGTCGCGGGTTCGAGTCCCGTCCATACCGCAGAGCAATGAGAGCTTGTCACTAAATTGTGACAAGCTCTTTTTGTTTTCCGTTTGATGTGGTAGCGTGCGGGTATGCCGTTGAAAACGTCTTATGCGGCAGGCTGTTTTAAACTGAAAAACAGAACGGTGGGTTTTATGTAAAATTTTCTTAAGATGTTTAAGGTCGAAATAGTGTCTTACGAGGATGTTGCGGGACTCGAAGCGTCATCAGGAGTCGCAAAAACGCCTTTTGGAGATTGCAGAGTGGATTTTGCGGGAGAGGTGGTGACTGCCGTTTCGTTTTTGGACGATGCTGACGGAGATAAGAAACGGATGTGTTTATCGTGCGAGGATGGTTTGATTACCGCGGCGGGTGGCTCGGCGGCAGATCGTATGGCGGCAAAATTGTTGGCGGCTTTTTTCTCTGATGAGGGAGAGGCGAAGGTGGCGGTGCGCTGTTCGGCTTTTGTCAGAAAGGTTTTTATGGTGTTGTTGTCCGTCCGTTTCGGTGAGAGAATATCATATAGTGAATTGGCGGTGAGAGCAGGTGTTCCCAGAGCCGTCAGGGCTGTGGCTTCGGCTGTGGCATCCAATAACACGGCTCTTCTGATTCCGTGTCACAGGATAGTCAGAAAGAGTGGGGAGACAGGAGAATACAAATGGGGTGCGGATAAGAAAAAGGCGTTGCTCGAATGGGAGAGCGGCGGCAGAAGTATGGCTTTGTCGCATGGATAAATGTTTTGACTGACATTTCCGATGATATGACAGTATAAAAACAGGGAGACTCTGAAATGATGTCTCCCTGTTTTATGTTTGAATATTTATATCTGAAATCTTCTATCTGAAACCGTTTATTTGAAACTTTTTATCTGAAATCGTTTATCTGAATCCGTTGTCACCGTGTATTGTCATTGTGTTCAACGACATCGGAGGCAGGGTGGTGTGTATCGAATAGTCGTTTATGTTTATCACAATCTTGCGTGATTTGTCGCTCTTGTTCGCCATTATCAAAACCGCGCTGTTGTCTTTGTTCAGAAAGGCGAGCATGTCATCGAAACTGCCGTAAGTCTTGGCGAGTAACGCACCCTCGAACACATGGCCGCTTATCTGTTTGAGTATGTAATACTCTTTGTCGAAAGTCATGTTTTTATCCTTGTCGAATTTCAACAGGGCGGTCTCGTTTTCCGTGGTGTCGCACAGATTGGAGAAGACATATGCTGTCGCGCCCGCGCGTATTGTGTTTTTCATCCTGTCCCATACCGTAAAAAACTCTTTCAGCTTTTCGTCTCTCACCTGTTTGGCGAATAGATGACGGATGTCGTGTTTTTTGCTTATGTCTATTATCCAGTCGGGGTTTTGCGTGTCGTAGAACGAGAAGGAATACACATATTCGCAAACCTGCTTTTCAGACAGCAGACTGTCTAAATTGAGATTGAGTGACGGGGCGGATATGTTGCCCATGCACACCTTGGTTGCGATGTCGTACATTTGGGGACCGAAATAATCGCTGATAAATGTTGCGGTGCTCTTTTCGTTGCATAGGGGCGGCATGTTGTCGTTGATGTCGTCACGGGGCGACGTCATATTGATTTTTATTCCCGCGTCGAGCATCTTGCGGGCGAAAGAGTAAAAATAGTCGCTGTATATCTTCATGGACGTCGCACTCTCCGAGAGGGAGTCGATGAAGTTGACGTTTTCGATGTTTCTCTGCGGCATCGTCCACAGTATCTTGCACCCTGTCTTTTCAATGACTTTTGAAAGGAACGGTTTGAATAACGTGCTGTCCGCCGAGCCGCATTCGTCAATAATTTGCGGCATCTTGTCGGCTGTAATTTCCCCTGACAGGTATTGGCTGTATCCTGTTGTGGATACCGCTATGTGTATTATACCCGTGCCCGCTTCGTCGGGAGAGTGCAACGCGTCTATTATCTTATCCTTGTTTCTGTCGGACAGCCCGGATAGAAAGCGTACGTCACCCGGGGTCAGCGTATAGCCGAACCCGTCCATGCTTTGTCGAAACTCCGATAGCGATACAACGCAGTCGGGTGTGTCGCTCGGAGCCTCTATCTTATAGCTGCAGCTTTTGAAATAGTTTCTCGTCGCGGTGGTGGATACTGTTTCTATATTGACATTTCTGCAACTCCACGAAACAAGCGAGAGAAGCAGAAGGGGTAACACTTTACGCATCTGTATGTTTTTTATTCCGTAAAGTTAAAACAATTTCCCGATAACACGGACTCTCTTGTGATGAAAAAAGGATGAGGGTATATTTTGAATCCGATGATGTATTACGAAAGTCAATCTGATTAATTGAATTTATGTCGTAGCATTAATTTCAATAAAACTATGGAGTGGGGTGGTGTGTCTGTTGTGATGTGTTAGGTTGTGATGTTTGTGGATGTAATGTTTGTGGTTGTAATGTATTAGGTTGTAATGTATTAGATAGTAATGTGTTGGATTGTGATGTGTAAAGATATGTTTTGTCGGACGGTAATATTTTCTATCTTTGGAAATCGGAGCTGTGGATGATTGATTGTGAGTTTCGAAATCTGATTGTGACTTTCGTATTTTGATTGTGGTTATATTTTGAGGCGAAAATGAGGAAAGAGGATGTCATAGAGCGTTTGGAGGCGGTCGCCGATGCCGATAAGGCTCTTGTTTTGAGCAGATTTTTCAAGACAGGCGAAGGAGAATACGGCTTCGGTGATAAGTTTATCGGTGTGACGGTGCCTGAAACGCGTAAAGTGGCTCGTGAGTGTTACGATAAGGTTGATTATGCGCAGATAAGCGAACTTGTCGCCTCTCCGATACATGAACACAGGCTCGTGGCGCTGTTTATGCTTGTGGAACGCTACCGCAAGGCGAAGAAAGATAAGGATGAACGCTCGCGTATCGTCGATTTTTATTTGAATTCACTCGACGGGGTCAACAACTGGGATTTGGTCGATTTGTCCGCGCCCAAAATATTGGGAAAGTATCTTTGTGACGGGAACAATGACAGAAAGGTGCTGTATGACCTCTCGGAGAGCGGTTCCATGTGGCGTCAGAGAGTTGCGATTGTCTCGTGTTACACGCTTATAAAGAATGATGATTTTGAGGATATTCTATCGTTGTCAGCTCGTCACATAGCTCATCCCCATGACCTGATAAACAAGGCTATCGGCTGGATGCTTCGCGAGGTCGGCAAGCGTAACGAAGATTTGCTTGTCTCGTTCCTGTCCGACCATTACAGCGAAATGTCACGAACGACACTTCGATATGCGATAGAGCGTTTTGAGCCTGCACGACGTGCAAAATTTTTAAAAGGCGATTTCTCGTAAGGGAAATCGCCTTTTTAATCTTGTGCATCGTGTAGACTCAAAACGCTCTATCGCATATCGAAGTGTCTCCGACGAGTCTGCCGACGGCGTTACTTTGTCACTCGACAAAGTAACCAAAACGAGGGGGCAAAGCCCCTTCCCACCATGTCATAGTCGGTTGGCTCATTGTCTTTCGGGAAGTCGGCATCTGACCGTGCATCGCCTCGTGTCGGCTTGCTAAAGGATGGCTTTGCGGAGTTTTACCAGCTTTGTGAGCAGCGGTTCGAGAAGCGACAGTTTAAGCATGTTGGCACCGTCCGATTTGGCGACAGACGGGTCGGGGTGGGTCTCGATGAAAAGACCGTCAACACCGACGGCAACAGCCGCACGAGCTATTGTCTCTATCATGTCTGGACGTCCGCCCGTCACTTCGCCTCGGTTGGGCTGCTGAAGCGAGTGAGTGATGTCCATGACTACGGGAAGACCGCTTTTCTGCATCGTCGGGATACCTCTGAAATCGACCACAAGGTCGCCGTATCCGAACATTGTACCCCTGTCTGTAAGCATTACGCGTTCGTTATCGCACTCGATAACCTTCTCCGCAGCGAGTTTCATCGACTCGGGTGCCAGAAACTGACCTTTCTTGATGTTGACCACCTTGCCCGTGGCGGCTGCGGCTTCGAGAATGTCGCTCTGACGACAAAGGAATGCGGGAATTTGCAGTATATCGACATATTCAGCCGCCATAGCCGCCTCTGCCGCCGAGTGTATGTCGGTAACCAACGGTATGCCGAACTTTTCACCCGTCTGTGCGAGAAGTTCGAGCGCCTTTATGTCGCCTATGCCCGTGAACGAGTTGCGTGACGAGCGGTTGGCTTTGCGGTATGACGCCTTGAATACGTAAGGGATGCCCAGACGTGACGTTACGGCGACGGCTTCTGCCGCAACCTCTTCGAGGCACTCCCTGCTCTCTACAACGCAGGGACCCGCCAACAGAAAAAAATTGTCGGAGTCGGCGTTGGATATTCGGGGAATTGATGCTATTATCTCTCTCTTGTCCATTGTTTTATCTGTTTTTGAGTTCTTGTTCTGTCTGTTTGTCTTGCGTTTCGTTATGACTTGACCGATTCGCTATTTGTATTTGTCACCCCAAAGTTTGCTTTGTACCGCCTCGGTCTCCTGTTCGCGACGGTTGTCGGCGGGAGTGTAGAAACGTGTGCCTGTAGCCTTGTCGGGCATATATTCCTGCGGCGTGAAGTGTGACGGAAAATCATGGGGGTATTTGTATCCCGCGCCGTAGCCGATGTTTTTCATCAGTGAGGTGGGGGCGTTACGCAGATGCAGCGGCACTTCGAGATCGTTATGCGTGCGCACGAACTCCAGAGCCTTGTTGATTGCCATATACGCCGAGTTGCTTTTGGGGCTTGTGGCGAGATATATTGTCGTCTCCGCCAGCGGTATGCGTCCTTCGGGCATGCCTATGTTGGATATGGTGTCGAAGCAGGCGTTTGCCAACAGCAGGGCGTTGGGGTTTGCAAGTCCTATGTCCTCCGACGCAGAGATAACCAGACGGCGGGCGATGAATTTGGGGTCTTCGCCTCCCTCAATCATGCGGGCGAGATAGTATATCGCCGCCTGCGGGTCGCTGCCTCTGATTGATTTGATGAAAGCGGAAATTACGTCATAGTGCTGTTCGCCGCCCTTGTCATATACGGCGACATTCTCTTTGAGGGCGTCGATGACGTTTTTGTCGTTGATTACTATTTCATTGTCGAAGGCGCCGCACAGAACCTCTATTATGTTGAGCAGTTTTCGTGCGTCGCCGCCCGCGAATCTGAAAAGCGCGTCGGTCTGTTCGATGACAAATTTCCTCTTTTGCAACAGCGTGTCGCTTGTTATGGCTCTATGCAGCAGCGTGTCGAGCTCTTCCGTCGTTAGCGGTTCAAGCGTATAGACCTGACAACGTGACAGCAGAGGTCTTATCACCTCGAACGAAGGGTTCTCGGTAGTGGCGCCTATCAGGGTGACGACACCCTCTTCAACGGCTCCCAAAAGCGAGTCTTGTTGCGATTTGCTGAAACGGTGTATCTCGTCGATGAAAAGCAGGGGTGACGGAGCGTCGAAGAAACGGTCGGAACGGGCTTGAGATATTACGTCTCTGACCTCCTTGACACCCGATGTGACTGCCGAGAGTGTGTACATCTTGCGGTCGAGAGCCTTTGCCACAATCTTTGCCAGTGTCGTCTTGCCCACACCCGGAGGACCCCAGAGAATGAACGACGGAACCGCGCCGCTCGATATGAAGCGTCGAAACAGTCCGTCAGGACCGACCAGATGCCGCTGACCTATGTAATCGTCGAGAGTCTGCGGCCTCAATCTTTCTGCAAGAGGTATAAAACTCATCGTTTCGCAATTTGCATTGTTGCACCACTACAAAGATAAGCAAAACGGCGATATAACAAAACCGATGCTCCAACTTTGGGCAGACGATAAGTGGTATGATGTAGGCTTACAAAGAGATGACGTACTGTCGGTTGATGACATGGACGGAAGATACATAGCCTTTTGAAAGTACATCCGAAAGTACTCCCGAAAGAGTGATGAAATAGGATTTGAACGGTATCGTTTGTGATAAAACCGCGCTTTGTCCTCACGGAAAATTTTATTACATTTAAAGCCAAAACATGATTTTCAGATGATAAAAGTAGGCATAATCTCAGATACTCATTCGTCTTTTGACGACACGCTGAAACGTTTTCTTGAGCCTGTCGATGTGATATGGCATGCGGGAGACATCGGAGACATACAGACTGCCGACCTTATACGTTCGTTCAAGCCTCTTGTCGCCGTTTACGGCAACATTGATGATTTTGCCGTCCGTTCGGTTTTCCGTGACGAGGTTGTCGCTTTCGAGGCGGAGGACGCCAAGGTTATGATGACGCATATCGGCGGTTATCCCGGGCGTTACAGAGGCGGATTCCGTTCAAAAATAGTCTCTTATCGTCCGGACATTGTGGTTACGGGGCACTCTCATATTCTGAAAGTCATTTGGGATGACGCGTTGAATCATCTGCATATCAATCCCGGTGCGGCGGGTAACAGCGGATTCCACAGAGTGCGTACCGCAATCCGTCTCAAAATAGAAGATGGCCGTCCGTTCGATTTGGAGGTGGGAGAGTGGATAAGGTGAGTCGTTGAATGAGGATATTCGTTCACATAGCGTTGTCGGTGATTCTTTCGCTGTTGTTTGTGTCTGTTGTTGCGCCAAAGGTTGTCGTTGCAGCGGACGCGGTGGTCTGTCAGCGTCCGAAAGAGACGGACGCTAAAACGACAAAAAAGATTGCCCCCGACACAATCATAACCGAATATTCGATGGACGGTTTTGTCTATCCGTCCAAAGTGGTGAACCTCAGTATCGACACAGCCCGCTATAAATCGAGACTTGTGAGAACGATAAACCACATCTTCTCCACATCGACGCCACGTCGTACACTTACCGATGCCGATGATGACGACTCCTACTACGAGGGCTTTCGCATAGATTCCATTATCATAATAAGGATGCGTCCGTTCAACGACAGCGTAAAAAACAAGTTTGTCAGTTGGGCATACAGAACCGCCAACAAGTTGCATTGGCTCACTCGCGAAAGCAAGATACGGCAGTCCATGATAATCAAGAAGGGAGACAAGTTGAGCTCTACCGACATAACCCGTAACGAGGTGTTGATAAGAAGCAGCAACTATGTCAACGATGTCAGTATTGTGCCCGAGCCTGTTCCAGACAAAGACAGTTCCGTTGTCCTTATGGTTTTTGTTCGCGACAACTTCTCGTTAGGCGGTGAGCTGAGTTATGGCGGAAAAGAGAACTATTCGAAACTATCCGTCTATGAAAACAACCTCTTCGGTATGGGTAACAGACTTATGTTGTCGTGTTATCTCGACCCTATTGCGAGGAACAGAAGTGCGGCAGGCGACATAAGTCATACATACAATAATATATTCGGTATATTCGCCGATTTCACCACTACGTTGGGATATGGCGACAAAGGAGACTATTTCATTGTCCACAACGACATAAATAAAAATTTTATCACTCCGAAGGACTACGGATTCGGCGTGTCTCACGACTATTTCAGGGACATGGTGAAGGTAGGGACAATGGATTCGGTCATAAGGGTGACGGCGAACCTTGCCACGATATGGGCAGGGTATTCGTTTCCCGTGTCGAAAAACGAGACGAGTGTCTATTTCGCCGCCAGATATGACTATCACAAATATTTCGACGGACCGTTCGTCAACAGGTGGGTAAACCCGATGTATCACGACAACAGCGCCATGCTCTTCTCATTGGGTATTTACAGGGAGCGTTTCTATCGCGGTAACCTTATATACGGATTCGGTCGTACGGAGGATATACCGTACGGTTTTCGGGTTGAGGCTGTGGGCGGTTATACGTGGGGAC
Organism: uncultured Alistipes sp.; assembly: GCA_949285535.1. GTDB lineage: Bacteria > Bacteroidota > Bacteroidia > Bacteroidales > Rikenellaceae > CASDZP01. The sequence goes on from CASDZP010000007.1 coordinate 21,666, forward strand.
GTTATGACAATATCCCTTATTTAGGCGCGAAGGTCCTGACAGGACACCGTACCAAACTTGGATATTTCTCGCTCACGGCGCAATGGGGTGGTTATATGAGCAGTATTGACCGATACAGGCAGATGATAACCACGGGAGACCTTATCTATTTCACTCACCTCTTGCCGTTGAGACGTAGTTATTACCTTCGTCAGTTCTTCAATATGGGGGTCTCTGTCGGTTCAAACATGAGAATAGGCGACGGTCAGAACATCACTTTTTCCGATACCCATACGATGCGTGATTTGTCCATGAACAACGTAATCGGTACGACCCGTCTCTATCTGTCGCCCGAAACGGTGTTGTTCAGTCCGTGGTCCATTCTCGGATTCCGCTTTTCGACATTCGCCTATTTCGATTTCGGCACTCTCGGATATGATACCAATCCGTTCAGAAACGATATTTACAGCACAATAGGAATCGGGCTCAGGATAAGAAACGAAAAACTCTCTTTCAGCGCGATACAGCTACGCCTTTCGTTCATGCTTAAAGCTCCGTCCGAAATCTCTCCGAAATATTTTATCGTAAGCCACGAGCAACGTCTGTCGGTACCACGATTCATCGCCACCCAGCCTGAAATGGTGTTATATCAGTAATTGTTGCCTGACGAGTGGCGTTACTCATCTTCGCTGTATGATAACGCTCTGTTTATGAATTTTTTGAGAGGAAGCATTGCTCTGCAAAGCTTTTCCGCCTCGTCAAGCGCGCTGTCGCTCATGACAATCTTGTCGCTCATCAATGCGTAACCGTAGAAACTTGTCAGTTTCAGATACTCGGCTGCGGGTGAATCTTTCGGGTATCCCATGGGAACCCGTTTCAACATTCTCTCCTCGTGTGACAGTCCGCCTATCAGGGAAGCAAACTCCTTGTTGCCCAATACCTCCTCTTCGAACAGCTCCCAGTCGAGATCGAAAGCGTCACGCAACAATCCGAGTTCGCGTTTTTCTGGAGCGTAGCATCCGCTGGCAATCAGACACTCTCCCGGTTCTATCGAGAGATAGTAGCCTGCAAACGGACTTTTGAGTATGCCGTTGTCGTTTATGTTGACGCCTATGTGTCGTTTATACGGGCTTTTGTCACGGCTGAAACGGGTGTCTCGATAGATTCTGAACATCACTTTCTTTATCGGATAACCGAGCGATACTTCAGGGTCGAAAGCGGATATGCGCTCTCTCAGCCGTTCAGAAAAGGCGAGTACGTTGTCGCGAGCCTCCTCGTAACGGGATTTGTTCGCCTGAAACCACTCTCTGTAATTGTTGTCTTTCAGTTCTGACAAAAATTCAAGCGTTTTTTTGTCTATCTTTTTATCGTTCATGACCGTTTTGTTATGGTTTTTGTCTGTTTATACATAAGTGTACCTGTGTCATGGCTGACCCATGCCGTGTAATACTTCATACGTGTAATACTCCATAAAGGTACGCAAAAATCACTCTTTTTACAATAATGTTTTTGTCCGAATGATTTTTGTTGAGGTTGTTGATATGCTTATGATAATGACAATCGACCCGAAGATAACCGTATGTATTGCGGTTGTCTTCGGGTCGATGCGTATTAGTTAGTTTTTTGTCGCCTCGTTATGATATTTTACATGTTGACGGTTCAATCGGCGCTACAACCTCGATGTCGGGTTTATAACGCTCTACGTAGGTCTGTACGTAAGGACATACGGGGCTTAATTTCTTTTTTGTCTTTTTTGCGAACTCAATCGCAGCCTCGACAACTCTCTCCGCGAGTCGTCTGCCCCTGAGCTGGCGGGGAACGAATGTGTGTGTGATTGCCACGCAGTCATCACATATCACATATTCCGCGTAGGCGAACTGGCCGTCTATCTCTATCTCGAAACGGGCGGCTTCAGGATTGTGTCTTACTTCGTTTTCCATAGTGGGGTGATTTTGTTTGCAATTTACTAAATAATTCGATTTACGCATTTGATGTGATTGTTTTTTTGTTAAATATTTATTGATTGGCACACGTTTGTTTGTCTTGTTTTTTATGTCGTGTTTCTTAAAAGGAGGTTTGTCTTTAAATTCTCTGTCTGTTATGTGACAATAATCGTGCCTGAATGTAAAAAAGTTTACGTGCCTGCATGTGGACGGTTTGGAAAATGTTGTTGCGGATATGCTGTTTTCGGTATGCGTATATATACAATAGTATGGCGTTTTCGACGTTTTTAAGGTGCATTGTTTTTAGTGCATTGTGCATGTTAAAAAAAACACAAAAAAAATTTGCATGTCACTATTGTTTTTAAAAAATATGTGTTAACTTTGTGATATAAAAGTTAAGATATTAACAAGAAGTTGTAAATATTAACAACCTTATATAAATTTTAACATTATGAGTAAAATTAGAGCAGCCGTCATAGGTTACGGCAACATCGGTCATTTTGTGTTGGATGCACTCGAAAGCGCACCCGATTTTGAGGTTGCGGGCATCATTCGTCGTAATCCCGACAATATTCCTCACCGACTGAAAGAGTATAAGGTGGCAGGAAACATAAGCGAACTGGGCAAGGTCGATGTTGCGATTCTCTGCACTCCTTCGCGCAGTTGCGAGAAATATGCGGCTGAGATAATGGCTCAAGGCATAAACGTTGTGGACAGTTTCGATATCCATACTGAGATCGTGGCTACGAGAAACCGCCTCGACAAAGTGGCTAAAGAGCATAATGCCGTTTCTATAATATCTGCCGGTTGGGACCCCGGAAGCGATTCTGTAATTCGCGCCTTGTTGGACGCCTGCGCTCCCAAAGGTATCACATACACCAACTTCGGTCCCGGTATGAGTATGGGTCACACTGTTGCCGTTAAGGCGATAGAGGGTGTGAAGGCAGCTCTTTCGATGACTATACCGACCGGTACTTCAATTCACAGACGAATGGTTTACGTTGAGCTTGAAGACGGTCACGATTTGGATAGCGTGGCAGCCAAAATCAAAGCCGACCCCTACTTCGCTCACGATGAAACGCATGTTACCGCTGTCGATTCTGTCGATGACCTTCTCGACATGGGTCACGGTGTGAACCTCGTTCGCAAAGGTGTTTCAGGTCATACTCAGGGTCAGAGATTCGAGTTCAACATGAGCATAAACAATCCCGCCCTCACAGGTCAGATTCTCGTTTCGACTGCCCGTGCCGCAATGAAACAGCGTCCCGGTGCATACACGCTCATTGAGATACCTGTTATAGACATGCTCTACGGTGAGCGTGACGAACTCATAAAACGTCTCGTGTAACGCCATTTTGCTTCAGTCATAAATATAAATTCTCGCTTTAGACACGTGCATGCCTGTTTTTAAAGCGAATCATACGGAGCCCGATATATTGTCGGGCTTCTTTTTTGTCGGGAAACGTTTTTTATCGTTTAGCCGCCGTTTGTTTCTGGCTGTCAGTTCGGTGAGTCGTACCCGTTTGCCGTTTTTCTGTTTCAGCCGAAAATATTATCTTTGTAGAGTTATGAAAAAGATAAGAATAGGATACGGATATGATGTCCACAGACTTGTCGAGGGGCGTCGTTTGTGGATAGGCGGAGTCTCGATAGAATCGCCGAAAGGAGAGGCGGCTCACTCCGACGGAGACGTATTGTTGCATGCGGTATGCGACTCGCTTCTCGGCGCGCTCGCGCTCGGTGACATAGGTACGCACTTTCCCGATACTTCTGACGAATTTAAGGATATAGACAGCAAAGAGCTGCTCCGACGTTGCATGAGTATGGTGAAGGAGCGGGGATATTGCGTAGGCAACATAGACGTGATGTTGAGACTCGAAAGACCGAAAGTGAAACCGCATGTGCCCAAAATAAGGGAGACGATGGCTGCGTTGCTCGAATGCGACATCGAGGATGTGTCGGTTAAGGCGACTACCTGCGAGTCGATGGGCTTTGTGGGTAACGGTGACGGCGTGGACGCATCATCTGTGGTGTTGCTTCTTCCAAAAAACGATTAGAGATATCGAAATGGCTAAAATAAGACTTACAAAAGAGTTCGCTTTCGAGACGGCGCACGCTCTCGGAGGATATGACGGCGCATGCCGTAACATGCACGGACACTCTTATAAACTTTTCGTCACAGTTGCGGGTGTTCCCTCCGACCGTGAGGATGACCCGAAACGGGGTATGGTCATGGACTTCGGCGATCTGAAAAAGATTGTCAACCGATTGATTGTGGAGCCGTTCGACCATGCTCTTGTGATGCGCAAAGACGATTTCGAGAGACGCATGGCGGGATATGACGGCAAGGTACTTCTTACCGATTGGCAACCGACCTGCGAAAACATGATTACGCGATTCGCCGAGTGGATAGCAGCCGAACTGCCCGAGGGAATCGAGCTGCATCACATAAAACTGCACGAAACGGCGACCTCTTATGCCGAGTGGTACGCCTCTGACAATATACGATAGCCTTTCGTGGCTCCTGGTTCTTATACGAAGAAAGAGTGGGTGTAAAGAGTCGGTCGGCGTCGTTTGTCATAATATCTTATAAAAGTGGAAAAAATATATCTGATAGACGCTTTTGCGTTGATATTCAAGTTCTATTATGCTTTTATCGGTCGCCCCATGCGTAACAGGGACGGTCTGAACACCTCTGCCATATACGGATTTACAAAGTTCATAAACGATATAGTGGGGCACAGGCGTCCGGGCTATCTCGGGGTGGCGTTCGACCCCCCAGGAGGCAATTTCCGTCACGAGCTCTATCCCGCATATAAGGCGAACAGGGGAGAGACTCCCGAAGATATAATCGCGTCCGTTCCCTATATAAAGGCGATTATGTCGGCGATGCGCATTCCATGTCTCGAAAAACAGGGTTATGAGGCTGACGACGTAATAGGAACGATAGCCAAAAAAGCTGTCGGAGAGGGGTTTGAGGTATATATGGTTACCCCCGACAAGGATTACGGACAGTTGTTGTGCGAAAACTGCTATATGTACAAACCGGGCAAGAACGGTTCGGGTATAGAGATTGTAGGCAGTGACGAGATTTGCCGCACATACGGGTTCGAGTCGCCGCGTCAGGTTATAGACCTGCTCGCGCTGTGGGGCGACAGCTCCGATAACGTGCCCGGTGTTCCCGGTATAGGTGAAAAGAGCGCGGTTAAACTGATTACGCAGTTCGGAGGCGTTGACGGCATAATAGAAAACATCGATGAGCTGAAAGGCAAACAGCGTCAGAATATTCTGGACAACAAAGAGCAGTTGTTGCTATCTCGTAAGTTGGTGACGATAGACACCGATGTGCCGATTGAGTTCGATGCCGCCTCGCTCGCGGTGGAAGAGCCTGATTACGCCCGTTTGAGGGAAATTTATATAGAATTGGGATTCAATTCATTGCTGAAGGACCTCGATTTATGGGAGCGTGAGGCGATGTTCTCGAAAAACGACACCCGAAAAATAGATGAGGACGGCATTTTTGTAGGTGAAAAACTGCGACCTTCATTGGTTAAGGGTGAGACGCAGCCTGTCGAGACCGCCCGTTCGCTATTCGATACGGGAACGTCGCTATTCGATGCTGCGGAGAAAATGAACGACATTACGACAACCGAACACAAATATACCACGTTGTTCGATGTCGCCGCTGTGGAACAGCTCGCCTCTGTGCTGACGCTGAAAAAGGCGTTCGCGATAGATACCGAGACGACATCGCTTGATGCTCGTCACGCCTATTTGGTGGGGGTGTCGATAGCTTTCGAGCCGTTCAAGGCGTATTACATTCCGCTTGACCCGACGGACAGGGCAAAGACCGAGGCTTTGCTCGCCCCGCTCAAGCCGCTGATTGAGAGCGACAAGATTGACAAGATAGGGCAGAATATAAAATATGACCTCCATGTGCTTGAAAACTACGGGATAACTATGGGGGGATGTCTTCTCGACACCATGATAATGCACTATCTTCTCGAAAGCGGAGAGCGTCACGGCATGGATTATCTCGCTGAAAAATATCTCGGATACAAGACGATACCGATAGAGGCACTTATCGGCTCGGGAACGCATCAGCGCTCTATGGCGGATGTCGATGTGGCTCAGGTTGCTGAATATGCCGCCGAGGATGCCGACATCACCTTGCGTCTGAAAGATGAGTTATGGCCGAGGCTCGAAAAAGAGAACTTGGTTAGGCTATATCTTGAAGTGGAAGAGCCGCTTATAAGGGTTTTGGCGGATATGGAGCGTACGGGAGTGAAGGTTGACGCCGACCGACTCGCGGAGTATGAGAAGTCTCTGAAAGAGGAACTGGCGCAGATTGAGCGTCAGATATACGACATAGCGCAGACCGCCGAGTTGAACATCAATTCGGCGCGTCAGCTCGGCGAACTGCTTTTCGACAAACTGAAGATAGAGGCGAAGCCTAAGATGACCAAAACAAAGCAGTATCGTACCGATGAGGAGTATCTCGCCTCGCTTGCGTCGAAACATCCCGTCGTGGGTCTTATACTCGAATACAGAGGTGTCAAAAAACTTCTTTCGACATACGTTGAGGCTTTGCCCAAGCTGATAGACCCCGAAACGGGACGTATCCACACTACATATAATCAGGCGGTTACAACTACGGGGCGTCTCAGTTCAACCAATCCCAATTTGCAGAACATCCCGATAAGGGACACGCGCGGAAGGCGCATAAGGGACGCATTTGTGGCGGAGGGTGAAAATCTGCTCGTTTCAGCCGATTACAGTCAGATAGAGTTGCGCATAATGGCGCATTTGAGTAATGACGCGGGCTTGTGTGAGGCTTTTGCCCACGGTGAAGACATACACGCCGCCACCGCCGCCAAAATATTCGGCAAGCGACCCGATGAGGTTACATCCGACGAACGAAGAAAGGCTAAAACAGCCAATTTCGGCATAATATACGGAATATCGTCGTTCGGTCTCTCGTCTCGTCTGGAGATACCGACAAAAGAGGCTAAAGAGCTGATAGACGGTTATTTCGCATCGTATCCCGCCGTTAAGGATTATATGGATTACGCCGTTGCGGAGGCTCGTGCCAAAGGTTATGCAGAAACCATGCTGGGACGACGCAATCATCTGCCCGACATAAACTCTTCAAACGGTACGGTTAGGAGTTTTGCCGAGCGAAACGCCATAAACTCACCGATACAGGGTTCGGCGGCGGACATTATAAAAGTGGCGATGAACAGGCTTCATGCACGGTTGCGCGCCGAAGGACTCAAATCGAAGATAACGCTTCAGGTGCATGACGAACTGATTGTAGAGACACTCCCCGAGGAGAAAGAGCGTGTCGTTGCGCTTGTTGAGGAGTGCATGCGCGGAGCGGCTTCACTGAATGTGCCTCTCGAGGTAGAGGCGGGTGTCGGTAAAACATGGCTTGAGGCGCACTAACGGTGTGAGACAATAAAAATATTACCGTATCGTTACATAAAAAGGGCGTAGTATGTCTGAAAGAGTCGTTTTTGTGTTGAACAGGTGATTCTTTCGTTGAAATTTTTGATGTTTCATTGAAAATCGTTATATTGCAAGGAAGCATAAATATTCGGATATGAAATTCGGTACAGTCATATATCTCTTGTCGGTTTCGGCGTTATTCTGTTCGTGCGGCATTTACAGCTCCGCGAGGGTATCTTATGTCGATGACCTTTATAATGTGGACGGCACAATGACTCCCGTAGAGAAAAAACGCGAGGTCAAGAGCGAGCCTAAGAAGGTCTATGTGACCCAAAAACTCGATTTCGATAATTATTATCCAGGAATGATAGAGGAGGCGCTCACAGGAACAAAGAGCGCGGAATATTATCCCGATACACTCTCTTCTGATTCTGTCGGAAGTTATAAAGAGGGTTTTGCAGACGGTTTCGGAAGCGGGTTTACCGACGGTTTTAAGGACGGCTATTCGCTCGGATACAGAGACAGTTACGGATGGCTGCCTTCGTGGTACAGTTTCGGCGCATATTCTCCATATTACCGTCCGGTTTGGGGCTTCTCGTTCTCATGGTCGTCTCCCTCATGGTATTCGTGGGGACTTTGGTACGACCCGTGGTACTATCCTTGGTATGACCCGTGGTATTCATGGTATTCGCCATGGTATTCGCCCTGGTACTCACCTTGGTATTCTTCGTGGTATTATCCCTGGTACTCTCCTTGGTATCCATATTATCCGCATTACGGAGTGGGGCATTCACACAGGGATGTGATTTACGGCTCGGGAAGACGTAACTCTCCGCTTTCGGCAGGAGGTTCGTCGGGATATGCTTCGGGTAATTTCAGACGTCCTTCTGTTTCGTCCTCAACCGTTAAGGGATATGGCGGTTACGGCGGTTATTACGGTTTTTCGTCATCTTACGGTTCTTCGGGCAGACGTCCTTCGGGTACGACAATCTCGGGCGGAACGAGCGGAATAGCGGGCGGACGAGGTTCGAGCGTCTATTCGGGCGGCTCTTATGACAGTTCGTACAGCGGTAACCGTAACAATTCGTATAACAACTCATATAACAGCAATCGAAACAACTCCTCATACAGAGGTAATAGTGTCGGTGTACGTACACCAGTCACCAGAGGTTCGCAGAGTTATAACAGCTATAACAGCGGTTCGAGCAGAAGTTTCGGCAGTTATGGCGGCGGTTCGGGTTCTTACGGCAGGTCGGGCGGCTCTTCGGGCTCTTATGGCGGAGGACGTTCGGTCGGAGGTCGCAGATAGGCGTGTCTCGTCTCGTGTAAAGTCGCAAAAAGAGAATCATTATGAGAAAAATCATTATATCGGCATTTTTGTTCCTTGCCTCGGCTCTGACGCTTAATGCGCAGTCAACGAGTGAGCTGGTGGTGTTGTCGCAGTCGGACGACGCTCTGGGTAGCGCACGAAGCGCGGCAATGGGGGGAGCTTTTACGGCATTGGGTGCCGACCCCTCGTCGATGAGTATAAATCCCGCAGGTTTGGGACTTTACAGAAGCTCCGACCTCTCGATAACGGGATATATGCTTAAAAGAAATATACGTTCGTCTGCGGAGAGACTTGTCACCGGCGGACTTGTCGATTTGAATCTTCCGTCGAGAGAGAACTCATTTTCGACAGGGAATTATTTCGGTGTGGCTGACTTTTCGTTTATATATAACATCATAAACAGACCTCAGGCTAAATTGAGTAATCTGACTCTCGGTGTCGGATTCTCGCAGCAGGCCAATTTCGCGCAGCGGGCGGAGACATCTTCTCCATACACCCGCTCTTCGATAGCCGATATGTTCGGAGCGCAGCTTTTCGGTGTAAATCCGTCGGTGTTTGCCGACGGTGACAATCATTACGGTTACGGTGCGCTTCCCGTATCGTCGTGGGGAGCGGTAGGTGCGATAAATTCGGGACTCATATTCGATAACGACATGGTCAATGTCGGCGGTGTCGATTATGTGAGATACGGACCTTATTATTATGACAACACAAGCGGAGAAATGGTCGGTTCGCTTGTGACCGGGGATATTGTCAAGCCGTCGCAGCTGGTGACTTCGAGAGGAAGCCTGAGAGATTTCAATCTGGCGTTGGGCGGTACTCTGAAAGAAAAATTCAGTGTCGGTTTTACGCTCAATATCACATCGTTCAGCAATAATACGACCAAGCAATATACGGAAATAACACCTTCTGAAAATCTCGGAGACCTCGTGCGTCTCGACTATTTCGAGAGTCTCTATATGTCGGGTGTCGGCATCGGTGCCAAATTGGGTGTCATATACCGTCCTTTCAAAGGGTTGCGAATAGGTGCCGCTGTTCACTCGCCGTCGATTATCTCCGTGAGCGAGAATTTTTATACTCGTAACGAGAACGAGTTTCTCGGTTATCAGTTCTTCAGCTCCGATTCGCCCGAGTATCGTAATGAATATAAGGTTAGAACGGCTCCCAAAGCCAATGTGGGTGTCTCTTATACATTCGGAAAGATTGGTATTCTCTCGGTCGATTACGAACATACGTGGTATGACTGCATGGATGTGAAGGGCATCGAATATCTGCCAGGAGAGACAACATTCCGTGACGAGTTCAAGGCGCTTTATCGTCCGTCAGGTGTGATAAGGGCAGGTGCGGAACTGAATGTGGGCGGCGGATTCATGCTTCGTGGCGGTTACAGTCGCAAAGGCAACAATCTTGCATATCTGGGTGACAACAAAGAGAAGTATAACATAACCACGAGCTTTTCGGGCGGAGTGGGGTACAGGGGGCGACGTTCCTATATAGATTTCGCCTATGTGAAATCGACATACAAGATGATGCCCGTGAATTTCTATTCATATACCCTCTCCATTCCGAACGGCAACGACTACATAGTGGAGACATATGCCTCTGACGCCGTTTATGGACGTAAGGTGTCAGACCATTATTGTCTGCTCACATTCGGATTGAAATTTTGAGAGATTTTTCAATAATTTTGGTTGACTTGTAAAAAAGTCGTAACTTTGCCGAATAGGTGAATAACGACCGTAAAGAGGGGTCGTTACTCGACCAAACGAAATTAACGGATAGAGTAATGTCTGCGAAACCGAAAATTTTATACGTTTGTCAGGAGATGATGCCATATCTTCCTGAGAGCGAGATTTCTGTGATTTGCCGTCAGCTTCCGCAACTGATTCAGGAGCGTGGAGCCGACATCAGAACGTTCATGCCGCGTTACGGTTCGATAAATGAACGACGCAACCAGCTTCACGAAGTGATACGACTCTCGGGGATGAATATCGTAATCAACGATTCGGACCATCAGCTGATAATCAAAGTCGCATCCATTCCAAACGCTCGTCTTCAGGTCTATTTCATAGACAACGACGACTATTTCATGCGTAAATCGACAATAGCCGACGCGGCGGGCAACTATCACATCGACAATGACGAGAGAGCCATGTTCTTCTCGCGTGGTGTGATAGAGACGGTCACAAAACTGCGTTGGTCTCCCGATGTGATACATTGTCACGGATGGTTCTCGGCATTCATGCCTGTTTACATAAAATCGCTTTACGGAGACGACCCCCTTTACAGAAACTCAAAGACGGTCTTGTCGCTTTATGACGACACCTTCCCCGGATGTCTCGACAAGGATTTGATACACAAATTGTTGATGGAGGGCTTCGCTTTTGAGGACACCGATGTAATCAAAGAGTCGAACTATGACAATTTCATAAAATATGTTATAGGCTATCTCGACGGTCTGGTGGTTGCGGGCAATAACGTCAACGAGGAGCTTGTCGAATATGCCGCGTCGAAAGGCGTGAAGATTTTAAGAGTCAAAAATCAGGATAAATACGTAGAAGAATATTACGCTTTCTATGATGAGATTATTTCGCAGGGAAAATAACATGGTGAAAAAATCGTTGGCGCTTGCGTCGGTAGCTCTGTCGCTTTGCGGTTGTACGAGTGTCGATATGGAGCTTGGCGAAGGAGTCGTTCCCGACATCGACCGAATGGAACTCTCGACAGAGGAGATTACCGATATAAAATGTTATCAGTGGAAAGCCGATTCCGTGGTGACCGACAGTTGGACATACCCTCTTTTGGGCTCTATGGTTCAGCAGATGGACGGCCTGACCGAATGTTCGGTCATTGCGCAATATACCCCCTATTCTTTTAGCAATGCCAATGATTTGTGGGGTACCAATCCTGTGATAGACTCGATTAAGTTCACTATGGGTACGCCGACAGTTTACGGCGACACACTCTCGACAATGCACGTGTCTATTTATGACCTGAAAGAGGATCTCCCTTATCCCAAAGACTCGGTATGTTTGTCGTCTTTTGATGTAGAGTCGAGAATAGGCGACCTGATTCACTCTTTCGACATGGTTCCGAAAGAGGGTGCCGATGTGGTGCAGTATCTTCCCGTATCGTATGGCGAAAGATTGCTCGACACAACGGGTAATGTCTATAATGTCGATACGCTGTTTCATAAGAGGGTGAAGCCGCTCTATTTTAAAGCCAATACGGTAACCAAAGGCGGTGCGTTGGTGGCGGTGGATATGAACGACTGCTTCATAACGGTATATTACCACAACGATACCGACACGCTTGACGCGATGTTCACATTCGATAACTCGTCATATACATATAACGAAAGCTTTACGGTAATAAGACACGATTATTCCTATGCCGACCCGTTGTCTGGTGTCAATGTGGACGACATTGAGAGCAAAGAGGTGAGCAAAAGTTTCTATATTACATCATTGGGCGGTCTGACAGGTAAAGTCGAAATAGACAAGGCTGCCATTGACAGGATAAAGAACGAGGCGCAGTCGAAAGGATACAGTTATGTGACGGTAAACAATGCCAATATCGTGTTCCCGCTCTCTCGAATGAGTATATCGTCGTTCGATTACGCATGTCAAAATCTCGGATTGTATTACGACTATAATAAACAACAGGCCACACCCGATTATTCGTTGTCTTTGAGTGGTACGACAACTACATTCGACGGCGCGTTGAACAGGGCGCTCGAATGGTACAGAATGGATGTGACTTCGTATGTGCAGAACTTGCTCATCGGAAAGAGCGACAAATATGTCATTGACGTGACACCCTCAACGGAAACCGACTCCTCGCCTTCGGGCGTACAGCTGAAAGGCTCGGTGGACGGCGGGGTCAAGCTGACAATAACATATACGTATGTAAAATAAGGGGTCAAGGCTCCTTATTTATTATTTTGTAGAATAACAAAACGGCAAAAAACAATATGGCAGATAATCTGGTGATTGTCGAATCACCCGCCAAAGCGAAAACGATAGAGAAATTTTTGGGGAAAGATTACGTGGTTACCTCGAGTAGAGGACACATCAGGGATCTTCCCAAAAAAGGGTTGGGAGTCGATATTGAACATGACTTTATGCCCTCTTATGTCATATCGAGCGATAAAAACGCTATTGTATCGGAATTGCGTTCCCTTGCCAAGAAAGCCAAGACCGTATGGCTGGCATCCGATGAAGATCGCGAGGGAGAGGCTATCGCATGGCATCTGAGCGAGGCGCTCGGACTCGATACCGCCACCACCAAGCGAATCGTTTTTCATGAGATAACCAAAAACGCCATACTTAAGGCGATAGAGACGCCACGCACGGTCAACATGAACCTTGTTAACGCCCAGCAGGCGCGAAGAATCCTCGACCGACTCGTCGGTTTCGAGCTTTCGCCGTTACTTTGGCGCAAGGTGAAACCGTCACTTTCTGCGGGTAGGGTGCAGAGCGTGGCTGTAAGGCTGATAGTCGACAGGGAGAGAGAGATAATAAACTTTAAAAGGGGTGACTATTTCCGTGTCACCGCCGTATTTTCGTTTACCGACGACAAAGGTCGTACACATAAGATAAAAGCCGAACTTTCGGACCGTTTCGACACCGAAGAGGAGGCAAAAAATTTCCTTAACATCTGTTCAAAGGCGCGGTTCAGTGTCGGTTCGGTCGAGACAAAGCCCGGACGTCGCTCGCCCGCCGCTCCGTTCACCACATCGACGCTCCAGCAGGAGGCTTCACGCAAGTTGGGTTTCTCCGTGTTGCAGACCATGGCTCTCGCACAGCGTCTCTATGAGGCTGGTTTGATAACCTATATGCGTACCGACTCGGTGAACCTCTCAGTGGAGGCACTCGGCGCGATAAAAGATGTCGTGACCGCCGATTACGGTAAGGAGTACCATAAACAGAGGAATTATAAGACCAAGAGCAAGGGCGCGCAGGAGGCTCACGAAGCCATACGCCCCTCTTATATCGACAAGAGAGAGATAAACGGCACACAGCAGGAGAAACGTCTCTATGAGCTGATATGGAAACGAGCCGTGGCGTCACAGATGGCTGACGCCGTTATGGAGCGCACCGTGGCGGACATAGACGTTAGCGGTAGCGACAAACATTTCGTGGCAAAAGGCGAGGTTGTCAAATTCGACGGTTATTTGAAACTTTATCAGGAGTCGTCGGATGATGACGAGAGCGGCGAACAGAGCTCTCTGTTGCCCCCTCTCAAACAGGGTGACACGCTTACGCATACGGTGATAGAGGCTACACAGCGTCCCCGTCAGCGTCCGCCCCGTTATTCGGAGGCGTCGCTGGTAAAGCACCTCGAAGAACTCGGAATAGGTCGTCCTTCGACATATGCTCCGACCATTTCGACGATAATAAACAGAGGTTATATATTGAAAGAAGATCGCCCCGGTGTGAAACGCACCTATTTGAAACTGGTGCTGACAGGCAACAAGGGCGAGCGCAAGACTTTCGAGGAGAATTTCGGCTCGGAGAAAGCCAAGCTTTTCCCGACGGATATAGGCATGTTGGTTACCGATTATCTGTCGAGCCATTTCCCCGCTATTCTTGATTACAGTTTTACGGCAAAGGTTGAGGAGGAGTTCGACCACATTGCGGAGGGCAAGCTCTCATGGCAACAGATGATAACCTCTTTCTATGCGCCTTTCCATAAGGGTGTAGAGTCGGCGGGTAGCGAGGAGGGCGGTTATGCCAGCTCGCAACAGCGTCTGATAGGCGTTGACCCCAAAAGCGGCAAGAATGTCTATACGAGAGTAGGACGTTTCGGTCCCATGGTTCAGATAGGCGAGAACGATGATAAGGAGAAACCACGTTACGCATCACTCAGAAGTGACCAGCTCACATCGACTATAACGCTCGATGAAGCGTTAAAGCTGTTTGAGCTGCCCCGAACACTCGGTCAGTATGAGGGTAAGGATGTGGTTGTCGGTGTCGGTCGTTTCGGTCCTTACGTGAGATTCGACTCGAAGTTCGTGTCGCTCGGCAAGGAGGACAATCCCTATTCCATAACAGTGGAGAGGGCAATTGAGTTGATTGAGGAGAAACGTCGTCAGGAGCGTGAGAAGTTAATCAAGGCGTTCGATGAGGACGGCGGCAAAACCCAGTTGCTGAACGGCAGATACGGACCTTACATAACAAGAGATAAGGTTAATTACAAAATACCAAAAGGTACAGACCCCGCAACCATGACATGGGAGAAGGTAGAGGAGATAATCGCCTCCCAATCGGATACGGAGACAAAACCGAAACGTAAATATACACGTAAGAAATAGATGAAAAAAGGTCGTGTCATTTGACACGACCTTTTGTTTTTTATGTCTGTTTCTATATTTCAGGTTTGTTATTTCCGTATCCGACTACGAGGTGATTGTCTTCTACATTTCCTCCCATGTGAGTGTCGCTATCTGAGTTGGCACAGCCACTTCTGATATGTAATTGTCACTTGGTTCATTGTTTGTCGGAATATCGATGTGTTATTTCGAAGTGTAATATATATGTTACGTGTGGTATAATTACGTGTGTATATATACATGTAATATGTATATTAAATTAGGAGTAGTGTATATGTTCGATGCAGCTTATGTTAAAGGTGGAGGTAGTGCATTACGGCAGTGACGAGAGGAATGGCGACGGCGGTCATTACCCCCATGATACCTATCGCAAGTCCGCTGATTGCACCCTCTATCGCACCCATTTTAATGGCGGCTGCCGTGCCTACACCGTGTGAAGAGGCTCCGAAAGCGAGTCCTTTGGCGACGGGAGAGGATATTTTGAATACCTTGAATACGTAAGGTGCCGCTATTGCGCCGAAGATACCGCATACAACGACGGCTATCGAGGTGAGTGACGCTATACCTCCCTCTTTTTCGGAGAGCTGCATGGCGATAGGGGTCGTTACCGATTTGGGCGCCATTGAGGCTATCACCGACTGGTCGGCACCCGTAAGTCGGAGTATCACTATTACGCTGACAACACCTACGATACTTCCGATGAATGTCGATACGAGTATGGATGTTACGTTTTTACGTATATGGTCTATCTGTTCATAGAGCACATAGCCGAGCGATACGACGGTAGGTCCCAGCAGGAATGAAATCATCTCGGTGGACTCGGCGTAAGTTTGGTAGGATACGCCCGTCAGTTTGAGCAGGGCAATCAATACTGACATCGATACCAAAAGCGGGTGGAGTATGCCAAGATGAAGTTTTGAGAAAATCCAGGATGCTCCGCAATAGACACCGAGCGTCAGAGTGAGCCATAAAAGATGAGATTCGAGAAACGCGCTCATTTGTCACCTCCTTTTCTTTTTATGAATGTGCGGACACCGATTTTCTGCTGAATCAAGCCGACCACGGCGATTACAATCATCGTGCTGAGTGTTGATGCCAGAATTATCCCGAAAATGTTGCGGGCTATCAGGTCGAGAGAAGTCATCATTCCGACGGCAGGCGGAAGAAAAAATATGACCATATTGGCAATCAACGCTTTGGCTACCGTGTCAACACTTCCCGGCTTTACTATCTTCAGTGCCAACGCTCCGAAAAGCAGCAGCATGCCCAAGACGCTTCCGGGAATGAAATTGCCTGTTATCGAGCTTAACCCTTCTCCCAGCAGATAGAACAGAAGGATTGTGAACGCCTTTGCTATCATGACTCTCTGTTTTTTTGCGCCCAAAGGTAAATATTTATTTCCAAACCGTGAAAAGAGCAATTTTGTATCGTTTCGGGCTTTTCTGTTTCTAAAATAATCTCTGTTTTGATTTTTCAAATAAACTTTTTATCTTTGATTTATCAAAATTTATCAAATCTATATGGAAAGAGATAATCAGATATTTTCTCTTATCGAGAAAGAAAAAGAGCGTCAGATGCACGGCATCGAGCTTATCGCTTCGGAGAACTTCGTAAGCGAACAGGTAATGGAAGCAATGGGGTCTGTTTTGACCAACAAATATGCCGAGGGTTATCCTTCTGCCCGCTATTACGGAGGCTGTCAGATTGTCGATCAGGTAGAACAGCTGGCAATCGACCGTCTTTGCAAACTGTTCGGCGCAGAGTACGCCAATGTTCAGCCCCACTCTGGCGCACAGGCGAACATGGCGGTTTTTGCCGCCGTGCTCAAACACGGTGACACATTCATGGGTCTCGACCTTTCTCATGGCGGTCACCTCTCTCACGGTTCACCCGTGAACTATTCGGGTATCAACTTCAAAGCGGTAGGTTATACCGTCGATGAAGAGACAGGTACCATAAATTATGACAAAATGGAGGCGTTGGCGCTTGAGCATAAGCCCAAACTTATTGTCGGCGGCGCGTCGGCGTATTGCCGTGAGTGGGATTATGCGCGTATGCGTAAGATTGCCGACAAGGTAGGCGCGCTCTTTATGGTGGACATGGCTCACACGGCGGGTCTTATCGCTGCGGGTCTTCTCGAAAACCCCGTGAAATACGCTCACATCGTAACATCGACTACACACAAGACATTGCGCGGTCCTCGCGGCGGTATCATACTCATGGGTAAAGACTTTGAGAATCCGTGGGGCTTGAAGACACCGAAAGGTCATATAAAGATGATGTCTCAGATAATCAACTCTTCTGTATTCCCAGGTGTTCAGGGTGGCCCGCTTGAGCATGTGATTGCCGCAAAAGCTGTTGCGTTCAAAGAGGCTCTCGAACCTTCTTATGTGGAATATCAGACACAGGTTAAGAAAAATGCTGCCGCCATGGCTGCCGCTTTTGTGAAACGCGGTTACAAACTTGTTTCAGGCGGTACCGACAACCACCTCATGTTGATAGACTTGCGCACCAAGTTCCCCGAACTTACGGGTAAGGCGGCAGAGCAGGCTCTTGTAAAGGCGGACATCACAACCAACAAGAATATGGTGCCTTATGACAGCCGTTCTCCTTTCCTCACTTCGGGTATTCGTGTCGGAACACCTGCCATAACTACACGTGGTCTTAAAGAAGAGCAGATGGATGCGATTGTCGAGCTTATCGACAGAGTTCTTTCGGCTCCCGATTCTGAAGAGGTTATCGCCGCTGTTCGTTCAGAAGTTAACGCAATGATGAGCAATTATCCTCTCTTTGCGTGGTCACGCAGATAGTCTTATATAGAAGAAACTATATATTTATTGATTATACGAAAAGGGCAATCCATTACGGGTTGTCCTTTTTATGTTTTTAGTATTTCTGTATTGTATTTCTGTATTGTTATTTTACCGTTTTTATCTTAATTCAGACAGGTTGGCAAGTGTACCCCGTCACTTCTTTTTTTTTGCTGTCGTCATCTATCATATCGGGAGAGGCGGGAGAATTGGTGTAATGGGTGAGTGGTGAGAAAGCGGTAGGCGATGTGGGTGAGGCGAGTGCGAGGTGGATGCCGACTTCGTGAAAGGTAATGAGCCAACCGAATACGACATGGTCAAAAGGGGCTGTGCCCCCTCGTTTTGGTTACTTTGTCGAGGGACAAAGTAACGCCGTCGGCAGACCCGTCGGAGACAAAATATACAGCACACAGAGCCGATACGGTCATCAGACCTCTGAAATCGACATCTTTCGGGTTGACTTTATTCTATAATATTCCATTGACATTTTCAAATAAAGACGTTTAAAAGACAACAAAAATCGCATATTTTTGTTATCTTTAAAATGTCTTTATTTGAAAATGTTATGGGATGTTATAGATATAAAGTCAACCCGAAAGATGTCGATTTCAGAGGTCTGATGACCGTATCGGCTCTGTGTGACTGTGTGTTGCAGTCAGCGGGGGAGGATGCTGATTTTGGCGGGTTCGGTGTCAGAAACTTGCAGGAGCATGATGCGACATGGGTTTTGTCGAGACTCGCGTTGGAGACGGAGAGGGTGTTGGGAGAACATGAGGAGTTTAGCGTTACTACATGGGTGGAGTCGCTCGATCGTATCTTCACGACACGACACCATAGAGTATGCGATGCAAAAGGTGATGTGGTGGCGAGAGCCACGACACAGTGGTCGATGATAAACAGAACGACACGACGCCTTATCTCACTCGACTGGCTCGGCGGATGTCATACCGTAGATGAGAAGATAGGGATAGAACGTCCAGCCAAACTTAAACCGATAACAGACGCTACTTCGAGAGAGACGCACGCGGTGAGGTATTCAGACATAGATTTCAACGGTCACACCAATACGACACGATATTTCGACTGGATGTTCGACATGGTGGAGCTGAAACGTATGGAGAAGGGTAGGGTGGCAAGGCTCGACGCCAATTTCCTGCGAGAATCGAGATACGGAGACAGCGTGTCGCTGATGATGAACACTACCGAATGTATGGACGCCTTTCAGACTGTGTTGGCGGACAATGTGATAATGTCCGCTCTTGTCAAATGGTCCCTCGATTAGTGGAACAAGGCTATTTTACCACGAACAGGTCTTCGTCCTCTTGCTTCATATAGTAGTTCTCGCGGGCGTAACGTTCGAGAAACTTGTCGTCTGTCTTGAGCTTCATTATTATTGAGCTGTCGCGCGTTATCTGCTCGCGGAGACTGTCGCGTCGGAGATTCAGCTCATGTAATTTCGC
Organism: uncultured Alistipes sp.; assembly: GCA_949285535.1. Taxonomy (GTDB): domain Bacteria; phylum Bacteroidota; class Bacteroidia; order Bacteroidales; family Rikenellaceae; genus CASDZP01. Next base: position 40,970 of record CASDZP010000007.1, read on the forward strand.
GTCGAGACTGTTCTTGTACTGCATGTTGCTGCCGTCGATGTAGAAGATAAGCAACAGGAATATGGCGGTGGATAACAATATAAGCTGCCAGTTGGTTAATATTCCGATTTTCCTTTTCTTCTTCGGCTTCTTGCCGTTATCCGCTCCGTCGTTGAGTCTTTGACGGTCGTCTCTTCTTATGCCTCTGTCGGCGGTTGAGCCTGCGACTTTCGGCGTCTGTGCGTGGTTGACGCCAGATGATGCGCGCTCCTCACGTGAACCGAATCCGTCACGTCCGTAAGAGCCGCTGTTGCCGTAACCTATGTCGCTGACGGTTCCGTACATTCGCCTCTCTTCCGCCTCGTATCCGCCGTTCACCGCCTCAAAGCCGTCTATGTTCATTCTGTTGCCGACCCTTGGACGTTGTCGGTTCATGTCTTCCATGTTTTGTGCCGTGCGCGGAGCTTTTATGTCGTTTTCGGGCATTCCCCGATAGTCTCTCTTTTTCATCTTTTGTCGGATAGTGTGATGAAATGGTATATGGGTCCGTGTCCCTCACCCCAGTATTTGTCTTTACCCGCCTCTATGGCGTCGTGTACAAAGTTTTCCGCCTCTTTTACGGCATCGTGCAACGACAGTCCGAGTGTCAGGTGCGCCGCTATGGACGCGCTGAGGGAACAGCCTGTGCCGTGGGTGTTGGCGGTCTCGGTCATGGGATAGGTGAAATCTACGCTGCTGCCGTTGGAGAAGTCATACAGACGCTCGACTATCGTTCCCGCTGTCAGGTGTCCGCCTTTTATGAGCAGAGCGCGACACCCCGTCGCCTTGAACGCCTCGGCGGCTTTATCGAAGTCGCTCTCGGAGCCTATCTTCACACCGCTGACCGCCTCCGCCTCCGGTATGTTGGGCGTTACGAGAAGTGCGTGAGGCAACAGCTTTTCAACAAGTGCCTTTCGTGCCTTTAGGTCGATGAGCGGGTCTCCCGATGTAGCCACCATTACAGGGTCAACCACAAGATTGGGCAGTCGGGAGGTTTTTGCCGCCTCCGCCACGACATCTATAATCTCCGCGGAGGGAAGCATCCCGCATTTTACGGCGCATACGTTCATGTCGTCGAGTACGGCGTCGAGCTGTTCCGCCACCATGGAGGGTGAGCTTTTCTCTACGCCCCTTACGCCTCTGGTATTCTGTGCCGTGAGCGCGGTTATGACCGTGGCGCAATAGACACCCGCCGCGAACGCGCTTTTCATGTCCGCCTGAATGCCTGCTCCCGCCGACGAGTCGCTACCCGCTATTGTGACCATTATTCTCTCTTTATCTCTCATCATCGGTGAATGTAACCGTTAAACTCCTTGTCGCAGCCGATGCCGTCTTTCAGCCAGCCGATACCTGCTTTGGAGACCATGCGTCCTATGCGTCGTGGCGCGTATCCGAACGTCTCTTTGAAGCGGCGGCATAGCATCTTCGCCTCGCTCTCCTTAACCGTGAACAGCAACTTGAAATCTTCCCCTCCGCATAGAGCGGTCTTTTCGGGGTCGAGTCCGTGTATGTCGCACAACTCAAGCATTTCCTGAGACAGCGGCAGTTCCGACAGCTCAACTTCCGCGCCCATGCCCGAACAGTCGCATATCTGACGCAAATCCTTTGCCACTCCGTCCGATATGTCGGTCATGGCGTGTACGCCCGTCTCTCCGCCCAGCCATAGACCCTCTTCCACAAGCGGAGAGGGTTCGAGATGCGCCTTTTTAAGGCTCTCAAAGCCTTCGAGCCCGTTTTCGAGAGCGTACAGACCCGCCGCGCTGTCACCGAGAGTGCCGCATACCATTACGGCGTCGCCCTCCTCGGCGGCGGAGCGTCTCTTTATATGGTCGGGAGCGGTTGTTCCCAATAGTGTAACCGATATTGCGAGCGAGTCGTCAGCCGATGTGGTGTCGCCTCCCATGAGCGGAACACGATACCTCTCGGACAGCTCATGATAGCCCTCGATAAACTCCTCGTACCATTTGTCTGTAAGAGCGGAGGGGCGGGCTATCGACATGAAAGAGGCGATCGGTCGCGCCCCCATGGAGGCTATGTCGCTGAGATTGACAGCCAGCGATTTATGTCCGAGCTGTCGTGGCGAGGTGGTCGAAAGTCTGAAATGGACGTTCTCGACAAGCATGTCGGTCGTTACCGTCAGCGACTCGCCCGAACTTATGGGTATCACGGCGCAGTCGTCGCCTATCCCTTCACCCGAAGTGGTGGCGGAGGGGAAAAAACGCCCCACAAGTTTTATGAAGTCGAGTTCGTTCATCTGCTTTGTAAAAAAATCACCAAACAAAGGTAAACATTTAAAAAATTATTATCTTTGTTTTGCGTAATATTTTTTCGCCATTCATTAAACCGAACCGATGAAAATACTTATCATAAACGGTCCAAATCTCAATCTGCTCGGTAAACGTGAGCCTGAGATATACGGAAACAAAGGCTTTGACGCCTATTACGAGTCGCTGAAGAAAATTTATGACGACGTCGAGTTCGACTATTGCCAGTCCAATGTCGAGGGATTCATCATAGACGCGCTTCATGCCGTCGACGGAAAATATGACGGCGTGGTGCTTAATGCGGGCGGATATACACACACCTCTGTCGCTCTCGCTGACGCGATAGGGGGTATTGATGTTCCCGTAGTGGAGGTACATATCTCGTGCATACTTGCGCGCGAGGAGTTTCGTCATAAATCGCTTATCGCTCCCAAATGCGCTGGGTCGATAATGGGATTCGGTCTTGACTCCTATCGTCTCGGTGTCGAGGCGTTGAGGATAAAGTTCTCGGAACGTTAGCGGTTGAATGAAAGAGTGTCTCTGTCAGCCTGTCTCGATTGCTGCGGTGACGCTCTCAATGGTAAAGACAAGTTTTTAAATATGGATAAAAGACGAACAAAGATTGTGGCGACCGTTTCAGATCGTCGTTGCGATGTGGAATTTATCGCTTCGCTCTATGAGGCGGGTGTCAATGTGGTGCGCATAAATTCGGCGCATGCCGACATCGAAGGCGCCACTCGCATCGTGGAGAATACCCGAAAGGTGTCCGACTCGATAGCGATACTCATCGACACAAAAGGTCCCGAAATCAGAACATCACGTGTCGCCGATTCAGGCATAACGGTGTCGAAAGGCGACATAATATGTGTCAAAGGCGGAGACAAGGAACAGATAAGCTCACGTGAGACCATATATGTGACAGACCATGCGATAGCGGACGACGTTCCCGTGGGCGCGTCTATTCTCATAGATGACGGTGAACTCGAACTCGTCGTAATATCACGTGAAAACGATACTCTTGTGGCACGTGTCGAGAACGACGGCATAATCAAGAGTTTCAAGAGCGTGAATGTGCCCGATGTGCCTATCTCGCTCCCCTCCATAACGGAACGTGACGAGAAATTTATCGTCTGGGCTATCGAGAACGACCTCGACTTTATCGCCCACTCTTTTGTCAGAAGCAGTGAAGATGTGCTCGCCGTACAGAAGATAATAGACAAGTACAACAGCCATATAAAAATTATCTCGAAGATTGAGAATCAGGAGGGTGTCGATAACATCGACAGCATACTCGAATACACATACGGCGTCATGATTGCCCGTGGCGATTTGGGCGTGGAGATTCCTTCGGAGAAGATTCCTATCATCCAGCGTACATTGATAAAGAAGTGCGTTGAGAGCAAAAAGCCCGTTATAGTGGCTACACAGATGCTTCAGAGCATGATTTCGAATCCGAGAGCCACCAGAGCCGAGATAAGCGACATCGCCAACGCAATCTATCAGCGTGCCGACGCAATAATGCTCAGTGGCGAGACGGCGAACGGTCAATACCCCGTTGAGGCTGTCAGGACAATGGTGCGTGTCGCGTTGCAGGTCGAGAGCGACACCTATACGATAGAGAATGTCAACATGACCAGCGTCAACAACGAGATAACGGCACAGCTCGCGCGCTCCGCCGTCAGAGCCTGTCTGAATCTCCCCGTAAAAGCCGTTGTCATAGACACGCTTTCGGGTCGTACGGGTCGCTATCTGTCCGCCTTCAGGGGCAGCAAGGTTGTCTATGCCGTATGTTACCGCAAACACGTGATGCGTGAGATGGCTCTCTCTTACGGTATATATCCTTATTATCACGAGCCGCTCAGATTCCACCACAACTTCATGTTCAACATCCTCACACAGCTCAAAAACGACGGCAAACTGACGGGTGAAGACCTGATTGTGGTTGTCGGCGGTGACTTCGGCGCGGCAAAAGGCGCCTCTTTCATGGAGATAGGCTCCGTTGAAAACCTTATCTCCAAGTCTGCTCCCGACCAGATGACAAAGTTCATAGAACAGGATAACAAATAGAAAAAACAAAAGACATGAAACCTATACCTGCATCCGACTTGATGATAAACCCCGACGGGTCGATATTTCATCTTCACATGCGTCCCGAAGAGCTCGCCGGAAAGGTGATTCTCGTGGGCGACCCCGGACGTGTCGATATGGTGGCGTCGCATTTCGATACAATCGACCACCAAGGTTCAAACCGTGAGTTCGTATGGAGAACAGGCAGAATCGGCAGCGAACGCATAACCGTGCTTTCGACGGGTATCGGTCCCGACAACATAGATATTGTGATGAACGAGCTCGACGCTCTCGTGAATGTCGATTTCGAAACCCGAATGGTGCGATATGACCGTACCGCTCTCACCATATTGAGACTCGGTACTTCTGGCGCGGTACAGCCCGACATACCGTTGGGATCGTTCGTCGCCTCGTCGGTGACTCTCGGTATAGACTCGTTGGCGAGATTCTATAAGGGTACGACCGCCGTATGTGACGACGCGCTCGAAGAGAGCTTTGTGAAACACATGGAGTGGCCCGCGAACCTGTCACGCCCATACGCTCTTGAGGCGCCGATGTTGCTCAGACGACGTTTTGCCGATATGGCGATAGACGGATTCACAATCTCGGCTCCCGGATTCTATGCCCCGCAGGGTCGCGTGATGACGCTCGAACCGCAGATTGACAATTTTGTGGAGAAGGTGGAGAATTTCGAGTATAAGGGTCGAAAGGTTACCAACATAGAGATGGAGAGCGCGCCTATGGCTCTGCTCTCGGCTCTTATGGGACACCAGTGGCTGACTATATGTCTCATTGTGGCTCAGCGACATGACCTTAAATCGGATGTCTCATATAAAGAGGGCATGGAACGACTCGTATCGTCGGCGCTCGAACGTTTCATCTGATACGGTAATTTTGCAGGATGACGAAAAAATGTTACCTTTGAGGATTAAAAAATTTAAGATATGAATTTTACGATTTCAAGCTCGGCGCTTCTGTCGCTGCTTCAGAACACGGGAAAAGTAATACCGCCCAAAGCCACCATACCTATTCTCGACTATTTCCTATTCAGCCTCGAAGACGGTAAGCTCTCTGTTACGGCGACCGACCTTGAGACAACGATGATTTCAGAGATTCGTGTCGATACGGTTGAAGAAGAGGGTGTCGTGGCGATAACCTCACGCCTTATAATAGACGCTCTCAAAGAGCTGTCGGACCAGCCTGTCACCATATTTGTCGATAAATCGACTTACGAGGTGATTCTCTCATGGCGTACGGGTCGTATCTCCATACCCGGTCTCGGCGGAACAGGATATCCCGAATTGCCGAGCCTGCATACCGAACATCAGAAAATAACACTCCCCGCTGACGCGCTGCTCAACGGAGTGTCAAAAACAATATTCGCGACAGGCGAAGGCGAGCTTCATCCCGTGATGAACGGTATCTATTTCGATATAGCCGAAGATTCGATAACATTTGTTGCTACCGACGCCTTTAAACTGGCGAAGATAACGATGCGTCACAATACCGGCGCGTCAGGTGCCGCCTCTTTCGTGCTTCCCAAAAAGCCCGCGCTTCTGTTGCGCAACCTTCTGGCAAAAGAGAGCGAGGATGTAAGCATCGAATTTGATTCGAGAAACATCGTCTTCACATTGAGCGGTTACAAACTCATCACGCGTGCGATAGAGGGCAGATACCCCAACTATAACAGCGTGATACCCACAAACAACAGCAACAAGGTTATCGTTGACCGTCTCGCCTTTTTGGGCAGCATCAGACGTGTGTCTGTCTGCTCGTCAGCCTCTAACAGTCTTGTGAAATTCACTATCGACAAGGGACACATGGTCGTAGCCGCGCAGGACGCCGACTTCTCTGTCTCTGCGGAAGACACGATAGAGTGCAACTATGACGGTACACCCCTTACGATAGGGTTCAAATATACCATTCTCGTTGAGATGCTCTCGAACATATCGGCAAAAGAGGTCTCTTTCGAACTTGCAGACTCTACACGTCCCGGTCTTGTCATTCCCGCCGGAGAGACAGACGAGTTCGAGGGTGAAATGGTCATGCTGCTCATGCCCATATTGAGCTAAGACTAAAAAATTGACACGATGGAGATAGCCATAAAAAATCCGTTGATATTCTTCGATTTGGAGACAACTGGAACGAATATCGCCAAAGACAGAATCGTGGAGATATCCATGATAAAACTGCCTCTTAAAGGAGAGAAAATCGTTAAGACACGACGGATAAACCCCGAGATGCACATCCCCGAGGAGGCTACCGCCGTCCATCATATCAGTGACGAAGATGTGAAAAACGAGCCCACGTTTCGCGAGATAGCAAAATCACTTGCTGCATTTATGGAGGGATGCGACATCGCGGGCTTCAATTCCAACAAATTCGACGTTCCGATGCTTGCCGAGGAGTTTATCAGGGCGGGTGTCGATGTCGATTTCTCGTCGCGCAAGTTCATAGATGTGCAGACCATCTTCCATAAGATGGAACAGAGGACGCTCTCGGCTGCATATCGCTTCTATTGCGACAAAGACCTTGAACAGGCCCACTCCGCAGCCGCCGATACAATGGCCACTTATGAGGTACTGAAGGCACAACTCGACAGGTATAGCGATGTGCTCGAAAACGATGTCGATTTTCTGTCGAAATTCAGCACCCAAAACCGTAATGTCGATTTCGCAGGTCGAATCGTCTATAACGACAAGGGTGAGGAGGTTTTCAACTTCGGCAAACATAAGGGTGTGAGCGTAGAGGAGGTTTTCAGAAAAGAGCCTACATATTACAGCTGGATAATGAACGGCGATTTTCCTGAATATACGAAGAGAGTAATTACAAAAATAAAGTTAAGAGGGGGAGTTAAGTAAAAGCAGTTTTTCCGCTCCTGTTCAAGAAAAGCGAAACCCATGAAGAGATTGTTTCTTGTAATGTCGCTTCTTTTGACTGTCCCGTCGTATGCTGGGGTATATAATTATAGTGCAGACGATGCGGAGGTCTATGACGCGTCCGACCGCGACAAACGTCGCAAACGCAGGGATTACATAACACACGTGGTTGGCATAGGTGAGACCGTCTATTCCATCCTTGTACGTTACGGATTGCCGCTCAACGTGTTGCGGGTAGATAATGACGAAATAACCGATGATTTGCAGCTTAAACCAGGTCAGACATTGTTTATAAACAAGTCTGCCATGGGTAGCGCCACCGAGTCGCAGATTGCCACCCAGGTCAACGCAGCCGTTCAGCCAAAAGAGCCCGAGAAAGAACCCGTTGTTACGGAAGAGGTGAAAAAGGATGTGGCACAGGACGACTCCGTGACAACAAGCGGGGAGGTGATTCTTGTCGATAGAAACGGATTTGTTCATCACACCGTTTCAGAAGGCGAAACCCTTTTCTGGATAGGTCGTACCTACGATGTGCCCGTGCCTGTGATTAGAGAAAAGAACGCCGACAAGCTTACCGACGGACTGATAATAGGCACCACGCTCATGATTCCGTTGGACAGAGCCGTGATAGAGTCAGGACAAATATACGGACGTCCGATAAGAGTGATGGACGGCGATTTCGAAAAATATGAGGGTGTACGTCCGGCAAAAAATTTCGGTGTAGGTCTTCAGCCGGTCAATGTGGCCATGTTGTTGCCCATGACGGTCGATGGTATTCCTCAGAAACAGTTCTCCGAGTTTTATCAGGGTGCGCTCGTTGCGCTCGATTCTATAAAGAGAGAGGGAGTGTCTGTAAATCTGACTCTTTATGACACCAAACGCGACAGTTCGGAGGTTTATCGAATCGTATCGTCAGGAGAGATTGCCGATGTCGATTTGATAATCGGTCCCGTATATGACGATATGTTCCCCATTGTTGCGGATTATGCCCGTGCGAGAAAAATACCCGTCGTTTCGCCTCTCGGTGATGTCGATTGCGATGACAATCCTTATGTCTTCCAGATGAAAGCCGATGAAGAGTATCATTACGACAAACTCGACGCATTGGTGAGCGGCAAGCATATCGTTGTCATGACTACCGGAGACGATGATGAAGATTTCATAAATTACATAAAGAGTCGTTCATCGGATGTCAGACTGGTGGCGTTCAACAGAACTGCAAAACCAGATGTTCTGCTTCCTTACATGCCTTACGGAAAGGAGACGCTCTTCATTGTGGCGGCAAATTCTCGTGTCATGGCAGACCAGGTTGTTTCAAAACTCGTCGGACTCAGGTCGTTGACGGCGGGTCGCAGAGACATGAGTGTCGTGGCATCGTCGAAGATTGCCAGAATGGATATAGACCCATTGGCATTGTTTAAACTGGGTATAAGCTATGTGACAACTTATCACATAGACCGTTCAGACTATCTGGTGCGTAAGTTCGACGGTAATTACATCCGCCTGTTCGGTAACCTTCCTTCGCTTTATGCCTATAAAGGTTATGACATAACGATGTTCTTCCTCGGGACAATGGTTGAGATGGGTTCTGATTTCAGAGATTACATGGACAACTATTATACCACCATACTCCGAAGCCGTTATAAGATAAAACAGCTTAAACCGGACGGAAAATTCGTGAATAAAGAGTGGATTTTGGTTACATACGATACGGATTACAGTATAGACGTTGAATAATCTGTTTTGTGTAAAATCAACCATTTAATCACCCCTTACGTAATGTGAGGGGTGTTTTGTTTTTTACGATTATTATTACATGTACTATCGCTTATTGTTACATCCGTCATATTTGATTAATGAGCGAGAAGGAGTAGGGTAGGAGAAGGCGAGGCGAGTGCGTTAAAGATACCGACTTCGTAAAAGATAATGAGCCAAATGAGGGTGACATGGTCAAAAGGGGCTGTGCCCCCTCGTTTTGGTTACTTTGTCGAGGGACAAAGTAACTCCCTCGGAGAGCCCTCGGAGAGTTCTTCCCAAATATCGAGAACTTCTCTTTATAAGATAACGATACTGTTATTTCAAATAAAAAAGCCTGTATAAACGATATACTGGCTTTTTTTATTTGAAATAACAGTATCGTTATCTTATAAAGAGAAGTTCTCGATATTT
>CASDZP010000008.1 GCA_949285535.1 uncultured Alistipes sp.
AAATATTGCTATCTCTTAATGCTGCCCCTCGACTTGCATGTGTTAGGCCTGCCGCTAGCGTTCATCCTGAGCCAGGATCAAACTCTCCATAGTATAAAGTTTTATTTTTATGTCTATCAGAATCGACCCGTCCTCTAGCTCAAAGGAATCTGCTCGTCAATCTTTACGACTGACTTGCTGCTATTCTATCCATTCTTTTCAATGAACTTTTCTCTTCACGAGAGCAACCGTAAACTTTTCGATTGCGGATGCAAAGATACACACAAAAACATTACCTCCAAATATTTTTCGCACTTTTTTTGAAAGTTTTTTGAATGTAGGTTGAAAATCAGAGATTTGTATTTTCAAGTTTTTTGATTTTTACACGTTTTTTTTGTGTAAAAATCAAAACTCGCAAATACAAATCCCCGTTTTCAACCTACATTCAAAAAACTTTCAAAAAAGTGCGAAAAATATTCGGAGGTAATGTTTTTGTGTGTATCAATGTCTCCGACGGGTCTGCCGACGTCTGCCGACAGCCGCTCCCGCGAGGCTCTCCGAGGGGTCTCCCGACGGGCGCCTTCAGCGGGAGTTACTTTGTCACTCGACAAAGTAACCAAAACGAGGGGGCACAGCCCCTTTTGACCATATCATACCACGTTGGCTCATTATCTTTTACGAAGTCAGTATCTAACCATTTATATACTTCCAAATGTATACCGTTTTTATTCAGCATCTACTTCCTTGACATCTTCAATAAATAAGTCTATTAAAGATATTGCAACACCACCTGTCATTGTATCTACATCCCCATTCTTGAATGCGTATACAAACGGAAAACCCGTACAGCTATCTTCAGGGAATGCGTATAAGAAATAATCTGTATCATCCTTTCGACCTAAATATTCAAAATTTTCGCCATATTGTTCAACCAATTGCCCGGCTGCCTTTATAACTTCTTCAGGAACTTTCATAACCAACAAATTTAGATATATACAAATATAGCGTTCTTATAATACTAAAAATAAAACATTTACTCAAAAATCCTACCCGACATACAAATGGATATTTCTAATGTATTTAACCCAAATTTCATAAGTATAATATTTTTCAACCGTATAACTGTATAAATTGAAATTAATTGATAAAAAACTTGCGTGGTATGTAAATTGATTCGTCGGAAAATATTATCGACAAGTCAATTTACATACCACGTAAGTTTTTTTTTATTTCTTTTGAACTAATTAAGCTAATTATAATTAAGCTAACTAATTAAAACTAACTAATTGATTTAACAACAGGTAATTTAAATATGAAGATAAGGTTATTCTTTACCTACAACAACCAAACTTAAATCATTGAGGTATTTATTCGCCGCCTCAATAATCATTTCAGGTGTAGTGTTGTTTATTTTGTTCACAATGTCGGATATATGTCTGTTGTCGGTATTGTTTTGCAGATTCTCAATCGTAACATCACAAATACCGAAAGGTCCGTCAAGTATGCGCATCATCTCACCTATCATCACACTCTTGACCATGTTGAGTTCATCCTCGCTTACAAGCTCATTTTTGATAATCTCTATCTCTTTGAAGATTTCATCTATCGAAGCCTGTGTATATTCGGATGCCACCTGTGTGGTTATCACAAAATAACCCGACTCCTCCAGACAATTGACCTGTGCGAAAGCGCCGTATGTATAACCTTTGTCTTCACGAAGATTCTGAACCAATCGTGAACTGAAATAGCCGCCTAAAACGGTAGCTATAACCTGCATCGTCACATAATCGGGATGATTGCTCGGAAACAAGGCACGACCTATTCTTATCGCCGACTGAACAGCCTCTTTTTTATTAACACGCATCTCCGTAACAGATACAGCCGACGGAATAGTTCCAGTCGCCCTCTCCCCGCGAGGCAGTTTATCGACAACTCGCAGAACTTTCTCCACGACATCGTCTTTCAATTTGCCGCTTATGACCGTAAAACTGTTGTCGAGCGTGTAATATTTCTTGAAAAAATCCTTTAAATGTTCCGATGTAAGAGTGTCGTATTCCGACGCCTCCGAAGAGTAACCGTAAGGATGTTTTTCGCCGTATATCGCTTTCCAGAAAGCCTCCGCAGCCATAACATCGACTTTTGTACGTTGTATCGCGAGCGACTGTTTTCGTTTGGAAGCGTATATTTCCAACTCGTTTTCGGGAAAGGTCGGCGAAGTCAATATCTCCTCAAGGAATGAGAGTGTCTCAGCTAAAAATTTACTCAAACAGCAGACCGTGACGATAGAGTAGTCTCTGTCAACGGATGTATTGTAATATATGCCGTAATAGTCGAGTGTTTCCGAAAGTTGTTCGGATGTATGTAGCGTCGTACCCTCTGCCAACATGTTGACCGTAGCCGAAGCGGTAAACGGATGCGACTGATAGCGGACACCCGCACGGAAAACAACACTTATCCTCACAACATCGAGTTCCGTACTCTCAACATAATGGACAACTGCGCCCGAAGGACTCTTGACGGTGTTGAAATTGAGAACATCGACATCCTTGGGTATGACTATCTGCGGTTGCTGTGACTGGTCTTTATATTTCATCGTCTATTTCTTCAGGTAATAAAGTGTTGTTGAGTTCTCGTCACGGAAAATATCGGCGGAGGTATCGATAATCATATCTGGAGTAACCGAACGATACATGGACAATTCGTTGTTCACGAGAGATATATCGCCCAACATCTCGTAAAAACAGAGATTCATGGCTTTATCCATGATGTTCACCTCACCGAAAAGCGTATTGGACTCAAACTTGTTCTGAACCTTTGTCAGTTCATAAAGCCCCACTTTCTCGCATGACATGGCTTTCAGCTGTTCGACAAGCGCATCTTTCGCCTTGCGAGGATCAACACCGTCAGCCACCTGTCCGCAAGCTATAAACAAACCGGGGTCTATATCGCCCGTAATATAGGCGTTCACCGAAGTGAAAAGCGGTTCTTTTTTAACCAACGATTGGTATAGGCGTGAAGAGTTACCGTTTGACAGAAGGTCGGATATTGTGTCGCAGACAACAAAATCCGGACTCAGGCGTCCGCCAATTTTGTAAGCTACATAAACGAGAGCGGCTGGAACATCACCATATACCGTTACTTCGCGAGCATTGCTCTGCGGCGGTTCAATGGGAAGAACGGCAGAAGGTTCGCCCTGTTTCGTTATGTGACCGAAGCGAGACTCCACCATGTCAAACATCTCGTCATACTCATAATCGCCCGCAACAGCTATTATGGCGTTGGCAGGGTAGTAGTGACGACGGTAAAAGTCTCTGACATCGTCCAAAGAGGCGTTTTTTATATGGTCGGGAGTCTTGCCTATGGTAGGCCAGCTGTACGGATGTACCTTATAGGCGGCGGAACGGAGTTTGTGCCACAAATCACCGTAAGGTTTGTTTATGTAACGTTCGTTAAACTCCTCTACAACGACCTTTTTCTGAATATCCAGCGACTCGTCGTTGATGTTAAGGTCTGTCATTCTATCCGACTCAAGCCAAAGAGCGGTATCTATGTTCTCTTTTGGCATGGTTATGTAAAAGTCGGTGTAGTCGTTATTGGTGAAAGCGTTGTTTTCACCGGCGGCGACCTGTATCGGTATATCGAAAGAGGGAGCGTTCTTTGAACCCGAAAACATCAGATGTTCAAAAAGATGTGCGAACCCCGTTTTTTCGGGATTCTCGTTTCGGGCGCCGACTTTATAGATTATGTTGACGACCGACATGCGTGTGGCTGTGTCACGATGAGCCACAACGGTCAGTCCGTTGGATAAAACTTTGCGTCTGTAATCAATCATTTATTTGACGTTCTGTTTCTTGTTGTTCCTCGTGTTGCTGTTCCTGCGATTCGTTCATCTTTTGAAGCTCCTGTTCGAGTATCTTCAAACCTTTCTCGTTAGCAACACCACGGATATGATAGTTTATGAACTGACGGTGCGTGATGTTGAGATTGAGATTATCCTTGACTCCTTCAACCCAACCGCAAAACATGTCATTCATGGTGCCCATGATATAGTTCATGATGTCGTCCGGATTGAAATCACTTCGGTATATACCCTCTCTGACACCCTGCTCTATATTTCGTTTTATGAAAGAAGCCATCATCTCTTTCAGATGCATAAGGTGTTTTTCGTACAAATCGGGGTATTCGCTCTTAAATGTACGGTAGAATATGACGGAGTGGGGTATTGGATGTTTGCGCTGAAACTCAAGCACCTTTATGAGAACCTCTATCGCATTCATGTTTTCTGACGGCTGTTGCGACATGTAAGAGAAATAGATGCGGGTTCTGTATGTAAGTATATCCTCCAGAAGCGTCTCTTTATCCTTGAAATTATTGTATAGGGTCATTTTTGTAACGCCTATGCTCTCAGCCAGGTCGTCCATGCGTAAAGCTTCGACTCCTCTCTGTTCCAACAGATTGTAAATAGCTTCTATGTAAATTTCTTTCTTGGTCTTTTTCATGACTTAAATCCACAACCGTTAGTAAACAAAGTTAACGATATTTTGTCTATTATGAAAAATGTTTATGACTAAACATTATACAAAAACAATATGTCGATATAAAAAATACGGTTGAATCAGATAATTTCAATCAAATATTATTTAAGCAACACCAAATACAGCATCAAAGCACAAACGGATTATATACACAGTTCGCCATATAGTTCGAATATACTTTTTTTCAGTACTGGATGTATGTATTCGGGCATAATCTCTTTCAACGGGGTCAGAACAAAACCGCGTTTTTGTATCTCGGGGTGTGGTATCTCAAGAAGCTCCGTTTTTATCACACAATCATCCCAAAAGAGTATGTCTATATCCATGTTACGAGAGGCAAATCCCAGCTCCCCTCTCTTTCGCGCCTCCCATTTGGCTTTTTCATATTCGTCGTCACCTCTGTCTCTACCGAAAAGACGCTCTATCTCCCATATGGACTTCAAAAATTCATAAGAACTCTTTTCGGTATCAATCACCAACACCTGGTTAAGAAAATCACGCTCCGCTTCAAAACCGAAAGGAGGTGTACGATAAACAGACGACAAAAGTATTATATCACCCAGTTGTTCGGAAATAAAATCCCTCACTTTTTTTATGTCCGACTCTATTCCGACACCATTGCCGCCGGTTATTATAACAACCTTACTTTTCATCGTTCCATCTCAATTACCCGAGTTCAGTAAATAATCCAACCCAAACAAAAACAGAAGATGTTTTACCCAAATATGTTTTCTTATCAACACATTTGACAAATCGTTTCGTCAAGCTTTTCTAATCAGCTTGCTAATAGACAAAGCAAAGTGCGTAAACAATATTTTTGTATTCGCGTTAAAAGTAAGCTCGAGGGCAACTCTCTCAAACTCTGATATGAGTATCTCTATGTTTGCATGGTTGACAAACGGAAAGAAACGGGTTATAAACTGCGCCTCTTTACCGTAAGAGTAGTTCAATTCAGGCATTCCGACGGTAACCATATAACTGTCACGCAACATTTTCAGCGAGTAATCGACAAAATCTTTCTGCGCCTCACGGCTCAAAGCCGCCATGGACTCACCCCATTCCATCAAACCGACATGGTTAACGGCAAAACAGAGACGCATCAGAGAAGTGAACATTGTGAAATTCTCGTCGTCCTCATCCTGCTGTTTTTCGGATTCAGTAACTATATCAACAGCACGAATCAAGTCTCCTTGCGACATGCGTGCCACTCTTTCGGCATCTATGCCGTCACCGAATCGGTCTGTCAGATAGTTTGCGACATACTCTCGCTCAACAGGAGGAACATATAGTGTTTGTGTTCTCGACAATATTGTTTTCAACACAGAATCGGGATTCTCGCTGACAAAGAGAAACAGAGTTTTTTCGGCTGGTTCTTCAAAAAGTTTCAACAGTTTGTTTGCTGCGCTGTCGTTCATACGTTCGGGCAGCCACATAATCAATATCTTATATCCGCCCTCGTATGACTTATAACTGAACTTTCTAATTATCTCATGCGCCTCTGAACGGTTTATGATACCCTGACTGTTTTTTCCGATACCTATATGCTCATACCAATCCTTTTCAGAGAAACAACATAGTGGTGAGCTTTCCCCTATCATTGAACGCCACATTTCGATAAGAGAATCGCTTATCACTTCCGTACCGTTACTGTTTCTGTTGACCATTGAGTCGCTTTTAGCTACCGGGAAAGAGAAATGTAGGTCGGGGTGTTCGAGATGCGCGACTTTATAACAAGAGGGACAAACACCGCAAGAGTCACCGTTTTGGTGATTCTCACACAAAACATATTGCGCATACGCCAGAGCCAAAGCCAAAGTCCCGTATCCGCTTTTACCAGCCAACAGCTGGGCATGCGAAACATGCCCTTCGTCGAAACTTCTTTTCAAAAGTTCCTTAACCTTGTTTTGTCCCGTTATTTCTGAAAACTTCATTGTCGTCAATTCCTGTTCTTTTTCGTTTCGTCTTTTCCTCTTTTATTCGTTAACGAAGTTTTGTCAACATTTCCGTCACCGATTTTTTTTATTTGTTTACTTTTTAAAAAAGAAAAAAACAATAAATAATAATGCCCTGTTGATAGGTTGATTCAAGTTTTATTTTCTTCTTGCTTTTTCTGAATAAACACTATATCAACACATTATTTTGTCTCATATTTTTGATTTTCAATCAATTCACAAAGGTAATGTTTATTGTTGAAAAAATAGTTTCAAACGCATGATTTATTGTTTCCGTGTTGAAAAGGTTTCGACAATCATATCAAAGTCTGTTTATTTTATGTGATAACTGTTGGTTTGTCTGACAAACTTCATGTTAATACCACTCTTGTGTTTTTTGTATGTTGATATATATGACCTTTTTCAATATTTATCAACACCTTTTCAATACATAAAATTATATTTTTTGATTATATATTGACAATTATAAATTATGTACTGAGTATTATTTTTTATTCTTTATAATAGTATGACATATAATAGATATGGTAGACAAACTGAGTTTTAATATTAATATGACATTTGGATGTTTTTGTTGGAAATAATAAAGCCAAATAACTAAAAAGCCTCTCTTACATGAGAGGCTTTGGGTTTACAAGAAAGAGTAAAATATATTCATTTTTTAGATTTATTATTCTTTCTGTCTTTTGTATAGTAGTATATTACAGTTACAATAGCAAAACTTGCTATTAAGGTATACATAATCATTGCTCCCATGTGTTTACCTTTTTTACTTTTTAGAACGTTTGTGTATATTAATACACTATATATACTTCAAGTTAAATTTTAGATGCTACTGAAAACAGATGACAATAGTGTTTTTGTCATTTGTTTGGTAATATCTGTTAATTATTTGTCATGTGTTTTTTTAGATGTATTGTTCTTTTTGTCTTTGATGGAGTAGTATATTAATGCAGTTATAGATATAATTGACATAAAAATTGATACAATTATAGCTCCCATTTTATTAACATTTTAGTGGTTATATTTCCACAAGATGATGTTTTATTGCGAATACCACCAAATTGGCTGTATTCTTGCAATTCGTTTTTGCCAAAATATTGGAACGGTGTTTGTCGACGGTTCGTTTTGAGATGAAAAGTTCCTCGCCGATTTCTTGGTTGGAGAGACCTTTGCATATAAGAAAAAGTATTTCCATTTCCCGTTCGGAAAGTATCTCACCACCGCTTACAACGGATGAGGTTCCTGTTGAACGTAGATTGCTGACAAGGTTAACCAATAATTCCTGTGAAAAATAGGTGCCTCCTGCGGCGACACTCTCCATGGCGTCAACAACCTCTTGAATGTCGGAGTTTTTCAGGACAAAGCCTTTTACACCAAGAGAGACCATTTTGAAATAGTAGTCTTCCTCTCCATACATTGAGAGGGTTATGATAGGCAGGTTAGGATATTTTTCAAGGGCACGCTCCGCCGCCTCGATACCGTCCATTTCGGGCATATTTATGTCGAGCAGGACGACATCGGGAGTCTTCTCGTCGAGCATCTTTAAAAACTCCTTACCGTCAGCCGCCTCACCGATAACTCTGAAATCGGATGTGTTGTTTATCAACAGCTTCAGACCGTTTCTGAAGAGAGTGTGGTCGTCGACTATTATTACACTCTTGTTATCCACAGTATCACGTTTTAGTTGACGCTTATCCTTATTGAGACACGTGTTCCCTCGCCTTTTTTACTATCAATGTTCATGTCTCCTTTCAGAGAGCTTATCCTCGAATTGATATTTGAGAGACCCATGCCGTTTGTCTTGTCGTCTTTTTCGGGGTCGAAACCACAACCGTTGTCTTCAACAACAAGACTTATATGCTCTTTGTCTTCGAGTTGTAGTTTTATGTTGATAACCGAAGGGTCGGCGTGTTTTATCGCGTTGTTTACAAGCTCGCATATCACACGATAGAGTATTGCTTCGATGTTCGAACTGAAACGCTGTCCTTTGAGGTTTGTCTCGAAGTTTATTTTCAGATAGTCGGGCAGTGTCAGTTTGTTGATAAAGTTAGTCACGGCACGCGCCACACCGAAGTTGTTGAGAATATGCGGACTGATGTTGTTCGATATCTCTTTCAGGCTCTTTATCGCCTCCTCAATGGCATAATCGGCATTCTTTATAATCTCTTTTTTAGAGTCGTCGAGTTCCATTTTCGAGAGAGCCGATACAGAGAGTTTTACAGAGGAGAGCAACGGACCAAGACCGTCGTGCAGGTCCTTTGAGAATCGTATTCTCTCTTTCTCTTCGGTACTTATTATCGTGTTGAGTATCCTTTTCTCGGTCAGTCTGCGGTTGGCGTCCATTTTTGCGATATAGTATATCAGCTTGCGCACATAGAATATCGCCACCACAAAACAGAGCGATGTAACCAGTCCGACCCATACGGAAAGATCCTGAGGCAGGACAATATCTGTTCCGACAAGGGTTATGAACTCAAACACCATGCGCAACAACATCAGTGTCAAGGCTATCGCGAAAAGTATCCATGACGAGTTGAACTTGGTCACTTTGGTCATTTTGATAGCCATTCCGACAGCCAATATCTGAAGCAGGGCTGTTATAACTATAAGTATTTTCAGTACCATGACAAAATGTTTCTTAATCGCTCTAAAGGTACTGTTTTTTTAGGTCAACGAAAAATTATAACAAACAATTTTAACTGAAATCATATTTTTCAGATGAACTTACAACATTTTACATAATCTTTCCGTATCTCTTTTTGAAGTTTTACGCTTACTTCTTAACTTTGAAGAAATTTGATTTTTCATCATGATGACAGCAGAGGAAAATTTTTCATTACAACGCCGTCGGTTTGTCGAGGCTATGGTTCGTAACGGAGTGGACGCCGCTCTGGTCACATCATTGGTTAACCTCTATTATTTTACAGGAGAGGTCTTTTCGGGATACTTATATATCACCTCGTCCGGGGATTTTTATCGTTTTCTGAAACGCGATTCGGTGGATAAAAAAGATTATGATTTCACCATAAGAAAACCTGAGCAGATACCTGATATATTGAAAGAGGAGGGACTCGAAGAGGCTTCCGTGCTTATGCTTGAGTTCGGAGAGATGAGCCATTCCGATTATGTACGTCTTGAAAAGGTCTTTTCTGCCGACAAAATAGTCGATTCGACACCTTTATTGCGTTCATTGCGAAGCATAAAAAGCCCGTGGGAGATAGAGCAGATAAAAAAATCGGCTTTCATGCAGGCGGAGATATGTTCGCTTGTGCCTGAGATATATAAAAAGGGTATGACCGACATCGAATTGCAGTCCGAGATAGAGATGGCGATGCGTAAGAGAGGGTCGATAGGGTGTTTCAGGGCTTTCGGCTCTTTTATGGAGATACATATGGGCAGTCTTTTGGCGGGAGACAACGCCGCCGCACCATCACCGTACGATTTCGCCCTCGGGGGTAGGGGAGTGCACCCCGCAATGCCACTTGGCGCTTGCGGAATGAAACTCGAAGAGGGTATGGCTGTAATGGTCGATATGGCGGGTAACTATACAGCCTATATGTCCGACATGACCCGTACTTTTTCTGTTGGAAAACTTACCGAAAAAGCGTATAAGGCACATTCCGTTTCGGTTGAGATAGGTTTGGCGATGATGGATTCCGCAAAACCCGGAACACCGTGTTCGGATATATATAAAAACGCCCTTTCAATAGTAGAAAAAGAGGGTCTTACGGATTGTTTTATGGGTAAAAATTTGCAGGCGGGCTTTGTTGGCCACGGGGTAGGTTTGCAGATTAATGAATTGCCCGTGCTTGCTTCACGCTCGTCGGAAGTGCTTATGGAGGGTATGACATTCGCTTTTGAACCTAAATTCGTGATAGACGGAGTAGGTGCGGTCGGTGTCGAGAATACTTTTGTCGTTACCGAAGAAAATGTCGAGAAGATAACGGTATATCCAGAAGGTATTATAGCTCTTTAGAGATATTGAATACAAGAATCCGACAACATGTTTTTATAAAAAAGCTCCGACATAAATTTGTCGGAGCTTTTTTATTTAGTTTTCTGAGAGTTCGTTTTTCAGGGCGACCATCTTTATTGCCGTTGCTGCCGCCTCTTCGCCTTTGTTTCCGTGTTTTCCGCCTGCACGGTCTTCCGCCTGCTGGAGGTTGTCTGTGGTAAGAACACCGAATATCACGGGTGTGTTATATTCGAGAGCCACATGGTTGAGACCCTGCGATACACCGTGGCAT
The DNA here is from genome assembly GCA_949285535.1 of uncultured Alistipes sp. GTDB lineage: Bacteria > Bacteroidota > Bacteroidia > Bacteroidales > Rikenellaceae > CASDZP01. The sequence goes on from CASDZP010000008.1 coordinate 10,717, forward strand.
ATGAAATCGAAGTGTCTTGTTTCGCCCTGTATCACGCATCCGAGAGCGATTACCGCGTCAACATCGGTGTTTTCGCAAAGGAGTTGTGAACCGAGAGTGAGTTCGAATGTTCCGGGGACATGTTTTATCATGATGTCCTCTTCTTTGCAACCCTGTTTTTTGAGTAGTGATACGGCTCCTTCGAGGAGTTTTCCTGTTATTGCGCTGTTCCATTCAGCCACCACGATACCGAAACTCATACCTTCGGCTGAATGCACTGGTGATTCGAATACCGACAAATTTTTAAGAGAAGATGCCATTATTATATCTTTTTATTGTTTTCTTTTTTTACCGACACAAATGTAATAAAATCATCATACAGAGACAAATTTTGCTGTTTCAGTAGAGCAGGGTATTGCCTTATTTAGAGCTAATAAACGCTACGATACCGACTTCCTGAAAGATAATGAACCAACTGAATATGACATGGTCAAAAGGGGCTGTGCCCCCTCGTTTTGGTTACTTTGTCGAGGGACAAAGTAACGCCGTCGGCAGACCCGTCAGAGACAAGAGCTCAACACACCAGCCGTCCCTTTCTCTTTTTTATGGGTCTTGAATGTTTTATTCAAGACCCATAAAAAAGAGAAAGGGACAGCTGGTGTGCCGACCCCTTGTCTCCGTTTATAAAAAACTCAAATAAATTACTTTTCTATCTGTGCGATGTACTTATCTATATCTCTGCCTTCGAGAGAAGCGGGATAGTTGTTCTTTATCTCGGTGTAGGCTTTTATCGCTTTGTCTTTTTTACCGAGCTTTTCATATACCATACCTGCCTTTTTGAGATAAGTGGGAGTTGTCAGTATGTTATCAGACTCTTTTATCGCCTTTTCATACATCTCCACGGCTTTTTCGTAGTTACCTTTCTGCGAGTAAGCGTCACCGATAAGACCTTTGTTCTGCGCGTTTATGAGTTCTGCCGCTATTCCGTCAACATTCTTGTACATGTTGAGATATTCGATAGCCTTATCCCAGTCACCCAATTTCATGTAGCAGATACCAGCATAGTGTTTCGAGGTGTTGCCTACCTCTGTGTTACCGAATTGCTCTATTATAGAGAGGAAACCCTCGATTTCCGCGTTGCCGTTGAGAGCCACTTCAAAAGAGTCGGCGTTGAACATCATCTGTGCGGGGTAAACAGCGGCTGTGGCGCGTTCGTTTCGAGGCGCTTCGATGAGATATTTGTAACCGAAGAAACCTCCGACCACCAAAACTACCACTATGAGCGCGACGAGCAGTTTTTTACCGTTCTTCATAAGGAAAAACTCGGTTGTGTCGAGCGCGTTCTCAATCACAAGTTCGGGATCTTCGTGTCTTTTATTTTCCATATTCTTATTCTTGTTTTCTTTCAATCAGAGTATGAATAAAACCTTATCGGACTTAATTTTGCAAAAATAACTCTTTTTTCACCAAATTAAAACTTTTCACCGATTTTTATTTTAAATTTGCCTTACGAACATTATGCGCAAATGTATCTAAAAGAGCTTAATTTACTGAATTTCAAAAATTTGGATTCATCGTTATTTCGATTTTCACCCAATCTGAACTGTTTTTCAGGACCTAACGGTGCGGGTAAAACGAATGTGCTCGATGCAATCTATTACCTCTCCGTCGGCAAGAGCGCATTCTCTCTTACCGACCGCCAGTGTGTGCGTCACGGTGAGGATTTCTTTATGATAGACGCCTCTTTCGACATCTCGACAAAGGGGTTGGAACACCTCGTATGCTCTTTTTCTAAAGATAAAGGCAAGGTTATAAAACGTAACGACAAGGAGTATAAACGCCTCTCCGAACATATAGGTCTGTTGCCTCTTGTAATGGTCTCACCATCGGATGTCTATCTTATAAACGAGGCGGCGGACGAGAGACGACGTTATCTCAACCACTTCATGTCATTGACAGACAGTGAATTTCTGCATCTTCTTGTAAGGTATAACGCTGTCTTGACCCAGCGAAACAAGATGCTGAAGAGTGCGAACGTCATGGGCGGCGACCTGTTGGATGTTTTCGACATGCAGCTTTCGGACTTGGCGTCTCAGATATTCAACAAGCGTCTTGCCGCCATATCCGACCTTGCTCCTGTGGTCTCGCATTATTACCGACTTATATCCGATGACAGCGAAAAGGTGGAGTTGAGTTATAAAAGTGAACTTCTATCAGGTGAGAAACTTTATGACATACTGAAAAGAGGTCTCTCTCGTGACATGGCTTTGGGTTATACCTCTTTCGGTGTTCACAGAGACGACCTTATAATGAAGATAGGCGGTTATCCTATACGTAAATACGGTTCGCAGGGACAGCAAAAGTTGTTTATCATATCTTTAAAGCTCGCGCAGTACGAACTTATATATCGTCAGAAAGGTTTTAAGCCCATACTATTATTAGACGATATTTTCGACAAGCTCGACGGCGACAGGGTAAAGAATCTGGTTACTCTTGTATCCGAACATAAATTCGGTCAGATATTCATCACCGACAGCAATAAAGTCAGACTCGACGGCATGTTGGATGAAATTACAGATGAACGTAAATTGTTTTCCGTTGAGAGTGGAGTAGTGGCGGAGGTTTAAAAAATCATCTGTTTTTTATAAAAAACTTTGCTTGTTACTCCAAAAAATAACAATTCTGAGAATCGCATATTTGAAAGCGTTATCATGAAGCACACAGAACCCACGATTTTAAAAACACTTTTAAAAACTCTAATTTCCGATAAAAATAATTTTTCAAAGGGGTTATTAGAGGGAAAAGTATTGAATTCATGGAGAGAAGTTGTCGGGGATTATCTTGCTAACTCGACATCGAAACTTACTCTTCGTGACGGTGTGATTCATGTGTCATTTTCGTCAGCCGCAGCAGCGGATGATTTCTTTAGAAAAAAAGTGAAAATAATAAACAATTTGAATGCGATAGCAGGTGAAAGGGTAGTGCGGTTTATACATGTGACCCTTGGTTAATTGTTCCACGTGAAACAAATTTTGATTACTATTGTAATTGTTTTTGTTTTTTATTTCTTGAGGATAAATTCCCTTCTTATTTTTTGTTTTAATTATTTTACAATTGTGTAAATTGTTTCACGTGGAACAATTGTAAAGTATAAAGTTGTTGTTTTGGTTTTTTTTGATAACAGGTTAGTTAGTATACCACGTTGTTTATTTTACTTACTTACTTACTTACTTGCCTACTTACTTATCTACTTGTCCACTTGCTTGCTTTTTTTATGTTTGTTCGCTTGTTTACTTTTATTTATTTGTTTTAAGATTTTGGGAGTGGAAATTAATATAGGATTTTTGGTGCTTGTGATTTATGTATTATGATTTAGTATTGTTTTTATTATAATGGTGTGTTGGTTTGTTTAATCGTTTCCTGTAAGTCCTCTTTAATTTTGTAGTATTAGTATTGTTTTTGTGTTTGTATGGGTATAAAAAAGACTCGACAGATAGTCGAGTCTTTTTTGTGTATTCGTTGTTGTATCGTCTGTTTTTATCTTGCGAAATATACAAGCAGAATATTTACGTCAGACGGTGAAACTCCCGGTATTCTGGATGCCTGACCAAGAGTTTTGGGTCTTATCTTGCTTAATTTCTGACGTGCTTCAATGGTTATGGATTTAAGAGTATTGTAATCGAAGTCGTCTCGTATGCGTATGTTTTCGAGTCTTTCAAGTCGTTCCGCTATCAGTTTTTCCCGTTCTATGTAACCGCTGTATTTGGTGATTATACCTACTTCTTCGATTACTTCACGGTCGCATCCGTTCTCTTCGATTACTTTTTTGAGCGCGGGAAGAGCCTCGGAAAGTGAAGACAGGTTAACCTCGGTACGTGGTGTTATGTCGATTAGTTTTCGCTTTTGAGTTATGGGTGACGAACCAATCGACTCCAAATATGGGTTGATTTCTTCGGGAGAAACGCTGTATTCCTTGATAAAAGACTCTAATTTCTCTATTTTTTTGTATTTTCTGCTTACGGCGTCCATGCGGTTCTGTGACGCGAGACCTATCTCATATCCTTTTTTTGTGAGTCTCATGTCGGCGTTGTCGCCTCGCAGAAGTATGCGGTATTCAGCCCTACTGGTGAACATTCTGTAAGGTTCGTCCACACCTTTGGTGACCAAATCGTCTATCAGTACACCGATATATGCCTCGTTGCGCTTTAGAATCAGCGGTTCTTTGCTTTTTATCGCCAATGTGGCGTTTATACCTGCCATAAGACCCTGCGCCGCCGCTTCTTCGTAACCCGTAGTGCCGTTTATCTGACCGGCAAAATAGAGGCCTTTTATCAGCTTTGTTTCGAGCGTGTGGTTGAGCTGTGTCGGTGGGAAATAGTCGTATTCAATGGCGTATCCGGGTCTGAAAAGCATGATGTTTTCAAAACCTTTTATCTGCGACAGAGCTTTGAACTGCACCTGCCATGGAAGAGAAGACGAGAAACCGTTAAGGTAATATTCCGTAGTCTCGGCTCCTTCCGGTTCGAGGAATAACTGATGCTGTTCCTTGTCGGCAAATGTACGCAATTTGTCCTCTATGCTGGGGCAATATCTCGGTCCGATACCAGCAATCGTTCCGTTAAAAAGTGGTGAGTCCGCAAAACCGCTTTTCAGCGTGTCGTGAACCTCTTTTGAGGTATATGCCAAATAACACGGCATTTGCTCTTTTACGGGCTCTATTTCGGGTAAAAATGAGAACTTGTCGGGGTTTTCGTCACCGTATTGCGGTGTAAGTTTTGAAAAATCTATGCTACGGGAGTCTATTCGTGCGGGTGTACCCGTCTTCATTCGTCCGACCTCGAATCCCGCTTTTGCGAGTTGCGCGCTCAGTCCGAATGACGCCATGTCGCCGAGGCGTCCGCCTCTCGCCTGAGAGCGTCCAACGTGTATCAGACCTTCGAGAAATGTGCCCGCCGTGAGTATTACCGCCGCCGCCTCGAAAGTCATGCCTATTTGTGTCCTGACACCCGTCACTCTGTCGCCGTTTTCGTCGAAAATCATCTCCGTGACGTTATCCTGCCATATGGAGAGGTTTTCAGTACGTTCGAGCTCTCGTCTCCATAGGCGTGAGAAAAGCTCCTTGTCGCATTGCGCCCTCGGACTCCACATGGCGGCGCCTTTTGACCTGTTGAGCATACGGAACTGTATTGTCGATTTGTCCGTAATTATGCCCATCATGCCGCCTAAAGCATCTATCTCTCTGACTATCTGTCCTTTGGCTACACCTCCGACGGCGGGATTGCATGACATGTTGGCGAACTTTGTCATGTCCATGGTGATAATCAACGTTTTAGCTCCCATTGTCGCGGCGGCTCTGGCTGCCTCACAACCGGCGTGTCCTCCGCCTACGACTATTATGTCGAACTGAGTGGTCATCGATATTGTTTTTTGTGTTTTTTAGGCCTTTTCAGCCATTGAATCGAGCAGAGACAGATATTCGTCCTCTTTTGCCCTCATCTGCTTCTCGTCAGCCTCATTTTTGTCTTTATAGCCCAACAAGTGAAGTACGCCGTGGACGATAACTCTCTTCAGCTCTCTGTCGAAGCCTCCGCCGAACTCCTTGCCGTTCTCCGCGACAGTATCGACACTTATCACAAGGTCGCCCGAAACAACCCTTTTTCCGCCCTTTTCGGAGCAGTCGTCAAAAGTGATGATGTCGGTGTAGTAGTTATGGTTCAGGTATTGTCTGTTGGTCTCCAAAACATATTCGTCAGAACAGAAAACGACGCTTATGTCGCCCGTTACGGCACCCTCGGTCTCGATAACCTTTTTGAGCCATTCGGTCGTGAATCTCTTGCCTTTATAGGCGAAACCCTCTTTCTGAAAATGATAGGTGATTGCCATGATATATGATTGTGGAATTTTATTGTTTGCCCTAAATGAGCCGTTTGTCCGTTTATAAAATTCCCGTTGTCCGTGGTATGATAATCACCAAAAACGCTATTTGGCGAACCACGGTTCGGGATTGATTGGCGTAGTCTCTTTCCACAGCTCGAAATGGACCGTATATCCGCCGTTTGTCGCGCCCACGACACCGATAGCCGTACCAGCCTTTACCTTGGCTCCCGTCTTTACGGTGGCTTTAGACAGGTTGGAATAGACAGATATGTAGTTGCCGTGGCGTATCATAACCGTGGTGCCCATACCCTGGAAGAAGAACACCTTGCTCACGTCTCCCTCAAAGACCGATTTCACCGTCGTACCCTCTTTCGATGAGAAGGTGATACCCTTGTTGTCAACCTTCAACGAGGGCTGCAACGGGTGAGGATGTATCCCGAAATGTTCTGTTATGACCCCTCCCGATACGGGATAAGGCAATTTTCCTTTCGCCGCGCTGAAACTGCCCGTCAGTTTGGACAAATCGACGCCAGACTGTTTGTTTTTGCGTGCCTGCTCCTCGATAATCTTGCGTATCTCTTTCTGAAGAGAGGCTATCGTGTTGCGGTTCTTGGCTATTGTCGCGCTGAGGTTTTTCTCCTCCTTGCGCAGTTTGTCTATCTCCTGCTTGTATTGCTTCTCCTCCGCCGACAGATTCTCTATCTCCTCGCTTCGTGCGGTCATTGTCGAAGACAGCTCCTTTTGCTGTCCGTGCAGACGAGCCGTCGCATCCTCTATGCGGCTGCGTGTCGAGACAATCTCTTCGCCTTTCTGACGCCTTATCTCCATGTGGCGTTTCAGATATGCCGCACGGCGGGTCATGTCGTTGAAATCCTTCGCCGCGAAAAGAAATGTCAGATAACTGCCCGTCTTATACTCCTTGTATGCCGTAACCACAATCGCCGCATACTCTTTTTTCAGTTTGTCGAGACGTGACGAAAGGGAGTCTATGTTTTTGTTATTGCCAGAAATCTCCCTCTTTATAAGGGTTATCTGTTTGTCGAGCGATTCGATTATGCTTTTTCTGTTCTTTATGTTCGACGCGACGAGCGTGAGGTTTGAAAGGCTCGTTTTCTGCTTGCTTTTGTTGCTTTTGAGCAGTTCGTTGCTCTTTTTTATCTCCGCCTCCGCCTGCGCTATCCCCTTTTTCAATGTCGAAACGCTCTGCCCCCTTGCGTGGAGACAGAGCATCGACATCAATATGACAAGAAATATTCGCACGGATTAATATATCGCTTCGAACTGTTTGAGGAAACGTATGTCGTTCTCAAAGTAGAGACGCAGGTCCTTGACGCCGTATTTGAGCATGGCGATGCGTTCCACACCCATACCGAACGCGAAACCGCTGTATTTCTTCGAGTCTATGCCGCACGCCTCCAATACATTGGGGTCAACCATACCGCAACCCATGATTTCGAGCCAACCCGTACCCTTGCAGACGTTACATCCCTTGCCGCCGCAGAGGTTGCAGGATACATCGACCTCGGCTGAAGGTTCCGTGAAGGGGAAATAAGAGGGGCGCATCCTTATCGCCGTCTCCTCGCCGAACATCTCTTTCGCGAAATAGAGAATCGTCTGTTTAAGGTCGGTGAAAGATACTTTCTCGTCGATATAGAGACCCTCTACCTGATGGAATATGCAGTGCGCGCGATAAGATATCGCCTCGTTGCGGAACACCCTGCCTGGACATACGACCCTGATAGGTGGACGGCTGTTCTGCATCACTCGTACCTGTATAGAGCTTGTATGCGTACGTAGCAGTATGTCGGGATTACGCTCGATGAAGAAGGTGTCCTGCATGTCTCGCGCGGGGTGTTCGGGCGGGAAGTTCAACGCCGAAAAGACATGCCAGTCGTCCTCGACTTCGGGACCCTCGGCTGTGGTGAAACCAAGACGTGAGAAGATACCCACAATCTCGTTCTTCACAAGCGAGATAGGGTGGCGAGTGCCTATGGCGCTCTCTGTGGCGGGACGGCTCATGTCAATCTCTCCGCAAGCGTCGTCAGAACCCTTGTCGAGCATCTCTTTCAATTCGTTGATTTTATTCAACGCCTTGTTCTTCAATTCGTTGATTGACTTGCCGAGCTCTTTTTTCTGTTCGCCCGAAAGCGTCTTGAACTCTTCGAAGAGAGCCGTAAGCTCACCTTTCTTACCCAATATTTTGATTCTGAAATCCTCGATTTCCGCCATTGTGGCAGGCGAGAATTCACCCACTTTCTTCAAAAGGTCGTTAATCTTATTCTGCATGGTATTGATTGTAATATTTTTCTGTTTCTTTTTTGTTGAGACGTCCTTTTTTGGTGCCGAGTATCACGATGTCTTCTATCGGTCTGTCATTTGCGTCCGTCCTCTCGGCTGCAATTCTGTCAACCACATCCATACCCTCTATTACATATCCGAAGACCGTGTAGCCTCCGTCAAGTCGGGGCACTCCGCCTTCACGCAGATAACGGCGACGTACCGTTTCCGTATATTTTGACAGGTCGGTGTTCTCCTCGGTAATACCGTTGCGTCCCTGCACTATATAGAAGTGTGAGCCTGACGAGAGCTTTTGGGGGTTCACGTCGTCACCCTCACGTGCCGCTCCGACCGCGCCTCTTATGTGTACGAGCGTCGTGTCGAACTCGGGCTCCACACGGTGTCCCGCGTCACCCTCGCCGAGCAGTACGCCCGCGGCGGCACCTTTTGATGCGGGGTCGCCCGCCTGTATGACAAACGACTCTATGACCCTGTGGAACAACAGAGAATCATAGAAACCCTCATCACACATTTTCAGAAAGTTATCTTTGTGTTTCGGCGTCTCGTTGAAGAGCATTATGACGATGTCACCCCTGTTGGTGGTGACGGTTACGGTGTTTGCAACTTTTTCGGCTGATTTTTCACATCCTGAAACAGAAAATAAGAGTAGCACTGATAAAAAAATGGCGTATATTTTCATATATTTGTGCTTTAACCGTTTTGTTTTGTTCTTTTAGGTGATAAAAATGTTTTTATCGTCTGACAAAAATACTAAATATTAGTGAAAAAGCGATTTGAATATAAAAAATAATTGAAAGATGAGACTGTTCCGATTATCGATGTTTGTTCTGTCGCTCTTTTTCGTGTCGTCGTCATACGCCCAGTCTGTGGGACTCGTGTTGAGCGGTGGTGGCGCCAAAGGCCTTTACCATATAGGCATAATCAAAGCCTTGGAAGAAAACGGAGTGCCGATTGATTATATCTCAGGTACCTCGATGGGCTCCATTGTGGCGGGTCTTTATGCCGCAGGATACTCGCCTGAAGAGATGGAGGTGGTGTTCAACTCGCCCGAGGTGCTTAACTGGGTGTCAGGTAAAATAGACGACAAATATCACTATTATTACAAAAAACAGACCCCCAATCCGTCGATGATATCGGTTAACTTCGGTTTCGGAAGAACTCCTGACAGCAAAATAGACCCCCTCGCCGATACACTTAAAAAGCGTAAAATCACATTCTCGCTTAAAGGAGCCAATGACGGTATGCCGGGCATGTCGCTTATAAACAGCACATCGCTCGACATGGCGATACTCGATTTCTTCGCCGCTCCCACTGCATATTGCGGCGGCGATTTCGACAAGCTGTTCGTGCCGTTCCGTTGCATATCGACCAACATATACGATAAAAAACAATATCTGTGGAGTTCGGGCGACATTGGGCAGGCTATACGCTCATCCATGGCGATACCGCTCGTATTCTCTCCCGTAGCCGTCGATTCGATGCTCATGTACGACGGCGGACTCGTCAACAATTACCCGTGGCGCGAGACAATGGAGGAGTTTTCGCCCGACATACTTATCGGCGGGATATGCGTATCGGGTAAACCCGACATATCGACGATAGCGGGGCAGATAGAGATGCTGACGACACAGAAAACAGACTATAACATTCCCGACTCGATAGGCATAACCATCTCGCGAGACATGGATGTCGGAACGATGGACTTTAAAAAATCGCAATATATCATACGTAGAGGCTATGAGGACGCTCTCGCCGCCATGCCTGAGATTTTGGAGCGTATAAAACGCAGAGTACCCAAAGAAGAGGTAGAGAAAAGACGCGCCTCTTTCAGAGACTCGCTTCCCGAACTGGTGATAGACGGACTTGAGATAAACGGTCTGACTCGCGGTCAGAACTATTATGTCAAAACACAGCTCACCGACAGAGACCATGACGGTAAAGATGCCAAACTCACGATAGACGAGTTCAAGGACGACTATTTTAAGATTATGTCCGACGGTGTTCTCGTTGTAGGTTTCCCTGTGGCTAAATATAATGATTCGACAGGTACGTTCAAGGTAAAGGTTGACATGCACAACAAACCCGACTTCAAGGCTATGATAGGGGTAAACATATCGTCAGCCTCTACCAACATGGCTTATCTCGGATTTCAGTATCACGATTTGGGACGTGTCGGAAGCACATATACCCTTGACGGCAACATAGGTACGTACTATTCTGCCGTTCAGCTTGCCTCACGATATAACTTCTATGGCGGACGTACTCCGTTTTACATAGAAAACGCCCTGTCATACAACTTCTACGACTACAGTCGTGGTAACAGCCAGAGTATCACCTATCAACGTACACAGAAATATTACAGATACAACAACTTCTATTTCAGTTCGCTGATAGGCACACCCGTGCAGAGATCGTCGAAACTGGAGTTCAGACTTGCGCTCGGACGAGACAGACACAGCTACTCGTTCGACCCTGAACAGGTATTCATTGACAACTCAAACATAAACTATTTTACATCCAATCTGTCGCTCAAACGAAACTCGCTCAACTACTCGCTATATCCGACACGTGGACTTTATCAGAATATTTCGATATTCGGTACATTTCAGAGAGAACGCTCTTTCTATATGGACGACTATCCCAATCCCGAATATGCCGAGTTTACCACGAGAGGATTTTGGGGCGGAGCAATGTTCAGCCGTGACGACTATTTCGAACTGTCAAAACATTTCAATATAGCTTACAGCGTTGAGGCTCTCTATTCAAATACACTCGAATATTCGAACAAATATATCGAAAACATGATGGCGCCCGCATTCACTCCGACACCACACAGCAAAACGATATATCTGCCCGAATTCAGAAATAACAGCTATATAGCCGTAGGTCTGAAGCCGATATTCAAACTAAATGAGAATCTATATCTGAAAACATCGGCATATTGCTTTAAAGGTGACCTCGAAAGCTGGAAACATTTAGGTTCTTCACTGAAATATATAGTGGACGCATCAGCGGTATATCAGTCGCCGATAGGTCCCGTCAGTCTGTCGTATTCATACTATACCGTAAAGAGTATGAAACGCAGCTACCTCACTTTCAGTATCGGATATATGTTGTTCAAACCAAAAGGAATAGTATTCTGACAATTTTAGAAGATAGATAAGATATACGGATAAAGAAAGCGGGCGGACAGGTTTATTACCTGCATCCGCCCGCTGACATTTCGCGTCCTTTTTGTGTGTATTTCTTGACAAAATCGCTTTTGCCGAGGGTGTAGGCGTCTCTGTCGTACATGAAACGCTTTTTAAGTTTCAGTTTTAAGGCTTCATATTCACGGGCTACATCTTCGTGGGCGTTCAGGTAGTCTCTGAAAAACAGCTCGTCGTTGTCTCCGCGACGTCTCAGGTGTATGTGAAATACCCGTTCGGCGTACCCGTGTCTCGTATAACCCTTGTTTAACGATATTCTGTCGGCACTTTGGGACATTATTATGTACCCTGCGGCACTCAACTTCTCAGCCATGGGATTTAAAGCGGAGGCCTCTTCCGATTCGACAAGAATATCGACTGTCGGTTTCGCTTTTATCGCCTTTATTGCCGTACTTCCGATATGGGATATGATTATACTCCCGAACGGCGACAATAGCTCTTCCAAAAGCTCTTTTTCGTCCGAAAACCATTCGTTCCAACGCTCGTCATACTCCGAAAGCTCTATCGGAAACAGCCTCCAGAGCTGACTGAGGCTCATGCGACCCAATACGGTCGCGTCATCCTCCTGTACGGGATTATTATCAGAGGACTGATTGCATGTCGATGACATAGCTCTGAATATCGTCTTTGTCTATCGGACGGTCTTCGTCTTTGGTCAGCACCACGAGTCGTTCCACTATGTTGAGAAGCTGCCTTACGTTACCCGTCCACGGCATTGATTTAAGCATGTCCATAGCCTCGTCGGTGAACGATTTGAGAGGGATGCCCTCTTTCTCGCATATCTTGCCTACGAAGTGTTCCACCAACAGGGGGATGTCGTCTCTTCGTTCCGCCAGTGACGGCACGTGAAGCACGACCACGCTCAAACGGTGGTAAAGGTCTTCTCGGAAGTTGCCCTTGCTTATCTCCTCGCTGAAATTCTTGTTGCTCGCCGCTATTACTCGAACATTGACCTCGATGTCCTTATCTGCGCCCACACGGGTAATTTTACCCTCCTGAAGCGCACGCAGAACTTTCGCCTGCGCGGGCAGACTCATGTCGCCTATCTCGTCAAGGAAGAGTGTACCCCCGTCCGCAAGCTCGAATTTACCTTTGCTCTGCTTGTAGGCGTTGGTGAAAGCCCCTTTCTCGTGTCCGAACATCTCGCTCTCGATAAGTTCGCCCGGAATGGCGGCGCAGTTTACCTCGATGAACGGTCCGGAGCTTCTGTGGCTCATGCGGTGGATTCCTCTCGCCACAAGTTCCTTACCCGTACCGTTGCTTCCCGTTATCAGCACTCTCGCCTCGGAGGTGGCGACCTTTGCCATAAGGCGTTTTATGTTCTGTATCGGAGCTGAGTTGCCTATTATCTCGTCAACACCGTCGGGTACGCCGCTCGGCTTGCTTTTTATCTTGTTACGCGCCTTGGCGACACCCTCTTTTTTCTCCATGGCGTTACGCACACGCATCAGGATGACATTCAGGTCGAGAGGTTTCTCGATAAAGTCGAAAGCACCCATTTTCACGCAATCGACAGCCATTTGCACGTGTCCGTGACCGGATATCATGATTACGGGGAATGTCAAATCCTTGTCGGCGGTGACTTTTTCGAGAAATTCGAGCCCGTCCATCCCCTGCATCTTGATGTCGCATATCACAAGTCCGTATTTGTTTTTCGACGCCAAATCGAGACCTTCGGCTCCGTCTGCCGCAACATCGACCCCGTAACCCTCATACTCGAGAGCCTCTTTGAGCGTGTTGCGAATCACTCTTTCGTCATCAATGACAAGAATTTTATCCATAATCCAAATAATCCAAAAAAAATATTATATTTGCATGGTTTTTGTCGGAAGAACATCCGATATGACGGTACTAAGGTAATCATTTTTTTGCTACCCTGACCCGGTAATCGTTTTTTTATGGTCTAATCCGTTTATTTTACCATGTTCGATGGTTTCGGCCGCGTGTCGAAATAAAAACCTTTTACCGCCGTTTCAAAAAACAAATCTTTATTAGGAATTGGTTTTTAAAACCGCACTATTTTCAATGGAGTTCAAAGATTACAATTCGCAGCGTAAAAAGCTGGTATTGCCCGAATACGGCAGACACATCCACGACATGATAGCCGACCTCAGGCGCATCGAAGACAGAGAGGAACGCACACGACAGGCGCATGCCGTGATTGCGGTCATGGGTAATCTCAACACTCATCTTCGTGACACGGCGGATTTCCGTCACAAGCTGTGGGACCACCTTTTCATCATGGCGGACTTCGACCTCGATGTGGACAGCCCTTACCCCATACCCTCGGAGGAGAACCTTACGTATCACCCGCAGAAGATAAACTATCCGTGCAGGCAGTTCGCGCACAAGCAATACGGGCGTAACATCCGAAACATCATAAACGAGATTGCCAAACTCGAAGAGGGTGAACAGCGCGACATGATTGCCGCCGACATAGCCAAGTTCATGAAGGTAAAGTCGTTCGAATATAACGACGAATACCCCTCAAACGAGGTTATACTCGCGGACATGGCGAGATTCTCGAACGGAGCCCTTGTACTCGACGAGGATAGTCTCAACGGCACAAGACTATACAAACAGCAGAAACAGAACCTCAAAAACAACAACAATAAAAAACGCCAGCAGCAGAACAATAACGGCAAACGCAATACTTTCCGCAACAACAATCAGAAAAAACGATAATTTTATTTCCAATTCTGTCTCACGCCTTTGTTATCGTACACTGTGAGACGGTTTTTCCGTTACATCTGTCGTTGTATGTAACGTAACTGTTACATCTGTTGCCGTTACCTGTTGCAGTCGTTGTCGTTATTTGTTGCAATTGTTGTTGTCACATTTTGCTTGTCGCCTATTGCTTGTTACAGCCGTTATCATTATTGTTGTCATTATTTATTACAGCTGTCGTCATCATTACCGCCGTCATCGTTATATGTGAGTCCGAGAGAGCAGGCTGCATTTCTGCGTATCATCTTTGCCGATGCTCTTGACAGCGGCGTATCTCCGTAATGTTTTCTCAATCTGTTCGTACCAATTTCGAGCCACGATTCCGCAGTCAGAGCGAATCTGTCGGGTAGCGGTTCGTCCGATATTCTGTTGTAGGGGCACACTTTCAGGCATACGTCACAGCCGAAGACGGTAGGCGCTTTGGCAATCATTCCCGCCTGTTTCGGCGTCAGTTCGCCTCTGTGTTCTATCGTCAGATAAGAGCGGCACAATGACGCCTCCACCGTACCGTCTTCCGATATTGCGCCCGACGGACAGGCGTCCACGCATCGGCGGCACCCTTTACACGGGTCGAAATACGACGGGGTGTCATATCGGTCGAATTCGGCGTCCGTCAATATGCCGCCAATCAGGAACGTGCCTCCAATATTCTCGTTTATCACCATTCCACTACGGCTTTTCGCCCCTATTCCCGCCATTACAGCCCAATAACGTTCGGCTACTGGCGCGGAATCTACAAAATGACGACATTGTGTCGCTCCACATGATGTAAGCCAATGTTCCAGCGGAGCGAGAGAGCGTACCAAAGAGCGGTGATAATCTTCTCCGACGGCATAGGAGGCGACAAGCGATTTTCCGTATAGCGGATAACTCATGCCGCAAACTATTATCGAGGCGGCACCCTCTACAAGTTTTTGCGGGTCGAATCTCAAATCGAGGTTGCGCCCCATCCATTCCATACTGCCGTATCGTCCCGAGGCTAATCCTCCGACAAAGTGCGAGACGAGTCGTTTGTCAACTTCGTCGCAACGCGCCACTCCGCAGAGAGCGAAGCCGCTCTCGTACGCCAACTCTTTTATCCGTGTCAGAGAGAAAGCCATTGACATAAATTTATTAACTTTGCGAAGTTAAACAATAAAAGGGTATGAGCCAAGAACACCGAAGTCTGTTGAAGAAAATAAAGCCGCGCGACATGATTTATCCCATAATCATCGGGCTCGGTGTGGTCGGATACATGATATATTCTGATTTCGAGCCAGGGCTTTTCAGTCACTTCTCGTTCTCGTTCAGTACGTTCTTCTGGCTTGTAGTGACGGTTTTGTTCATGTTCGGGCGAGATTTCGGCTACATGATACGAATCAAGGTCCTTTCGGACGGCGCTCTTACATGGATGCAGGCTTTCAGGGTAATCATGCTCTGGGAGTTCACGTCGGCGGTTACGCCATCAGCCATAGGCGGTACGAGTTTTGCCGTCATATATGTGCATAAAGAGGGTATCTCGGTCGGTAAAAGTTCGTCGATAGTGCTTCTCACCTCTTTCTTTGACGAGCTATATTTTATAATCATGTTCCCGTTGATGGTGTTGTTGATAGGTGCCGACACCCTTTTTGCCGTTGGTTCGCACAACGCGGTCACTTCGGGAATATTCGCGATAGCGATAACGGGTTATTCGCTGAAACTCGCTTATCTGCTGATTGTCTCATACGGTCTCTTCATCAACCCAAAAGGTCTGAAATGGTTGCTTCTAAAGATATTCAGAATAAAACCTTTGCGCCGCTGGTATGCCGCCGCCGTCAGAACGGGTGACGACATTATCACCAGCTCAATGGCTTTGAGACGTAAAAATTTCATTTTTTGGGTTAAGGCTGTGGCATCTACTTTCTTGTCGTGGAGTTCGAGATATTTTGTCGTCAACGCAATCATGCTCGCCTTTTTCTCTGTCGGTGACCACCTGTTGCTTTTTGCACGACAGCTTGTGATGTGGATAATGATGCTTGTCATGCCTACGCCGGGCGGTAGCGGATTCGCAGAATTCTTCTTCAAAGAGTATCTTTCTGATTTCATACCTGTCGATCCCATGATGAAGATAGGTGTAGCCGCCATGTTGGCACTTATATGGCGATTTGTGACGTATTATCCCTATCTTGTAATTGGCGCAATTATTTTCCCCCGTTGGCTCAAAAAGAAATTCGGAGAATAAGGTAATTCATATCAAAAATATTGAACGGTCATAGCGCCACAAAATAAGCCGAATTAAGCCAAATATAAATCTGCATGGCGTATGTAACGCATACGCCATTTTTATTTCATATTTGCCTTATTTTCTCCTCTTTATTCTCTTCCTTCTCCCTTTCCCTTTCCTTTCCTTCCTTTCTTTTCTTTTCCTTTCATTTGTTCTCTTTGATGTTTTTATATTTTTTGTGGCAAGTTGGCAATCGTACCCCGTCACATTCTTTTCTTCCTTATCGTCATTTTTTATTTTTCGGAGGCGATACGAACTTACGATGTTGACTTCGTGGAAGGTAATGAGCCAAATGAGTATGACATGGTCAAAAGGGGCTGTGCCCCCTCGTTTTGGTTACTTTGTCGAGGGACAAAGTAACTCCCGCTGAAGGCGCCCTCGGAGAGCCCCGCGGGAGCGGCTGTCGGCAGACCCCTCGGAGAGACTGCGGAGCATCATTCCGTTCTCTGCGGACTTGTCAAGAAGGTATCTAAAGATGTCACGACGGAGGTTAAAAATCAGTCGATATATATGATGACAGAAAAGGGCTTGTATGAATCACTCATACAAGCCCTTTTCTGTCATCATATATATCGACTAATTTTTAGCCTCTGTCGTGACATCTTTAGATACCTTCTTGACAAGTCCGCAGAGAACGGAACCGGGGCCTACTTCGGTGAAGCTGTCGGCGCCGTCGGCGATCATGTTGCGGACGGTCTGAGTCCAGCGTACGGGAGCGGTGAGCTGGGCTATGAGGTTGGCTTTAATCTCTTCGGGGTCGGTGTGGGGTTTCGCATCCACGTTCTGGTAAACGGGGCAAATGGGGGCTTTGAAGGGAGCGGCCTCTATCGCAGCCTGAAGCTCTACGCGCGCGGGTTCCATTACGGGTGAGTGGAACGCACCGCCGACATTGAGTTTGAGGGCTCTTTTGGCACCTTTCTCGGTCAACATGGCGCATGCCTTGTCAACACCTTCGAGAGAGCCTGAGATAACGAGCTGACCGGGGCAGTTGTAGTTTGCCGCAACGACAACTTCGGGTATAGAGGCGCATACCTCTTCGACAACCTCGTCGGCAAGACCGATGATAGCCGCCATTGTAGAGGGAGCCGCCTCACACGCTTTCTGCATTGCCATGGCACGTTTTGACACGAGCGTCAAACCGTCCTCGAACGAGAGCGCGCCTGCCGCTACGAGTGCCGAGAACTCACCGAGAGAGTGACCTGCAACCATGTCGGGTTTGAACTCTTCGCCGAGACATTTTGCCAATATCACAGAGTGGAGGAAGATTGCGGGCTGTGTCACCTTTGTCTGCTTGAGCTGCTCGTCGGTACCAGCGAACATGATGTCGGTGATTGAGAAACCGAGTATCTCGTTCGCCTTGTCAAAGAGGGCTTTGGCTTCGGGATGTGTCTCGTAGAGCTCTTTACCCATGCCTACAAACTGGGCGCCTTGACCTGGAAATACAAATGCTTTCATTACAAAATATGTTTTTAGGTTTAAAAATATTCTAACGTACGTTCGCTATCTCAGCCACTCTCTCAGCCACTTGCTCCATGAGCCATTTTGGTGTGGATGTGGCGCCGCATATACCTACGCTCTGCACGCCGTCGAGCCATGACGCCTCTATCTGTTCGGGCGCCTCTATCTTGTGCGTTGAGGCGTTGACCGACAGACATACATTATATAACGCCTTGCCGTTCGAGCTCTCGGCACCGCTGACAAAGAGTACCACATCGAAACGTGAGGCGAAGTCACGCAGATGGTCGTATCTGCCCGACACCTGCCTGCATATCGTGTCCTTTATCACCACATCGGGGTCGTTCTCGCCACGTATCTCACGTATCTTGTCAGCCACCTGCCTGAACAGCTCGGGGCTCTTTGTCGTCTGCGAAATCAGATATATGGGGCGGGTCATGTCAACGTCGGTCATCAAATCCTCCATGGACTCTATCACCACCGCCTTGTCGTCTATCTGCCCCGTCAGACCTACCACCTCGGCGTGTCCTTTCTTGCCGAGAATGACAACCTGACCGCCACGAGGTTCCATAAGTCTGTAAGCCTCACGCACCCGCTCCTGCAACTTCGCCACCACGGGGCATGTAGCGTCTATCAGCGTTACGCCGCTCTTTCCCGCTTTCTCGAAGAGAGCGGGAGGCGCACCGTGCGCCCTTATCAGCACCCGACATCCTCCGAGCGTGTCGAGCATATCCTCGGTAGCGTTTTTCAGACCGAGAGATTCGAGACGCTTCATCTCCATGCGGTTATGCACGATGTCGCCGAGCGTATAGACCGTTCCGCCCTCCGCCAGCGCCTTTTCTGCCTTGTCTATGGCGCCGACCACTCCGAAGCAGAATCCCGATTTGTCGTCTATCTCTATTCTCATCGTGTCCTCTCGTCTATTATGCGTTCGACCCATTCCATCTGCTGTTTAACAGTCATGTCGCTGTTGTCGAGCAACAGGGCGTCATCCGCCTTTCTCAACGGGCTCTCCTTGCGATTTATGTCTATGTTGTCACGCTCCTCCACGTTGCGGCGCACCTCTTCGAGCGTCACGTTGTGTCCGCCCGCAATCAGCTCTTTATAGCGTCTCTCGGCACGCACCTCAACAGAGGCTGTCATGAATATCTTCAGCTCGGCGTCGGGGAAGACCGTCGTTCCGATGTCACGACCGTCCATAACCACGCCTTTGTCACGCCCCATACGCTGTTGTAACGCAACAAGACGTTCTCTCACCTTGCCTATCGCGCTCACGTGGCTCACGAGGTTGCTCACCTCTATCGTCCTTATCTGCGACTCCACGTTCTCGCCGCACAATATCAGGTCGCCCGCCTTGCGCTCGCTGTTGTAGGCGAACGATATCTCTATATCGGGCAACGCCGCCACCAGAGCCGCCTCGTCCACACGTCCGTCCACGACCATGCCGTGACGCAACGCGTAAAGGGTCACACCCCTGTACATTGCACCCGTGTCGATGAATATGTAACCCAGCTTTGCGGCTATCGCCTTGGCGAACGAGCTTTTGCCGCACGACGAGTATCCGTCAATGGCTATTATAATCTTTTTACTCATGGTTTCAACATGTTTTCAGTTCCCGAAGGTATGAACGCCGAGACGAGCGCCACCACCCCTAACAGAAATATCAATACGCCCGCCACTCTGTTGAGCATGACCAGATGTCGGGGTCTGAAACGTTTTCTGACCCTGTCTATCGTGCCCGTGAGCAGGAACCACCACAGCGACGCTCCCGACATCACGCCCGCTATTATCAGCACACCGTTCGCCAGCGATTGCCCTTCCCTGTCGATGCCGACAGAGGCGAACAACGCCACGAAGACAAGCACGTATGCGGGATTTGTGAGCGTCAGAAGCAGCGTCGAGATATAATCCTTGAACACTCTCTTTCGTCCCGTGCGGTTCTGTTTTATATGTACCTTGTTTTTCTTGAAGAATATCGACACGCCCATTGCCATGACTATACCGCCCCCTATCACCGAGAGCAAAGCCATCTGGCTTTCAATGAACGATATGACCAGAGAATAGAAGAAAAGTGCTATCGTGGCGAATATCGTGTCCGCTGTCGCCGCCCCCAGTCCTGAGGCAAAGCCCGAACGGAACTTACCCGACAGAGTGCGCTGTATGCACAACACCCCTATCGGTCCGAGCGGTATGGAGCCCAAAAGCCCCATTATGATACCTTTAATCAAAAAAACAATATCCATCTCAAGCCTCGTTACTCCATAAAAGGTAGGCGTTTATGAACTGGTCTATCTCGCCGTCGAGAACCTCGTCGGGAGCGGTCGATTCGCAACCCGTGCGGTGGTCTTTCACCAGCTTGTAGGGGTGCAGAACGTAACTGCGTATCTGGCTTCCCCACTCAATCTTTTTCTTCTTGCCCTCAAGCTCCCTCTGCAACTCCATTTTCTTTTCGAGTTCAAGCTGGTAGAGCTTGCTTTTCAGAATCCTTATGGCGTTCTCCTTGTTCATGAGCTGTGAACGGGTCTCGGTGTTCTCTATCACTATCCCCGTGGGTATGTGGTAGAGCCTTACGCCCGTCTCCACCTTGTTGACGTTCTGTCCGCCGGCACCGCCCGAACGATAGGTATCCCACTTTATGTCGGCGGGCGACACCTCTATCTCTATCGAGTCGTCGATTGCGGGCGTCACGAACACCGACGCGAAGGTCGTGTGACGTCTGTTGCTTGAATCGAACGGCGAGAGCCTCACAAGCCTGTGGACGCCGCTCTCTGAACGCAGATAGCCGAACGAATAGTCGCCCTCTATCTCAATCATCGCCGACTTGACCCCTATGCCGTCCTCCTGTATGTCGAGCACACGGCATTTGAGCCCCTTACGCTCGGCGTAACGGGTGTACATGCGCAACAACATCGACGCCCAGTCGAGACTCTCCGTGCCTCCCGCACCAGAGTTTATCTCTATTATGGCGCCCATCTTGTCCTCGTCGCCACTGAGCATCGCTTTCAGCTCCGCCGCCGAGAGAGCCGTGAGAAACTGCTCCACGGTCGCGTCAACCTCCTCTTGCGAGAGGAGACCCTCACGCATGAAGTCGAAAGCCGTCGCCGCCTCCGCCGCCTTGTTGTCAAGCTCGGCTATCGTGTCAAGCTTGCTCTTGAATGTCGCCGCCTCCTTCAGAATCTTCTCCGCTCCCGCGGCGTCATCCCAAAAGCCTGGCGCCTCCTGCAAAGAGGTCAGACGCTCAT
This sequence comes from uncultured Alistipes sp., assembly GCA_949285535.1. Lineage (GTDB taxonomy): Bacteria > Bacteroidota > Bacteroidia > Bacteroidales > Rikenellaceae > CASDZP01. The sequence goes on from CASDZP010000008.1 coordinate 31,746, forward strand.
ATTCGCTCTTGCATCTCTCCGGGTCAAAGACAGCTCCTCAGCGAATCCAGTCGCTTTATATTCTCTTTAAAATCCTCGTATGTCATCGGATTTACGTTTATCGTTTATAAAGATTATCTCAATCAAAAAGGGTGCACAATCTTTCGTGTCCTATCTTGTCACGCCTTACGGATGTTCCGTCGGCGCGCACAGACACGAAAAAACAATCCTTCAAATGCAAAGATAAAAAATAGGGTGTAAATTCGTCAATATTTTGTCGATTATTCCGTCGTGCTTCCCGCGGCGTAGTTCTCCCACTTGGCTATCACCGTCTTCATGTCGTCGGGTAGCGGCGAGTCGAACCTCATAATCTCGTGCGTCTTTGGGTGACGGAATCCGAGCGTACGGGCGTGCAGGGCGTGACGCGGCATAATCTTGAAGCAGTTTTCGACAAACTGTTTGTATTTTGTGAACGTCGTACCTCTCAGAATGGCGTCGCCTCCGTAACGGTCGTCGTTGAACAGCGGGTGTCCCGTGTGCTCCATGTGTACGCGAATCTGATGCGTGCGTCCAGTTTCGAGCCTGCACTCTATCAAGTTCACATATCCCAGTCTTTCTAGCACTCTGTAATGGGTTACGGCGTGCTTGCCTATCGTCGGGTCGTCATATACAGCCATTCGCAGGCGGTGTTTGGTACTACGTCCTATGTTACCCGTAATCGTACCCTCGTCCTGCTCCATGTTGCCCCATACCAACGCCGTGTAGAGGCGTTCTATGGTGTGGTCGAAGAACTGTTTTGCCAGATAGGCGTGCGAGCCCTCGCTCTTGGCTATTACGAGCAGTCCGCTTGTGTTCTTGTCGATTCTGTGTACGAGACCCGCGCGTATGTCGCCTTTCTGAAACAGAGGAGTGTCTCTCAGGTGCCACGCAAGCGCGTTGACGAGTGTTCCGGAGTAGTTTCCGCAACCCGGATGCACGACCATACCCGCCTTTTTGTTGACCACCACCACATCATCGTCCTCATACACTATGTCGAGAGGTATCTGTTCGGGCAGTATTTCGAGTGTCCTTGCGGGATAGGGCATAACGATGCTTATTCGGTCGAGCGGTTTCACCTTGTAGCTCGACTTTACGGGCTTGTCGTTTACGAGTATGTTACCCGCGTCGGCGGCTGCCTGTATGCGGCTTCTCGACTTGTCGGACATACGTTCGAACAGAAACTTATCTATTCGCATCATCCCCTGACCCTTATCGACCGTCAGCGAGAAGTGTTCATACATCTGATTCTCGCCCTCCGCGCCCTCTTCGGGCTCTTCGTCATCGTCGTATCCGTCGAAATCGGGGTCATCGAACAGCTCTTCGTCCGAACATATATCTTTATTCAATTCTTTCTCCATGCAACAAACACTTGTTTCACATCCATTACCTGCACAAAGGTAACAATTTTTCTTTCTTTACCATTTCGAGGCTACAAACGGTCAGACGCCGACTTCGTAAAAGACAATGAGCCAGATGAATGTGACATGGTCAAAAGGGGCTGTGCCCCCTCGTTTTGGTTACTTTGTCGAGGGACAAAGTAACGCCGTCGGCAGACCCCTCGGAGAGCCCCGCGGGAGCGACTTCGCAACTTCATCCGTCAGATGGAGAGCATAGTCAAGAATGTGAAGACAGACCGATTGTACCGATAAAACGGCAAAGGGTCTGTTTCATCGAAAGACGAAACAGACCCTTTACCCGTTTTTATAGGTACAATCAGTCTATCTTCACATTCTTGACTATGCTCTCCATCTGACGGATGAAGTTACGGCGACCTTTGGATTGTTTGGGAGAGTAAACGTATTCGTCTATTACGACGATGCGGTTGTTCTTCTTGTCCAATGTAGAGTAGCTGACAAAAGGACCTCCCATGAAGTCGCCCTGAACATCCCAGAAACCGCGAACCTCCGCCCATGTTCTGTCTCCGACAACTATCGGTCTTATCACGGGCGATATATATGTCGAGGTGGTCATGTAACTGCCGTCTGAAGGACCGGGTATGTTGGCGACAAAGGCGTTGCGCTGTGCCACTATCTCGTTGACCGACAGCTTCAGCGAGTCGGAGGCGGGATAGGTGTATATCACGATACCCTGACTTGTGAGTGGCGTCTCATAAGATATCCACATGAAGTTGGGTTCTATCGCATTACGCAGCTTGTAGCCGCGGGGTATCACCATGTCTATGCCGAACATCGACTTCACTGTGTCGCACAGATACTGTTCGGGGTATAGGCGCGCTCTCGCCGCGAAACGCTCCAGCTCCGTCTCGTTCATCAACTCCTTGATTTTCTCACGGTGACTCCATAGATAGTCCGCCAAAGAATCGGTGTCAAATGACTTCATGTATAGAATCATCTGCGGCGCCGAATTGACGTCATACGCCGCATCTACACTTGTTTTCTGTAATGTAGTGTCTATCTCCATTCTGATGACGTTGCGGTGACGGGTCAACACGTTGTTGAAATTGTCGGGTGTCACCGTAACCACGTCAAAGAATGGCTCCGGCTGGTTGAGCATCTCGACCTCCTCCGCCAATATCGACGCCAGAGTGTCACCCGCCGCTCCCTTCCACAGGGACTCTTCAGCAACTACCACAACCTCGTAAGGATTTCCCGTAGCCTCAGGCTTATAGACCTTTCCGCGATTGTCACTCTTGCATTTACAGCCGACCAGAAAGGCCAGCGACAAAATAAAAATTATCTTTTTCATCTCAAAAAAATTATCTGTAATCGACGATTGATTCAACGCCTTCTGTCACGCCACACGTAACAAACAACCAAAGGTAGTGATTTTTATTGTGAAATATTTGCTAATACAACCAAAAAAATGTAGGTTTGTTGTATCAAAGAGCGTTTTTTGAGGTTCCGACATGTATATACATCCGCCCAAATTCATAACCTGTCTTTTCCCCGATATGCGATGGGGTTTCGACCCGGAGAAATATGCGGGGCGCCTCTTTATAACCTTTGACGACGGTCCCACCCCCGGCATCACACCGTGGATTGTCGAGACCCTCGCCCGCTACGACGCCAAAGCCACATTCTTCTGCCTCGGCAAGAACGTCGAACAGTATCCCGACCTTTACAGACTCATCGTGGACAACGGTCATGCCGTCGGAAACCACACTTACAGCCACATGAAAGGGTGGGGTAATCGTGTCGAGCGATATATCGAGGATGTGGACCTCGCCGACAGCTTCATACACTCCAACCTTGTGCGTCCGCCTTACGGGCGAATTACCCCGTCACAGTCGAGACGCCTCTCGGAGCGATACAACATAATCATGTGGAACGTCCTCTCACGCGATTACAGCCGAGTGCTGTCACCCGCCGCCTGCCTGCGTAACGTCACCAAACACATGGGGTCGGGGTCGGTGGTGGTTTTCCATGATTCCAAAAAGGCGTTCCGTAACATGAGCTACGCCCTTCCCCGCGTGCTTGAAAAGGCTCGTGAGATGTCACTAAGATGCGACCCTATCGTGCTATGAAAATCTTTGTCGCCATAACGGGAGCCAGCGGCTCCATATATGCCCGCCGCCTCGTCGAGCGGCTCGCCAGGTCGGAACGTGTAGAGCGTATATGGCTCTCTTTCACCCGCTACGGACGTGAGGTCTTCGATACCGAAGAGCCCGATTGCCGTCTCGAAGAGCTCGACAAGGTGACCCTGTTGCGTGAGGACGACATGTTTACGCCTCCCGCATCGGGTTCTGCATCGACAGACGCCGTGGTTATAGTGCCCTGTTCCATGGGTATGTGCTCTAAAGTGGCGTGCGGCGCCGCCGACAACCTCGTTTCACGTGCCGCCGACGTCATGCTCAAAGAACGCCGCAAACTCATAATGGTTGTCAGGGAGACGCCTTTCAACCTCATCCACCTGAATAACATGACCCGCCTGACAGAGGCGGGAGCCGTCATAATGCCCGCCTCGCCGTCGTTCTACGGCAAGCCTGAGACGATAGAGGAGCTCGTCGATACCGTAATCGACAGAATCGTCGCTCACCTGTCACTCGAAACGGCTAAGGGATGGTGCGAATAAGAACAACTTAACGATGAAAAAGACTCTTCTCATGCTCTCGGCACTGCCCGTGACGGCAGTAGCGCAGACCTCATCCGCACAGCAGACCTCAAATGCGACAGCGTCGCAGGATAACCGTCCCGTAAATGTCATATACATCATGGCTGACGACCTCGGTATAGGCGACCTCGGATGCTACGGTCAGAAGAAGATAAAGACCCCCACGATAGACTCGCTCGCACGTGCGGGTGTCATATTCACCAACCACTATTCGGGTTCCACCGTCAGCGCGCCCTCCCGTGCCTCGCTCATGACGGGACGACACACGGGACACAGCCCCATTAGAGGCAATATGGGTATCAAAGGTTCCGACGGCTCGGAGTATGACGCTCCGCTACCCGACAGCATGGTGACCCTCGGTGAAATGTTCCGTTCAAAAGGTTATGTCACCGCCTGCATAGGCAAATGGGGTCTCGGAGGTCCCGAAAGCGAGGGTGCGCCTCTGCGTCAGGGATTCGACCGTTTCTTCGGATTTTTGAGCCAGTTGAACGCGCATCACCACTATCCGCAGTTCCTTTGGGACGACAGTGTCAAGGTTATGCTCGGCGGTAAGAAATACGCTCAGGACCTGTTTATAGAGAACGCCTTGCATTTTGTCGAGGATAACAAGGAACGTCCTTTCTTTTTGATGTTTACGCCTACCATCCCGCATGCGGGACTTGAGGTACCGTCGCTCGGCGAGTATGACGGCGCCTTTGGTGACACTCCCTATAAGGGCGGGTGGTACGCATCGGTGGAACAGCCGCGCGCCGCATACGCCGCCATGGTCACGAGACTCGACTCCGACATAGAGCGTCTCTGTCGTCTGCTCCGCAAGGAGGGTATCGCCGACAGGACGATTATAATATTCACTTCCGATAACGGTTGTCACATAGAGGGCGGCAACGACCCCGATTTTTTCAATAGTAGCAGCGGTTTCAGAGGTCGCAAGCGAGACCTTTACGAGGGTGGCGTACGTACACCGTTTGTGGTAAGCTGGCCGGGTGTCGTTGAGGCGGGAAGCGTATGTGACCATGTGTCCGCCTTTTGGGATTTTATGCCTACAATGGCGGAGCTGATAGGCGCCGACATACCCGCAGGGTGTGACGGAATATCTTATCTGCCCTCTCTCCGTGGCGGTGAGCAGAAGAAGCACGGTTATATCTATTTTGAGTTTCATGAGGAGGGCGGGAAACGCTCGATTACGAAAGACGGTTGGAAACTTATAGAGCTGAACGCCAAAGGCAAGTCCAAACACCGTTATGAGCTTTACAACCTCGCGTCAGACCCCATGGAGCGTCACGACATGAGCGTGTCAAGACCCGATAAGGTCAAGCAGTTGATTCCGATACTCGAACAGGCACGAACGGAACATGCGGATTGGAGGTTTTAAATATCTTAAAACCTCCAATCCGCATGTCGGTTCGTTACTGTTTGAGTATCGGAATCGGCTGCTTGACCTTATCGGGTCTTGACACGCTCATGTCGTGACGCTCCCGCGGGGCGCCTTCGGCGGGAGTTACTTTGTCCCTCGACAAAGTAACCAAAACGAGGGGGCACAGCCCCTTTTGACCATGTCATATTCGGTTGGCTCATTGCCTTTTACGAAGTCGGCATCGTGTCGGCTTTAGCCTCGTGAGGTTATTTGAGATCTTCGAGCCTTATGCCTTTGGGCATGAACTGCATGGGGTCGCCACCGTGAATCAGTATGTCACGGATGATTGTTGAGGATATTTCGGAATATTCGGCAGGGGTCATTAGGAAGACCGTTTCGAGCACTGGGTTCAGTTTCTGGTTTATCTGAGCCACATTGCGCTCAAACTCGAAGTCTCCGACGTTGCGTATGCCCCTAATGATGAAGTTGATGCCGTTGTCACGACAGAAATCGGCGGTCAGATTGCCGTAATGGACAACCTCCACACGGGGGTCGCCTTCATATACTTTGCGTATTATGGATTCTCGCTTTTCGAGTGAAAAATAGGTCTTTTTGTTCACATTCTCACCCAAGCCCACTATTATCTTGTCGAAGATGAGCAGTCCTTTGTCCACTATCAGTTTGTGTCCGAGGGTGAACGGGTCGAACGACCCTGGGTATATTGCGATTTTGCTACTCGTCGTAGTCATTATCCGAATATAGGTTTATGAGTCCGTCGGGCAGTCTCGCTTCAATCATTTTTTCGTCGCTGTCCACGGAAGATATGATGAAATCGTTTACAGGTACAAGCACGCTGTCACCCGAAAAGTTGACTTCGAGAAGCGGATTGTCCGTATAGTCGTGGAATCGCTCCACAATGCCCGCCATTCCGCTGACAAGGTCCATGAAGGTGTAGCCCGCCGTGTCTTCCCAATAAATCTCGTCATCCTCTTCCTCCGCCTCGACAAGAGCGTAAAGCTCTTTGCCTACAAGCTCGGAGGCTCTGTATTCGGTGTCGAAATCGTCGAACGCGACGACAGCCTTGTCCGCCCCGTTACGCTTGAACGAGGAAATGAAAAGAGGAACTCTCAATCCGTCGATATCGACGAATAGAGGTTCCTCTGTCTCTACCTTGTCCGGAAAGCCGTCCATCAATCTCAACACAAGTTCACCTTTGTTGCCAAACAGTTTGACAACTTTCGCAATAACCTCTTTTGAGAATTCGTTGTTCATGGTCTTTCCTTTCCAAGAAGTTCAGGCCACAGCCAGTCGCTTATTCGGCAGCGGCTTCCGAAGTTGCTTCAGCGGCCTCTTCGGTTGTTGCTTCGGCTGCTTCAGCGGCAGCGGCTGCAGCGGCTGCTTCAGCTTCGGCACGTTTTGCTGCGATTGCAGCGGCTTTAGCCTCTTTAACTTTTGTCTCTTCAGCAAGACGAGCGGCGGCAGCTGCTTTTTTGCTGTCCGCGAGCTTCTGGAGTTTGGCACCCTCAGCAGCTTCTTTACCCGCAAGCCATTTGTTGAAACGCTCTTCAGCTACTTCGATAGTGAAAGCACCTTTCTTAACACCGCCGAGGAGGTGTTTTTTCATAAGGACACCCTCTTTTGAGAGGATTGATTTCACAGTGTCAGTGGGCTGAGCGCCTTTCTGCAACCAAGCCAGCGCGCCGTCAAAGTTGAGTTCGATAGTCGCGGGGTTGGTGTTGGGGTTGTAAGTACCGAGTTTTTCGATGAACTTACCGTCACGGGGAGATCTGCTGTCCGCTACTACGATGTGATAGAAAGCGAAACCTTTCTTACCGTGGCGGGCCAAACGCATTTTTACTGCCATTTTCTTATGGTTTTAAAAGTTAATATTCGGTCTGCACGAGACCATTTAACGATTGTCATGCCTCCGAGTGCAACGGCGGCTTGACGGCGACAAAGATAATTATTTTTTTCGTAACAACCAAACCGACAGAGCCGAAGCAACGGCGTGTTACTTCTCTGTGGCGGCATCCAGAGCCGCTATCACCGCCGCTCTGAACCCTTCTCTTTCGAGCGCGTAAACGCCTTTTATCGTTGTGCCGCCCGGAGAGCATACCTCGTCTTTCATCTGTGCGGGATGTTTGCCCGACACCAGTTGCAGCAGAGCCGTGCCCGAAAGCATGGCGGCGGCAAGACGTGTCGCTGTCTCTCTCCGAAGTCCGTGTTTCACGCCCGCGTCGGCAAGCGACTCCATGAATATGGCGGCGAAAGCGGGTCCACAACCCGATAGTGTTCCCGCCGCAGACATGGTCTCGGTGCCGACCTTTTCGATTACGGCGACAGAGGATAACAGACTTGTCACTTCCTCCATCTGCTCGTCCGACAGCGAGTGTCTGTCCTCTATGATAATCACCCCGTTGCCTATCGCAACGGGGGTATTGGGCAGTATCGAGACATGCGGGGTGTCGGCGTCGAGTACCTGCTCGCAGGAGTCGAAGAGCAGACCGTTCACCACCGATATGACCACTTTTTCTTTCAGCTCCTTGCGGACGGGAGCCACCGCGCCGTCAACCTGCGACGGTTTCACGGCGATAATTACCGTATCGACGTTTCGCACCAGCTCTTTGGCGTTTGCGCACGGGTTACAGCCGCGTTTGAGAGCGTTCGCCTGTAACTTCTCCTTGTCGCGCGCGCAACAATATATATCCGAGGCGGACAGCGCTCCGCTTGTCAGAAAACCGTCGGCAAGAGCCTGAGCCATGTTGCCGAAACCGATGAATCCCACTTTCATAATCGACGTTTTTGATTTACGGTAACAAATTTAATAAAAAAGCGTCACTTTCAGCCCCTTTCATAAAATATCACCTGTTGCCGTGACAGCTTATGCACGATTGGATACCGACTTCCAAGAAGATAATGAGCCAATCCGATATGACATGGTGGGAAGGGGCTGTGCCCCCTCGTTTTGGTTACTTTGTCGAGTGACAAAGTAACGCCGTCGGCAGACATTCGCAGTTGTGATTTTCGTTTTGAATCCTTATATTTGTTAACCCGCGACGAAACTATACCGAACATGAAAACATTTGTCGAGACAGAGAGACTTATCCTCAGAGAGTGGAGCCGTAAAGACCTGCCCGTTTTTACGAAGATGAACAACGACCCCACGGTTATGAAATTTTTCCCGTATCGACTCACCAAAGCCGAGTCGTCCGATTTCATGACACGCATAGTTGAGGAGATGGATATCTTCGAGTATGGCATTTTTGCCGTCGAGGAACGAGAGAGCGGTCGTTTCGTCGGTTTCGCGGGAATCCACCGATTCGATTTCGGCGCCGACTTTCTTCCGGGCGTCGAGTTGACCGTCCGACTGATACCCGATGTCTGGAACAAGGGCTATGCCACCGAGGCGGGAGAGGCGATACTCTCTTTCGCCAAGGAGTATTTCGGCATGGGCGAGATATACGCTTTCACCTCCTGCCTTAACAAGCCAGCCGAGCGACTCATGCAGAAGCTGAAGATGAAACGCATAGGGGAGTTCGACCACCCCGCGCTTCCTTCGGGGCACGCGCTTCAGCGTCATGTGCTCTACTGCACGATAAAACCCGACCACAAGAAACGCAGCGCGTTCGGTGTTGCCGACCCGAGAAACAAATCCAACTGCGACGCCGTTGTCATATTTGTGAACGGCTATTGGAACAACGGACGAAAGATGCTCCGTATAGGTTCACGTCTGTCGCATAAACTGAGTGTCGATATAAAGGAGTCGATAGCCCGAAGTATGGCGGATGTTCCTCTGGAGGGCTATTGGGGTGACGGTTTCACTGACGCCGCCAAACGCTATTTCCGAAACCATTTTACCAATATATCGGGAAAGAGTATCCGTTCGCTCGCCTCTATCTTCGTTGACGGTTCGGGCGACTGGAACTCGTCGGGGCACTCTCGTTTTGAGAACGGACAGATATATGGCAGGGAGATGCTCATGCAGGAGCTTGAAGGTCTCGGTGTGACCGACGACAAAGGAGGACAGAAAAAGAGCGTGTTTATAGTCAGTCACAGCATGGGTGGTGCTTATGCGGAGGGAATAGTCGATTGGATGTCGTCCGTGGGGTTGAAACCTGAAATGGTGTTGCACTTCTCGCCCGCCGACAACAACGATTTCAGGGTGACGATGCCCGAACTGACCTATCAGATAAACTTTTCTCCCGATTTTGTGCTTTTCTATAAAAACACGGGTGACAGAATAGTCGTCAGGGCTGAAAATATCCTTGAAAGCATAAAAGAGACCGTCGGGGGAACTAAAAAGAAAAACAAACCCGACGTTTATCAGATACAGAATCTGCCTTTGGAACACTATATCGAATACGACAACGGTCTCGACTTCAACAACCACACCTATACCAAATCCAAAGAGGTGTGGGAGAAGGTCGATTTTCTGAAAGCGTGACCTATTCGTCGTCGCCCATGACCGCCTCTATCGCTCCTATCGCCTCGTCGAAGCCGAAACCTCTGCTTGCGGCGAACCGCAGGAGCTTTCCTTTCATGTCGTAGTTGTTTTTTGCGGTTGTCCGCCTCATTTTTTCCTCCAGCATCTGCCTGAGCCTCTCGGATGATGTGTCGGGCTCGTCGAACTCGGCTATCGCCTCGTCTATTATGTCGCCGTCTATCTGTTTGGCTCTCAGGGCTGATTTTATCTTATACTTGCCCCAGCCCGAAAATCTCAGTTTGTCTTCGACAAAGGCGCGTGCGTATCGTCCGTTGTCGATATACTTCTCTTTGACCAGCTTTTCGACAATCTCGTCTCTCTTGTCGGGAGCTATCTCCCAACGTATCATGAGCCTGCGTGCGTCATCCTCGCACTTCTCCGAGCGCGAGCATAAGGCGGCGAGCTTTTCGTAGGCGCGTTCGGGTGTCGTCTCTCTCTTTTTGTCGGCGGATTGTTTGCGTATCATGGTTTCAGTGCTTTTACAAATCGTTTCTTGCCGAAAAGGTCGCTTGCTGTCTCCACTTGTCGGAATCCCGCCTCTCGGCACACCTCCGCCGTCTGTTCGGGCAACGCCTCGTTTATCTCGAAGAATAACGCTCCGCCTGACGATAACGCGTCGAAAGCGAGTGAGGCTATCTTACGATAAAAAATCAGCGGGTCGCTGTCGGGTACGAACAGGGCGATATGCGGCTCGTAGTCGAGTACGCTATGGCTCATCTCCGCCTTTTCGCACTCTCTGACGTATGGCGGATTACTTACTATTATGTCGGCTTGCGGCAACCGTTCGGCGGAGAGTATGTCGAGTTTCTCAAACCGTATGTTGTCACAGCCGAGGGCGGTGGCGTTGCGGCGTGCGACTTCGAGAGCGGGCGCGCTTATGTCTATCGCCAGCGTGTCGCCGCCGAGTTCGAGTGCGAGAGATATGGCTATCACTCCGCTGCCTGTGGCTATGTCTATAACCCGTGGCGGCGGTGTAGTGCCCTTATACTCCTTTATTATCCTGAAAACCAGCTCTTCGGTTTCGGGGCGGGGTATGAGTGTGTCTGACGTAACGCTGAAATCCCTTTCGAGAAATGTAGTGTATCCCGTTATGTGTCTGACGGGTTCACCGCTGACAAGACGTGACAATATGGTGTTGAACTCCTCTTCGGATGTACGGCATTCCGTATCTGGGCGGGCTATTATGTCGGTAGTGCCGACCCCTTCGAGGTGTTCCGCCAGCAGGGAGGCGACGGAACGTGCCTCCTCTATGCCGTACAGCGGTGTGAGCGAGTCTATGATGCGTTGTCTGAATTGTCGTATCGTCATGAGGTTACGGTAACTTTTGTGTGGTACTCGGAGAGCCTGTCCGCCGATTATCCGTATGTTCGGAATTTGCACCCGTGTCGCAAAGATACCATTTCCATGTCGAAAGAGAAACATTTTTCATGTCGAAATGAAAACGATAATTGTCTGTTTTGGAGGTTATCGTTATATTTGCGGGTCTGGCTTGTTTTGTTACGGTAATCGTACGACGACTATACGACAACGGCACCATAAGATAGCGGTATGAGCGGTTGTCGGACAATGAAACGGTTTTACGCCGCACGTAACGGCATGACAGTTGTATGTCAGACGGACAAGCGGACAAAAAGTGTAAACCCTTAAATGGATAAAATGAAAAATATCGGCATAAAGGTATTGTTGTCGGCGTCTTTTTCGTTGGCAATGCTTTGCGGAGCGAACGTATCGGCACAGACCCCACAGGAAAAAGGTTTGGCAAGCATAAACGAGGCTTCGGCGAAGTCTGTAATAGGCTTTCTCGCTTCCGATTATCTCGAAGGGAGGGAAGCGGGACGTGACGGCTCTTATGTCTCATCGGAATATATCGCCTCGATGCTTGAATGGATAGGGGTGCGACCCCTCGGCGACAGCTATTTCGAACCGTTCGACGCCTATGCGAAAGAGCGTCAGAAAAGAGGCCGTTTCGAGATTCATCCCGATTCGATAGCCGCACTCAAAAAGGGTGTGCACCGTAAATTGTCCATGCGTAACGTGTTGGGTATGATACCGGGACGCAAGAGCGATGAGTATGTAATCGTGGGAGCACATATCGACCATGTCGGTTTCGACCCCGCTCTTGAGGGCGACAAGATATATAACGGCGCAGACGACAACGCCTCTGGAGTGGCGGCGGTTATACAGATAGCCCGTGCCTTTGTGGAGTCGGGAGTACAACCCGAACGCAACGTGATATTCGCCTTTTGGGACGGCGAGGAGATAGGACTGCTCGGCTCACGATATTTCGCCATGAATTTTCCTCACATATCGCAGGTCAAGGGCTATCTCAACTTCGACATGATAGGCAGGAACAACAACCCTGCGAAGCCCAAACACGTGGTCTATTTTCATTCGGCTACCGCGCCCGTCTTCGGCGAGTGGATGAGGCGTGACATGGAACGTTACGGCATAGACCTTGAGCCTAACATCGTGTCTATGGAGAATGCGGCTGTCGGTAGCGACAACGCCTCGTTCGCACGTCTGGGTATTCCGATTATATGGTACCACACCGACGGTCACCCCGACTATCATATGCCTTCCGACCATGCTGACAAGATAAACTATCCCAAGGTGGTGGAGATAACGAAAGCCGCCTTTCTGAATATGTGGAATCTGGCAAACGAGAAAAAATATTAATCTGTTGAACCGCGATGGATACGATAGAGACCTATTATAACAGCAAGGATGAATTTTATATGCGCCGATGCATCGAGCTGGCTCGACGCGGACGCAATGATGTCAAGACCAATCCGATGGTCGGTTGTGTCATTGTCTGCAACGACACGGTCATAGGCGAGGGCTATCATATGCGGTTCGGCGGTCCACATGCCGAGGTTAACGCCGTCAACAGCGTATCGGAGGAGAACAAACGCTACCTTCCGATGTCAACGCTGTATGTAAACCTTGAACCGTGCGCCCATTTCGGCAAGACACCGCCCTGTTCGGCGATGATAGTGCGCATGGGTATAAAGCGTGTGGTGATAGGAATAAAAGACCCTTTCTGCAAGGTTGACGGACGCGGTATCGAGGAACTGACGGGCGGCGGTGTCGATGTGACGCTCAATGTGCTCGAACGAGAGTGTCGCCACCTCAACAGACGAACAGCCGTCTATAACAACAAGAAACGCCCTTATGTGATACTCAAATGGGCGCAGACAATGGACGGATACATAGATACCAACCGTCCGGCGAGCGAGCCCGCTCCGTGGCTTACGGGCGAGAACTGCCGTCGCCTCGTTCACAAATGGCGTTCGCAGGAGGGTGCCATAATGGTGGGCACGAGAACGGTGGTCAGAGACAACCCGTCGCTGACAGTCAGCAAATGGTACGGTCCCAGTCCTTTGAGAGTTACGCTCGACAGACACGGAATACTTACATCGGCGAGCAAGATGTTCGACGACAAGGCGAACTCTTTGATATATACATCTGAACGAAGCCTCTCCAAAGTCGTGTCGTCGTTCAGCGGCAATAAAATGACAGATTGCGTGTCGATAGACTTTAACGGTAATGTCATATCGCAGGTTCTCGACGACCTCTACCGTCGGGGCGTCACCTCCGTGATAGTGGAGGGGGGCAGCGCGTTGATAAACTCGTTCATAGAGTCAAAATTGTATGACGAAGTGAGGGTGTTCATATCGCCGAAAGTGCTCATAGAATTACCGTACGGTAAAAAAGGCGGTGTCAGAGCGCCCGAGATACCGCCCTCGATATTCCATAAGCAGTGCGTCATCGACGACGTGATAGTGAAAACCCTGCTTACCGACTATTACGAGTAATCGCTCCTTACTCCTCCTCTTTGAAGAACAGCTGGTAATAATTCATGCCCGTTTCGGGGTCGAATCCGCGTTTGAGATACTTGTTGTCTCCGTGGATATATATATGGAAATTGCGGTCGAGCTTTATGACGCTCTTGAACGAGCGGCTCTCCCTTTTTACGGCGTTGTCCGATATGGTGAACGATTCGTTTACTTCGATGTCACGCTCTTTCGCGTACTCATCCTTGTACTGCATGAAGCTCTCGACAACCTCAGGTTGCGCGATTACCTGCTCCGAGAATGTACCCAAATCGAAGTTGTCGTTCTGTTTGAAGTAGGCGAGCGACCTGTTGAGCATCTCCGCCTGGTCCGCCTTGGTCACCTCGAACTGTTCGGGCAGTCGGTCGGTGACGAAGTCGCGGCATAACGACAATATGTTCTGCGTATCGTGGTAGTCGTCCTTTAGCGGGCGCACCTTCAGAAAATCATCTACCCAGTAGAGAGCCTCCGAACCCTTGTTGGTGTTGTCCACAATGGCAAGGACATAACCGTTCTCACGTTCGAGATTGAAGATGAGACACCCTTTGTCCAGCTTGTTGATGTTTACCCCCTGAAGACTCTTTACGCTCATACCCTCCGTTGAGGCTGTCACCCTGAGGAACGTGTCTTTATTCTCGGACTTGAACAATCCCACGGCGTCGGTCACCTCTCCGTCGATTATAGCCTCGCTGAAATAGACCGTGTAGAACTCTCCCGCCTTGATTTTGGGGTGCGTGCTCTGCTCATAGAGGTGTCGCGCCAGATTTATCGACATGTCGTGAAGTGACGAAGGGTCGTCGAATATGGCGGAGACAAAACCGTAAACCTCATTGTACGACAAGTCGCTCTGATGGGCGAGGCAGTACCTTTCGTCTCCCTTGAAATGGTTTATGAAATAGTTTTTAAGTGTCTGTGCGGTCTCTTCGTCGATGTTGAGGCACTTTTCGGATATTATGCACCCCTCCTCCGCCGATTTGTTGCCTATGTGGTGCAGCGATATGGCGCCCACCGATTCGATGTGATAACTCATGATTAAAATACTTTCTCTTCGGCAAGCAACTCAGCCAGATGCTTGTCGCCACCGTCATAAACCTTGAAAAGTCGTCCGTCGTGTCCCGCAACGCTCAAAACCAACACGCAGTCACCAGCTCTGAACACCCTCTCACGGCCTCTGTTATCCACACCGTGAGGTATCGGCATGCCGAACTCTTCGAAAATAAGTCCTCTCATGTCGGGCAACTCGTCCGTCGGAGCCTCTTTCTGCTCGTGTTCCTCCTCATGCAGGAAGTAATGTCCGCTCTTTAGAGCCTTGTCGATAAGGACGGGACAGACATTCTCGCATATCCCGCACATTATACAGAAGTCAGTATTGACAACGGGGCGAATCCAACCGCTACCATCGTCACGCATGCTTATACAACGACGTGGACACCTGTCAACACAAGTGCCGCACCCGATGCAATCATCTTTTGTTCTGACCTCTATCATAATCGGAGGACAAAGATAGCAATAAGCTCCGATAACCGCAACAGTAAGACATACATACAACGCGCAACTGCTTTTTTGAGGGAAAGAAGATGACGACAGACACTCCTTTTCACGATTGGAGTGAAAACAAAAAGACAGTTACAAAAGCTTGTTTAAAACGAAATATCCTCGTCAGAATACTTCCTGACGAGGATATTTTTATAGTCAACTTTGGTTTACTCTCTTTGTCTGTCTGTCCTGTGTCATACGTTGTTATTTTCGTGTTACCGAACCTCCTGACGATGCGTTCGTGGATACAACATTTGCGTTTCCGCTGTAAACGAGACTTCCTCCGCTCGACGCATTCGCTTTCAGCATGCCGTTTGCCGTAACCGATGCCGAAGCTCCGCTTGACACACTCGCATTAACGTCAGAGGCTGTCAATTCACTCGCCGAGATACTTCCGCCGCTTGAACATGAGACGGATAGGTTGTCAACAAATCCCTTTATATTTACTCTTGACGCGCTGCTCGACTTGATAGTGGCATCATCTCCCGACATGTCCAAATCGACGTATGAGCCGCTACTCGTTGATAGAACAAGGTCATCTGTCTTGATGTTGCCTATCAGTTTCGCGCTGCTCGACAGATCTGCACGTACGAGATCGTTAGACAAGAGTGTCATTTCGATGTATGCTCCGCTCGATATATCCATACTCAACGTGTTGGCGTCCATGTGCAGATTGGATACGGACGAAGAACTGCTTAATTTTATATCGCAATCGTCTGTTTTTATTGGTGAGAGCATCGTTATCCTGCATCCCGCCGCCGCTCTCAGTTGTCTCAGGTCGCTGACGGTCACTTTTGCGACAAGGTGAGGACGTCTCTGCATCTTGTTGATTATTTTGTAACCCTCGCTCTCCAAACCTATCCGTATGATACCGTTATCGTTGGAGAAGATTAGGTACTCTTCCAGCTCTTTGTTTATCTCGACAACAGCGCCTGTCTTCGCGCCTTGCGACAAAGACACCTCGAAACCACCGCTTATGGTTATGCCTGTGATTTTATCGCCTTCAAATCGGGTGAGGCGTACGGCCAATGTCTGCGAGGGCAGAGGAGCAGCATAGGCGACACTCGCCAAGCAGGTCGCCAATACCATAATGATTTGTCTAAAGAGTTTCATATTATTGATTTTTATATTGTCCTGACTCATTCAACTTCTCTGTAAGCTTTTTATACTAAAACGCCTAACCGAAGCTAAAGTTACAAATAATAGCCAAAATAGCCAAACGGGCAGTGATGTGGTATGTTTTTAGGATTAATGTACATAATCCTAAAAACATACCACATCACTGCCCGTTTGGCTATTTTGGCTATTATTTGTAACCTTAACTTAAATATCGGCATATAGTCTCCGACGGGTCTCCCGACGGGCTCTCCGAGGGGTCTGCCGACAGCGTTACTTTGTCCCTCGACAAAGTAACCAAAACGAGGGGGCACAGCCCCTTTTGACCATGTCATACTCATTTGG
>CASDZP010000009.1 GCA_949285535.1 uncultured Alistipes sp.
GGTTATAATACTATTACAATATCTTTTAGGGTACGTTTCGTTTTGGCTTTCCTGTACGTTTCGTTTTAAATGCGATTACATTTCGTTTTGCGGATTATATATATCTTTTTAACGTCTCACGGACATTCTTGTTGTTTAAAAATCATGGAATAAGCACAAAAAACCATTCAAAGGCAATTTTATTCAAAAAAAGAGTATATTTGCCAAAATAGAGAATCTAAAACCATTTAGAACAATCTCCAACAATCAAAACAAACCTAAACTGCAAGACCATGTTCGATTCTCGCATAACCCTGACCGCTCTATCTCTCGCGGCGGTCGTTCCTTCACAGCTGTACGCTTTGAACGACGGCATCAAGGAGCGTAAAAACGAGCTTGACAAGCCTCTGAACATAGTATATATAATGACCGACGACCATTCGTATCAGATGTTGAGCGCGTATGACCGTACACATATCTCGACGCCCAATCTCGACCGTATGGCAGCGCACGGTGTCAAGTTCACCAACAGCTTTGTATGCAACTCGATTTCAGGACCGTCGAGAGCCGTACTCCTGACGGGCAAACACAGCCATGCCAACGGTAAAATCGACAATGACGCCACCTTCGACCAGTCACAGACAACTTTCCCGAAAGTGCTTCAGTCGCTCGGTTATCAGACGGCAATCGTCGGAAAGTGGCATTTGGGCGGCGTTCCGACTGAAGGCTTCGACTATTGGACCATACTTCCCGGACAGGGCACATATTACAATCCCGACTTCATAACTCCGAAAGGCATAGAAAAGAATGACGGTTATGTGACCGACATAATCACCGACAAGAGTATCGAATGGCTCGAAAGGAGAGACAACTCGCGTCCGTTCTGTCTGTTGGTACACCACAAGGCGGTACACAGGGTATGGATGTCGGACACTACCGACCTCGAACTTTATGAGGACAAGACGTTCAAACTTCCGTCCACTTTCCGTGACGACTACAAGGGACGTAAGGCGGCGGCACATCAGAAAATGAGCATCGCCAAAGACCTCGATTTGGCGTACGACCTCAAGATAAAGGATGTCAAAAGCGCGTTCGCCTCGCCTTACGGAGAGTACGACCGCATGAACGACGAACAGAAACGGGCATGGGACAAGGTTTACGGACCCATAAGCGACCGTTTCAAAGCGGACTCGCTTTCGGGCGATGAGCTTGTCGAGTGGAAATATCAACGCTACATGAGAGACTACGCCAAAGCGGTAAAATCTCTTGACGACAATGTGGGTCGTCTGCTCGACTACCTCGAAAAAGAGAATCTGCTCGATAACACCGTCATTGTTTACGCCTCCGACCAAGGTTTTTACATGGGCGAGCACGGGTGGTTCGACAAACGTTTCATGTATGAAGAATCAATGCGTACACCGCTTCTCATGATGTTGCCGCAGTCGCTTTCACGCAGGGGTGACATACCTCAGTTGGTGCAGAATATAGACTACGCCCCCACATTCATTGAAATGGCATGCGGCAAAGTACCCGAAGAGATGCAGGGTGTATCTCTCCTCCCTCTGTTGAAAAGCAAGAAAAGTGCTGTTTCGGCGGCGAGAGACTGGAGACGTTCACTCTACTACCACTACTTTGAATACCCTGCGGAGCACTCTGTCAGAAGACATTACGGCGTACGCACCGAGCGTTACAAACTCATCCGTTTTTACGGCGAAGAGCCCCAATGGGAAATGTACGATTTGAAAAACGACCCGCACGAGCTCAAAAACATATACAACGACCCGCGGTATCGCATAATCCAGGATGCGTTACATCAAGAACTCAACCGACTAAGGGATTACTACAACGACAACACATTGTAACACAACACATAAACTACAACAATCACAACATACCGCCTGTCCGTTTGCAACAATTTAACGGCAGGCGGTTAATTATACCCCGTCACCCTCTTCTCTTTTTCCCTTTTTTCATTTTTATTTTCTTTATCCTTACAAATATACGTTCCTCATTCTTACACATTACATATACAGAGGCTATAAACGCAAAGACGCCGACTTCTTAAAAGACAATGAGCCAACGGGATATGACATGGTCAAAAGGGGCTGTGCCCCCTCGTTTTGGTTACTTTGTCGAGGGACAAAGTAACGCCGTCGGCAGACCCCGTCGGGAGACCCCTCGGAGAGCCTCGCGGGAGCGCCTGTCGGGAGACATTCCCACGTATCGGAACGAAAATAAATCAACATATCGGCAATATCGGGAGTCTGTTTTTGATTTTTGAAACAATTTTAGTTTCAAAAATCAAAAACAGACTCCCGATATTGCCGATATGTTGATTTATTTTCGTATATTGCACAGCCAAGCGAGAAATCATAAAATAAAACATACAATTATGGATAAAAACATTGAAAAACTCAGTCCTGCCACACTATGGAAACATTTTGCGGCACTATGTAACATTCCCCACCCGTCAAAACACGAGGAGGGTGTGCGCCAATATATCGTGAACTTCGCAAAAGAACACGGTATCGAGTGCCACGTTGACAAAATAGGCAACGTCGTTCTCCGCAAAGAGGCTACCCCGGGATATGAAAACCGCAAGGGTATCGTGATGCAGGGACACATGGACATGGTTCCCCAGAAAAACAACGACAAAGAGTTCGATTTCCTTAAAGACGCAATACAACCCTATATCGACGGCGAATGGGTAACCGCCGACGGCACTACTCTCGGCGCAGACAACGGTATCGGCGCGTCTGCCGCTCTCGCCATCTTCGAAGACCTCAAAGAACACGGACTTATCGAAGCACTCTTCACCATCGATGAAGAGACAGGCATGACGGGCGTATTCGAGCTCGAAAAAGGTCACCTCAAAGGCGACATCCTCCTGAACCTCGACTCTGAAAGCGAGGGCGAACTCTATGTGGGATGCGCGGGCGGTATCGACGTCATCTCTCACATACCCACGGTAAAAGAGCTCGCATACAATGGTATGAAATGGTATAAAATCATCGTTACGGGCATGAAAGGCGGCCACTCAGGCATGGAAATCATACTCCAGAGAGGCAACTCGAACAAGACAATGGCGCGCCTTCTCGACAAAGCCATGAAAGAGACGGGCGCACGCCTCCAGTCAATAGACGGCGGCGACGTACGCAACGCCATTCCGCGCGAGGCTCACGCCGTTGTCGCTGTTCCCACCGACAAAGCGGCAGATTTTGAAAACCTCGTGAAGAAATATCAGGCTGTCTTCGCCGCCGAGCTCGCCGCCACCGAGCCTACCCTCTCGCTCACGGCAACCCCTGTCGCAGAGGAGGAAGAGGCGTTCGTCATGACGGACGACAGCGCGAGACGCGTAGTCAATGCCATACTCGCAACCCCCAACGGCGTGATACGCATGAGCGACACCATGGAAGGACTTGTCGAGACATCTTGTAACCTCGGCGTTGTCAAGACCCTCGACGACGAGGTCAAATTCATCTCGTTGCCCCGCAGCTCCGTTGACAGCGCAAAAGACGCGGCAGTGGCACAGATTGCCGCCGTTGCAGAGCTTGCAGGCGGTGAAGCTGAACTCTCCGGCGGCTACCCCGGCTGGAACCCCAACATGAAATCGCCTATACTGAAAACCATGAAAGAGACCTACAAAAGTCTCTATGGCAAAGAGCCCGAAGTGAAAGCGATACACGCGGGTCTGGAGTGCGCAATCATCGGCAGCGTATATGAAAACCTCGACATGATTTCGTTCGGTCCGACAATCTGCTACCCACACTCTCCCGATGAAAAAGTCAACATCGAGAGTGTAGGCAAATTCTACGACTTCCTGAAAGAGACAATAAAATCGGCTCCTGAGAAATAAATCGATGGAGTCGCCCGATTTTCTCAAAGAGCGTTGGTTCGCAATCGTCAACCCCGTGGCCGGCAAGGGCATGGGGTTGACTGATTGGCCGACCATAAGTAAACTGCTGCGTGACAACGCGATAGCGTTCGACGCCGTCTTTACCGAGAAGAAATACCATGCCACGGAGCTGTCGGTGGAGGCTGTGACGAAAGGCTACCGCCATATCATCGTTGTAGGCGGCGACGGCACCATACACGAGACGGTTCACGGTCTGTTCATACAGCGGTTGTGCGCCGTCAGCGATGTGACAGTGGCGGTGATAGCTGTCGGTACGGGTAACGACTGGATAAGGATGTACGGCATCCCGACACGTTATACCGACGCCATAAGGGCGATAAAGAGCGGCCGCACCTTCCTTCAGGACGTTGCGAAGGTCAGCTTCTACGAGTCGAAGGTACACCAGCACCGCTATATGGCGAATGTGGCGGGCATAGGTTTCGACGCCTTTGTCAACAGAAGCTATAACCGCATCAAGGAGAAAGGCTTATACAGCAAATGGCTCTATGTGGCGGCGATGCTTCTCTCTCTGCTCAACTACCACAACCACCGTTTCGAGGTGTGGGTGGATGACGAGCGGGTGTTCGAGGGGGGCGCGTTCAGCGGCGCGATAGGCATCGGCAAGTATAACGGCGGCGGTATGCAACAGATGCCGCACGCGATAGCCGACGACGGACTGCTTGACGTGACCGTCATAGAGAAAATGGGTAAGATAAATCTTTTCAGATATATAAAAAAACTTTACAACGGACATATATATGACGTACCCAAAGCCCGTTTCTATAGAGGCGGCAAGATACGCATAGAGAGTCGTCCCGAAAGCCCGATTGAAATCGACGGCGAGGCAATGGGCTATGCGCCATTCGAGTTCGAGGTGATTCACAGAGTGTTGCGTGTCATTGTGGGAGAAAAATTCTTATCGTAACAAAACTAATATTTTCAGATGAAGAGATTGATATTACTGTTAGCGTCGCTTTGCGCATCGTTGTCTGCGACAGCACAGAATGTTATCGTCGAGCGTGTGGAGAAACCCGTCGAGTGGGTCAACATACTCATGGGTACCGACTCCGACTTCTCGCTCTCGAACGGTAACACCTACCCTGCCATAGCTCGTCCGTGGGGCATGAACTTCTGGACCCCCCAGACAGGCAAAATGGGTGACGGTTGGGCATATACCTACTCGGCACGAAAAATCAGGGGCTTCAAACAGACACACCAGCCCAGCCCGTGGATCAATGACTACGGACAGTTCGCGCTGATGCCCACCTGCGGCGAGATAGTTACCAATCAGGACAAGAGAGCGAGCTGGTTCTCACACAAGACGGAGACAGCCACACCCTACTATTACAGCGTCTATCTGGCTGACTACGACATAACCACGGAGCTGACACCGACAGAACGCGCGATGCAG
Organism: uncultured Alistipes sp.; assembly: GCA_949285535.1. Classification (GTDB taxonomy): domain Bacteria; phylum Bacteroidota; class Bacteroidia; order Bacteroidales; family Rikenellaceae; genus CASDZP01. The sequence goes on from CASDZP010000009.1 coordinate 5,286, forward strand.
ATGCGTGTCACCTATCCGAAGAGCGACAACGCCAACCTCGTCATCGACATGTTCGACGGCGGCTCCTATATAAAGGTTGACAAAGAGGCGGGACGCATCATCGGGTACACCACCAAAAATTCAGGCGGCGTACCCGAAAACTTCCGCAACTATGTGGTAATCACCCTCGACCGTCCGATAGAAAGTTTTGTCGTATGGGAGAAAGACAGCCTCATCAACGGCAAGAGCGAACTCAAAGGCGAGCATGTCGGCGCGGTGGTGAGCTTCTCTACCGAGCGTGGCGAACAGGTGGGCATAAAATGCGCCTCTTCGTTCATCTCTTACGAACAGGCATGGCTCAACCTCAACCGCGAAATCGGCGACAAGAGCTTCGACCAGACCAAACAGGAGGGCTATGACACATGGAACAAGGAGCTCGGCCGCATAGAGGTAAGCGGCGGAGAGTATGACGACATCAAGGTTTTCTACTCGTCACTCTATCGTCTCCTGCTATTCCCCCGCATGTTCTACGAGATTGACGCCGCCGACAGAGTGATGCACTACAGCCCCTATAACGGCGAGGTGCTTCCCGGCTACATGTTCACCGACAACGGCTTCTGGGATACGTTCCGCGCCGTGTTCCCCTTCCTTGAGACATTCTATCCGACAATGACCTCACGCATAATGGAGGGACTCGTTCACACCTACAACGAGAGCGGCTGGCTTCCCGAATGGATGAGCCCCGGTCACCGTGACTGCATGATAGGCTCCAACTCCGCCGTTAACATAGCGTCGGCATACATGAGAGGCATCGACTGCTACGATATCGAGACCCTCTTCGAGGCGATGCTCAAGAGCGCGGGCAACGAAGGTCCGCTCGGCTCTGTGGGACGTATGGGCGCCGACTACTACAACAAGCTGGGATATGTACCCTATAACGTGGGTGTCAACGAGAATGTAGCCCGCACACTCGAATACGCGTACGCCGACTACGGCATCATGAAAGTGGCTGAGAAGAGCGGCAAAAACAAACGCTTCATCGAGCGATTCAAATCGCAGGCGCAGAATTGGCGCAACGTCTTCGACCCCGAAAGCGGTCTGATGCGCGGACGCAACAAAGACGGTTCTTTCCAGAGTCCGTTCAACCCGTTCAAGTGGGGCGACGCCTTCACCGAGGGTAACAGCTGGCACTACACATGGTCAGTCATGCACGACATCAAAGGTCTCGCCGACGCGATGGGCGGCAAAGAGCGTTTCGCCGCTACCCTCGACACCGTCTTCACGGTACCCCCTATCTTCGACGACAGCTACTACGGTTTCCCGATACACGAGATTCGCGAGATGCAGATTGCGGGCATGGGCAACTACGCCCACGGCAACCAGCCGATACAGCACGCCATATACCTCTACGACTATGTGGGTCAGCCGTGGAAAGCGCAGGCAAGAAGCCGTGAGGTGATGAAAAGGATGTATGCGCCCACTCCCGACGGCTACTGCGGCGACGAGGATAACGGACAGACCTCCGCATGGTTCGTCTTCAGCGCGATAGGTTTCTATCCCGTCTCTCCAATCGACGGCGACTACATGCTCGGTTCTCCGCTCTTCCGCAAGGCGGTGTTGCACCTCGAAAACGGCAAGACATTCACCGTGAACGCTCCCGCCAACAACGGCGATAACGTATATATAGTGTCAGCGACACTCAACGGCGTCGGATATGACAAGAACTACCTCCCCGCCGCCGTAATTGACGCGGGCGGAAGCCTCGACCTCGTAATGGGCGACAAACCCAACTACGAGAGAGGTACTGGTGACGACGCCGCGCCCCTGTCGATGAGCCAGCGTTATGAAATCAAAATCAAAAAAACGACACGTCGATGAGAAAATCACTTTATATGGTCTCGGCGGCAGTCGCACTCCTCTTCTTCGGTTGCAAGGAGAAGAAGAGCGCGGCTCCCGCACTCATGCCGCTGACCCAATATGTCAACCCCTTTATGGGTACGGAGGGACCCGGCAACACCTACCCTGGTGCGCAGGTTCCTTTCGGCATGGTACAGCTCAGCCCCGACAACGAGGCGGGCGGGTGGTACCGAATATCGGGATACGATTACCCCGACTCGGTCATCAACTCCTTCTCGATGACACATCTGAGCGGAACGGGCGCGGGCGACCTCTATGACTTCGCCTTCATGCCAGCCATGACAAAGGCTGGCGACAAGAACAGCCCGTTCGACAGGACGATAGGCTCACGATTCTCACACGACAGAGAATCGGCGTCACCAGGATACTATTCGGTATATCTGGAGGACAGCCGCACACTCGCCGAGCTTACGGCGACTGAACGATGCGGCGTCCAGCGATACACTTTCGAGAAAGGGTCGAAACTGACACCGTCGGTATATATAGACCTCGCCAGAGCCATAAACTGGGACGCCACCACCGACAGCCGACTGACACTCGACGACTCGGTTACGGTGTCGGGATACCGCTTCTCCGAAGGTTGGGCTACAAATCAGCGTCTCTACTTCGTGGCAAAGTTCTCGCACCCCATATCTGTTGCCGACATACAGCACAAGGAGATAAAAGGCGGTGACGACGGCAAGAGACGCAGAGGCTATGCCGCACGTCTCGACTTCGGGTCGGAGGCGCTCGCAAAGCCGCTGGTTGTCAAGGTCGCCATATCGCCAGTGAGCGTCGATAACGCCCGCGAAAACCTCGCCAAAGAGGTCGGCTCGTGGGATTTCGACAGCGTACGCACGGCGGCGGACAGCGTGTGGAACGTCGAACTCAACAAAATAATCGTAGAGACACAGGACGACAACGCAAAACGTACTTTCTATACCACTCTGTACCAGAGTTCTCTCGCTCCCGTCATATTCATGGACGTCAACGGCGAGTACAGAGGTCCCGACAACAAGACCCACAAGACCGACGGCTGGGTCAACTATTCGAGATACTCTCTCTGGGACACATACAGAGCGGCGCACCCTCTCTACACACTCACACAACAGAAGCGTGTGGGCGACATGATACAGTCTATGATTGCCTTTGCCGAACAGAACGGACGTCTGCCCGTATGGAACATGCAGGGTGTCGAGACCGATATGATGATAGGCTATCACAGCGTACCCGTCATAGCCGACGCCTATCTTAAAGGGATAGGAGGCTTCGACCCACGCAAGGCTCTCGAAGCGTGCGTAAAGAGCGCGGACATCGACGACTACCGCGGCATAGGATTATACAAGAAATACGGCTACATACCTTACGAACTCGAAGGCGAATCTGTCTCAAAGACACTCGAATACGCTTTTGACGACCATGCGATAGCGAAAATGGCGCGTGCGCTGGGCGAAAACGAGACAGCCGACCGTTTCGAGAAACGCGCTGACTTCTGGCGTAACCTCTATGACAGCGAAAGCTCGTTCATGCGCCCAAAAGACAAAAACGGCAAGTGGATAAAAGGCTTTGTCGCAAAAGATTACACCACCCACTTCACCGAAAGCAACGCATGGCAATATTTCTGGTCGGTACAGCATGATGTTCCCGCTCTTATTGAGGCAGTGGGCGGAAACAAACGTTTCAACGAGAAGCTGGACAGCATGTTCACATTCGTACCTCTCGCCACCGACGAGCTTCCGATATTCTCGACGGGCATGATAGGTCAGTATGTACACGGAAACGAGCCGAGCCACCACGTCGCATACCTCTACAACTATTCAGGCGAGGCGTGGAAGACACAGAGCTACGTCCGTCAGATTATGACGACACAATACAGAGCCACTCCGTCGGGTCATTGCGGCAACGAGGACTGCGGTCAGATGTCCGCATGGTTCGTGCTCAGCTCACTCGGTTTCTACCCCGTAAACCCCGTGGGCGGCGACTACGACATAGGTTCTCCGCTCTTCGACAAAGCCACAATCAATCTCTCGGACGGTAAAAAGTTCGTGATAACGGCAAAGAACAACTCACCGCGTAACATCTATATCGAGTCTGTTACACTCAACGGCAAACCGCTCGACGGTTACATACTCAAACACTCCGACATAATGAAAGGCGGAGAGCTTGTTTTCGTCATGAGCGACAAGCCGACAAAAAAATAATCGTAAATCCGAGTTTCAGAATACATCAAACGGATGTATCCCTAACATAACCGCAATAAGAATGTGCGCACACCACACGGGTGCGCACCTCTTTTTAAAATTTGCGACTCATCGCAAGTTTTATGTGAAACAACAATATTTATAACTCACGACAAATCTCACGGCAAGTCAAAATATTACAACAACACCGACAAAAGTCGTGATATTTCAAAATCTAACGCAAACCCGAACAAGTATCACCAAAACCACAAAACAGATGACAAGATTTTTCAAACCGATAGCGCTGTTCGCCTCGCTCGCCGTAGCGGTTACAGCCTGTCACAACGCCACACCGAGTGTCAGTTACACTTCGTTTGTGGACCCGTATATAGGCACCGACGCCCACGGTCATGTCTTTCTCGGAGCCAACGTACCGTTCGGCGGCGTACAGCTCGGTCCGTCCAACCTGATGCAGGGGTGGGACTGGGCGTCAGGTTACCATTACAGCGACTCGATAGTCAAAGGCTTTGCCCATACTCACTTGAGCGGTACGGGTATCGGCGACCTCGGCGACATAGTCATGCTTCCCGTCACGGGAGACGTACCCGTAGCCATGAACAGCAAAGCGGGTCTCGACAGCACCTATCTGTCAAAGTACCGTCACGAGAACGAGAGCGTACGCCCCGGCTACTACTCCGTACTGCTCGAAAGATATGGTATAAAAGCGGAACTGACAGCCACAGAGCGATGCGGATTCCACCGCTACACCTACCCCGACACCACCGATAACGCCCGACTAATCATAGACCTCGAGAGCGGTATCGGCTGGGATGCTCCCACCGAAGGCTATTTCAGCCTCAAAGACGAACGTACCATTGTCGGCTACCGTTACTCGACAGGCTGGGCGGTAAACCAAAGGATATATTTCACCGCTCACTTCTCCGAACCCGTTGTTTCGATGAGCTGTTATGACGGTCTCGACACAGTAGGCGGCAACGAAGTGAAAGGTGTCAAGATGAGAGCGTTCGTCGATTTCGGCAAGATAAAGAACCTCGAAGTGAAGGTCGGTATCTCGGCTGTCGATATAGAGGGGGCGGAGCGCAACTATCAGGCGGAACTGCTTGACAGGAATTTTGACGAGGTAACAAAGGATGCGGACGCCAAGTGGAACGCCTATCTCTCAAAAATAGATGTAGAGAGCGGCAATCCCAGTGACAAACGCGCATTCTACACCGCCTTGTATCACACCGCATTCGCCCCGCAACTCTTCAACGACGTAAACGGCGACTATCGGGGCGCGGACGGCAAGATATACAGCGACACGACAAGCAACACCTATACAATCTACTCTCTTTGGGACACTTACCGTGCCGCCAATCCACTCTACTCGATAATCGAGCCTCAACGACTGGGCGAATTCGTCAACGACTTCGTCAAGATATACGAACAGCAGGGTCGTGTTCCCGTATGGCATCTGGTAGGCAACGAGAACGACTGCATGGTCGGTTATCACTCGATACCCGTAATGGCTATGGCATATCTGCGAGGCATCGGCGGCTTCGACGCGCAAAAAGCGTATGAGGCGGCAAAGGCATACGCCTCACTCGACGAGCGCGGACTCGGCTATGTGCGCACTCTCGGCTACATACCCGCCGACAAGGAGATTGAGTCGGTAGCCAAAGCCCTCGAATATGCCATAGACGACTGGGCGATAGCTCAAATGGCTCTCAAAATGGGCAACAAAGAGGATTACGACTATTTCATGAACCGTTCAAAGAACTACACGCACTATTTCGACAAAGAGAGCGGATTTATGCGCGGCAAACGTCTCGACGGCACATGGACACCCGATTTCGACCCCGTAAAATCACGTCACCGTGACGACGACTACTGCGAGGGTAACGCATGGCAGTATCTGTGGCTCGTACCGCACGATGTCGAAGGTCTTGTCGCCCTTTTCGGTTCAGAAGATGCGTTTGAGAACAAGCTCGACAGCCTTTTCACCATAGAGGCGGTATATGACGAAGAAAGCTCTCCCGACATATCGGGTCTTATCGGTCAGTACGCACAAGGTAACGAACCGAACCACAGCACTCCGTTCCTCTACAACTACATAGGACGTCAGTGGAAGAGCGCGGCTATGGCTCGCCGCATCATGCGCGAGTTCTTCACGGACGCTCCCGACGGTTTGTGCGGCAATGAGGACGCGGGTCAGATGAGCGCGTGGTATGTCCTCACAGCCATGGGCTTCTATCCCGCCAACGCCACAAACGGCGCGTTCCTGCTTGCGAGTCCGTTGTTCGACAAAGCGTCGATAAATGTAGGTGACGGCAAACGCTTCACAATCGAGGCTGAAAACAACTCAGACAAAAACATCTACATCCAAAGCGCGACACTCAACGGCAAACCCTACACCAAGAGCTACATCACCTACTCCGACATAATGAACGGCGGCACGCTTCATCTTGTAATGGGCGAGACCCCCAACAAAGATTTCGGAAGCTCTGCCGAGGACAGACCGCAGTCAAAAGTCTATTAAAATCAATTCCAAAACAGATTTAAATTTAGATTTAGACTCAGACTTCGACGCATATACAAAACAGACTCAACAAAAGGCTGACATATATTCCATGTCAGCCTTTTTTATAACTTTCTTTACATTTTCCGACAAGTTGATTAGCGTACGCCGTCATCATCTTTTACATTCAATAAGTTCAATAAGTTCAGGAAGTAAGGAAGTTCAGGAGGTTCAGGAAGCTATGGTGTAATGTATGAAAAGCGATAAAGCGGAAAACGATAGACGTGAGGCTATGCACGGTCAGATGCTGACTTCGTAAAAGACAATGAGCCAACTGAATATGACATGGCGGGAAGGGGCTGTGCCCCCTCGTTTTGGTTACTTTGTCGAGTGACAAAGTAACTCCCGCGGAAGGCGCCCTCGGAGAGCCTGTCGGGAGACCCGTCGGAGACATGTGTATGAAATAATCGGTACGATAGAGGCATCGGAGGCGATAAAATACCTTGCGGATATCGGTGAGACACTCGAAGGGAGGCTTTTGAAAACAGACCTTGATAATACGATTTCAGGTTTTCAGATTCTTAATTTTAGAATCTGAAAACCTGAAATTGCATTGTCATAAGGTCTATTTTCAAAAGCCTTCCTTCGAGCGTCTCACCGATACCCGCAAGATATTTGACCGCCTCCGATGCCTCTATCGTACCGATTACTCCGGGTGTCGGGGATAGAACGCCGACGGTTGGGAGTTGGGGAGGGGGATAGGGGTAGAGGTCGTCGTAATATATGCCATGGGAGGGGGTGAAGAGGGCGACTTGACCCGTCATGCCCTCCGCTGTGGCGTATAAAAGAGGCTTGGAGTGCTGACGACACATCTTGGAAAGGTCATAGCGAGCCTTGTAGTTGTCGGTGCAGTCGAGAACGAGACTGCAGTCGGAGGCTATGTCGGCAAAATTGTCGCAATCGAGCCTCATGTCTATTGGTATAATCTCTATCTCCGGATTTAAGGCACGGAGACGGACGGCGGCACATGAAACCTTGCGCTGACCTACCTGTGAGGTGTCATATAATATCTGACGCTGGAGATTGGATATATCGACATCGTCACAATCGACTATCACGAGACGTCCGACACCTGCCGCCGCAAGATAAGAGGCGGCGGCGGAACCCAAACCGCCGCAACCTACCACCAATACGCTTGAGGCGTTCAACAAACGCTGACCGCGTGCGCCGAAGTCGGCGAAAAGCTCCGACCTGACATACCTGCCACTCATAACGCCTTACGCTCCGCCGCACGGAATGTGTTGTAGTTCAGAGACAAATCCCAGTCTTTCCATACCACCTCAAAATCGTGCGCCTTTATCGCTTTCACTATCTCGTCCACCGAACGGTCATCGTTGACGCTGAACTGCTCAAGCTCCTTGTTCACATCATCGTCGGAATAGCCGCCGGGAGCGGTCTTTGACCCCGCGCTCATGGTTGTTACGCCCAACTCTATCACGTTGTCTCTGAAGTGCGGACGCTCACGTGTCGAGAGCGATATTTCAAGGTCCTCACTCAAAAGACGATACGCCGTTATCAGCTGCAACAGGTCACGCTCGCTCGTGGGATAGTTGGGCTGGAAACCCTCTCCCACAAAGGGGCGCAGACGAGGAAACGATATTGAACACTTCGTTCTCCAATATTTGTTCTGTATGTAGTGAATATGCAAGGCGGTGAAGAAAGCGTCGGTGCGCCAGTTTTCAAGACCTATAAGGTTACCTACGCCTACCTTATATATACCCACCTCACCCATTCTGTCGGGGGTTTCGAGACGATAACGGTAGTCTCGCTTGCGTCCGGCGGGGTGATAGAGGGGGTAACGCTTCTCGTTGTAGGTCTCCTGATAGACGCATACGGTGTGCAGACCGTGCTCCATGAGCTTGGCGTAATCGGCGGTGTCGAGCGGCTGTACCTCTATCGAGGTCTGCTCGAAATATTTTGACACGGTGTCTATCGACTCCGCCATGTAATCGACACCCGCATGTTTGGGCGACTCGCCCGTCACCAAAAGTATATGCTTGAAAGGGTGACCGCCCGACTGTATCGCCTGCGCCTCTTTCTCTATCTGCTCCTGCGTGAGGGTCACACGACCTATCTTGTTCTTGCAGTTGAAGCCGCAATATACGCAATGGTTGGTGCAATAGTTGGATATATACAACGGGGTGTATATCTGCATTGTCCTGCCGAAACGGCGACGAGTAGCCTCCGCACTCATGCGCGCCATCTGTTCGAGATAGGGCGCGGCGGCGGGTGACACCAACACGGCGAAATCTTCGGGCGTTATGTTGACGCCTTTAGCCAACACACGCTCCACGTCCGCCGCCGTGGCGTTCTCTATGAAGAGGGTCATCTTGTCCCAGTCCCACTTCTGTTTATAGTCGTAAAATGTCATTTTTCTCAGTCGTTAAGAAATGCTGTCAGAGGGCTTGTAGCCGATGCTTTGTCGTTTACGGGCGCCGTTTTGGCGAGGAACGCCTCTCGTCCCGCCTCGACAGCCAGTTTAAAGGCGTGTCCCATTGCCACGGGGTCTCCAGCCACCGCTATCGCCGTATTTACCAGCACGGCGTCCGCACCCAGCTCCATTGCCGCCGCCGCTTGCGACGGTGTACCGATACCCGCATCGACAACCACGGGCACATTGCTCTGCTCTATGATGATACGCAGGAATTCAAGCGTCGCCAGACCCTTGTTTGAGCCTATCGGCGCGCCCAACGGCATGACGCATGCCGCTCCAGCATCTTCGAGACGCTTGCACAACACGGGGTCGGCGTGGATATAGGGCATCACGATGAAACCCTCTTTCACCAACTGCTCGCAAGCCTTCAGTGTCTCGACGGGGTCGGGCATAAGGTAACGCTGGTCGGGGTGTATCTCAAGTTTGAGAAGATTTGTTCCGAGCGCCTCACGGGCAAGTCTCGCGGCAAAGAGCGCCTCTTCCGCGTTACGCACACCGGAGGTGTTGGGCAGAAGCTCCACACCCGGCAGTTTGAGCGAGCGGAGCATGTCGTCCTCTTTGTCTTCGAGGCTCACACGCTTAAGAGCGACGGTCACCAATGAACTGCCAGTTGCCTCTATCGCTTTAGACATCACGGCGTTAGAGGCGAACTTACCCGTCCCTACAAAGAGACGTGAGCGCATGACGCGCCCGCCTATGTTAAGAGTATCCATTATCTGAAATATTTTTTCGTTAAACTCAAAAATTCCGTTGTCATTTTCCGCGGGTCGTCCGCGCCCGCTATCGCTCCTGCCACAGCCACGCCCCACACACCCGTTTCGGCTATCCGAGCGATGTCGTCAAGAGTTATGCCCCCTATCGCGACCGTGGGTATCATCGAGTCGCCGATTCGAGCGACAATATCACGATAACCCTCCTCACCAAGTGTCGGCGAGAGGTTCTTCTTCGTGGTCGTATATCTGAACGGCCCCAGACCAATATAGTCCGCGCCCGCCTCTATCGCCTCTATCACATGGTCAGCGGTGTTGGCGGTAGCACCAATTATAAGGTCGCCTACAATGGCGCGCGCCTCCGCTATCGGCATGTCGAGGCGTCCCAGATGCACACCGTCGGCACCCGCCTCAACGGCGATGTCGGGATAGTCGTCGATTATCAGTACTCCTCCCGCGGCGTGTATCTTTGGCAGAATCACAGACGCAGTCTCTACAATCGTCCTCTTGTCCGCCTCTTTCATGCGCAACTGCACCCATCTGCCGCCTCCGTCGAGGAACAGCGCGGTCTCACGCGCCACAGCGTCGGGTGTAGCACCCACGGTTATATATTGAAGTCTCGCTATCTCTTTGCGCAAAGCCATTTTTCACGTATTGTTAAAAAGTTTTCGAGCGTGCGTTTCGGGTCTATCCGTCCTCCGTCGAGGCACCATATCGACCCTATCATGGCGCAACCGCCAAAGCCCATGTCGGCACACACAGCGACGTTTCGGTCGTCGATACCGCCGAGGGCAATAACCCTGTCACGTTTTGCGGGTGTCAGTCCGAGCAGAAAGGCACGCAATTCATCATACGTGAAAGCCGCCTTATAGCCTTTTTTGGAGTTGCTGTCGAATATGGGGCTCAAAAAAAGATATTCCGCCGTCGCCTCATCAATAACAGCGGTCGCCTCCCCGAAAGAGTGACACGACACGGAGAGTCGGTCGCCGAAAGGCTCACCACGCTCAACGAATCGACGATGCACACCGCCGATACCGTATTTTTGACATAACAAAAAGTTGTGATGTACCCGAAGACGTGATTTATCGAGCCCCGAACGGTCAAAAAGGTCTGCCGAGCCTTTTACCGCCTCTTCCAGTTCGGAGGCGTCATCCTTGCGCAGGTGTATTATTGCGTCCGCCTCCGCCAGACGCGCCACCGCCTCCGTCTCGCCATCCGCGGCGTAAGGGAGCGTTATCGCCACAATCATGCTATCCTCCCTGTGTGGCTCTTATTATGGTTACCTTGTCACCTTCGTTGAGTTTCTCCGTTTCCCAGCGTGTCGCGGGAATGATTCGCGCCTCTATCGCCACGGCGCATCCCTCCATCCTCAAGGAGAGAGATTCAATCAGGTCTCCGACGGTGCATCCGTCGAAAGTCACATCCTGACCGTTTACATTAACCTTCATCTTTTCTTCTTTTCTATTTTACCACCCAAAGTTATAAAAAAAGATAGAAAAGATGAATACCGCGCGACGTTATTTTTATCATATCCAAGGATAGCAGAACAGAGGCACAGAATACACCGATACACGTACAAACGCAAATGCGGCGACATGATAACATGCTGCCGCATAATACAATAAACAAGTTGTAAAACGTTATTTCCCCGCCGTAAGGGGAACGAACGACGCGCCGACAAACTCCGCAAGCTCGGCGGGCTTAACCATGAGCGTGATACCTCTTGCGCCGCCGCTCACGCCTATCGTCTCGTGTTCGAGCGCGGAGGCGTCTATGAATGTGGGAAACTTTTTCTTCATGCCGACGGGCGAACAACCGCCACGAATATACCCCGTTAGCGGCAACAGCTCTTTCACGTGTATCATCTCCGCCTTTTTATCGGCTGTCGCAACGGCGGCTTTCTTCAAATCGACCTCTTTGTCGGCGGGTATGCAGCAGACGAAATAACCGTTACGCTCACCTCTCAGCACGAGCGTCTTGAACATCCTCGACGGATCTATGCCCGTAACGGCGGAAGCGTGTGTCGCGGAGAGATCGTCGAGGTCAACCTCATACTCAACGACACTGAAAGCGACACCACCTTTGGTCAAAAGTCGCATGGCGTTTGTGGTTTTCATCTCAGAGCCATTTTTTACGTCTGAATATATAGAATGTCACCGTCGCAGAGAGTATCATCAGCAACAGGGCGAACGGATAACCGTAACGGCTCGACAGCTCAGGCATATAGGCGAAGTTCATACCGTAGATGCTCGCGATGAGCGTAGGCGGCATAAAGAACACCGAGAGGACGGTGAAGAGCTTGGTTATGTTGTTCTGCTCGATGTTGATAAGACCCAACGCGGTATCCTGAAGATAGTCGAGACGGTCGAGACTGAAATCGGCGTGGCTCAAAAGTGAGGCGACGTCCTTCAACATCATCGAGAGTCTCGGATATGTATCGTTCGGGAAACGATCGGAACGCATTATCGACGAGATGACACGCTGACGGTCAAATATATTCTCCCTCAATATCATGTTGTTGTCCTGAAGCATCGTTATCCGCTTCAATATCTCCTTGTCGATGGTACCGTCGATAGAGATATGTCGGCTCAACTGCGCCACCTGACGAGATATGGACTCGACCGTGTCGGCGTCGAGGTCGATGCGCACCTCCAACAGCGAGACGAGTATATGGAATCCTGTCGGATAAAGTCTGTAATTTATCTGTAACTTGCGCGCCGTATCGGAGAATGTCTTGAGGTCGGTGTTACGCTCCGAGATAAGCACCCCCTCGCTCAATACGAACGACAACGGCTCGACGACGAATCCCGCATCGGTCGCCATAAGAAAGTTGGTGTTGCAATAGACGGCGTGCTCCGTCTCGCTGTAACGAGACGAACTCTCGATTTCCTCTATCTGCTCCTCCGTCTGGAAGTTTATCTCCATGAAATCTTCGACCGCACGTTTCTCCTTGACGGTGGGGTCGAACATGTCTATCCACAGAATGTCGTCATAGCCGAGGTCATCGAAAAGTTTTACGTCGGCGTTTCGGATTACTTTATTATAAGATTTGAGATATATTGTCAACATGATTCGGTTCCTCTGTTAAGTTAGCCTATCCTTGTCTACACGGTATCATGCGCCTCACAATGAGGCGCCTCCGGACACGGGGGCTATCTTTCTGAGGAACATCTCAAGAGCCTTGCGCTTGTCGATGTCTAAGTTGAAATCTATGTTGTTGGTGAGATAATCTATCGCCGTGGGCGAGATACCGGCGTAACGGCTCTGCGCCACCGCCTCCTCTATATGCTCGACACCGTATCTGAGCGCGCTCTCAATCTCCGCCACAGCCTCTTTATCGACACCGGGACGCGCCACCCACGCGGCGAAGACGAACGGCAACGAGGTGTATCGCTTCCATTCGAGTGCGAGGTCATAGCAGTAAGGCATCGTGTTCTCATGCTCGAAGACCTTGTCGCCGATAAGCAGGTAACCTTTACCGGGCACGGGCGACGACACCTCCGAATAGTCGGTCAGTTCCTCGAAACGTGGAGAGATTTTCCAATATTCGCGGCAGAGCAGTTTAACCAACGCGGCAGAGGTGCGCGAATGGCTGTCGAGCATGATTGTCTCAATCTGTTCGACAGGTGTCGTTGACATCACCACAACGGTACGAACCGCACCGTTAGCGCCTATGCAATAATTGGTTATGACTTCGAGTGAGGGGTCTTTGACGAGAGCCGCCACGGGAACGAGCGCCACATCGACGCTTCTTTCAAGAATGGAACGGGCACAGAGAGCCGGAATCTGCAATACGAGGTCGGCATGAAGCCTCGACGCCTCATGCTCAAGACCGTAAACGAATGTTGCGGTGTTGAGATATGATACTGCAGCTATTCTCAGGCGAGCCATCGTCCATAATCTTCAATACGGTTGAGTTATCACAAAAGCCGACGGGCATACTTCGCGCCGTCGCGACGCAAAGGTAACCATTTTCTTTTAAAAAAGTTCACCCCAGCACTCTTTTTTTACCCTGTCACACTCCGACAGTGTCCCGACGCCGTTTTGGTGACACAAACGGCAAGGCGATGCGCATAAAACAGCTATTTTGACATAAAGTAGCCGCCGAAACTCTTTTTTTATGCAATCCGCCGATTTTTTTGTATCTTGCGCGGTAAAAGTAAACATCAACAAGCGATGAAAATATCTTACAGTTGGCTTAAAAGCTATGTAAACACCGATTTGACGCCCGAAGAGACGGCTCGCATCCTTACAGACGCCGGTCTTGAAGTGGAGGCACTCGAACATATCGAAACTATTAAAGGCGGTCTTGCGGGGCTGGTTATCGGCAAGGTTCTGACATGTGAACCTCACCCCGATTCAGACCACCTCAACATCACGACCGTCGATTACGGCGAAGGTCCCGTTCAGATTGTCTGCGGCGCGCCCAACGTGAAGGCGGGTCAGACCGTGGTGGTGGCGACCATCGGCACCACTCTCTACCCAACAGGTGCGGAAGAGGGTTTCAAGATAAAGAAAAGCAAGATTCGCGGTGTCGAGTCGTTCGGCATGATATGCGCCGAGGACGAGATAGGTGTAGGCGAGTCACATGACGGCATCATCGTGTTGCCCGACGACGTGGCTGTCGGAACTCCCGCACGTGAATACTATAAGATAGAGGATGACTACCAGCTCGAAATAGGTCTCACCCCCAACCGTATCGACGCCGCATCACACTACGGCGTGGCGCGTGACCTGGCGGTGTCGCTCAAATACAAAGGCCTCAAAGGCGAGCTCTCGCTTCCCGACGTATCGTCGTTCAAGGCTGGCGACAAACGAGGCATCGAGGTATCTGTGGAGGCTCCCGAAGCGGCTCCCGCCTACAAGGGTATCACCATACGAGGCGTGAAAATCGCCCCCTCACCCGAATGGCTCCAGACACGTCTACGCTCTATCGGCATAAACCCCAAAAACAATGTTGTCGATATAACCAACTTCATACTTCATGAACTCGGACAGCCGCTCCACGCGTTCGACGCCGCCAAGATTAAAGGTGGTAAGATAGTGGTGCGCACCGCCACAGAAGGCACTCCGTTCGTTACGCTTGACGGCGTGGAACGCAAACTCTCCGCGGAGGATTTGATGATATGCAACGAGTCGGAACCGATGTGTATAGCGGGTGTGCTCGGCGGTCTCGAATCGGGCGTCACCGAACAGACAACCGACGTGTTCATCGAAAGCGCATATTTCAACCCCGTGTGGGTGCGTAAGACGGCTAAACGTCACGGTATCTCTACCGACGCTTCGTTCCGCTACGAACGAGGCACCGACCCCGAAATGCCCGACTACGCGCTACGTCGCGCCGCACTCCTCATCACGGAGCTGGCAGGAGGCGAACTCTCTGCGATAGAGGATGTAACATCGTCTAAAGCGGAACCGTTCGATGTGGAACTCTCACTCGAAGAGCTCTACGCGCTGATTGGCAAGAATATCGGTAAAGAGGCAGTCGAAAGCATACTTGAAGGTTTGCAGATAAAGATTGTGTCACAGCAGGGCGACACCTATAAACTTCAGGTTCCCACATATCGTGTGGATGTGCGCCGTCCGTGCGACGTGGCGGAAGACATACTCCGAATATACGGCTATAACAACATCGAGATACCGCAGAAGGTCAACTCTACCCTCTCGTACGCTCCCAAACCCGACAAAGACAGGTTTGTAGAGACGGTGTCAAACTTCATGTCATGCGACTTTACCGAGATAATGAGCAACTCACTCACATCATCGGACTATTATGAAGGTTGCGACCTCTACCCCGCCTCGGCGTCGGTGAAGATAATGAACCCGTTGAGCAACGAGCTTAACGTGATGCGCCAGACGCTCCTTTTCGGCGCGATGGAGGCGTTGGAGCTCAACACCAAACGTAAAAACGGCGATGTGAAGCTCTACGAATTGGGTAACTGCTACTTCTATGACGAAACGGCACGCGAAAAAGGCGGTCTTGCCCCCTACTCGCAGGAGTACATGCTCGGCATACTCGTGAGCGGCGTATCGGAGGCGGCATCATGGAATCAGCCCGCCAAAGCACCCGACTTCTTCACCATGAAAGCCAAAATAGAGCATCTCGTCTCTCGTCTGTCGCTCGACATGAGCGAGGCACGTCTCGACCCGCTCTCAAGCTCGCTCTTCTCGCAGGCTGTCACCATAACGATGAGAGGCAAGCAGATAGGCCTCATGGGTGTGGTTTCCAAAGCGGTACGCACACGTTTCGACATAAAGAGCGAGGTTTACTATGCTCAGATAAGCATGGACAAGCTCCTCCAGATGACCAAAGGCTACAAACTGACCGTCAAAGAGCTTCCCAAATATCCCGAAGTCAAGAGAGACCTTGCGTTGCTCGTGGACAAAAACGTCGATTTCGCGCGTCTGCGCTCGATAGCCTACGGAACAGAGAAAAAACTGCTTAAGAAAGTGAGCCTCTTCGACGTATATGAGGGCAATAAACTGCCCGAAGGCAAAAAATCATACGCGTTGAGCTTCATTCTCGAAGACAAGGAGAAAACCCTCACCGACAACGTGATTGACAAGGTTATGGGCAACCTCATGTTCCAGTTCGAGAAACAGGTCGGAGCGGAAATCAGAAAATAACGGACGGCGAATCAATCGTTCGTCACACAACAGAAGCGAGGGTCGGGAAAGAAAATTTTTCCCGACCCTCGTCCTTAAAAGACGGACGCCACAAAAAAACGATTCATCCGTTTGTGTATAATGATGTTCCGTGTCATAAAAATTGGAATGAAAAAGAAAAATAATTATCTTTGCGACGCTTTTCGTACCTTTCGGCGCGGAGAGCCACACCCGTAACGGAAAATTAACAACAAACAATAACATATAACCGATGAATATCGTAAAAGAAGATCTCGGCAATCAGGCGCTCATGCTGAAAGTGAGCGTTGTGGAAGCCGATTATAAAGAGGCTGTTGAGAAAGCTCTCAAAGGTTACAGAAAAAAAGCCAACATCCCCGGTTTCCGTCCCGGCATGGCTCCCATGACGATTATCAACAAGATGTATCGTCGCGGTACCGTTGCCGACGAGTCATACCGCATGGCATCAAAAGCAATGCTCCAGTATCTCGAAGAGAACAAAATCGAGATTGTGGGCGAACCGATGCCCGCCGAAAACCACCCCGAACTCCACTTCGACACGGCTGTCGATTTCGAGTTCCAGTTTGAGGTAGGTGTAAAACCCGAAGTAAACGTTGACCTCGCAAAAGTAGAGGTTGTAAAATACGAGATTGAGGCAGACGCCGAAATGCTCTCTTCTTACAAAGATAACCTCCTCCGCCGTTTCGGCAAGCTCATAGATGTCGATGTTGTGGAGAAAGAAGACGCCGTAAGCGCAACCCTCACAGGCGGTGACATCACAGTAGATGACGCCTATATAGGTCTCATCGGCATGGAAGACGATGTTCGCGGTCTCTTCCTCGGCAAAAAAGTGGGGGACAAAGTTGAAGTGGAAATCGAAAAACTCTACCCCAACAAATCACAGCGTGCCGCAATCCTCTCTCTCAAAGAGAACGAACTCGACGGCATAGCTTCCAAATTCGAGGCTGTCATCACCCGCATACGTCGTTTCGCCGCTCCCGAGCTTAACGAAGAGCTCTTCAAAGAGGCGTTCCCCGACGGCAGCGTGAAAGACGAAGCAGGTCTCAACGCCCATGTCGAAAGCAAGGTTAAGGAAGAACTCGCACGTGAAGCGCAGGCAAAATTGGCTATGGACACCCGCAAGGCTGTCATCGACGCCGCCAAACTCACTCTTCCCGAACCTTTCCTCAAGAGATGGCTTGTAGCGATAAACGAAGGCAAGTTCTCTATGGAAGACATCGAGAAAGAGTTTGACGCTTTCAAAGAGATGATGTCTTGGGACATTCTCGAACGTCACTACCTCAAAGAGGCAGGCATCACAATCGGCAACGAAGACGTTAAAGCCGAGGCTCGCTCACTCGCTCTCATGCAGTTCGCATATTACGGCATGGCAAACCCCGATGACGCAACCCTCGACAGCTACGTCAACCACATCATGGCAAACAAAGAAGAAGTCCGCCGTCTCTACGAGCGCGTGACCGAAAACAAAGTCATCGAATATCTCGACTCCAAGATTAAAATCAAAAACAAAAAAACGTCAGCCAAAGATTTTGCCGCTCTCGTAAATCCGCAGGCATAAGGCTCGTTTAAAATAACAACAATTAAGAGAGGTTTATGATAACTGAATCATAAACCTCTCTTTTGTTGCTATTTAAACGAGCCTTATGCCTGCGGATTTTACCGAGAGAGCAAAATCTTTGACCGACGTTTTTGTTTTTGATTTTAATCTTGGAGTCGAGATATTCGATGACTTTGTTTTTATGTCACACGCTCGTATAAATGTCTCCGACGGGTCTGCCGACAGCCGCTCCCGCGGGGCGCCTTCAGCGGGAGTTACTTTGTCCCTCGACAAAGTAATCAAAACGAGGGGGCACAGCCCCTTTTGACCATGTCACATTCAGTCGGCTCATTACCTTTCAAGAAGTCAGCATCCTTATCGCACTCGCCTCGGTTATTAATAGAGTGACATTTGCCTAATTAAGGTAATGACGAATATTGCTCGTGTGTAAAATAGTTCTTATTTTTATAACGGTACAATGATTATATTTATCCATATATTGATTATACATGTATATAGATAGAATAATTACATCGGATAATTATATAGAGGATAGAGAATATAGGATTAATTATCTATATAATATGTGAATTATGAAAGACAGAATCGATGAATATGACATGTCGTCTCTCAATCTCTCTCCATTGAAAGAGTATATAATGGATAATGGGACGATAAAACAGCTGAAAGCAAAAGAATTTCTGTTGCATCAGAATGACACGGACAGACTTGTAGGCTTTGTAGCTGAAGGTGCGCTACGGCACACAAGATGCGATGAGTCAGGCAAAGAACATATTGTAGGTTACAGTTTTAAAGACGGATTTGTGGCGGAATACTCTTCATGTCTGTGCGGACGGCCGTCTCTAATATCCGTTCAGGCGATAAAAAAGAGCGTCGTATATGTGATAAAATACGAAGAACTCGAAAAATTCTGGAACTCCTCCCCCGAAAAGCAGCGTCTCGGCAGAATAGTGGCGGAACAACTATTCGTAATGGCATACAAACGTCTGATTGACAGCTATTGCGCCACTCCCGAAGAACGGTATATCGACCTTATGAAAAACATACCGAACCTAAAAGAATCCGTTCCGCTGAAAGAGATAGCCTCATTCATAGGCGTCACTCCTGAAACGGTAAGCGTCATACGTAAAAAACTATTGAAAAAGTCTTGATGTAACTCAAGAAAAAAACGCGTCCGACAATGTAGCTTTGTGGCAATGATAATCATTGAACAAATAATACAAAATCACAAAAGACAAAGCTAACAACATGGAGAAAATAATCATCATAGGCGGCACGTCGGGCATAGGGCGAGAACTTGCAAGGCTATACTCACATACTGACGCGATAATCGGCATAATAGGACGCGACAAAGAGAAACTCGATGAAATACACCGTTCCAACCCCGAAAAATACCGCTGTATGTCTCTCGACATATCGGCGTCCGACCTTTCTTGCGATTCTCTCGACAGATTTGCCGATGAACTCGGCGGAGTTGACACGGTAATAGTTACGGCAGGTACAGGCGAACTTAACGAAAATTTGGATTTTCAGCTCGAAAAACCGACCATCTCAACAAATGTCACGGGATGGACACTTGTCGTCGATTGGGCTTTCAACAAATTTAAAAAAAGCGGTGGCGGACACATTGTCGCAGTCACATCCGTGGCAGGATTACGAGGTGATGGCACGGCACCCGCCTACAACGCCTCAAAAGCATATCAGATAAACTATCTCGAAGGACTGCATAAAAAAGCGACCAAACAGAAGCTACCGATATTCATAACCGACATACGCCCCGGCTTTATCAACACCCGAATGGCTAAAGGCGAAGGACTTTTCTGGGTCGCATCCGTAGAAAAAGCGGGCTCTCAAATATTCAACGCCATACGCAAAAAGAAAAACATCGCATACATCACCAAACGCTGGTCACTTGTGGCATACATTCTAAGAACAATCCCAACCCGCCTCTACTGCAAAATATTATAATCATAATATTCACGCACTAAATAACACTGCTACACAACAGCGACAACAACACTAATATTATAAACAGCACGTACAAAAACACCAATAACATCAACAACATCAACAACTCCGACACGACATAATAGTACAAATAATACCACACACAATAACTACCGACAAGTTGATTAGCGTACCCCGTCACATCATTCTTAATTTTTAATTCTTAATCCTTAATTATCAATCCTTTATTCACAATTCACAATTCACAATCCATAATCCATAATCCATAATTTATAATTTTTAATTCTTGATTTTATTCTTTACACATTTATTTTTACCCGAACAGACTTTCGCCAAACAATCCTTAATTTGACACTCCAATTAATGTTCGTCATCTCTTATTTCGGGAATGTCAACAGATTATGGTGTAATTGACGAAGGGCGAGAAAGCGGAAGGCGATAGGCGGGAGGCGACAAACGGGAAGATGCTGACTTCGTGGGAGATAATGAGCCGAATGGGTATGACATGGTCAAAAGGGGCTGTGCCCCCTCGTTTTGGTTACTTTGTCGAGGGACAAAGTAACGCCGTCGGCAGACTCCGTCGGGAGCCCCCTCGGAGAGACTGCGTAGCATGGGAATCAAAGCAAAAGACGCTATCCGTACTGCTAAAGCAATGTATGTGTCTGAACCCGCAAAGAACTGAAAACTTGCAGAAGAGCTCAATAAGATGCTTTAAAAGAGTGTATGAATTATAAAAGCGGGATTCTCAATTATAATGAGAATCCCGCTTTTATAATAATCATGCACTCTTTTAAAGCATCTTATCGAGCTCTTCTGCAAGTTTTTCAGATTCTTTTGCGAGTTCAGACACATACATTGCTTTGGCAGCACGGATAGCGTCTTTTGCTTTGACAGCGATGCTTACGTTTACTTCGTAGGTGCCGTTGCCGCTTTCACGATACATTTCGAGGAGGGGAATGGCGCCTGTGAGACGTGAGTTAACAAGATGCTTGTTTGAAGATACAAATTTGTCTATCACTTCGATGTCACCTTCACCATAGTCATGGTTGGCGATGTTCTCTTTCACAATCTCACCTATCTGTGAGCTTACTTTTTCCGCTATCTCGGTCATGGCTCTGCTGTCGGCAATCTTTTTTGCCGCAGTGTAGTTGCCGCCTTTAGCCATGTGAGTACCTACAATATAATAAGCCTCTCCTTTGTCATTCTCCTGAAGCTGTGCGTAACGGCTCTCCTGAAGCTGACGCTCAATCGACAATTTGCCGGGCATAACCTTCCAACCCTCTTTTTCAAGAGCTTTGGCATCCTTACGACACTCTTTGTCAACACGCTCTTTGAGCTCTTTTTTAAGTTCCTTATCATTTTTCTGCTGTGCATAAACCTGTGTTCCGCAGATAACGGCTGCCGCACACATCAAAACTGTAATTAACTTTTTCATGATTCTATTTATTTTATTGACCAATTACAATTAAACATTATCGAAACAGGAACTCTATGCAATGTACCGCTCTCGTCCTCCGCATATATCGCGCCTCTGACAATATTTATGGCGGCAGGATGCACTGACTTTGCATATTCCTTTCCGAAAGTAATGGAAATCGGGTATATACCCTTGCCGTTCAATACGATGTTCAAATCATCATTCTCAACAGGTGTCGCTATACACGGCAGGCTGAACGACACACGTTTGATTGTCACTTTCTTGTTTGAACTCAAATCCATGCGCAAGACAATGTTACCTACAATCGAATCGGTAACGGTCTCGGCAATAGCCGAGATGCAACCCATAGGCTTTAGTTCCAGTATGGAAGAGGCGAGGTCTATCGTTATCTGCTGACGGATATACCTGCCACCCACTTTCTGTGACAACGATATCGTGTTTATCTCTGTCGGGTCGGCAGTGGAATAATCATAAAAAATATTCCATCTGTTGCCATCCTTTTCGGCTCTCAGGTCGGCAAGAGTCTCCGACTTGAGTGTAGGTGTCGATGAACAAGACACCTCTTTGTCTCCAATCTTCAACACATAGCTCCATACTCCCGCCGACTGTTCGGTAGGCACAAGCACTACTTGCGAGTACAAAGCCCCGTAAGAACGCATCAGGAGAGTGGCGTTATTTTTTCTCACATCATCGAAGAAGTAGTCGGAAAGAACCTTCAACTCTCTTATGGCATCGTCTATCTGCTCTATCGACCCGATGTTGTTGTATGCTTCTTCGAGCGCTTCATAACGCTCGTTCATCTTGTTGTCGTTGGTGTTGAATATGTCAACCAGACGTTTGAGCTCTATTCGCGGGAAAGGATATTTGACGGCATAGAACCATGTCGTCTTGCCCGTCTGCTTGTCGAGACGCTTCTCCCAATAGAAATCTTCGGCTTTTGATTCCGATATTCCTGTCAGGAAAGGCACTTTCGCCGCCTGAGTCTTATATGTCGTCGAGAATTTATCCATAAAATCGGTGACACCGGATGTCATCGACTCCTGTGATATTGTGCTGACACTCGAAGACTGCACATTCTGGGCGACAGACTCTATTATGCTCGTACGTATGTTCTCCATACATATGGCTTTCGCGCGCTCCAGATTGTCGGCATCGGCAGAAGTTATTATATACTCCTGCTCTATGCCTCCGAGCCATTCGGGCGTCTTTTTCGAGCTTCTTTCGACAACCTTAACCGAGGCGAACATATCTGTCGTTACCGCTAACGACAGCACCGTAAGCACGACGGTTTTAACAAAGTTTGTCATGACCTTGAATTTTTATATTGCTGAAACGAATCGCGACACATACCATCTGTCGAGAGCCTCCTGAAGCAGCTGGCGGACACGTGACGAAAGGAGGCTGTCCTGTCCGTCCTCCTTTTTCGGCATCTTGGCAGCAATCTCGTCTCTCAACTGCGCCACAGCAGGATACTCGGGAAGGAATTCGGGTACCGACTCAAGCATAACGATTGCCTCGGCGTAGCGTCCCTCGTTAGAAAGGGAACGTGCCTGCGTCATTATGTTGGGTATGTTCGTCGTGTAATAGTCGATGACCTTGTTACGGGCCTGCGACATGAAGTTTCTTATATTCGGATTTTTGGGATTTATCTGGGATACGGCTTTAATCTTAGCCTTCTCGTCGCTCTGGTCTATACCCTGAACCGCCATAGTATATTCATCGAGAACCACTCCCGAAGATACGTCTATAAGGAAAAAAGAGGCGTCACCTTTGGCAATGTATCTGACAGGAGCCGTAGAGGTAGCCTGCGTATCGGTGAATACCACGTTCGAAGTGAGTATAAACTGGCTCGACACCGAACCGAAACCGTTTTGGGTCACTATCTGACCGAGTTTCTGTGCGAGCAGAGAACGGACTCCCTGCGGAAGCTCTATTTTCGAAGAGAGCATCGGAGTGACAGCCACCATCTGCTGCGACGACAGCACGTTTTGCGCCACCGCGAAAGAGGGCAGCACAAAAGCGAGCATCACCATTAATTTCTTCAACATAACACTCTTTGTTATGGCGACTATTTGCCGCCGATTGTTATTATAGCCTCACCGAGACCTCTGACAGTCAGTTTGGCATCTATTCCGTATTTACTTTCGAGCTCGCGTCTGAGACCGTTTGCCCAGTAGCGTGCGTCAACCGCTCTTCCGTTGGGAGCGACCATCGGTATTCTCACCTGTTCGAAAAGCATCATGTTCTCGGTGGCGTCAACCGTGCTGAACCTGCCCTGAACGGTATTTGCGGCAAGCCAGTCTTCAATGAGGAAACCGAGTTCCTCACCGTCGAACTCCGTCTCGAAATCGACATCACTGCCGCTCCAGCGACGACAGCTCAATGTTATCTCCCTGCCGTTTTCGAAAAGGTCGTCAAAGTGTGACTGCAACTGACCCGCGAAGTTATCCATGTGAGCGATGACACTCTCTTCGAGCAACAGAGGCACCTCTGCGCTGAATGAAGGCTCACCGGTACCCGAAGCAGCAGCAATCTGTTTATCAGTATATGCGTCGAGACCCTGAATATTGAATGTTATCGAGTTTTTGGGTCCCGTCTTGTTGACTGTCCAGGTGAGCTGCATAATGATGTCGGCTCTGGCGCTCTTTTTGAGCTTATCCAAAGGCGATTCGGCAATCACATCACCCGTCTCTTTAGACATGGTTACGGACTCTTCCGCCGCGTTGTTCTCTATCGAGCGCAACACCGCACCCAAATCCTTAAGCGGGAATCCACGGTCCGCCATTATCTCGCCCATCTTGCTTATCACCAGCAACAAATCGGGATTCTCCTGAAGGGCTTTTTTATAGTCGGGGATACTCTGACGCACACCCTGACTCTCATAAACGGTCATATAGCCGTTCTTGCTGCACCAGGCATCGCTCGGCACAACCATTATGGTCGGTTTTTTCGCCTGTCCGAAACAAACAGTCGAAACCAATGCCGCCACAAATAAAAGAAGTATCTTTTTCATCTTTTGTCGTCTTTATCAGAAACCGCTGTTCAATCCTTTCACCACACCTGCTCTCTCGAGCTCTTTACGCAGGTTGTCATAGCTTACCACCACTACGACACCGACTTTATATCGACGTCTGTCAACCTTTGACACATCCTGTTCCCCGCTTCCTGACAGGGTTACAAATCGCATGTAGTCACCACCCTGCGCGAAGAAGTCATTGAAATAATCGGCATGCGAACTCTCCGTCTCGGGATTCGTGACGAGTGGTTTCTTTCCCGGTATGTTGGCAGCCGAGGGTACACCCTTGAAGATGACACCGTGAACGGCATTCTTTTTCGCCTGTTCAGCCGCCACATTGGGATTGGCAGAATAGCTCCAGACCTTTACTATCACGTTACCCTGCGCTCCTACCGCAACGGGCGCAAGTTCATATTTCCATTCAACCGTCTCCGCGTCAGCCTTTTTTGTCTTTTGTTTATGCTGCTGTGCCATCACTACGGCAGGAGACAAAAGCACGATTGTCAAAAACAACAAAAATTTTCTCATGTTTCAATTTTTTTCGTTTGTCATGTTAAAGGCAGGCTACTTTATTTGACGCAGCAACATGCCGCTGTAATATTTGTTCGCCTGTCCCTTGAATTTTGTGTATTTGAATTCCTGTTCTTTACCTTTCAGTTTCAACTCCTCGTCAGCAGCGTATCGGTTATCCCAAATCTGGCTGTTATCGACTTTTACGACCCCACGTCTGAAATAGTGTGTCTTGCCGCTTTCGGGGTCTTCGACACGTTCGAGCACCTCGAACTTATCGCCGCCTTCAACGCCCTCTTTCGTACCTATATAGGCGTACATCTCACCATCTTCAGTCACTACAAGCGGAGTCTTTGTTTTGAACACGTCATAGCGTTTGGCCAGCTTGGCAACCACGGCGTCGGTCGAGTTTATTGTTGCTATTCTTATCAGCTCGGAGGTTGTCTTGTCGGTGAATATACCCTCTTTCACGTTTGCCCATGCAGTCTCGCTGCCGACATAACGCAACGAGAACATGTCGCTCTTCTCGTACGCCTCCATGTTATCCCACAAATCGGAATAGAAGAGATGCGATATTTCGGGAGTCCATCTGAGTTTGAAAAGATAAGAGGTCGATTTCACATAATAGCCTGCACCGAGAGACGCTTTGAGCGCGAGTATTGCGGCATTTACCCCGAGGTTTACATAGGCGTTGTTTGCAGCCGAAGCAGCCGCACGCATGGCTGTCGATATGCTCTCTACAAGCTCGTCCTTACTGATGTAGTTATATCTCGAAACCACCACGAATGTGTTTGAGATAAGTTCTTCACCGGCATCCTCAAGCATAGCCATTCCTCTGGCGGATTTTTTGGCGGTCTCTACGTCGAGAACGGTCGCGGCATACAACCCTCGTTCCTTGACCTTCTCCATTGTAAAGAGAGAGTCGTCGCTTATGAACCATCCGTCCACAAGCTGTTTAGCCACCTTGTTGTCAACGAGGTAACGGTTTATTACCTTCGCGAAGTCATCCGCAGATACGGCGGATGAAGACGATGTCGTGTTGCCTGTACCAAAAAACAGTCCGGACATCTTTTTACCGCTCGGCACGACCATTGTGGTATCACCCTCATCGGGACGACACGCCTCTTCAAACAACTCCTTGTCTCGTTCCGTCAGGACAAACATGGCGTCAGCCGAATTGATTATCCTCTCCCCGATGTTATGGTCATTATATTTATCGGGCATCGGCAATGTGACAAAAGCGTCTTTTATCGTGTCAGCCATAGGCATACGCGGCTCTTCAACGAGCATCACGCACAAAGAGCTGCGTCTGTAATCCTCGCTTATGTTCTCTTTTTTCTGGGCGAAAACATCCGTAAAAAAAGAAGCACAAAACAACGTTAAAGCAAAGATAAGTTTAAGGTTCTGCATATAATCCGTTTTGGTTTTCACACAAAAATAGTTATTGCAAGATAGTAATTTTTTACCATCCTGCAATAACATATTAAGTTTTTAGAGTTTAACCTGCTTTACAACGCGTGTAGCAACTCTTCCGCTATTCTCGAAGCCTGCTTTATTCTGTCAGGCATACCTATTCCGTCGCGAATGTTTCCCGCGAGAATCAGACCTTTGTTTGCCGCCTGAATCTTTTCGACAGCATCCAAACGGGCATCAGTCGAACCGTCATACTGCGGTATGGCATAACGGTGACGCCATATTTTAAGAAGATCCGGTTTTCGGTCGATGCCGAACACCTCCTTCAACTCCTTTGACACCATTGAAACAATCTCCTCATCGCTCTTGTCGATAACCTCACGATGTTTGACTCCACCCATAAACACCGACATCAGAGACGCTCCTTCAGGAGTTCTCCCGTCAAAACATCCCGACGGAAAGAGAATCCCGAGACAGCCGCGTTCCTGTGAAGAGGGCATCAGAGCGCCGAACGACTCGAAACGGTCGTCATGACAGTCATTCAACCCTACACTCACCTGAACGACAGGAGCATAATCGAGTGATTTTATCGGTTTCATGACATTCTCTTCCACATGAGGCAACAATTCGGGGAGAGCGTGACCGCCGACTGTCGTTACGACATATCTTGCACGAAACTCGCCTTTATCGGTGGTGACAACCCAACCGCCGTCGCACGGAGAGACCACACTATTTCCTGCCGAAAGAATTATCCTGTCGGCGCCTATCTCCTTCCCCATCGCGACACACATCTTTTCGAGACCGCCTTCCACAGAGTATATCTTCTTTGTCACCAGTTTATCATCCTCTGTCTTCGGCAGTTTAGCTTTGGCAACGGCTCCCTTTATGAAACTTCCGTAAGTCTGCTCAAGATTATACAGTTTCGGGAGTGCGTGCCGTGTCACAAGTTTTCGCGGGTCACCCGCATATATGCCGCCGATAAACGGATCGACGGCAAAATCCAAAAACGAGCGTCCCATCCTTCTCAACACAAGCTCCGCCACGCTCTCGTCGGGATTGTCTCCACGCTTTCGGAACGGTTCGCCGAGCAATCTTATCTTGTCCGTGAAAGTGAACAGAGGGGTTGTCACACCACCCCACAAGGATGACGGTAACGCTTTTAGACTACCGTTCTTATATATAAGTCGTCTTTTGGAACTCTCTCTCGCCGTAACCATACGGCATCTGTCTTTTAAATCCATGAACAGTCGGGCAACCTCACTCGAAGAGACGACTCCCGTATTGGGACCCGACTCAAAGACGAAACCGCCCTCTTCATGTGTCTGAATCTGTCCTCCTATCCTGTCGTTTTTTTCCACCAACAGAACATCGGCACCGCCTTTTACGAGGCGATAACCGAGCGTCAGACCCGTAAGCCCCGCTCCTATAACAATAACATCTTTCATCGTTTCCGTACGATTGAGAGTTTAACCATATAGAACAAATTGAGTATTCCTACGACGGCTTCCGCAACAAACAGACCTGTGTAACCTACTGCGTCGGCGAGAATACCGCACAACACCGCCGCCACCATTGCCGAAAGCTGTGTCAGAACAATCTGTATCGTAAAATCCGTTCCTTCAAGTCCCACACGTGTCCTGTCCATGGCTGCCGTATATACAACCACCATAGAGAGCCCGTATGCGCCCCACACGGACGCAACGCTGACCGCCACAGCCGCTTCGGATGTAAGTCCGAAGAACGATACCGCTATCGGTACAAATGTCGCCGCTATCGGTACGGCAGCAAAGAGCGTACGTCCGAAACGCATACCTCTCTTTTTGAGTGTCACACCCGCGACAAGCGAACCAAGAGCGGCGACAGCCGTTCCCAGCACACCCGATACCGTACCGATGAACGCCGCGTCATACCCCATATCGACCATCCACGGTTTGAACATCGCCAACGAGCCGGTGAGCGGGGCAAGATAGAGCATCAAAAAACCGATATGCCCCGATGCCCCCTTCTGCGTAAAGAAGCCACGCATTGCGGCACCCCATCCGAGAGTGACTTTCTCGTCACAGCTGCCATCCGATGATGTTTTATCATTCCTCAACCATATCAACGGCAGTATCGCCACAAGGACAAAAGCGACAAGCAACGGCAACGACATCCGCCATCCGAGATAGTCATAGACAATAAGCATGAGACCGCCGCCGAGCAACGCGCCCATGAAAGAACCTATCGACTGGATACTGTTGACCATGCTTTTATCCTTGCCCCTGAACGAGACGGTGGCAAAGGCGTCCACCACCACATCCTGTGTGGCGGAAGCGGTGACCGCCGCCACGACAAGCAACAATACCGTATAAAAGTTCAGTTCTACGTCGAGCATCGCCACGGCTGCAATCATAAGCGCATAAAAGAGCTCGGAGCCGATAATCCATCGTTTATAGCTCCGAGCCGACACCATGCGACCGTCAACGAACGGCGCCCACAAAAATTTCAACAGCCACGGCAGTTTGACAGCCTGCAACATTCCTATCGCCTGCAATGAGAAGTCGTTTTGACGCATTATTACGGGAATGACCGTCGTAAAGAAACTCATCGGCACCGATTGGGCGATGTAAAGGCAGAAGAATGTGAACAGTCGTCCGTTATGCCGCGTCGCCGCCACGTTTATTGCGTTTAAGTTGGTTGAAGTTGAATATTATGTCCACACCGAAACATGCTGGAGTACCTTTTTGAGCCAGCTGACGACCCAACGCCTCGAAATAGTACGCCATATAGGATGTGTTCGTCATGTTACGCCCCCACACGTCTATCTGTATAAACCATTTCTGAAGGGATACGCGTGCATCGAGCGTTCCGTAGAACGGTTGTCTTACGCTGTTTTTGTCATCCCAATATATGGCACCCGCACCGTTGTACTGTGCAGATATAACCATTCTGTCGAGAAGCAGCTTATTGAATGTCATCCCCCAGTCGGCTGCGGCAGAGAATGTGTGCTGCGGAACGAACGGAATCCTGTTGCCGTTATAGTCGAGTCCTTCCGAAACTTCGTATCGTTTGAATTTGGCCTGTGTGAGACCCCAGTCAAACTTGAAATTGAGATTTCTGAGCGGATGTATTCCGAGTGACGCCTCCGCGCCCCACGAGTATGAACGACCTGCATTTACGAGCTTGGTACCGAGACCGGACGCAATGGTCTGCTGTATCTGCTGATTTTTCCAGTCTATGTAAAA
Source organism: uncultured Alistipes sp. (assembly GCA_949285535.1). Lineage (GTDB taxonomy): Bacteria > Bacteroidota > Bacteroidia > Bacteroidales > Rikenellaceae > CASDZP01. The sequence continues at coordinate 34,835 of CASDZP010000009.1, forward strand.
GAGGGCAAGACTGCTTGTCAAAAGACCGTCAAGACAGGTAGCACGGGTTCCGACCTCGTAGTTGAGACTGTGTTCGGGACCGTAACTGTGTTCGTCTTCCGTGTCGAACGATACGTTGAAGCCTCCGGGCTTGTATCCCTCCGCAACCGTCGCATATACAAGCGAGTTGTTTCCCATCTCATACTGCAACGATACTTTGGGCATGAACTGCGAGAAGCTGAGCTTATGACTGAACGAAGAGACAGGTGTGGTATGGTTGCCTATACTCATATCCATAGCGTAATCCATTTTGGAGTGCTCAAAGTCATATCTGACACCCAACACCAGCGAGAGACCGTCAGTAAATAGATTGTCTATCGTCGATTGATGATACGCAGCGATACCGTAAGAGGGAGTGTCATAAGTCATCGCTTGTGTAGCGTACGAGGGAAGCCCCTGCGCCAGAGCGGCGTCTCTCATCTCGACCCCCACATTCTTGTCGAGCAGCTGCACGAATCCCGCTACGCCGACAAGCCAGCTGTATCTGCGGTCGCTCTCGGGTGACTTGATCTGAAAGTCGAACGAAGCGAGATTCTGTTTCTGCTTCTGTGTCGCATAATAGTCGTTAGCAGGCGAGAAATCCTGGTCGAGACCCTGCTCGTCCTTAAAATACTGGTAGCTGAGCACACCGAAGAAGTCGGCTTTACGTCCGCTGCGGTGCAGGGTCATGCCCGCATTGGCAAGAGAACGTTTATAGTAGCTGTAAGAGTTGTAGTTGACCTCTCCTATATGTCCGTCAACATAGGGAGCATAAGGATAGCCGCCCTGGTCGGTATATTCGTATGTTCCGACGAGAGATATATCCCATTTGTCATCGGGTCTGAATCGCAGTTTGAGCGAACCCGAACCGGTATCCTCTATTCCTATCCTTTTACCGTTATACTGATTTATGAAATATCCGCCCTTATGTCCGTATTTTCCTGATATGCCGTAACCTATCTTGTCGCTGAAGCGTCCGTAATGAGAAAGGTTGTAGCTCATGTCCTTATAGCTGCCTACCGTTCTCTTTGTTCGTGTTCCCTTATAGTCGAGCGGTTGTTTGGTATATACGTTTATGATACCGCCCATTGAGTTACGACCATAGAGTGTTCCCTGCGGACCTCTGAGCACCTCCACGCTCTGAACCTCGCTCATGTCGAAATCGAATGTCGCCTTGTCATAGAAAGGCATCCCGTCAACATAGAGACCGACAGAAGGAGAGTTGAGTTTTGAACCGATACCTCTTATGAATACGGGCGAAGTAAGTCTCGACCCGAAGTCAGGCATGAAGAGGTTGGGTACAACGGAGGTGAAATTTTTGATGTTGGTAATATTCCTGTGCGTTATCTCGGATATAGGCACGTATGATATGGAGGCGGGAACATCGTCAAGCATTCTGTTCTGCTTGAAAGAACGAACGGTGACCTGCTCTATGCCGACCGACATCGACACGCTGTCTTTCTCTGTGTAGAGCTCATCAGGCTCCACGGCAGCGGTCGCCACATTACAAAACATTGCAGTGCACAATAGTAGAAATATCCGATTCATCGCTTTTTCATTTTGACAGGCAAATATACCTACAAATAGGTATAAAACCAAGTATTTTTATACTTTTAAGCAACAAAATCAAACAAAAAGTATAAAACGTGTTTTATATTAACACTTTACATTTATACTTTTCACATCCGACACCCCCCAAAAAGTAAAAACACGTGATTTCTGTTACAGACAGAAGTCACGTGTTTTATATGCAGAAAATGTCTCCGACGGGTCTGCCGACGGCCGCTCCCGCGAGGCTTACTTTGTCACTCGACAAAGTAAGACAAAACGAGGGGGCACAGCCCCTTCCCTCCATGTCGCATTCAGCCTGCTCATTATCTCACACGAAGTCAGCATCCGACCGTGCATAAACTCTAAAATCAAAGCTGGTATCTGGTGCCTCGACCGAATCTGAAACCCATACCGAGCATAAGGTTGTCGGGATACTGGAAGTTACGGGCTTTATAACCGATATTGAGGAAGACATGCGGAGTAAGGTCGAATCGCAAAGCCAATATCTGATAGAACGGAGGAAGACTGCCTCCGCCTTTGATTATGTCGTAACCCAACGAGCTGGATATTATGAAGAAGGGCATCACAAAATCGACCTTGGCGGCTGTACCTACGGCTATTCGGTCTCTGACAGACCCTTTGGTACACTTGATACCGTCCACCGTGTATTCATAGCTCATTCCGCGGCTGTTGTCGAAGCTGAAGTCAAGAGACGCGCCGAGTCTTATTTTGCGGCTTAACACATACATCGGAGAGAAAGAGAATCCACCCACCAGAAGTTTCTTGTTAAGATAGGGACTCGGCATCATACCGTCACTGTTCTCGAAAGCGGCGTCTTTCCACGAGGCATACGCGAGCAGCTCGTAAAGCATGGCACGACGAAAAGGAGGACGCACGATGTTACGGGTCGAATAGTTTTTATCGAAATCCCTGTTGAAATAATATTTTATGCCGAATACCCCCGACAAGGCGTTAATACCGTCATTCGGCAGTTTCGTATTGCCGTTCGAGAAGTGGTTTGCCGAGATTCCGATTTTGAAATCGAAATGACGTGATATGATATAGTTGAAATAGAACGACGCGTTGATATAGGCATTGAAAGGCGAGCCTATCACGGTGTTGATTTTGTTTTCAGGGTATGAATAGTGATGCCACCCTCCCGAAAAACCGAAGTTCCATTCGTAGTTGAATGACAGTTTCGGTGTTATCTGGGCGACACGCGCACCCTGAAAAAGATAGATACCCCACGGCGTGCCTATGTCACGTCCGTGATAATATGTAGAGGTAAAAAAGCCCAAGCCCTGATAAGGAGAACCGTAAAGGAGGTCATAAACCGTTCCCCTTCGCGGCTGGAAGGCATATTTGAACGACATCGACGCCTGCTGCTTTATCGGCGTTCCTTTCAGGTTGTCGCCTTTCAGGAAATCGGAATACCCGACCGCTACCCTGCCGTATGAACCCTCCAACGATATGAAATGTGTGTATCGTCTTTTCATGCGCTCCATATCGCTCTCTCTGTGCGATGCCGAGTCGCGCATGATAGTATATTGGGTGTTCGGCAAAGTGTCGGCTGTCGAGTGATAAGTGACAGACAGCGAATCGGACGATACCGATGCTAAAGAAAAAACGGATGACGTATCGGCAAGAGCACCCTCCGCCTCAACGGAATCCCGAGTCAGAAGAGCGACTCTTGAAACGTCATTTTTATGTCCGGCAAAAAGCATAGTGCTCCTTAATGAAAGGAGCACTATCAATAATATTGAAAGGAATATGTTTCCGTTAGTATTATCGTTCATTTGTTCGGACAAAAATCACTCTGTTTGCTAATTTGCATATAACGCAAACAGCCCGTTTTTATTGTCTTTCCAAAAGATTTTTTAGATTAAACCTTTATCGTGTTTCTCTTTGATGACTTTCAACATATCGTCCACCATCGCGTCGAGGTCCCACTGGGGTGCCCAATCCCACTCCTGGCGGGCACAGCTGTCGTCCATCTTGTTGGGCCAGCTTTCGGCGATTGCTTTTTTAACGGGATCGACATCGTATGTCATCACGAAATCAGGCATGCGTTTCTTTATTGCGGCATATATGATTTCGGGAGTGAAGCTCATTGATGCGATATTGAAACTGTTTCTGTGAATAAGTCTCGCGGGGTCAGCCTCCATAAGTTTCACGCATGCGTTGAGCGCGTCGGGCATATACATCATGTCCATATACTCGTTCTGAGGTATCGGGCATACGAAAGAGCCTTTGCGTACAGCCTCATAGAATATCTCTACCGCATAGTCGGTTGTACCGCCGCCGGGGAGTGTCACGTTGGATATGATACCGGGGAATCTGACGCTTCTGGTATCGACACCGAAACGTGTGTGATAATAGTCTGACAAAAGCTCTCCGCTCACCTTGCATACACCGTATATGGTGTTGGGGCGCATGATTGTATCCTGCGGGGTGTTGTCATGGGGAGTGTTCTCACCGAACGCACCGATTGAGCTGGGAGTAAATACCGCGCAACCGAACCAGCGGGCAACCTCAAGACAGTTGGTAAGGGCGCCCATGTTGATTCTCCATGCAAGCGTGGGGTTCTTCTCGCCGGTAGCGGAAAGCAGAGCCACCAGATTGAAGATGGTGTCTATTTTATATTTGTGGACCAGAGAGGCAAGAGCGGCGCACTCCGTAACGTCGAGGAGTTCAAAAGGACCGTCTTCCGAGATATTCGGGGTTTTACGAATATCGGCAGCCACAACATTGTTGTTTCCGTAAATAGAGCGGAGATGAGCCGTCAGTTCAGAACCTATCTGACCTCCGGCGCCTACGATAAGTATGTTTTTCATCGCTATATTGGATTTTTTCTCTGCAAATGTAATCAATTTTTCACAGATTGAACCTTTTTATTAGCTTTATTTTATCTCACAAAAGAAATTTCTCACAACCGCACGTCAAAGACAGACGGAACGCTCTATGTGTCAACAAAAACGCCATTCACCGCCTGTTCTTCACGCTTCTTTAAAACACATTCCCCGCGAACGTTTTCAGACGGCGGGAACGACAGGAATATCTATTATCTTGATGTCGGTATGCGTTGTCAGATAATCACGCGTATCTTTCTCTATCGTCTTGTCTTCGAGAGACGGATACTCGTTATACAGCAGAGCCGTAACCTTCATGTCTCTCGCCTCAAGTGCTTCAAGTGACAGGAGTGTGTGGTTTATGCTTCCGAGACGTCCCGAAGTGACGAGCATTGTCGGGTATCCTTTCTGACACACCCAGTCTATGGTAAGCAGCTCCTCTGTCAACGGCACCATCAATCCGCCCGCACCCTCGAGCAGCACAATGTCATAACGGCGTGTCAGCTCGGCGGTGGCGGCGTCTATTTTATCGAAGTCTATCTCTCTTCCGTCAATTCTGGTTGCGAGGTGCGGCGAACACGGGTAGCTGAATATCTCGGGAGCGGTCAACATCTCCTTATCCTCCGCCGTAGCCCCGATACCCATGAGACGTCTGTGAAGCTCTATATCCTCTGACGAGCCCTCACAACCCGTCTGAACGAGCTTTTGGGTAGTTACGCTTCGCCCGGCCTCGGCGAGCATACGGGCAAGAATACCGGTGGCATAGCTTTTACCTACATTGGTATCTATACCGCTTATGAAATATACTCCTTTGGGGAGTGTTTCAAGAAACTCTCTGTTCATAACAATCCATATTATATTCCGACCCCTTATAGTCGGTTGTCTCAATCACATCAGCCACGTTTCCGAGCCACCATATAGACAGGGTGATAAGTCAGCGGCACGTTACCTTCACTGTCGGCATACCGCAATCGGTAATCTTCCATCAACCGCCTTGTGGCAGAGACCCCGAGCGGTCTTTCTATACCGCTGACACCTGTTTTACGCAGATGTCTGAGTACCTCTCTGACCGACGGGAATATCATGGTGACTATCTCCTCTTTAAAACACATTAGCTCCATGCTGTCGGGAATCATACCCTTCAACGCTTCATTGTCGGGATAATTAAGTCTCACCCCCGAGAGCGTACCTATTTCACGCATATTCTCAACGCCGAACGTCGCTATCGCCAAAACGCCTCCTTCAACAAGCGCCTCACAACTCCGCCGTATGAATATTTCAGGTTTTTCAAACCATTGTATCGCCGATGACGACACCACGGCGTCAAGACCGTTCGGCAACGGATACTCCTCGGCGTCACCCGACACGAACACCACCTGTTCGGGGTCGAGGTCACCGAAACAATCACGGTATCTCTCCGCGAGGTCTATCATGGTAAGCCTGCATGGCGACAATCCATCGACAATAAGGCGTGACAACATGCCCGTACCGCACCCTGCCTCAAAGATACACCCGTCATGACAGATAATCGGCGACATCATTCCGAAGAGCCTCTCGGCTATCCGTCTTTGAACCACCGCAGCACTGTCGTATGTCTCCACAGCCTCCGTGAAACGCGCTTTTATCAGCTCTTTATCCATCGCGTCCCTCCGTCAGGTTTTTCAGCAACAAATAGTCATAGTGAGGCACGTCACGCTCCACAATCTCTGTAACTCCGTCACGCAAATGAGCCGCCCGCTGGTTCTGCGGGAGGAATATGGCGTCACGCATGGTTATGACGGCGCAATCCCATTTCATTTGCATGTTTTCATTCTCAAGAGCCATTTTACCTATCGCTGCAAGTTCCTCTTTTAGCGACCCGACATCCCGTTTGGGCGCTCTCGCCTCAAAAAAAGCGGCGGCGGAAGCTCCTCCGCACATACGTCGTCTGAACGATGCCACACTCTTGTCGCACAGACCTTCGAGCGTAGCGTCGAATATTGCGGATGCTATCCCGTAACGTTCCGAGACGGGTGTTGTCGTACCGCCGACAGCTATACTGCGACGAGGCTTCACCCCAAGCGTTGGAACTACAAGAGAGGCAGCCATGACCCCCATGGACCAGCCGACAACGTCATAACATTCGCGCCCCTCAAGCAAATAGGCATCGAACGACATGTCGCTGTAATCATAAAGCACCACAATGTCACCCCCGTCGGTATAATCCTCGAAAGGGGTGGCATCCATACCCCACCCCGCAAAAAACAGGGTCAGAGGACCGCCTTTTTTATTTATATATCGGGTTTTCATATATTTCGTTTTATCACGCTGAGCAATTTTTCGGCGTCTTCCTCACTCAACGATGCGTTGAGCGACACTCTCACCCTTGACGCGCCCTCAGGCACGGTCGGTGGTCTGATTGGCAACAGATAGAATCCCTCCTCACGCAGTTTACGGGCAAGCTCTACACTACGGCCGCAACTACCCGCCACAACGGGTATTATCTGACTCTCTGACACCGTCGGCATACCCGCCGATGCGAGTCCGTCACGGATGATTCCGCCCACACGTGCGAGACGCTTACGTCTGTCATTCATAGAGGCGAGACGCTCTATTACGAAACGGCTCCACATAAGTGTGACTGGAGGCAACCCCGTGGTGAATATAAAGGGTCTCACCTTGTTTACAAGATACTCTTTGACGACACGGTCACAGATGAGATACGCACCGCACGAGCCGAGAGCCTTACCCATTGTTCCGACAATAAAATCGACCTTGTCGAGTACACCCTCCGCCTCGGCTACACCGAGACCGCCCTCACCGAATACACCGACACCGTGAGCCTCGTCGAGGTATATAGAAACATTCGGGTAACGTTCTTTGAGAGAGACGATATGCCGCAACGGACAAATATCGCCATCCATACTGAAAACGCTCTCCGTTACTACAATCACATCATTAAACTTACCCGCATAATCGTCGAGCAGTCGTTCGAGATGCGCCATGTCGTTATGCCTGAACCTCTTATGCTCGCACTCCGACATCCTTATACCGTCAATTATCGAAGCGTGCGACAGCTTGTCGGCAAGAATAAGGGTTTTGGCGTCGCACAACGCGGGCAACACACCGCTGTTTAGATGATAACCGCTCGAAAAGACCATTGCGGCACGTCCGCCGTATAACATTGACAGAGTCGCTTCAAGCTCTCTGTAAGCCCTGCTTTCGCCCGTGAGCAGTCGTGACGACGACGAACTCATCAACGGTTCAACGCCCTCACTCTCACGCAACTGTTCAAGAAACTCCCTCTCCAGTTCTCTGTCGGAAGCGATTGAGAGATAGTCGTTTGAGGAGAGGTTTATCATCTGCCGTCCGTTCTCCTCGACCGTTCCGTGACCGAAACGAGCCGAAGGCAACACCCTGAGGGCATCTGTCGCCGACAGACGTGACAATTCCCGTTCCAGACGTTCCGTGATACCCGCTCTCATGCTCTCTGTTCTTTGGCTGTCTCGACCATAACGCGACAAAGCTTTTCCGTCTCATCGCTGGTCATTATATATTGCGGCATTGTGTATAGCAGTTTACCGAAAGGTCTGAGCCATACGCCCTTATCGACGAGTGAACGCTGTATCGACTCCATATCGACGGCGTTTTTCAATTCTATGACACCTATCGCGCCCAACACCCTCACATCTGCGACGCTGTCGAGTTCTCTTGCTGGCGCAAGCCCCTCTTTCAGCTCACGTTCTATACGAGCCACTCTCTCCTGCCACGGCGATTCGAGCAGCAGACGTGTCGAAGCGATAGCTACGGCACACGCCAACGGGTTACCCATGAATGTGGGACCGTGCATAAATACGCCCGGCGCGGCGGAAGATATTGTCGTGGCTACATGTTTTGTAGCGAGCACCGCCGACATGGTCGTGTAACCGCCCGTCAGCCCCTTACCTATACACATGATATCGGGTTCAACGCCCGCATGCTCCCATGCGAACATCCGTCCCGTCCTGCCGAATCCGGTCGCTATCTCATCGAAGATGACGAGCATACCGTGTTCACGGGCAAGAGCCGCCGCCTGACGCAGATATTCGGGATGATACATTCGCATACCGCCCGCACCCTGCACGACAGGCTCTATGATAATAGCGGCAAGCGTATCGCCATTCTTCTCAATGACACGTTTAAGCGGTTCAATATCGGTCGGATCCCACTCACCGTCAAATCGGCTTTTAGGTGCGTCGGCGAACAATCGTTTGGGAAGTGACGGACCGAAAAGAGAGTGCATACCGCCGACAGGGTCACAAACGCTCATGGCGTTCCATGTGTCGCCGTGATAACCCGAACGCACGGTAACGATATTTTCTTTACGGCTCTCACCGCGTGCAGCCTGGTACTGCACCGCCATTTTGAGAGCCACCTCCACGGCAACGGAACCCGAGTCGGCATAAAAGATATTGTTCATTGATGGAGGCACTATCGAGAGCAGCAGTTTACCCAACTCAATGGCTGGTTCATGCGTGAGACCGCCGAACATGACGTGCGACATTTTGTCGATTTGCCTTTTGGCGGCATCGTTGATGACAGGGTTATTATAGCCGTGTATGGTACACCACCATGACGACATACCCTCCAACAGACGGCGACCGTCTTCAAGAGTTATATAGACACCGTCAGCACTCGCAACCTTGTATGTAGGTAGCGGATTGGTGGCGGATGTATAGGGATGCCACAGATGATCTCTGTCGAAATTATCCATTATATAATGTGTTTTCTGTTTTCATACAAACAGCCAAAGTTATTAAAATAGTTTGAAAAGATAAAACCTTTGACTGCTTATGTTTGGGAGGAAACAATGAAATTATTTCCTCCCAAACATAAGCAGTCAAAGGTTTTACCCTTTCAAACTATTTTAACAGCCTTGATTATTTACATGAAATCAAAACGCTACTATATGTCTCCGACGGGTCTGCCGACGGCGTTACTTTGTCCCTCGACAAAGTAACCAAAACGAGGGGGTACAGCTCCTTTTGACCATGTCTCCCCTCGTCGTTTCTTTTTCTTCTATTATGAAATCATTTTTTAATATGAATAAACTTAATATACAAAAAGCATTCTTGTAATTACATCGTTTTATTACCCAAAGTCTATTTCCTCAAAATCATTAATTATGAACACAACGAACACTAAAGCCGTATGCCTTGTATGTATCATAATCAGGTGTGACACCAACATTACTAAAAGTCATGCTATACCCTCTCCCTTCATCATATTGCACAGACGACCAATACCATCCCATTCTACCACATGAACCATCAGCCAATACTCCACTAACAGAATTACGATAACCTATTGCAGGGAACTCCAATTTGACATTACCACTTGTAAATATTTTATAACCGTAGTCACTTGCATTCCAACCACCACCGTTTGATTGTGTCGTTTCGTTATTCAACGCAATAAATTCATCTTTTGTCGGTAGGCGATAATCTTTAGGGCATGGGTTGTTAGTTTCAAGCCAAGAAATATTTTTCGTTGGAGGATTAGTTCCATCCCATCCACTTACACTACTACCTGTACTCTCCCAAGATTTTTTACCGACATCCCATTGGTATAATCTACCATGAGATTTCGTCTTTATCGGGTCATCCATACACTCAGACGGTAACTTTGTAGCGAATGTGTTGCCTTCCGATCTGCTTTTCCCTAGATTGTATTTCATCCATTCAATACCACCTATATTAACAGTCTGATACGGGTTGAAATCACAATTTTGTATAACACTTATTTGAATTGTTACTCCTTTATAAGTTACTGTAATATTATCTGGTCTCATTTTTCCTGTATCATTCTCTGCGGTTGTTTTTACAATAACTTTATTTCCTGATACACTAGCCATAAACCAACCTCTATTCTCAGGAGACACTGTTAAACCACTTGATATTGTACCGTCATTTGTAGTACCAACCGTAACTGTTGCAGTCTGATTTGGCTGACCATTTTCGAATACAATAGATGCAGGATTTAGTGTAAGTTTTACTGGTGTTTGACTTACTGACGCCATTGCTCTATTTACGCCGTCTCGACCTTTCAAGGTTATAGTTGCATTTGAGGTTTCTTCATTGAATGTCAATGTAGATTTAAACGCGACTTTAAATGTACCCGCTGTTGAAAGTGAGCTGACGGCATGAGCAGTAGTATTTGAACTCGTCACATAATTACTTTCAAGAATATCC
>CASDZP010000010.1 GCA_949285535.1 uncultured Alistipes sp.
TTTATTTGAAATAACAGTATCGTTATCTTATAAAGAGAAGTTCTCGATATTTGGGAAGAGTCCAGACTCTGTCGTCGACAATCAGTTCGAGTTTGTCGATGTGGGCTCTTATCTCAACCATCAAAGGTACGACGGTGTCGTGGTAGGCAATAGCTTTTTCACGTTCGCTGGTTATGACGTTGGCTTTCTTGCGCGCGTCAATCAACTTGGTGACGTTCGATGTGATGAAATCGACATGACCCGCAATCTGACGAATCAACTCAATGTCGTGACGTGACATCTGTTCAGCTTCGTCAGCAGGGAATATCGCCTTAATCTTCGATACATTGTCGAGAAGAACCGACTGATAGCCTGATGCTACGGGAACAATGTGATTCATCGTGAGGTCACCCATCACACGAGCCTCAATCTGAACCTTCTTGGTATATGTTTCCCATGCCACTTCGCTACGAGACATAAGCTCACGACGGCTCAAAACACCTGTCCTCTCGAACATCTCGACACTCGACGGTTTGATGTATCGGTCAAAGATGAGAGGCACGCTTACCTCGCAGTCGAGACCGCGGCGTTCCGCCTCTTTTCTCCACTCGTCGCTGTAACCGTTGCCGTCAAACCATATATCCTTGCACTCGGTGATGATACGTTTTACAACGGTCGCCAAAGCAGCCTCTTTACCCATGCCGCCTTCTATCAGTTCGTCAACATCACGCTTGAATGCGGTGAGCTGGTCTGCGACAGCCGCGTTGAGTACGAGCATGGCCTCCGCACAGTTGGCAGAAGAACCTACGGCACGGAACTCGAAACGGTTACCTGTGAAAGCGAAGGGCGATGTACGGTTACGGTCGGTGTTGTCGAGCAGAAGTTCGGGTATGTTGGCAACACCGAGCTTGAGCTGTGTCTTGTCGTCGAATGTGATTATATCGTCGGTGTCAGCCGATTCGAGACGAGCCAACACCTCGCTTATCTGCGAGCCGAGGAATATGGATACGATTGCGGGGGGCGCCTCCTGCGCTCCGAGACGGTGCGCGTTGGTTGCCGAGCTGATAGACGCTTTCAGAAGACCGTCATGTGAGCGTACCGCCTTCATCACATTGACAAGGAATGTCACGAAACGGAGGTTTTCGAGCGCGTTTCCACCACCGGGAGAGAGCAGGTTCACACCTGTATCTGTACCGAGACTCCAGTTGTTGTGTTTACCCGAGCCGTTGACCCCTTTGAACGGTTTTTCGTGGAAGAGAACGCGGAAACCGTGACGGCGTGCCACTCTTCGCATCACAACCATCAACAGCAGGTTGTGGTCGTTGGCGAGGTTTGTCTCCTCGTATATGGGAGCCAGCTCGAACTGGTTGGGGGCAACCTCGTTATGGCGTGTCTTGACGGGAATACCGAGTTTGAGAGCCTCTATTTCAAGTTCTGTCATGAAGGCGAGAACTCGTGAGGGTATCGCGCCGAAGTAGTGGTCTTCGAGCTGCTGGTTTTTCGCGCTGTCGTGTCCCATGAGGGTGCGGCCTGTCAGCATGAGGTCGGGGCGTGCCGCCCAGAGCGATTCGTCAACAAGGAAATATTCCTGTTCCCAACCGAGGTAAGAGACAACGCGTGTCACATCGTCATAGAAATAGCGGCATACTTCGAGGGCAGCCTGTCCGACGGCGTAGTTCGATTTCAGAAGCGGTGTCTTGTAGTCGAGGGCGTCGCCCGTGTACGATATGAATATGGTGGGGATACAGAGCGTGTCGCCCACAACGAACGCGGGAGACGATATGTCCCAAGCAGAGTAGCCGCGTGCCTCGAAGGTGTTGCGGATACCGCCGTTGGGGAAGCTCGAAGCGTCGGTCTCCTGCTGAATGAGCACTTTACCCGAGAACTCCTCGATTACGCCGCCTCTGCCGTCATGTTCGATAAAGGCGTCGTGTTTCTCTGCCGTACCGCCCGTGAGGGGGTGAAACCAGTGTGTGTAGTGGGTTGCGTTCATGTCCATTGCCCACTGTCGCATACCTTGCGCAACGCTGTCGGCGATGCTTCTGCTCAAAGGCAAGCCTTTGTCGATTGATTCGGTGAGAGCCTTATAGACACCTTTGGTAAGGTACTTTTGCATCCTCTCACGGTTAAAGACATTCACTCCGAACATCTCTGCCGGGCGTTCTTTCGGATTGTCCAATTTGACCGCTTTGCGGCGAAATGCCTCGGCCAAAAGATCGAAACGCAAGATACTCATAATGTTTTCGACTGTTGAAGTTTTTAGAATATTGTGAAAATCATATCGTTTGTTATCCGTCAATCTCGAAAAAATCTTTTCAGACCGATAAATAACGATGCAAATATAGCATATATGAAAAATTATACCAACTTGTCGGCAATTTTTTGTTGCGTCGCAACGCTTTGTCGTTCAAGCGGGTTTTACCTGTTTGGTCCGTTTTTTGAAAAAATTGTGGCGAAGATGTAATTTTATCATTGTTTATTCGTTGTTATTTTGACTATCGGTTAAAAAATAGTTACTTTCGCATACTCTTTTATAATATCCTTTTATTGAGTTTTTCTGTATGAAAGGTTTTTTCACGGGAAAAGACTATCCTTGCATATTTGATTTGGCGGCATATGTTTTGCTGTTCTTTGTTTCGTCATTTGCGGCCGTGTTGATTTTGAGTCTGGTGCGTTTGATGATTCAGCTTGACAACGACTCGTTTATGGCGTTGAGTTATATCGTTTCGTTTGTAGTGTTGCTCGCACTGACGTTTATATATCGTGCCGTGAGAAGCAAAGTGAAGGTCGAGACGGGGATAAAAACATTCTTTTTCCGTCCGAAGTTCAATTTCAAGATGACGCTCTGGGGTATCATATTGATGATTATGTCTCAGATTGTCACGGAACCGCTGGTGGCTATGGATGCCGTCTCGGAACGTGCTTATTACGACATGTGGTCAACGATGGGGGTAGTCATGATAGCCGTGTCGGTGTCGGTCGCTCCTATCGTGGAGGAGATTTTCTTCAGAGCCATAATCGCGGGCGATCTGGCGAAGAAAAGAGGCGCGGTGTTCTCCGTGATTGTCTCGTCCCTGCTCTTTTCAGCTGCTCATTTCAGCTGTTGGGCACAGGTTATTCCCTCTTTCTTCGGGGGATTGATTCTCGCGTATGTCTTTTTATCGACAGGCTCTGTGTGGAGCGCCGTCTTTGTCCATTTTGTCAATAATCTCACCTCACAGATATATCTGCTCTATTCGCCTACATACGAAGATTTTTCAAAACCGTTGAGAGAGATTGTCGGGGTGGACGCGGTCTATTACATCATATACGGTCTCTCCGCAATAATACTTCTGGTTACCTTGTCGGTCGGTGTGGCGAGACTTTCCCGCAAATATTCCAAAATGGGTGGTGACAACGCTGATAGAGCGGTCTCGGCGGAGAAGAAAACGGTCAAATTGGAAAAATAAACAAAAAATATTATTTTTGTGGCTTAGCGTAGCGGGTTTTAACCGCTTTTACCGACGAACGATATGATAATGCGTAAACCATATATTCTCGCTTTGGCATCGCTGTCGCTTTTTGCCGGGTGCAAAGATTTCTCTTTCATGAAATTCGGCGAGGAGCCGTTGGCAGTGGTGGGTAACAAGTCGCTTTACATGAGCGATATAAAAGATATATTCTATAAGGGAATCACCCCGGAGGACAGCATCAGCCTGTTGAGGGCGCATGTCGGAGGATGGGTCAAAACTCAGATAAAGATACAGGAGGCGGAACAGCTTTTTGCCGAAGAGCAGGACGAGTTCGACGCCCTGATTGAGTCTTATCGAAACTCTCTGCTGATTTACAAATATGACCGTTCCTTGAGCAGCCATGTCGATACGGTTGTTACAAACGCCCAGATGACGGAGTATTATAACCGCAACAAGGAGCAGTTCAGACTGGTTGGACCCGTTGTCAAGGCGCGCATCCTCGCTTTCCCGTCCGATTACAGACAGGCGAAAAGTCTTAAGAAACTGATGGAGAGCAATTCGAGCGAAGATTACCAGGATGTGGTGGACATAGCGGAGAAGAGCTCGTTCTATTACAAAGAGTTTCTCGACAAATGGTACTACTTTAAAGATATTCTGTCTGACATTCCGTTCAATCAAAAAGATTTCGACGCGTTCTTGAAAAAGAACAAACTCTATGAGTACAGAGACGAGAAAAACGGAATAACATATCTTATGACCATATATTCATATCGAAACACGGGTGATTATATACCCATAGATATGATTTCAAGGACGATAAGAACCGCCATAATAAATCAGCGAAGAACAGAGTACATAAAACAGAAAGATGACAGCCTTTATAACGATGCGTTGTCGAAAAACAGCGTTTCGCTCAATATAGACACTGTTTCTGTTTTCGCTCCGAGTGCCGTAACCGTTTCGGACGAAAGTCAAAAGACGAAAGAGGCGGACAGAACTCTTGAAGAGGAACGGGAGGCTTCGGACAGAGAAGAGGAACGTTCATCTTCTGAAGAGAAATCGGAGCGGGAAGAGTCCGAACCGTCTGATAAACAGACTGAAGAGCCTAATGATACGGAGACGGGCGAACAGAGTGAGACGGAAAAAGAGAAAGTCTCTGACGAAGAACGTTCGTCTGAAGAGGAGAGCATCGCTGCGGACGATGAACGCTCCGGTGACGGTGATGCAGCCACAGAATAATGCTGACGGTTTGACGTGTTGAAGCGTCTGTTTAAATGTTTTCAAGGAACTCCAAAAAGAGAAAAAGAATATATATGAAGATTAATTTTGTCAAGACCTCGCTTGTTGCGGCTGCGCTTCTCTGCTGTGCCAAGCCGATAATGGCGCAGGACACTATTCAGTGGCCCGAGAGCCAGCGTTATGTCGCCGACGAGATAGTGGCTGTTGTGGGTAGCTCCATGTTGTTGCTCTCCGATTTGCGCATGGCTGAAGATTATGTGAAACAGAGCTCGATAGAGCAGGGCTTCTCTTCGACCAACCCCGAAGGCGATGCTTTCGAGAGCATGCTCACACAGAAATTGCTGGCTTCACAGGCAGCAATCGACTCGTTGGAGGTTAATCAGTCGCAGGTCGATGCGCAGGTTGACGCGCAGATGAAGGCGTTGATAGCCTCGAAAGGCTCGGTGAAGGCTGCTGAGGAGTATTTCAACCGTCCTATTTTCAGCGTGAGAGACTATTTCAGACGCAGAGCCACCGAGTCGGAGATGGCGCGCGCCATGAGAAACAAAATACAGGAGGGTGTCACCGTTACTCCCGAGGAGGTATCGAAGTTCATAAAATCGATACCGAAGGACTCTCTTCCGATGATTCCCGAGCAGTACATATATGCGCAGATTGTCCGCTATCCGAACAGCGACGAAGATGCCAAACTCAATGTGAAGGAGCGTCTTCTCGAACTTCGTGAAAGAATCATGAAAGGCACCAATTTCGCTGCGCTTGCCCGCATGTACTCTGAAGACCCTGTGTCGGCGGCACGAGGCGGTGAGATGGACCCGCAGCCCAAGGAGGGTTTTGTTGCGCCGTTTGCCGATGCGTTGGCGGCTCTCAAGCCCGGGCAGGTCTCTGAGATTGTGGAGACGGAGTTCGGTTATCACATCATAGAACTGATAGATGTCAAAGATAATCTCTATCATTGCCGTCATATCCTTATGAGGGTACGTTTCGAGCCCGAAGAGAGGGCGGAGGCGATAGAATTGCTCGACAGCGTTGCTCATAAGATAAGGGTTGACAGTCTCAACTTTGACGATGCGGTCAAGAGATTCACGCAGGACGACAAGACGAAACAGAGTAACGGTGTCGTGATTAACACCCTTTACGACATGTACAGCATGCCGCGTCTTAAAAGCAATAAGTTCTTCCGTGACGAGCTCGGTTTGGACTACGAGTATCTACGTAACCTGAAGCCCGGAGAGCTGAGCGACGCGTTTGAGACGATAGACACGCAGAACATGAACGAGATGATAAAGATTGTCAAGCTCGTGGAGATAATTCCCGCTCATGTGGCGTCGTTCGAAGAGGATTACATCCAAATCGAGGATATGGCGATAGCGAAGAAAAAACAGGAGAAGTTCGATAAATGGCTCAACGAGAAAATAGACCGCATGTATGTCAAGATAGAGCCACCGTACGACCAGATTGTTCTTAAAAATCCACGTTGGCATAAATAGGCGATTGTGAATAAAAGATATATATTAGGTTTTTGTGTTGCAGCGGTTGTGACGATGTTTTTCGTCATGCCGCTGTCGGCACGTATGGAGAGTACCTCAGAAGCGGAATTCCGTTTTGATCTTTCGTCATTCGCTCCCGATGCGGCGTTGTCGGCGTCGAAACCTGCCGACAGCGCGAAAAACAGAGCCAGAGTCGATTACAAGAGTGACGAGACGTTGATAAGCAATCAGGGCTCGTTCGCCAAACTTGTAGGAAATGTGGCGTTTCATCATAACGGGGTTATAATAACCTGCGATACCGCTTACCGTTACAGCGAAAAGAATATGGAGGGAGTCGGAAGCGTGATTATAAACGCCAACGACTCGGTGTATATATACGGCGACAGGTTCACGTACGACGGCGAGAGTAACATTGCGCGCGTCTATTCTCCGATAATCAAACTTGTGGACGGGGATGCCGTTCTTTATACCCATAATCTGAGTTTTAATACGTTGACAGGTGTCGGTAGTTATTATGACGGCGGTACGATGACCTATCACGACAACCTTATGGAGTCGAAGCGCGGAGACTATTATACCGATACGCGTACCATAGTGCTTGTCGGAGACGTGCAGATGCACAATGACGATTACGACATCAAGAGCGATTCGGTGGCTTTCAATGTGACCACCGAGCTTGTCACATTCTATCGTCCCGCACATATATGGAACAAAAACGACGAGTATCTTTACGCTCACAGAGGTACGTACGACAGAGTGAAAGATATATACGACATCATCGACTCTGCGTACATCATGACCAAAGAGCGGGAGTTATGGGCGGATTCGCTTAAATATTTCGGTGCCGTTGAGGAGGTGGAACTCAGGGGTGACATACAGATATATGACTCCGTGCAGTCTCTCTTTACTTTCGGGGATTACGGATATTACTGGGGACCTCTCAAACAGGTGATAATGACGAAAAATCCGTCATCAGCCTCTGTCGATACACAGAATACGCAGGACACGGTATTCATGCGCGCCGATACGATGTTTGTCATTCCGCAGCTATCCGTTGACAAGGGTGCCGACACTCTCGGTACGGAGGATATCAACAACGCTTTGATTGAGAATGGCGCGGTTGACACTATTGTGGAAAACAACGTAGCGGAGGACAATGTATCCGATATGTCTGACATGTCGGATACTCCTGAAGGTTCTGAAATTATTGAAAGCTCCGAAATTATTGAAAGTTCCGAAATTATTGAGACTTCTGAAACGGCTGAAACTTCTGAAATGTCGGGCGGTGTGACGGATGATGTTATGACGGATACGGTTGTCGCTGACGGTTCGGAGGCAGATTCTTCCGTCACAAAAGAAGTTATTGCCGATACCATTGATAAAAAAGCGGTAACGGACACTGTTGACGGCAACGCGCTTTCGTCACTTTCAAAAATAGATTCTCTGCTTGCAGTGACCTACTGGGACAATCTTACCAAGAAAGAGATTAAAACCATACGCAAGGCACGAAAGAGACTTGAACGCGAGGCAAAGCGTGAAGCTAAACAGAAAGAGCGAATGTCAGCCATAGAGGCGCTTCGCGACGTTAAACGCGACTCCATTGCCGCCGCCGATTCGCTAAAGAAAGAGAGTGTAGCCGCCGATACGGTTGTAAGACGCAAAAGAAACGCCTCACGAAAGGCGGACTCGTCGGATTATGTGTTGAGAGGCTATCACAATGTCCGTATTTACAGAGCCGACATGCAGTCGGTGTGCGATTCTATTGTGGCGATAACGCTCGACTCTACGATGTTTATGTACGGGAAGCCTATCGTATGGAACGAGAATAATCAGATAACCGCTTCATACATAAAGATGTATAGCGCGAATGAACAGCTTGACAGAGCGGAACTTTATGATTTCCCGATAATAGGTCAGCGTCTTGAGAGCGACAGAAACCGCTATAATCAGATAAGGGGCAAATACATGGAGGCGTATTTCAAGAATAACGAGCTTGATATCGTATATATAGACGGAAACGCCGAAACTATATTCTATAAGGAGGATGACGGCGAGCCTACGAGCATGTTCTATATAATGTCCGCCAACATGGAGATATATTTCGACAGTTCGCAGGTGTCACGCCTCAAATGGATATCCGACATCACGCACAGTATCTATCCGATAGACAAGATTCCACCGACACAGAAACTTGCGTTGACAGGGTTCAAATGGATAACCAAGACCCGACCCCAAAACCGTTTCGATGTGTGCGACAGGGTAATAATCCCCTCTAAAAGAGAACAGGTAAAGAAAATCACCCTTCCGCTGTTCCGAATAACGGCGAAGATAAATCAGGAACGTTTCGACATGACCAAGGCGGGTACATGGGTTGACAGAACCGAGCTTTCACCCGTCGATTTGAGCGACTTTTTGGGTGTAGAGCCTGTCTCGGAGGATAACAGAATAACCCGTAAACTCTCCGAAGCAGAGAAAGAGGAGAGACGCCTCGATTCTCTGCGTCGGGACAGCATACGAAAGGCAACTTTCAGCCGTGACAGCATCCGTAGCGACAGCGTGGTGCGCGCCTCGTTCCGTCGTGACAGCCTGCGAAAAAGCGTCGGCAACGACTCAGCGGGTAAAACAAAAAGCGATACCACGGTGGGTGCGGTAGGAACCAAACCGAGCGGAGTGAAAAATGATGCTCCGAAACGTTAAAATGTCTGTGTCAAGAGTATTTTTGAAGAAAAACAATCAATCATGAAACGAATAATATCACCCTCTTTTCTGTCTGCCGATTTTGCCAACTTGCAGTCGCAGACCCAGATGATAAACGACTCGGCTGCCGAGTGGATTCACCTCGACGTTATGGACGGCCGTTTCGTGCCCAACATAACGTTCGGTTTCGATGTGATAAAGGCGATTCGCAGACATACCGACAAGGTGCTGGACGCTCATCTGATGATTGTCGAGCCTGAAAAATATGTGGAAAAGTTTGCCGAGGCGGGTGCCGATTATCTGACGGTGCATGCCGAGGCTACCGTTCATCTGCACAGGGTGTTGCAGTCGATAAAGGCTTGCGGCATGAAAGCGGGTGTGGCTCTCAACCCTTCGACTCCCGTATGCGCAGTTGAAGAGGTGATAGAGATGGCGGATTTGATATTGGTCATGTCGGTGAATCCCGGCTTTGCCGCGCAGAAGTTCATTGAAAAAAGTCTCGATAAGGTACGCAGGATAAAATCAATGATTACATCGAGCGGCTCTAACGCCCTCATAGAGGTTGACGGAGGCGTCTCTACCGCCAATTCGGAGAGCCTTTTCGAGGCTGGAGCCGATGTTCTGGTGGCAGGAAGCGCCGTTTTCGGTGCCGACGACCCGTCGAAAGCCATACTTCGACTTCTCGGCTCTGAAAAGTAGAGCAGGGCGATTATGCGTTATTGTCTGCGGCGGAACTCTGTCGCAGGCGATTTTTTTAACATTCATTACGCAAAAGCATGATTTCAATTAACGGGGTGACCGTTGCGTTCGGCGGCGAGAACCTTTTTGATAACATAACATTCGTTGTCAACGACCGTGACAGGATTGGTCTTGTCGGTAAGAACGGCGCGGGCAAATCGACCCTTTTGAAGGTGATAACGGGCGAACAGCCTCCCACGAGCGGGAGCGTGTCGTCGAGCGGAGACGTGACCGTCGGTTATCTGCCGCAGCAGATGCCTCTGCATGACGGACGTACCGTAATGGATGAGGCGTTGACCGCATTCGAGGCTCTGAACGCTCTTGAAAACCGAATAGAGGAGCTGGGGCGAATCATTGCCGAACGTGACGACTACGATTCTCCCGAATACAGTCGTCTGATACACGAGCTGTCGGAATCGACGGAACGTTTTCACATGATGGACGGCGTATCTCGTGAGGCGCAGGCGGAAAAGACGCTTCTCGGTCTGGGTTTCAAGAGAGAGGAGCTGACACGCCCAACATCGCAGTTCAGCGGCGGGTGGCGTATGCGTATAGAGCTGGCTAAGGTGTTGCTCAAACGTCCGTCGGTCATACTGCTCGACGAGCCCACCAACCACCTCGACATCGAGAGTATCGGGTGGCTCGAAGAGTATCTGAAAGATTATAAGGGGGCGGTGGTGCTGATATCGCACGACAGACGATTCCTCGACACCGTGACGACACGTACGGTCGAGATAGTGCTCGGCAAGATTCACGACTATAATGTGCCTTACAGCAAGTATGTCGTTTTGCGTGAGGAGCGCAGGGCACAGCAGATTGCCGCATACGAGAACCAGCAGAAGATGATTAGGGATACCCGTGAGTTCATCGAACGGTTCAGATATAAGCCCACCAAGTCGAATCAGGTGCAGTCGCGCATGAAGCAGCTCGAAAAGCTCGAGATAATAGAGATAGACGAGGTTGACAACTCGATGATGTCGATACGCTTTCCTGCCGCGCCTCGCTCGGGAAACATAGTGATAGAGGCGAAGGGCGTGGGTAAATGCTTTGGCGAGAAACGCATCTTCTCTGACGCCGAATTTACGCTCGAAAGAGGTGACAAGGTCGCTTTTGTGGGTCGTAACGGTGAGGGTAAAACGACATTCGCACGCATGATTGTCGGCGAGACGCCTGTGACAGAGGGTCTGTTGAGAGTGGGGCATAATGTCTCGATAGGGTATTACGCACAGAATCAGGAGGACTTGATGAACGGCGACTTTACGGTATTCGACACACTCGACAGAGTGGCTGTGGGAGATATAAGAACCCGTCTGCGTGATATTCTCGGTGCATTCTTGTTTAAAGGTGAGGATATAGACAAGAAAGTGCGTGTCCTCTCTGGCGGGGAACGTTCTCGTCTTGCTATGGCGCGTCTTATGCTTGAACCACACAATCTGTTGATTCTCGATGAGCCCACCAACCACATGGACATGCGTTCGAAAGATGTATTGAAAAAGGCGTTGTCGGAGTATGACGGGACGATGATTGTTGTATCGCATGACCGTGAGTTTCTTGACGGTCTGGTCACCAAGGTCTATGAGTTCGGTGACGGCAGGGTGAAAGAGCATCCGGGCGGTATCAACGATTTCCTCTATCACAAGAAGATTGAGAGCATGTCGCAGATTGAGAGCGCGCCCGTGGCGGAATCTGCACCCAAAAACGGTGCGGCAGAGACTACTTCCAAAGGCGATGCACCGACAGCGGAACCTAAACAGCGTCTCACTTTCCAGCAGCAGAAAGAGATTGAACGTGCCCGTCGCAAGTTGCGTTCAGCCGTAGAGAACAATGAGGCGGAGATAGAGCGTCTTGAGGTGGAAATCGCGCTATGGGACGAGAAAATGGCAGACCCGCATAAGTATGGCTTGTCTTTGTCAGACCCGACGGTGTTCGACGAATACAACGCTTTGAAGAAGAAACTCGCCGACACAATGACTCTCTGGGAGAGGGCGTCGGAAGAGCTTGAAATGTTCGATAAACAAAACAGGTGATTATGGAAAACAAGAATATGGTAATCTTCGGGGTACGTCCCGTCATTGAGGCTCTTGAGGCTGACAAAAAGCTGGAGCGTATCTTTGTCAAGAGGGGTTCTGACTCACCCGTGATGCAGCGTCTTTGTGCGTTGGCGTCGGAGCGTGGCGTGGATGTCACATTTGTGCCTGTTGAGAAGCTCGACCGTATGGTTCGTTCAAATCATCAGGGTGTCGTGGCACTCATGGCGATGATTGAGTATGCCTCTCTCGACGCTGTCATCGAAAATGCCGCTGCTGACTCTCTCGTGGTTGTGTTGGACGGTGTTACCGACGTTCGTAACTTCGGCGCCATTGCCCGCAGTGTGGAGTGTGCGGCGGGTGACGCGGTAATCGTATCGGCGAAGAACGGCGCGCCCGTAAACAGCGAGTCGATAAAGAGTTCGGCGGGTGCGCTCAACATATTGCCCGTGTGTCGTGTGGGTAGCGTGCGTAACGCTTTGAGACAGCTGAAAGATAACGGATATAAGATTGTGGCGGCAACCGAAAAAAGCTCTACTCCCTTATGGAGCGGTGATTTGAAAGGACGCGTCGCCATTGTAATGGGTAATGAAGAGAAAGGTATTTCCAAAGAATCTCTCAAACTCTGCGACCAACAGCTGGCGATACCCCTGCAAGGGGAAATTTCCTCACTTAACGTATCTGTCGCCGCAGGAATCCTCATATTCGAGGTGTTAAGACAGAGAGGATTGTAATTTGAATATAAAAGATTAAAAGGCTGTAATTGTCAAATACAATTACAGCCTTTTGCTTTCTATAAAGGCGAGGAATTCGTCTTTGTATCCGCCGCCCAACGGTATTCGGTGCGTACCGATGACGATGTGGTTGTTTTCTATGGCTTCGATGTGCGAGACGCCTACTATGTAGGATTTGTGTACCCGCATGAATGAAGAGGAGGGCAGGTGTTCTTCGACATTCTTCATCGTGCTTTTGGTGACGAGGTTTTTCTCCGTTGTGTATATCTTTACGTAGTCCTTTAATCCCTCGATGTATAAAATGTCGTCGAAACGGACTTTTACGTTGCTGTATTCAACTTTTATTATGAAATAATCATCGGCGGACGATTTGCTGACATTATTACCGCTCTCTCCGTTGCCCTCATTCTCTGAAACACCGTTTAAGATTGCGTTCTCCGATTTTTTTCGGAGTGAATAGAGCTCGTAGGCTTTAGATACCGCTTTCACGAAACGTTCGAACGAGAACGGTTTGACAAGATAGTCTATCGCCGACAGGTCGAAGCCTTCGAGTGCGTGATCCTGATAGGCGGTTGTGAATATCAGCATCGGCGGATTGCGTAACAATGACGCCAACTCCAATCCCGACATGTGAGGCATGTTTATGTCCAGAAACAGCAGGTCGATGTTGTCCTGTTGCAGTATGCTTATCGCTTCGACACCGCTCGAACATACGGTCAATGTCTCGATGAACGGAACTTTGTTACAAAAGGTCTTTATTATCTCAAGAGCCAGCGGCTCGTCGTCAACAGCCAAACATCTCATTCTTGAACGGTTTTTATTTCTTTGCCCAACGGGAGAGACAAATATACGAAAAATTCTCCGTTTTGTTCCTCTGCCTTTAGTGTGTGGCTCGACGGATAGAGCAGTTCAAGTCTTCTTCGGATGTTCTTTATCCCTATGCCGCCTTGACGGTAGCCTTGTCCTTCACTTTTGGTCTCTTGACGGCTTCCCGATTTGCCGCCGACAATCTTGTTTATGCCTTGGCGTACTATCTTGTTGCGGATAGTCATCGAAAGACGACCCTCCTCGATTGTGATGTTGATGTCGATGAATGACTCTTCGGACGAATCGACACCATATTTGAAGGCGTTTTCAATTAGTGGAACAAGAAGCAGAGGGGCTATTCTGTAATGGTCCGCCACGCCCGTGCGTTCGAACGACAGTCGGGTTTTGTCGGTGAGACGCAGTTTCTGGAGTCCGAGATAATTCTCAATCACGTTCATCTCCTCGGAGAGAGAGACGTTCTTGCGGTCTGTCTCGTATAGCATGTAGCGCAAAATAGACGACAGTTTCAGAACGGCGTTACCCGCGTTGTCGGGTTGTGAGAGCGTCAGAGAGTAGATTGAGTTCAAGGCGTTGAACAGGAAATGAGGGTTTATCTGTGCTTTGAGATAGTCGAGCTCGGAGCTTATATGCTCCTTTTCTATCTCTTTTCGCCTCTGTTCCTCGTGTTTCCATTGCTTGCCGAGTCCCATGACAAGGCTGACCACATAAACCAGCAACATGCGGTATATGAGCGACTGGTTCTGTTTCATGAACGGGTCGAAGCTCTCTATGCGGAACGAGCGGTCTATCTCGCGGTTGAGCCTTTTTATGAGTTCCTCGCGTCGTTTCCCCGATGTAGCTTCGTCGCTGTTGTTTATTACGTGTTCAAGCCTCTCTTTCAGCTCTATCTCGCGGATATACTGGAGGTAGCATTTGTTCAATGTGTAGCATGCGGCGACCAGTATGATTGACGATAAAACGAACGTAACGGTTTTGCGTTTCATCATCAGACGAGGTATCAGTATGAGGTAGTTGACATAGAAGATTATCAGGAAGAACACCCATAACGGCAGGTTGTATTTTATCATCCATGTCTCGATACTCATGTCTCTCGTGTTGAGCATCAGTGTGAGCAGCAACAGAATCCATGCCGAAACATGAACGGCTATATTCTTGAGAGTCTGCTTTTCTGCAAATATCTTTTTCATGACTTTGAGTCTATAAGTCTGTTACTGTTTTTAGGGTCTTCCCATAGGGGGCATCGGGTGTGCGCCACCCATTCCGGGACGTCGTGTGCTCTGTGCCGCAGCCGTAGAACCGCCTTTCATTGTGTTGAACTTATAGCTGAACGTGAGCATAACGTAACGCTGCAACACGTTTGATATTACGTTCTGAGTGTAGTTGTCGTTGACGGTGTAAGATATGCTCTTCGCCTGATTGAGCAGGTCGAAACCGCTGATTCGTATCTCTGCGTTCTGGTTTTTGAGGAACTTCTTGCCGATACCCGCGTTCAACAGGTTGTAGTTGTTCTGGGGTGAACCGGTAGAGTACCAGTTGAAGTTATATGAGTAGTCGGCGTTGATAAAGAACCCTTTCCAGAATATCCAGTTGAAGACTACGCTCGCACGTTCGTTTATGTATGTCGTTTTTCGAGCGTTTGTTCCTGAAGAGTATGTGAGGTTGGTCTCGCTTCTTACGGTGAAGTCGATGTTTTCGGATATGTTGCTCGTCAGTGCCAAATCGACGCCTCCGCCGTTGCTCATTGTGATGCTCTTGACACCGTTGTATATTGACGGAGTGTGTGAGAGCGAGTATCTTACGCCTGTGCTGATGTTACTCTTTATGCGGGGAAGCGCAACAGAGTAGTCGAACATCGAGCTGAAGCTCCATTTGCCGTCTATGTTTACGGGAGAGCTTACCTGTGCGCCCTGCTGTATGTTGACGTTGTTTATAATTTCGTCACGGTCGAGTATCCTTATGTCGTTGGCGAAAGAGTTGGCAGTTGAGTTGAAGAAAGCGTGGAGCATGGTGGTGTTTGACTTCTCGATGTTGGTGTTGAAGTAAACGATGCCTATCATGTTGTTGTAGCTCTGTTTCAGATTGGGGTTACCGACGGTTACGTTGAGCGGGTTGGTGTTGTCAACGACGTTCTGAAGTTGGCTCATCGAGGGGAGACTCGGTCTGCCGCGGAAGAACATGCTCAATCGGCGGCTCTCGGTGAAATAGTAGTCGAAACGCATGTTGGCGACAACGCTGTTGAACGAGTAGTCGTATATGTCGTCAGTCGGTAGCGTGTATCGGCTCTGGAGTGTGGCGTTCTGGAAATTCGCGCTGACGTTGAAGGTTATCTTGTTTTTGATTCTGTAATTATAACCCAAACCTCCCGAGTTTGTCAGATAGTCGCGTGCGAATATGTTTGACAGGTTGGGGTCGAGTGTGCTGAGCATGCCCGATGCGGGGTCATATACGTATGTCTTTTTGTCGGTGTCGTTCCATGTGTAAGAGACGTTGTAGTTCGCCATTAAAGATGAGTTCTTGCCGACCTTGTAGGTATATGACAGACGTCCGCCTATCGTGTTGTCGATGTCATATTCATCCGTATTTTGATTAAGCAGAGAGTCTATCCATTCGTCTTCACGAAGGAAGTTGTTGTTACCTTCTATTATTGACGATGCGTCATCTTTCGCGATGCTGAAATTGGCTCTTAAAGATATTGTGTGTTTCGGTGCAAAGTTGTGCATCCAGTTGAAATTGGCTCCTGTTTTGAAGCTCTTGCTTTTATCGAACTGGTTGGTTATGGCGTCGTTGGTGGTTATGCCGTCCTGCACGGTCAACATCTTGGTTATCTGATTTTCTTCTGATGTAGTGTAGCTGAAATTGGGTCGGAATATGATTCGGTCGTTTGCGCCGAGCTGACTCTCGATGTTGGCTCGCAACGAGTGAGAGAATTTGTTGGTGTTGCTTTTGTACTCTTCCGTGTATCGTCTTGTATCAAAAGATGATGTGGCGTTCCAGTCCTGAACGGAGCTGTTGTAAGAGTCGTTTTTGTTGTTGTTGAACACATAGTCGATGCTGGCGTTCGTCTCATACCCTTTCTTATTGGTGAATTCGCCTGAGTAGTTGAGCTTTACGCCTGCCGCTGTCTGCAAACCGCTGCGTCCGAAGGCACCGTAGAATCGTCCGCCCGATGTGGCAGGCTGGTTTATGTCGTTGAGGCCGAAACCTACGGTCAGACGGTGGTTGTCATAGAATATGTTTGTGTTGGCTTTGACATTATAGTGGTTGTCGGTACCATATCCGACAGTGTAGTCGCCGAAGTAGGCGTCTTTGCGTTTGGCTTTGGTGACGATGTTTATCGTTTTTGTTCTCTCGCCGTCGTCTATACCTGAGAATTTGGCCTCGTCGCTCAGTTCCTCAAAGACCTGTATTCCCTCGATGGCGTCGGCGGGCAGAGAGGCGAGCGCTGTGGCGGGGTCGTCACGGAAGAAACTCTTGCCGTCAACATAGATACGTGTGATGCTTTCGCCGCCCTGTGACGGAGTACCGTTCTCAACCTTCATACCCGGCATTTTTGCGACAAGGTCGGCTGCAGTTGCGTCGGGGTTTACCTTGAAGGCGTCGGCGTTGTACTGCACGGTGTCGCCCATCTGTTTGGCAATCGGGGCGCGACCCTGAACGACGACTTCACCCGCATTGAGAGATTCGGGTGTGAGCTGTACGGGTTTGTTGAGTTTGTTGTTTGTTTTTTCAGGCGTATATTCGATTACGGCGTTTTTATATCCGAGGAAAGATACCTCTATCGAGTTTTTTACGCCGAGTTTGAGCCCGCTGATTGTGAACGTACCGTTCTGACCAGAGATTGCGCCGGGTGAACCTTCCGCCAGAATAGTGGCGCCTGGCATCGGAGCGTTGGTGGTCGCATCCACTACCGTACCGCTCAAGGTTACTTTCTGTGCGGAAACCGTAAGGGTTATCATCGACCCCAACACGGTCAGCATTATGTAACGTAATCTGTTTTTCATGATATGTCGTTTTTTTGTTTTTATTTCATTTTTTATTCACGACACAAAACTAAATCAATAGATTTTATAAAACTATTTTTTTAGACCAAACGGTGGTTTGAGTAGATGAAACATGATTGTCGGGGGTATTTAGACAAAAAGGCGTTTCGGAATGTCACCAATTGGTGAAAATAGTTTTTCTTAGCCCTGTTTCTGTTAATAAAAAGGTCTTTTTGAATATTGCTTTTTATTCAAAAATCGTTACCTTTGAAGAGTTTAATATTACAAAATTCATATTATGTTCGATAAAGATGTTTACGTCGAGAGACGCAATCGATTGAGAAGTAAAGTCAAAAGCGGGATTATAATACTTCCCGGTAACAGTGAAGCTCCCTATAACTATCCGTCAAACACCTATCGCTTCCGTCAGGACAGCACATTCCTATACTATTTCGGATTGAATCATGCCGACATGGTCGGAGTCATCGACATAGACGCCGACACGGATTGTCTTTACGGCAACGACTACTCGATAGACGATATAATATGGATGGGTAACCAGCCCACCGTAAGCGAGCTTGCCGCCTCTGTCGGAGTCGGTTCGGCATATCCTTTGCGAGAGCTTGCCGCTCTTGTTTCCAATACGGTGGCTTCGGGGCGCAAGGTTCATTTCCTCACCCCTTACAGAGCCGATACCTCCGCGCTTTTGGAACGCCTTTTGGGTATCTCTCGCGAGGCTGTCTTATTGTACGCTTCGAGAGAGCTTACAGAGGCGGTTATCTCGATGCGTGAAATCAAGTCTGCGGAAGAGATAGAGGAGATTGAAAAGGCGTGTGAAATAGGCTATCAGATGCACACCACGGCGATGCGCATGTGTCACGAAGGTGTCTCTGAACGAGAGATAGCGGGTGCCGTTGAGGGTATCGCCCTCAGTCGCGGCGCGGGAGTGTCGTTCCACACCATACTGACGCAGAACGGTCAGACGCTTCATAACCATAACCATGACGGTGTGCTCGAAAAAGGACGCCTCATGCTCATGGATGCTGGTGCGGAGAACGTGCTCAACTACTGCTCCGACAATACCCGAACAGTTCCCGTCGGAGGCGTGTTCACTCCTTTGCAGAAAGACATATACTCTTTGTTGGTATCTGTCTTTGAGCATGGTATCGAATCAATAAAGCCTGGTGTTACATATATGAGCGTACATCTTTCGGCTTGTCGTCGTATGGCGGAGGGTCTCAAAGAGCTCGGCTTTATGAAAGGTGATGTCGATGAGGCTGTGGCGGCTGGTGCGCACGCTCTGTTCATGCCTCACGGTCTGGGTCATCAGATGGGTCTAGACGTTCACGACATGGAGGGTCTCGGCGAGACATTCGTCGGTTACGACTCACAGACGGAGAGAAGCCAGCAGTTCGGTCTGGCATCGCTCAGAATGGGTAAGACGCTCCGAAAAGGTCACGTGATAACCTGCGAACCGGGTATCTATTTTATCCCCGCGCTTCTTGACAAGTGGGAGAGAGAGCATATCAACAGCTCGTTCATAAACTACGACAAGGTACGCTCTATGGCTACATTCGGCGGCATGAGGGTAGAGGACGACATTCTGGTTACGGAGACGGGCAGAAGAGTCCTCGGTGGTCGCAGAATACCATATACTGTCGAGCAGATTGAGGACTATATGGGCAGGTAACACTCTTTTTGAGAGTTTGGTTAAGAACTTTATTTTTTAATGATTTGTATATGAAAAAACATTTTGTAGCGGCGTTGTTGTTGCTCTTCTCGGCAACTACTGCATTCGCCGACGAGGGAATGTGGCTTCTTCCGTACATTCAGAAGCTCAACATTACCGACATGAAAGCCAAAGGCTTGAAGCTGGAGGCGGAAGACATTTACAGCGCGGATAAGAGCTCGCTCAAAGACGCTATCGTCATCTTCGGCGGCGGTTGCACGGGCGAGGTTGTTTCTGACCAGGGTCTGGTCTTCACCAACCACCATTGCGGATACGGTGCCATCCAGCAGCACAGCAGCGTCGAGCACGACTATCTCAAAGACGGTTTCTGGGCAAACTCTTTCAAAGAGGAGATACCCACACCCGGTCTTCAGGTGACTTTCATCAGACGCATCGAGGATGTGACCGACAAGGTTCTCAACAAGGTGAAAGAGGATATGAGCCTCGAAAAACGCAATCAGCTCATTGAAAAGAACATCGAGAAACTCACCGAGAAAGTAGAGCTCGGAGTGGGTGAGTCTGTTCAGGTTCAGAGCATGTTCGGCGGCAACATGTATATCCTTTTCGTTAAACAGGTCTTCACCGACGTCCGTATGGTCGGCGCGCCCCCCTCATCAATAGGTAAGTTCGGCGGCGACACCGACAACTGGATGTGGCCCCGTCACACGGGTGACTTCTCAATCTTCCGTATCTATGCCGACAAGAACAACAATCCCGCGGCATACTCTGAAGATAACGTTCCCTACAAACCCGAGAAATGGCTTCCTGTCTCTATCTCAGGCATAAAAGAGAATGACTACGCGATGATTATGGGTTTCCCCGGTTCAACACAGCGTTACATGACCTCTTATGAGATTGACAGAGTTCTCGACGTTACAAACCCCATCCGCATCAAATGCCGTGGCGTACGTCAGGATGTCCTCATGAAAGACATGATGGCGGACCCCAAAATCAAGATTCAGTACGCATCGAAATATGCAGGTTCTTCTAACTACTGGAAGAATGCAATCGGTGAGAGCCGTGGTCTGCGTCGTCTCAATGTGAAAGGTGCTAAACAGGCTATCGAGAACAGCTTTACCGAGTGGGTGAACGCCTCTCCCGAGAGAGTAAAACTCTACGGCAACGCGCTTAACGACATCAAAAACAGCGTTGACAGCTCTCTGAACTACGAGATGCAGATAATGTACCTGAGCGAGACCCTCTATACCATTGAGATTGTGAACCTTGCTTACCGTACAATTATGTCAGGTCTTGACAAGGCTCTCGAGAAAGGTGAGGACACCAAGGCGATAGCCGCAAGACTCAAAGAGACTTTCTCAAACCTTTATAAAGACATCAACATCCCCACCGACAAGAAGGTGGCAAAAGCCATGATTGAACTTTATATGGCAGATGTCGATAAACAGTATTGGCCCTCTGCGCTCTCGCTCATAGCTGAAAAAGCTGACGGCAGCGTTGATAAAGCGGTTGATTATCTCTACAACAACTCTATCTTCGCGTCTGAAGACAAGCTTATGGCGTTCCTCGACAACCCCACCAAAGAGGCTCTCGAAAACGACTATGCTTATATCGCGGCAAAATCTCTCAACGAGAAAATCAGAGAGGTTGCGCCCAAGAGAGGCGGTTCGGAGGCTTACGCCAACGCGCATCGTCTCTATGTTAAAGGTTTGATGGAGCAGAACCCCGACAAGGTTTACTATCCCGATGCCAACTTCACTATCCGTCTCACTTACGGTAACGTATTGCCCTACAAGGCAGCCGACGCCGTAAACTACGACTACCGCACCACAATCAAGGGTATCATCGAGAAAGAGGACCCCAACAATGCTTACGAGTTCACCGTTCCCGAAAAGCTTAAGGAACTCTACAAGGCAGGTGATTATGGTCGCTACGGTGAAGACGGCACACTCTATGTCAACTTCATCACCAACAACGACATCACGGGCGGTAACTCAGGCAGCCCCATGATTAACGGCAAAGGCGAACTTATCGGTTTGGCTTTCGACGGTAACTGGGAAGCTATGAGCGGTGACATCGCGTTTGAACCCGAATTGCAGCGTTGTATAGCGGTTGACATCCGTTACGTGCTCTTCATCATCGACAAATACGCAGGTTGCACACGTCTTATCGACGAACTCGACATCGTGAAATAACGACTGCGTTATAATATCTTAAAAACAATCCGCTGAACTGACATCGTGTCGGTTCAGCGGATGTTTTTTGTCCGAATCCTAGTAGGAGTCGTTCGTTTATTCTGTTTCTTTATGTGCGGTGCGGATGTAATGTTGGAAGTAAGCGGTCAGATAGGTGTATCTGCGGTATTTTACAATGTTGTTCCGACAGGTTGACAATCGTACCCCGTCTCCATTTTATCCCGTCGTCCTTATTTTTTGTATGAAAAGTTTGTTTTATAAAGGTTATGGGTAACTGTAAATATCGAATGTCGAGTACGTATTTATCGACGGAATAAAGCGGTTTTACGGCGTTTTTTACGCGTCATATATCCCTATCGCCGTTATGTCGGGGCATTTCTCGTGCAGTTCTTTGAACAGCTCCTCGTAAGTGTCTTTTGCTTTAGCCTGCACTCGGAGTGTAAGGGTAGAGGAGTGAGACGCATAGTCTCGTGATGTCGATGTATTGAAGACGAAGAGCAGGTTGTTTTTCACTATCGAGACGGCTGTTTCGACGTCAGGCGTGTCTGTTCCGAAAGTTATGCTTATCTGCTTTATCTCGCCCGACAGCAGTCTCATTTTTTCGAGTCTTTCCAGCGTCACCAATATGAACAGCGACATGACGGTCAGTATTGCGGCTGCGAGATACATTCCCGCGCCCACGCACATACCCACTATCGCTATCACCCAGATGCAGGCGGCAGTGGTCAATCCTCTGACATTGCCTTTGCTCTGTATTATTGAGCCTGCGCCGAGGAAACCGATACCCGTCAATATCTGTGCGGCTATTCGTCCGGGGTCACCGTTGAGCATGTCGGGGTAGCTTTGCGGAATCCATATCGAGAGCATCATGGCGGCTGTTGAGCCGACACATATCAGCGTAATGGTCCTCATGCCGGCGTTTTGTCTGCGTTGCTGTCGTTCGATGCCTATTATTGCGCCGAATATGAAGCTGACAACGAGTTTCATCGCCGCCGACACGGTTGTTATCTCCTGACTGTTGAGCTGTTCGATGATATAGTCCCACATGGTTACCTCTCTTTCGAAATCATTTCGATGACCTTACCCGCCACGCACTCCGTGAATCGTGCGCACTGTTTGGCATCCTTGCCTTTTCTTGTCAAGACGCGGCAGCAGGTCGAATGGTTCTGTTCCTTGAAGTAGTCATGGAGTGCGGCGGCTTTCTTTCTTATCTCGGCGGCTGACATCGACGGATGCTCACGACCGAGCAGTGCGCCGAGTATTATCTCTCCGCCCACGAGTGCGCCGCACACGCATCCCGAACTCATACCCCCGCCGAACGAAGACGATGCGGCGAGCAGTTCGCGGGGCATGTTGAGACCGAGAGCGTCGTTTATGGCGTGTACGACCGCCTCCGAACACATATACCCCTCGTCGTGGTTATATTTGTGTGCAAGTTGTGCTATCTCTTCCGCTTTTGTACTCATTGTCATAACCGTTATCTTGGGCGAGACCTGTCTCCGACCCGCCGTGCCGAAAATCTCCGACCCTGTGATTAATCTTTGTCTATGTAGCCGAAGTTTTTGAGCATTCTCTCGTCGTTACGCCAGTTGTCGCCCACCTTGACGAATATTTCGAGGAACACCTTTTTCTGTAAGAACTCCTCAAGCTCTTTACGGGCCGCTGTTCCCACCTTTTTGAGCATACTTCCCTTGTGACCGATTATTATTCCTTTCTGCGAATTGCGGGACACATAGATGACCGCGCTTATACGGTCTATTTCGGGGCTCTCCTTGTAGCTCTCGATGACGACCTCGACCGAATACGGTATCTCCTTGTCGAAGTTGAGCAGAATCTGTTCGCGTATTATCTCCGAGGCGAAGAATCTCATCGGCTTGTCGGTGAGGGCGTCGGTGGGGTAGTACGGGTCGCCTGGGGGCAACAGCTTCACAATCGCGTCGAAGAGGTTGTCGGTGTTGAACTTGTTGGTGGCGGATGCGGGTATTATCTCCGCTTCGGGCAACAGCTCGCGCCACATAGCCACTTTGGCGTTGAGACCCTCTTGGTCGGTGAGGTCAATCTTGTTGATGACAAGAATGGTCGGTATGGCGGAGAGTCTGACCTTCTCCACGAAGTCGGCATGCTTGAGCGCATCCTCTACAACGTCGGTGACATAGAGCAGCACGTCGGCATCGACAAGCGCGCCCACCGAGAAGCGCAACATGCTCTCTTGCAGTTTGTAGTTGGGTTTGAGAACACCGGGGGTGTCCGAATAGACAATCTGGAAATCCGCTCCGTTGACAATGCCCATGATACGGTGGCGTGTTGTCTGCGCTTTCGAGGTGATGATTGATATACGCTCCCCGACAAGCGTGTTCATGAGCGTCGATTTGCCCACGTTGGGGTTACCCACGATGTTTACGAATCCTGATTTGAACATACGGTTTTATAATACGTTGGTCTCCTGCTTATTTGGTCATCTGGTCGGCAGCCTCCTGGAATATCTTCAGTCCGTTGTCGGTCAGAGGGTGGTTCAAGAGGGCGAGAATGCTTTTGAGGGGCGATGTTATCACGTCCGCGCCTATCTCCATGCACTGTATTATGTGTTGGACGGAGCGTATCGACGCCGCCAGCACCTCTGTCTGGTAGCCGTAGTAGCGGTAGATGTTGACAATCCTCGACACAAGCTCTATACCGTTGGCGCCTATGTCGTCGAGGCGGCCTATGAACGGTGAGACGTAGCTTGCGCCCGCCTTTGCTGCCAGCATCGCCTGTCCTGTCGAGAAGACGAGCGTGCAGTTGGTTCTGATACCCATGTCGCCGAGCGATTTGATGGCTTTGATGCCGTCGGCGGTACACGGAATCTTGACTACTATTTGTTTGTCAAGGGCGGCAAGCTCCTTACCCTCCTCAATCATGCTCTCGTAGTCGGAAGACATGACCTCCGCACTCACGTCACCATTGACGATTTTGCAGATATCCGTATAGTGTTTCATTATGGCGTCTTTGCCCTTAATACCCTCTTTAGCCATCAAAGAAGGATTGGTGGTAACCCCGTCAAGGATACCCATGCTTTCGGCCTCCGCAATCTGCGCAAGATTCGCCGTGTCTATAAAAAACTTCATAGCTTTACAATGAATGTTACTTCCGCTAAGTTACTATTTTTTTCGTAACCTTATTCATAAATCTGAAAAGATTTCATATTTATGAATGCGGCTACGAAAAATAGTAACTTGCGGAAGTAACATTCATTGTAAAGCTATGAAGTTTTTGTGTCTCCGACGGGTCTGCCGACAGCCGCTCCCGCGGGGGTCTGCCGACGGCGTTACTTTGTCCCTCGACAAAGTAACCAAAACGAGGGGGCGCAGCCCCTTTTGACCATGTCATACCCATTTGGCTCATTATCTCCCACGAAGTCGGCATCCACCCCGCACTCGCCTCGAACAATAAAAAGGAAACGACGGGGTACACTTGCCAACCTGTCGAGAAAGAAAAGTGAGGAAAAAAGAAGTGACGGGGTACGCTTGCCAACCTGTCGAACCGAAATCGAACGGAAATAAAAGAGGCGGGATGTCATCCCTCTCGGATGTCATCCCGCCAGATTGAGGATAATAATAACCACAAAATAACACTATAAAAGTATGGAATAAAATATGTGATAATGGGGGAAATTGTTTGTATCTGTAAAATTTTATATAAAACGGGTCTCGGGTTGGGAGTAAGGGAACTGCTATGAAAAAACCTCTCCTTCCCGAGCCCCGCGCCGAGGAATAATAACTCTCCCACATCCTCGGCAGTATTTTATTTAAACACTTATGATTGCATGTCGCTTAATTATAACATGATTTCTATTGCGTTCTCAACTTTTCTTGACATTATGCCAACTTTTTATACTATAAATCTAATATTCAGCACTTTTTTGCATCAATTTTCTTCTCTTTTTGTTTTAATTTAACTTTCATTCCGATATCTTTATCCCGAAATACTTTTTCGATTTTCGAAATATCGGCGTGTTTGGCGTTGCTTTTGTTGCCTCGACCTTTGATTTCGACTCTTTGACACTTTGATTCTTCCCTCAACAGGCGCCTTGTTTTTAGGTTTTGAGCCATGTTAAAAATATAACACTTTTTTCAAAAAATTTTCGCGGCGCCGCCGCTTCGCAGGCGGCGCTTTGCTCTCGCATGCAGTCCGATGTCCGCTTCGCAGGACATCTGGGAAGAATCAAAGAAATCAAAGAATCAAAGAAATCATTTATTTTCGGACACAGCGCACGCTAAAGCCGTTCGACTTATAACTATAGTTTGACGGATTGACGCTGCTGCTGTCAACGCCCAAAAAGTACCCCTTCTCTCCGTCGTACTGTGTGGACGCCCAATAGTCGCCGTGCAAACCCTGTCTGCCCAGCACGCCATTGGTGTAGTTGCGGTAACCGACAGCGGGAAACTCCCTTGTAACACTTCCACTTGTGAATACCAAATAACCATAATTGCTACTTGTCCAACCACCTTTATTACTCTTTGTCGTATTATTATTAAGTTCTACAAACTCATCTTTTGTCGGTACGCGGTAACCACTCGGACAAGGGTCGTTGGCTGATGCCCAACTTAATCCGGTATCACCATTAGAATTCCATCCGCTGACATTACCTGTCGTTGCCCACGCTATTTTTCTGTTCCATTGATAGAATTTACCATGTGAAGCAGCTCTTGTTCCTGTTAACTGTGAAGGCTTGCTTGTTGCAAATTTTCCTACGGCATCTACATTGTATTCTGCCCAAATACTTAAATCATAATTTGGTTCTTGCTTTATCGTAAACGTTTGCGATGTCGTTCCTTTATAAGTGACGGTAAACGTACTGCTGCGTTGTGAACCTGTCGTATTTTCAGATGTTGTTTTGACTGTCACTTTGTTGGTAGAGACGGTTGTCGTTGCCCAGCCGCCACTCGGAGTGGTTGCTGTCATACCGCTTGATATGGTACCAGCGTTCGTGGTGGTGACGGTGACCGTTGTCGAAAGGTTGGCGTCTCCTTCAAACGTGTAGCTTGTCGGCGAGAACGTAAACTTGACGGGTGTCTGATTTACGGTTGCCGTAGCTCGGTTACCGCCGTCTCGTCCTTTCAGTGTAATGGTGGCACTGGTTGCCGCCGCATTGTAGGCAAGTGTCGATTTGAACGCGACCTTGAATGTTCCTGTGGTGGCAAGAGAGCTGACAGCGTGCGCCGTTGTGTTGGAGCTGGTCACATAGTTCGCTGTGGCGATATCCCATGTAGATGCCACGAACGTACCGTTGGCAGATGCCAGACCGCCGATAACCGAATAAGAACCTTTCCCGCTTACGAGGATACTTGTCTTCTTCGCCTGCTGTACAGTGAGCGTAGCAACCTTCTGCGTGCCGACCTTGATGTCGAACGTTGAGGTAGGCTCGGTGGTTGCGGTAGATGCGGGTACGCTTATCGTGAAGTCGTGAGTGGTGGCGGAAGCTGTACCGCTCGGATTGTTGAGGGTCAAGGTTCCGCTCGTGCGTGTCGCCGTTACCGTATTGGCGGCTGCCGCCTTGTTGAGCGTCAGACGTATGGTGTAGCTCTTGGCGACGCTGAACGCGCTCAACTTGTTGGATGCGAAGACCGCGCCAGAAGTCGTACATGAGAGCGTACCTGTGTATTGGTTGTCCTGCGAAACGGTGAACGCCTGCGAGGTCGTGCCCTTGTAGGTAACCGTGAACGTGGAGCTGCGGGCGGCATTCGTGGCGTTGGCGGCTGTCGTGCGCAGAGTGACGACATTGCCCGAAACGCTCGTGGTGACCCAGTTGCCGCTCGGAGTGGTGGCGGTCATGCCGCTCGATATGGTACCCGCGTTCGATGAGGTGACCGTCACGGTTGTGCTCAGACCCGACTGATAACCGAACTTGTAGGTTGTCGGGGCAAAGGTGAATTTGACGGGTGTCTGACTGACTGTCGCCGTGGCACGGTCGCCGCCGTCACGACCTTTCAGTGTGATTGTGGCGTTGGTCGCTGTCGTGTTGTAGGCAAGGGTCGGTTTGAACGCCACGCTGAAAGTACCAGCCGTTGAAAGTGAGCTGACAGCGTGCGCCGTGGCGTTAGAACTGGTGACATAGCCGCTTGCGGGAATATCCCATACAGAGGCTACGAATGTACCGTTTACTGACGCCAAACCGCCTATCACGGGATAACTTGACTTGCCGCCGACAAGTATGCTCGCCTTTTTAGCCTGCTGTACATTGAAGCTGCCCGATACGTTGCCGTCAACGGTGATGTCGAACTGTGACAGAGGTTCGTCGGTGGTAGTGCTTGCGGGTACGCTCAACACAAACGTGAATGTGTCGGTCGTGCCGCTGCCCGCGGGTTGTGACTTGATTGTAACCTTTGTGCCTGAGGTCTTGGATACGACCTTGACACGGTCGCTTGTGGTGGCGACGGTGGTTTTCAGAGTGAAAGTATAGTCATAAGCGACGCTGAACGCCTTGAGGGTGTTATCCTCGAAGACGGCGGCGGCAGAAGAGCCGTAGATGACTTTTTCTATGTTGGCTGCGAACGAACCCAACTGTGTGACGGTGAACGACTGTGAGGTGGTGTTCTGACTTTCGAGCACAAACTGACCCGTACGGTCACCGCCCGTGTTGGCTGTGACAATAACGCTCAACGGCGAACCGCTCGCGTTGGTCTCCGTGCCGCCAACGGCGGGTGAGGTGGTAATCCACGATTGGGTGCTTTTAGCCACCTTCCAAGAGGTTGAGCCTGCGCCCGCAGAGGTGTTGACCACAACGGAGACGGTAGAA
Organism: uncultured Alistipes sp.; assembly: GCA_949285535.1. Classification (GTDB taxonomy): domain Bacteria; phylum Bacteroidota; class Bacteroidia; order Bacteroidales; family Rikenellaceae; genus CASDZP01. The sequence continues at coordinate 27,819 of CASDZP010000010.1, forward strand.
CCGCTTTTGGCTATGTTTTTGAGTTTAAGAGTGTCAGCCTGCGACAGGTTGAACGCCACGGGCGACTGTTTCGTGTCGAATGATACCTTGTTGCCGCCGTTGAGGTTCATGGTGATTGTTGCGCTCTGTGCCGCGTCGTTATATTTCATCGTCTCGGCATATCCTACGACGATTTTGCCCGCCACGTCTTTGGCAACGGTGATTTTCGGATTGCTTGAAACAAAATCCCTCAGATCCCAGTCAGAGGCGTAGTAAGAGGCGCTCTTGAGGTTCTGACGGTCTTTTACGCCGCCCCATACCTCGGCTGTCGTGTCGGCGAACTTGGGCTGTACGGGTGTCCTGACATTGAACGAGCCTATCGAAACGCCGTTAGCCTCCACGTCGATGGTGTATTCCTCTTCCGTGTCCTTGTCGCTCGCGGGAACGGTCAGGGTAAAGGTGTAGGTGTTGTCGCCGCTTCCTTTGGTGACGGCGCTCGCCTCGATGCCGCTGTCTGCCGCCGAGCCTTTTCCGCAATTGACCGAAAGTTTTGTACCTTCGGGTATCGCTGTCTGGGTCGTGAATGTGAATGTATATGTCTTTTCGACGCTGTATGCTTTCAATGTGTTTTCAGATGAGCTCCAGCACTCCGACGCCGATATGCTGCCGATACCGTAAGAGGGTAGCTGTACCACTTCGAGAGGTTTTGAAATGGTGTTGGAAGAGATAACTCGGACGTATGCGGTTCTGCCTATCGAATTGTTGTTGGCTTCGACATGCATTTGAAGTTTGGCGCCGCTTACGGCGGTAGTGGTCGGACTTGTTTTGGTTATCCATGACGCCGTGCTGCCGTCGCCCTCGGTTATCTCGCCCGAAACAGACCATTGCTGTTCGTTCTCGGTAGTGACGGTAGCCGCAACGTCGCTCTCACGGAAATCGATGTTCGACAGTCTGACGGGGGTAAAGGTAATCTTGGCGGGACGCTGTGCGAATGTAACTCTCGCGTTCTCTCCGCCGTTCGGGTCGGTGAACGTGACGGGTACTTCGATACCTTCCTCAATCATTGTAGAGGCGTCTATCGTCTCGATGAATGTAGCCGTGATAGTCTTTTCGCCTCTGTCGATGTTTATCACAATACCGTCTTTGTTGCTGATAGCGTCGCCGCTCGGTGTTATAACAATGTCGTTCATCTCGGCGGGGTCGGCGTCATATTTGACTTTGCGGGTGTTGCTTATGACACCTGTGCCGCCGATGACTCTCACATAACCGTCTGTCAGGGTCGTGCCGTCAACGGGGGTAATGGTTATCGCCTTACCCTGTATGATGTTGAACACACCCACATTGTTTTGTCCGACTTTGACCGCTATTTGCGTGCTTCGCTGACTGTCCGTGGTGTTCTTGGATACCACTATCACATTATCCCTTATATCTACCCAATTTGCCGATGCCGTGTTGACAAGCTCTCCGACACCGCCGTTGGCGGTTATCACAAAAGAAAACTCCGTACCGCCGCTATACGCACGCAAATCGCCGTCATCGTTGAACATGCCACCGATAACCTGAATCTTTACATCGCCGTTGAGGTCATAGCTGCCGACATTGCCCCAGTTGTCGGGTGAACCGACTTTCAGCGACCCGCTCTCCAGATAGCCTACATACGCCGTCGCCATTTTACCGGTTTCGAGCTGTTCGGCAAAGGTCATGGCGGAAACCGTCGTGGCGGTGTTTCCTGAACCACTACCGCTACCCGAACCGCCGCTTGTGCCGCCAGTTACCGTTGCCTCTACTTCCATTTCGACACCTGCCGCCTCGCTTTCGGGCACATAGAAGCTGTAAACAATCATGTTGCCCTCTTCATCCTTGACAGCTTCGGAGGTCATGTCGTATGTGACGCCGTCTGCCTTGACACCCGTATTGAACAGATAGCCTTTAGACGGCAATCCGCTGACCTTGATTTTGTCGAGGTCTATTCTTGTTGAGGTGCTGTTCTCGAATTTTATAGCGCTGTTTACACAGTTCAACATGATATGTATTTCGGGTGTTGTTCCCGAAGTAACCTCAACCGTTGTCATGCCCGCGAACGGCAGACGTTTGTAGTTCTCCTGATGCGGTATCGTAAGCTCCTTTATGTCCGCCTCGCTCATTGTCACGGGTAAATCGACCAAGTCGCTCACGTTGCACATCACATAGATATTGTAACGTCCGTTTTTCGATATTTCGACGCTGCAACCCTCTCGTGACGAAAAGAGACTTCGGCTCTGCTGCACGCCTTTGTCATCGAACACATAAAAGACAATATCGTCGATGATGTCGAGTTCATCGGCGAGCGTCCTTGTCGTGTATGTTCCGCCATCGGAATTTTTGTCCGGGAAATTTGTGGCTGAATTTGAGTTTTTTGTGCCCGAATCCGAATTTTGTCCTGAGTAGGCTTTGTTGTCGCTTGTAATGTTCTTGTTATCAATGTTTTGTGAAATATTTGCTGATTTTGCAAAATTGTCGATAAATTTTGTGTTCTGAACGTCACCGTTTATCCCTTCAGAACCGTCAACTTTCAAATTGTAAGCAGAATTTGTTGGATTTTTAACATCAACACCCCCATTTTTAACATTTTTTAATATGCCATTTTGGGAGATTATCCCGTTTTGGGCACCCTGTTCTCCGAACTCCGTCGTTTGCAGGAAAACCTGGATTTTAGTGTCGGAATACAAATCTTCATTCCGAGTGGCGCAACCCACTAATAGTAAGACAAATAACAATATTACCCTCTTCATTTTCATATTATTTTTTCACCCTTTTCCCTCTATTTACAAAAGATGGATTTTTAAGAGGCTATAATATTGCTTGTCAGAGTGTTGTCCTTTTTTGACCATATTCCCGAAAATACGGTTTTCCCTCATTTTCAGGTAAAAGATAGAGAGATGAAGGTCGGAAGTAGGATGTTCAGGAGGAACTGAAATAGATGTAATATTTATTGTCAGACACTAAAAATCTATCTGTTATTGGCAGTGTGTTTGAAAATTTCGACGTTTCAGATAAGGTCGATTTTGGCAAAAGTTCGTGCGAAATTTTTTACACCAGAAAAACGCGAAAAAATTGAGACCATGAAAAATAGTGTCGAATTTGTATTTTACGTCGAAAAAGAGCCTGTTATAAGCAGACTTAACAGCTTTATGCTCAAAGATTTCAAATGTAAAACGCACATTTGGAGCGATGAGGCTTCGCACAACATGATAGTATGGTTGTTGAGGGGGTCGGCACGTTATGTTGAGGAAAAGAGAAGCTGTTCGATTGATATGAGCAAAAAAGTGATTTCCATAAAACGAGGTTCTTCCTATATAATAGAGGCGGAACCTGATGCGTTTTTGCTTACCTATTCGTTCGACGATTATCTGCCTTTCGATACAGAATCGTTGCAGGTATCGGATAATGAGCGATTTATCGGCTCCGAAATTTCAGGAGGTATTGATATATCTCCGATGACATATCACGAATTGAGGTCGGTTATAACGAACTTTTCGGACATTCAGAATAACGAGGCGTTAACCTTTATTTCGTTACAAAAAGTGATGCTGGCGATGATGAAGTCGAGCGGGAAAGTAAGAATGACACGCTTTTTTGCACCGCTGCTTTCGAGGCGGAATGAGGAGACTGCCAAGTATGCCAGATTGATAAATTTTAGCGAAAAAACTTCAAAAAAAGTGCGTTTGCTTACAATTTGAAAGTGTAGAAATTGGCTAAAAATGAAAAAATCGACCTTCATTGGGTCGATTAAACTGCAAAAACGAATAAAAATCCGCTCTTATCCCTCACTCTTTCTTGTAAATAGACGTTCACAAAGATATGAAAAAAAGAATAAAAAAACAATACCCCTGAACAATACAAAAAACACTCCCGTTTCTTGTCATAATTTTCATCATTCAGGTGTCTTATGTCGCTATTAAACGACAAAAGGCGGAATGAATCCGCCTTTGTCATTTAAATACACATATCGTATTATTTGAATATCAGTTTCAGAATATCGTTACCGAGGGTAAGTATGATAAGCGCAAAGAGCAACAACATACCTATCGTCTGGGCGATGTTCATGAAGCGGTCACTCGGTTTGCGGCGGGTGATTACCTCGTAGAGAAGGAATACAACGTGGCCGCCGTCGAGTGCGGGAATGGGAAGTATGTTCAAAACCGCCAACATTATGGAGAAAAGTGCGGTTATGTTCCAGAAACGGAGCCAATCCCATTCCGTGGGGAAGAATTTACCCATGGAGATTACAGAGCCTACCGATTTGTATGCCTCTGTCTGAGGCGTGAATATCAGTTTCAACTGCTTGATGTAGTTGTCTATCTCGTCGGATGCACGTTTGAAACCCTGCGGTATTGATTCGAGGAATGAGTATTTCTTTACGGTGATAGGGTAGTACTGCGTTATGTCTATCGTCGAGAATACACCGATTCGTCCGTCTTCGGGGATAACCATGCTTACCTCTTTGAGCATGCTTGTGCCGCAACTGTCACGCAACAGACCGATAGTGAGACTGTCGCCGACCGATGAGGTGAACGCAGAGATAAACTCGTCTCTGTAAACCATTCTCTCGCCATTGACCGACAGGAGAGAGTCTCCTTTCATTAACCCCGCGTTGTGTGCCGCCGAACCGTCGAGTACGGAGTCTATCGCAAAGGGTATGCGGAGCGAAAGCAACGGTTCAGTGCTTTTGAGTATGCGGGGGGTGAACTCCTCGGTTATGGCGATGTCCATGCGTTTGCCGTCACGCTCTACAACAACATCGGAAGTGCCTGAAAAGATTATCTCGGCTATTATGTCGGAGTAGTTCTCGCCTTCAAAACTTTTGCCGTTAACTGATATGATACGGTCTCCGTTTTTGAATCCTATCTCCTGCGCCAGCTCGGAGTAGGCGTAACCGTTTTTTACGTCTGATGCGGCGATGTAGCTCTCACCATAACTGTAACTCAGACCCACATAGATGACAAATGCCAGGACGATGTTCATCATCACGCCGCCGACCATTATGAGAAGTCTCTGCCATGCGGGTTTGCTGCGGAACTCCCACGGCTGTGGCGGCTGTTTCATCTGCTCGGTGTCCATAGACTCGTCAATCATGCCCGAAATTTTGACATAACCGCCGAACGGCACCCAGCCTATGCCATAGACCGTCTCTCCGATTTTCTTTTTGAACAGAGAGAAGTAGGGGTTGAAAAAGAGATAGAATTTTTCGACTCTCGCGCCGAACATCTTGGCGAACATGAAGTGTCCGAACTCGTGGACAACGACAAGTATCGAGAGCGACAAGATGAGTTGAAGTACTCTTACCAGTATATCCATTTTTAAATTAAAGAATTAGCAAGTTTGCGTGTCTCGGCGTCGCACAGACGGTAGTCGTCGAACGACGGCGCTTTCTGAAAGGCTATCTCGTCAAGACACCTCTCTATTATTCTCGGTATGTCGCAGAAACCTATCCTGCGTCCGATGAACGCCTCCACAGCAATCTCGTTGGCGGCGTTGAGAACACAGGGAGCGTTACCGCCCGTCTCGATGGCTCTATACGCAAGCCTCAGGCAGGGGAAACGGTCTGTATCGGGTTTTGAGAAAGCGAGGGTTGTCTCTTCCAGTTTGAGGCGTTCGCCGTTGAGGGGCAGGCGTTCTGGGAATGTGAGGGCGTACTGTATCGGCAGACGCATGTCGGGGGTGCCCATTTGCGCCTTTATCGCTCCGTCCTTGAACTGCACCATGGAGTGGATGACAGAGCCCGGATGAACCAGCACCTCTATGTCCGACGGTTTCACGCCGAAAAGCCACATCGCCTCTATCACCTCGAACCCTTTGTTCATGAGCGTTGCCGAGTCGATTGTTATCTTGTTGCCCATTACCCACGAGGGATGTGAGAGCGCCTCTTCGAGGGTGACGTTTTTGAGCATATCTTTCGTGTGGTTGAGAAACGGACCTCCCGAAGCAGTGAGTATCAGTTTCTCTATCGCCGCGCTTCTCTCGCCCGCGAGCGACTGGAAGATTGCCGAGTGTTCCGAATCAACGGGAACTATCGGCGCGTTCAACTCCATGGAGAGGGGGATTATGCGTTCTCCCGCCACCACGAGAGTTTCTTTGTTCGCCAACGCTATCTTTTTGGAGTTCTTTATCGCGTTGATTGTCGGGAACAATCCTGAAAAACCTACCGTCGCCGTCACCACGGTGTCCACTTGCGACGAGCCTGCCACATGTTCGAGTGACTCTTCGCCCGCGAATACCTTTGTCATGGTGTCGGAGAGCGCCTCTTTTACTTTGGAATAGAGGTTTTTGTCGCCAATCACTACGGTGTCGGCGTCGAAGTCGCGTGCCTGTTTGCACAGCAACTCCCAGTTACGGTTTGCCGTAAGAACGGTAACTTCGAAAAGGTCGGGATAAGATGCCGCCACTTCGAGCGTCTGACGCCCGATTGAGCCTGTCGAGCCGAGAACGGCAAGTCGCTGTTTTTCCATCGCCGATTAGAATATCATGTATGTTTCGGGATCGACGGGCGTACCGTTGTTCCACAACTCATAATAATAAGAAGTCTTGGTGTCGGAAGATGTCAGCACGTCGCTCTTGACTCTGCCGCCGACATAGCCGATTACCTCGCCCGCACTCACTCTGTCGCCCGTCTTTTTGAGGAGCTGTGAGAGCTGTTTGTAAACAGAGAGCATGCTGCCGCCGTGCTGTACCTGTACGATATAACCCTCTTCGGGTGTCCATGTAGTCAGGACTATGACGCCGTCGGTCACTGCCACGATAGGCTGTTCCTTGCTTACGGATACGTTGACGCCGAAATTATTGGATGAGGGGTCGAAATGTTTTACCACAACACCGCGTGAGGGCGAATAGAACTCGAAAGTGGACATTTTACCGCCCGTTGTGTTTTTCTTGCCGCGGTTACCCTCGTTCTGCTCCATGCCAAGCCTGAAAAGCGAGTCAGCCAGTGAGGGAGGAACGACTGCCGTCGGAGTTTTCAGAATGGAGTCTATCGTTGCGGACGCGGTCACCGATACGGGTGTCTTGCCCTCCATGATGAGCGAGATGTCACGCTCGTATATCTGCCACATGTTTATCTGTCGCTCCAGTGAGTCGAGACGCATCACGCTTTGAAGCAGAATCTGTCGTGATTTGTTGCCGGGATAGCCCGGAACGAGGTCGAGTATGGGTGTGTAGGCGACTATCACGAGAACAGCCGCAAAAAGTATCAGAAGAAGCGAGAATGAGGCGAACGCAAGGTTCATCGGTGAAAGAAACAGATACCATAACTCTTTGTCGTTGTGGGGGTCACGAAAACTGACACGATGTTTCTTTCTGAAATTGACAACTATATGTTTTATTACATTCAATAACTTCATCGAAAAATGACATTAAAATAATTACGTAATTATCGTTGCAAAGATAATTTTATTTAGAGAAAATAATTATATTTGCTGATGAATAGTTATCCGCATTTCCGCTGTTTTTGCGGGTTTCGGATTCAGAGAAAGTGACTCTTTTTCCGAATCCGAACGGATTGTTTTGTTACAAAGGTATTTATTTTTACGCAACAAATAAAGTTAAATTCCATAATTTTATGCAACAGGCAACACTTTTGATTCTTGCGGCGGGCATGGGTTCGCGTTACGGTTCGCTCAAACAGATGGACGGCATCGGTCCCTGCGGGGAAGCCATCCTCGACTATTCTGTATATGACGCTATCAGAGCGGGATTCAGCCGCGTCGTCTTCGTGATACGTGAGAGCTTCGCCGCCGAGTTCAAGGAGGTGTTCAACGAGTCTCGTTTCGGCGGTAAGATAGCCGTCGATTACGTTTATCAGGAGCTCGACAAACTGCCTGAGGGTTTCAGCGTTCCCGAAGGACGCACCAAACCGTGGGGTACCAATCACGCGTTGATGATGGCCGCGGACGTGATAAAGACGCCGTTCGCCGTAATCAATGCCGACGACTTCTACGGTGCGGACGCTTTCAGGGTGATGTTCAACTACCTCAGCGCGCTTCCCGAAGGCTCGAAAGGTCACTACTGCATGGTCGGATACCTTGTCAAAAACACCCTCTCCGAGAACGGAAGCGTGTCGAGGGGTGTATGTTGCGCCGATGACGAGTCGTTCCTCCGCTCGATAGTGGAGCGTACGAAGATAGAACGAAGAAACGGGCAGGTTGTGTATATAGACACCGACGAAAGTGTGCATCCGCTCGACGAAAACAGCATCGTCAGCATGAACATGTTCGGTTTCACTCCCGACTATTTCGCCGAATCGGAAGCGTATTTCAAAGTGTTCCTCAAAGAGAACATAGACAATATCAAGGCGGAGTTTTTCATCCCCTTGATGACCAACCTCCTTATTAACGAGGGTAAAGCCAAACTTAAAGTCTTGTCGAGCAGTGCCGAATGGTTCGGGGTCACATATAAGGAAGACCGTCCCGCCGTTGAGGCGAAATTGGAAGCTCTCATAAAGGCAGGCGACTATCCCCGTTCGCTTTGGGGCAAATAAAAAAACAAAAAAGTTCTGTTATGGAGATAGAACAGGAGATATTGGGCTTTGCGCCCGACGGAGAGGCGGTGATTCTGTACAGCATGGTCAACGCCAAAGGGCACAAGCTGAAAGTGATAAACATAGGCGCCGCCATTGTCTCGTTGGAGGTGCCCGACAGAGAGGGTAAACTGCGTGACGTAGTGTTGGGGTATCGTATGTATGACAACTACCTCGACGACTCTGCCGCCATGTGCAAGAGTGTCGGCCGTTATGCCAACCGCATAGCGCGCGGACGTTTCGAACTTAACGGTAAAGAGTATCAGCTCCAATGCAATAACGGCGTAAACCACCTTCACGGCGGTCCGAAAGGTTTTCAGACAAAGATATGGACGTCGAGAGTGGAGACCGACAGGGTTGTCTTCTCATATACGTCGCCCGCGGGCGAGGAGGGCTATCCCGCCGAACTCGGATGTGAGGTCGTCTATGACTTCGACGACGAGGGTACGGTCGAGATAACCTATTTCGCTGGTTCCGACGGCGACACAATCGTGAACCTCACCAATCACGCCTATTTCAATCTTTCGGGCTTCGACAGCGGTTCCGTATTGTCTCACACGCTCCAAATCAACGCTTCACGCTATCTACCCACCGATTCCACGCAGATACCGACAGGCGAGCTTGCCCGTGTGGAGGGTACACCAATGGACTTCAGAGAGCCGAAAGAGATAGGTCGCGACATAGACGCCGACTTTGAGGCTTTGAAGATAGGCGCGGGTTATGACCATTGCTGGGCGTTGGACGGCTATAAACGTGACCATGAGAACCATGCCGCTACGCTTTACAGCCCCGAAAGCGGTATCGCTCTCGACATATACACCACTCAGCCGGGTCTTCAGGTCTATACGGGTAACTGGCTGACGGGATGCGGTGTCGGAAAGAGCGGCAAGCCGATAGAGTCGAGAGACGGCGTGGCGTTGGAGTGCCAGAATTTCCCCGATGCGCCCAACAAACTGCAATTCCCCTCGCCCCTGCTTAAAAAAGGAGAGGTCTATGAGGAGCATATAATATTCCGATTCTCGACACGTGATTAGCTTATAATGACGACTTTATTTTTAAAGTAAATAAAACTTAATATTAACCAAAATAAACATCATGCAAAACACTCAAGTGAAGAGCTATACAGGACCGTTTATCGTGATGGTCATTTTGTTCTTCTTTGTTGGATTCTTTACCAACATCAACCAGCAGTTCCAGGAGCCTATTAAAGAGGCGTTGCTCTCTAACGCGGGCAGCATCAAGAACTCTTTGATGACGCTCATTACTTTCTCTTGGTTCTTGGCGTATCCCATTTTCGGCGGTACAGGCGCAAAATGGGTCAGCAAGTACGGTTACAAAGGTACTCTTGTCAGAGCGCTCCTCTTTATGGTTTGCGGTTTGGCTGTGTTTGAAGCGTCTGTTCTGCTTCAGGTATATTCTCCCGTCGAAGTGTCGTTGGGTGAGTACACAGTGCCTTTGGCGTTCTTTATTTTCCTTGTCGGCTCGTTCGTTGTGGGCGGTGCGGTGACTATCATGCAGGTTGTCATCAACCCCTTCCTCACAAACTGCGAGGTGAAAGGCACATCTGACGTTCAGCGTCAGAACATCGGCGGTACTAGCAACTCTATCGCTACAACGATAGGTCCGCTCTTTGTCGCTTACGTAGTATTCGGCGGCGCTGCGGCTACTATCGACCAGCTCTCTATTCCCTTCGTCGCTCTTATCGTGACTATCCTCGTTCTTGCGTTCATCGTAAGCAAACTCAACCTCCCGACTATCGAGAGCGCGACAGCTAAAGACGGCGAGAAACTCGAACGCAGCATCTGGTCATTCCGTCACCTCGCTCTCGGCGTTGCCGCAATCTTCTTCTATGTGGGTGTCGAAGTGGCTGTCGGTACAAACATCGTCTCTTTTGCCAAAGAAATCGGCGGTGACATCGCTACCAATGCGGCTAAAATGGCGTCAATGTACTGGGGCGGTATGCTCGTGGGTCGTTTCGTCAGCTCGTTTGTCAGCAAAGTGTCGGCTAAAACACAGCTCGTGTTTACTTCAACAGCCGCTATCGCTCTGCTTATCCTCAGCATGGCGCTTAAGAACCCCTGGATTCTTATCGGCGTGGGTCTCTGCCACTCTGTAATGTGGCCCTCTATATTCTCGCTCGCGGTTGCCAAATTGGGTAAATATACCTCTCTAGGTTCGGCTGCCTTGATGATCGGTGTGCTCGGTGGCGGTATCATACCCCTCGTTCAGGGTATCATGGCTGACTCGTTCGGAAGCTGGGAATGGACCTGGGTATTCATCACCGTTTGCGAGGTATTCCTCCTCTACTACGGTCTTTCAGGTTGCAAGCCCCGTCAGAAAGATATTATGACTAACGAATAACGATATGAATATCGACCTTATAAAAGATACGTTCAAGTCGCTTTATGGCGACGGAGCGGAGTTATATACCTCGCCCGGACGTATAAATCTTATCGGCGAACACACCGACTATAACGGCGGTTTCGTTATGCCGGGCGCGATAGACAAAGGTATCGTCGCCGCCATAAGATTTAACGGTACTGACAAAGTAAGAGCCACATCTGTCGATTTGAACAGCAGTGAGGAGTTCGGTCTCGAAGAGAATGACGCTCCGAAAGAGCTTTGGGCGAAGTATATCTTCGGCGTATGTCGTGAGATAATCAAACGCGGAGGTCGTGTCGAAGGTTTCGATACGGTATTTGCGGGTGATGTGCCTCTGGGTGCGGGTATGAGTTCGTCTGCCGCTCTCGAAAGCACTTATGCTTTCGCCATCAATGAAAAGATGGGTCTCGGATTCGATAAAATGACCCTCGCAAAGATTGGTCAGTCCACAGAGCATAACTATGTCGGCGTGAAGTGCGGCATCATGGACCAGTTCGCCTCAATACACGGTAAGGCGGGTCACCTGATGCGCCTCGACTGCAAGAGCGGAGAGTATGTCTATTATCCTTTCGACCCCGAAAGTCACGGATATAAACTCGTGCTCGTCGATACATGCGTGAAACATGAGCTTGTAGGTTCGCCCTATAACCGTCGTCGTGAGTCGTGCGAACGTGCCGTTGAGGCGATACGTCGCAACCACCTCGAAGTTGAGTTCCTCCGTGACGCCCGTAAAGAGTGACTCGATGAGGTGATAGGCAAAATATCGACCGAGGACTACATCCGTGCGCTCTACGCAATCGAAGAGGTGGAGAGACTTCTCGATACCTGCAAGGCTCTCGAAAACGGAGACTTCGAGACGGTGGGACGTAAGATGTACGGCACTCACATAGGCATGAGCGTACTTTACGAAGTAAGCTGTCCCGAACTCGACTTTGTCAACGAAGTGGCTAAGGAGTGCGGCGTGACAGGCTCACGTGTTATGGGCGGCGGTTTCGGCGGTTGCACCATAAACCTTGTGAAAGCCGAACTCTATGATAATTTCCTTGCCACGGTAAGTGAAAAATACAAAGAGAAATTCGGTATAACCTGCAAATTCTATCCTGTGGTAATCTCTGACGGAGCAAGAAGACTTTAGTCGGATTAAGATTCCAATAAGATAAGAGGAATATAAAACAGTAAGAATCCCGTAATTCGGAATATTTCGAGTTACGGGATTTTTACGTTTGTTGGGTAGATAAAGTAAGATAAGTAACGGGGTACGGTATTCATGTTGTCGAAATAAAAATGGGAGAAATATGTAACGGGGTATGGTATTCATGTTGTCAGAGTAATAATATGAGAAATAGGTAATGTGGAGTATGGTATTAAATTGTCGGAATAAAAAGAAAGGAAAATATGTGGCGGAGTATGGAAATCAGGTTGTCGGAAATACATGGGAATGAGAGAGTGACGGAGTATGATTCTCAAGTTGTTGAAAATAACTGGACAATGAGATTCGGGGAATATGGCAGACAGACGGTTTATGATAACGGGGCGTATTATTTGCCTAAATAATCTAAAAAAGATATATTTACAATCTGAAAAAGATACTGAAAATTTGATTTTTGAATATAAAGGATAAAAAGACAGCTATATGGTTGAGATAGAAGATAAAATAGTTAGTGATGACCTTTTCGAGGAGTATTTTTGTTGCGATTTGGACTCTTGTAAGGGTATTTGCTGCGTAGAGGGTGACGCGGGTGCGCCTCTCGATGCCGATGATATAGAAAATATAGACGCAAATATCGAGACGATACGGGAGTATATGACCGAAGAGGGGCGTAACGCAATTGACGAGCAGGGAATATTTGTAATCGATAGCGACGGTGACTTTACGACACCTCTAATCAATGGTGCGGAGTGCGCATATTGCGTGCAGAAGGACGGAATAACATTCTGTGCCATAGAGCGTGCCGCCAGAGACGGTAAAATCGACTATCTGAAACCTATATCGTGTCATCTGTATCCGATAAGGTTGAGTACGATAGGCGATATGACCGCCCTGAACTATCACCGTTGGGATGTATGCAAATCTGCGGTGTCGTGCGGAAAAGCCAAAGGAATAAAGGTCTATCAGGCACTCAAGGAACCGATAGTGAGAGCTTTCGGTGAAGAGTTTTTCTCACACCTGATTGAGGTTGAGAAATATTTTGAAGAGCAGAAACAGAAAGGCGAGTAACCGATATTATTTGTATCGTATTACACGTTGTTTGTCTGTATTCTTGTTATAACCTGTACTACCCGTGAAACAAACTCGTGGAATGTACGTAAATCAACGGCTTAATATCGGAGTTTGAGATGATGCGGACGCGGCGGAGTCGCGTCTGTTCTTTTTCCATAGCTGCCAGCTGTTGATGATATTTTGCCAAAGGACATACGAACCCGGACCAACCGCTGAAAGAGGATTGAGGTAGGTGTGCGCCATCCATATCGCGAATATGGTGTTCTTTTGTCCGAGAGCCTGTCCCGCGCTTATGCGTTCCCCATATTTTGAGCCTATCTTTTTGCCGAAGTAGAATTGAAGTACGCATACGGTCATTGCGGCGAGCGCGGTGCATATTTTTACCACATTGTCGTCACCCTCGTTTATGATAGCGTCAACCGTCTGTGCCGTGACTATCGCCAGCGCGACCGTCCATAGATAGAACGCCGCTTCGTGTAGTTTTTGAATTTTGGCGTGCACGTTAGGTAAAAGGCGTCTCAAAAAGAAAGCGGCAAAAAACGGAGCTATCAGCAACGGAAATACTTTCCCCGATATTACAGTCAGCGAGAGCATGAAACTGATTTGTGCGTGCGGTTCGATGATTGGAAACATTATCGGCACCACAGCCGCCGTACCTATGTTGCCTATGAGAGTGTATGTCGTGAGTGTCGCCGCATTGCCTCCGAGTTTATGAGTGATGACAGCCGCCGCCGTTGCGGTAGGGCATATCACGCACACCATTGCCCCCTCGGCTACAATCTTACTGAACGGCAGTAGCAGCAAATAGACGGCTATTGAGCCTAATATCTGTATGGCAAGGAGTATGAGGTGCAATCTTCTCGGCTTCATCTGCTCTATATTGACATTGCAAAATGTCAAAAACAGCATCGTAAAGATTAGGTATGGAGTCAAAAACGACAATTTCAGAAAAAAACTCCCTCCGACAGCCCCTGCAATCATTGCCAGCGGAAGCGCCCGGCCTTTTAATATTCGCACTATCA
>CASDZP010000011.1 GCA_949285535.1 uncultured Alistipes sp.
TTCTATAAATCGCCGAGTCAGACAGAGTTTGCCGATGTAAGTAATACAACGATAACACGCTAACGATATCACAAACGAAAAGCCCATTGTTTATTATAAACAATGAGCTTTTTCTGTTTAGTGATATCGTTAGTGAGTTATCGTTGTATTGCTTACATCGGTAAACTCTGTCTGACTCGGCGATTTATAGAAGAATGTCGCCTTACTCCATGTGTAGGGCCAGCCACCGGCGTTGCGGTTGTTGACGATGAGGGTGAAGCGGTGTTTGCCTGACTCGAGTGCAATTGTTTTTTTGTTCAAGAGGTGGCGTGTGGCTACCTTGCCGTCGTTGACAATGACGGGACGACCGTCGATGTAAAGAACATACTGGTCTGTCGTGACGGTGTAAACACCGCTTTCGGGTACTTCAAAGTAACCTTCGTAAACTTTTACCCACGGGGTTTTGTAGTCGGTGCTTTCAACTCTTGTCTTTACAAATTCATTTACGACAACAGGGTCGCTCCACTTGGCGTCTTTCATGGCGGTGGTGTCGAGATAGAGACCAGTCGTCTCTTTCATGAGCATGCCGGGTGTCGATTCCGCTTTCATGGCAGGCATGAGCGATTCTTTTACAATCTCTATCGTGCGGATACGGCTCGTTTTACCTGAGGGCAGAAGCGTCGCTATCTTCAATGTGGTGTCGGCGTCGAAACAGAGAGTGTCGGTATAACGTGAAGATGTCTTGTCGGGTGTGGTGCCGTCGAGAGTGTAAACCATCGGGTAGTCACGAGTGTTGCCAAAACCGAGACGGAGTGAGTCGGTGAATACCATGCGGTCAGAGAGGGGACCTTCGGGCATGGGTATGTGGTAGTTGACATCGTGTCCGTCAAGACGTACGAGAGCGTTGTCGATACGACGCTCGAAGTCATCATAGTCTTTTACTGCGAGGGGTGTCCAGCCTATCTCCGCAAGCGCGAATATGCGGGGGTAGATGAAATATTCGGGCGCGCCCGGCTCGTACATGTATTCCGTCCAGATGTTCGCCTGTACGCCGATTATGTGTTTTGCCTCCTGTTCGTTGAGTTCCGCGGGTACGGGGTCGAAGCTGTATGTCTTTTCGGGTGTCAGGTAACCGCCTATCGCAACGGGTTCGACCTCTGCCGCTCCCTGATATTTGTCGAGATAGAGCCAGTCGCCCGGTGACATGATGACATCGTGTCCGGCACGTGCCGCCGTGATGCCGCCCTCAAGACCACGCCATGACATAATGGTCGCGGAGGGTGCTATGCCGCCTTCGAGAATCTCATCCCAGCCGATTATGCTCTTGCCGAGAGAGTTTACGTGTTTTTCGATACGCTGAACGAAATAGCTTTGAAGCTCAAACGGTGTTTTCAGCCCTTCGGCTCTCATGCGTGCCTGACATTTGGGGCACTCTATCCAACGGTCTTTGGGACATTCGTCACCACCGATATGTATATAGGGGCTTGTGAAGAGAGGCGCCACTTCGGTGAGCACGTTCTGTAAAAACTCAAATGTAGCGTCGTTACCAGCGCAGTAAACGTCGGGTTCGACACCCCAGACAACACGGTGCGTGAACGGTCCTCCCGTGCAAGAGTATTGCGGGTAGGCGCTGAGGGCAGCCAAGGCGTGTCCCGGAAGCTCGATTTCGGGTATCACTTCGACAAATCGCTCGTTGGCGTAAGCGACAAGTTCTTTTACCTGTTCCTGCGTGAAACAGCCTTTGTGAACGGTGCCGTCCTGTTCGTTACGAACGGAGCCTATCGTGGTGAGCTCGGGGTAACGTTTTATCTCTATTGTCCAAAGCTGGTCGTCGGTAAGGTGCCAATGGAAACGGTTTATCTTGAACATCGCCAAAAGGTCTATCTGCTTTTTGATGAAGTCAAGGTCGTTGTAGTGGCGTGTCACGTCGAGCATCATGCCCCTGTAAGGGAAACGGGGGTAGTCTCTGACCGTCACGGCGGGTATTTTCCACGCTATGTCATCGACAACCGTCTGAGACTCTATCTCGGCGGGGAGCAGCTGCATGAGTGTCTGCATGCCGTAGAAGACTCCTTGCGCGCTCTTGCCGACAATGTCAACCTTGTCGGAGGTTACCTTGAGCGTGTAACCCTCTTTTGAGGGAACGTTCAGGGCGGTGTCTATCGAAAGGGTGATGACATCCGACGCCGCCTCTTTGCGGTCGAGGCTGTAACCTGTCGATTTCTGAATCTTTGCGCAGAAGTAGTCGGTTATCGGATTGAGAATGCTGTCCGCCGATATGCGGGTGGAGCTGTTGAGATTGAACGAACCCTCGTTCTGAACCAGCTCGGCGGGGGCGGGTATGATGTTTATACCATTATTATAAGGTCTCTCGGGAGCTTCTTTACACCCGAAGAAGAGTAAAAATGCCAAAGGTATGGCGGCTGTTAGTTTTTTCATGCAGAAAGTGTTGTTTTTATGTTTCTTCAGACAAATGTACTAATTAAATTCAAAACCTAAAATAAAAACGCCTCAAAAACAACAACTCGGAACATGGCGTCGGTTCTCGGCGGATAGAGAAATATTCAAATGACGGTCGAGACGTTTTATGGAACGTTTTTTTGACGACAACGGTTAAAAATGTTATCTTTGTGTATTGATACTCAAATTTTGATTTTTTGATTATGAAAATCGCGCTTTGTCAAATCAATCCCACTGTGGGCGACGTCTCTAACAATAGAGACAAGATGACTGAAATGGTTGCTGCCGCTTCTTCAAAAGGTGCCGACCTCGTGCTGTTCGGAGAACTGTCTCTGTCGGGCGCGCCGCTCGGCGACCTCGTTTTTCATCCCGACTTCTGCGACAAGTGTTTCTCGGCACTCGCGGATATAGCAGAGGCTGGTAAGGAGTGCGTTACGCTTGTAGGTCTGCCCGTCATGGCTCAAGACGAGGCGTTCAATGCTGTGGCAATGCTTGGCGGAGGAGAAGTGAAAGAGGTATTCATGAAAGCCATGCCGTCGTCTCGTCAGGAGAGAATGGTCTTCTCCGGAATAGACTCGCCCGAATTTGAGGGCGCGGATGACGGCGAGATGCCCGCATACACAATATCGGTTGACGGGGTCGATATACTCGTCGTGGTGGGAGACGACATGCGTTTTACCGATACGCTCGAATGTTTCGGCAGAAACGGTGAAAAACCAGACCTTATAGTAAACCTTACCGCCAAACGATTCGCGCATCAGATAATCGAGGAGGACGCCGAAAACTATTCGTCTCTCGCCGCCGCCCTCTCGACACCGATAATCGTCTGCGGTATAACAGGAGGATGTGTCGATACCGTCTTCCACGGCGGCTCAATGGCTTTCGACGCCGAGGGCAGAATGGTATTCAAAGGTAAGAACTTCGAGGAGGATTTGGTGATGCTCGACTTCGATGCCCGTGAGGGATTCGGAAGAGTGCCGAGACAGTCGCTCCCTGTAAGTTCCAAAAGCTCGAAAGCGCGTCACGCATATAAGGCCATGGTTATGGCAGTCAGGGATTATTTCGGTAAGAATGGCTTTAAGCGTGCCACGATAGGTCTGTCGGGCGGTATCGACTCGGCTGTGGTTGCCGCCATTGCCGTCGATGCCCTCGGCGCGCAGTGTGTCAGGGGCGTTATGATGCCCTCGCGATTCTCGTCGGAGGGGTCGATAACAGACTCGATAAGACTTGCCGCAAGTCTCGGAATAGAGTGCGTGGAACTCTCGATAGAGAAGATGTTTTCAGCCTCGCTTGAGACACTCGCCCCGCTTTTCGGAGAAAGTCCTTTCACGGTTGCCGAGGAGAATATACAGTCGAGACTCCGCGGCGTGTTGCTTATGGCTGTCGCCAACAAGTTCGACACCCTCGTGCTCAACACAACCAACAAAAGCGAGTCGGCAATGGGATACGGAACCCTTTACGGGGATACCAACGGCGCATTGTCTGTACTTGGCGACCTCTATAAAACAGAGGTCTATGAGGTGGCTGAATACATAAACAGAAACGGAGAGGTCATACCCGAAACGATAATAAACAAGGCTCCGTCGGCAGAGTTGCGTGAGGGGCAGAGAGACAGCGATTCGTTGCCCCCTTACGACAAGCTTGACGTCGTGCTGTACGCTCTTATAGAGGAGAACATGTCGGTCATGGATTGCGCCGCGGAGTGCGGGGTGGCGATAGATACCGTCATGTGGGTGGACAGAATGCTGAAGATAAACGAATATAAACGTCATCAGTTGCCCCCTGTGGTGTCGCTGTCGAGAATGACGCTCACCAAAGACAGAACGATGCCCGTAATTGTAAAATATTGATGTCATGAGCGTAGTAGAGCATGCCGGTGTCGTTACGGGTGTCGAAAAGGGTGTGGTTGTCGTGGAGATGACCGCCGTGTCGGCTTGTGCCGAGTGTCACGCAAAAGGACATTGCGTCAGCGCGTCGGATACCAAAATCAAAACCATGAGGGTCGAAACTCCCGATTATAACGATTATAGTGTGGGGCAGAGAGTGCTTCTGTCCGTGTCCGGACGCTCGGGCGCAAAAGCGGTCGTGTTGTGTTATGTCGTGCCGCTTGTCGTGTGCCTTCTAACTCTCGCTATATTTGTCAGTTGTGGCTTTGGTGAGGGTGCGAGCGCATTTATTTCTTTGGCGTCTGTGGTGATATATTTACTTATTTTGTTTATCTTTAGGCGCCGAATATCACAAAAAGTAGGTATAAAAATAACACATTATCAGTATAAATAGATGAACGAGACGTTGATTTTTACAGTGCTGACGCTGTGTGCGCTCGGTGTCGTGGCGGCAGTCGCTTTGTTCTTTGTCGCAAAGAAATTCCATGTCTGGGAAGACCCTCGCATAGATGATGTTGAAAAGATGTTGCCCGGCGCGAACTGCGGCGGTTGCGGATTCCCCGGTTGCCGCGGACTTGCCTCTGCGCTTGTCAAAGCGGACACCATGGAGGGGCTCGCATGCCCCGTGGGCGGCTCGCAGACAATGAAGTCGATAGCCGAGTATCTCGGTCGCGTCGCCGAGGAGAAAGAACCCGAAGTGGCGGTGGTAAGATGTTCGGGCAGCTGTCAGAACAGACCCAAAACAAATACATATGACGGCGTGTCGAGCTGTGCGGTCGCATCTTCGCTCTATGCGGGTGAAACGGGTTGCTCGTTCGGTTGCGTAGGTTTCGGCGATTGCGTGAAGGTGTGTGCTTTCGGAGCTTTGAAGATGAACCCCGAAACAGGTTTGCCCGAAGTGGATGACGAAAAGTGTACCGCTTGCGGCAAGTGCGTCAAGGCTTGCCCCAAGATGATTATAGAACTGCGCAAAAAAGGTCCCAAGTCACGCCGTGTGTTCGTCTCTTGTGTGAACAAGGATAAAGGCGCGATTACACGCAAAGCATGTAAGGTCGG
Organism: uncultured Alistipes sp.; assembly: GCA_949285535.1. GTDB lineage: Bacteria > Bacteroidota > Bacteroidia > Bacteroidales > Rikenellaceae > CASDZP01. Next base: position 5,382 of record CASDZP010000011.1, read on the forward strand.
ATGTATCGGCTGCGGCAAGTGCGTCAAGACATGTCCGTTCGAGGCGATAAAACTCGAAAACAATGTCGCTTACATCGACTCGTACAAGTGTCGTCTTTGCCGTAAGTGCGTTGTAGAATGCCCCACAGGTGCGATAAACGAGGTTAACTTCCCTCCGCGTCCTCCCAAAGAGGCAGGACCCGCCAAACCCATGGCAGAGAAAGCGGCTGTTGCGACAGCGGCTCCCGTGAGCGCTCCCGTTACGGAGAATAAGGGTGCGGAGCAGACCGAGAACGTGAAAAAAGAGAGTGAAAAAGTAGAAAAATAGAACCCGATATGTTAAAGACATTCAAAATAGGCGGTATCCACCCCAATGACAACAAGTTGAGCAAGGGGTGCGCAATCGAAAAGATGCCGTTGCCCGAAAAGGTGGTTATCTCTCTGTCACAGCATATAGGCGCTCCCGCCACAGCGACCGTCGCAAAAGGCGATAAGGTTAAGGTGGGCGACCTGATTGGCAAGGCGACAGGCTTCGTCTCTGCCGACGTGCATTCGTCGGTCAGCGGGACGGTCGTCGCCGTGGATGCGCAACCCGATACATCGGGCGTGCGTAAACCTTCGGTTACCATTGCCGTAGAGGGTGACGAGTGGAACGAACAGATAGATCTCGGCGCGGAAAACATTCCCGACATCACACCAAAAGAGATGATGGATGCGATAGCGCACGCCGGTATCGTCGGCATGGGTGGCGCCACATTCCCCACACATGTGAAACTCTCTGTTCCCGACGGAAAGAAAGCGGAATTCCTTATAATAAACGGTGTCGAGTGCGAACCTTACCTCACAGCCGACCACAGAGTGATGCTCGAACGTCCTGACGACCTGCTCAAGGGTGTAGCCATCCTCTGCAAGGTACTCTCGGTTAAGAAGGCGTTCATAGGTATCGAAAACAACAAGCCCGACGCGATAGAACTGCTTACCAAAAAGGCGGCAGGCGGCGGATACGGCGATGTCTCGATAGAGGTGGTGCCCCTGAAGGTGCAATATCCGCAGGGTGGTGAGAAACAGCTTATCGACGCGGTAATCGGTCGTCAGGTACCCTCCGGCGCGCTTCCCATAGAGGTGGGCGCGGTTGTTCAGAATGCGGGTACGGCTGTCGCCGTGTATGAGGCTGTCGTTAAGCATAAACCGCTCATCGAGAGGGTAGTGACGGTTACGGGCAAATCGCTCGCATCGCCCAAAAACCTTTTGGTGAGACTCGGTACCCCCGTCCAGGCGTTGATAGACTACTGCGGCGGACTCGGTGATAATACCGGTAAGGTGATAAACGGCGGTCCGATGATGGGTCGTGCCGCATGCAATCTCGAAGGCGGCGTGACCAAAGGTACATCGGGCGTGCTTCTGATGAATGACGGCGAGGCAAAACGTAAGCCGAGCTCTCCCTGTATCCGTTGCGCCAAGTGCGTGTCGGTATGTCCAATGGGGCTCGAACCTTATCTTATAAACGTAATGACGAAGAACGGACTCGTTGCGCAGACCGAACCCCTGCATCCTTATGACTGTATCGAGTGCGGCTCTTGCTCTTACACCTGTCCCGCAGGTATCCCGTTGCTCGACTTCATCCGTCTTGCCAAAGGCGAGGTGATGAAGATTATGCGCGCGCGTAAATCATAACTTTTGAATAGTAAAGTATAAAGATAATGGATAAAAAATTGATTGTTTCGCCCTCGCCTCACATCCATTCGGGCAACTCGACGCAGAGCCTAATGCGCGACGTAATCATCGCGCTGATTCCCGCGTTCATCGTGTCGATAGTCTTTTTCGGATTCGACGCTGTGACGGTTGCGGCGATAGCGGTTGTGGCTTCTCTCGCCACAGAATATCTGATAACACGCTTCATGTTGAAGCGCCCCAACACCCTTTGGGACTATTCCGCCGCGCTGACGGGCTTCCTTCTGGCTTTCAACCTTCCGCCCAGCGCTCCCTGGTGGATGATAGTGATAGGTTCGATTGTCGCAATAGGCGTAGGCAAGATGTCTTTCGGTGGTCTTGGCCGTAACCCGTTCAATCCCGCGCTCGTGGGTCGTGTGTTCCTGCTTATCTCTTTCCCTGAGCAGATGACCTCTTTTTATCATCCGACAGCCCTCGATGGCACATCGGGTGCGACTCCTCTCGCAGTAGTCAAAGAGGCTGTGAAGAACGGTCAGAGCCTTTCGGAAGTGATGCCGCAGTTCTCATATACCGACATGTTGCTCGGTAACATGGGCGGTTCGATGGGTGAGATTGCCGCTTTTGCCTTGTTGATAGGTTTTGTCTATCTTCTTGTGCGTAAGGTGATAACATGGCATATCCCTGTCTATGTTCTCGGTTCTATGGCTATCTTCAGCGCGATATTGTGGCTTATCGATCCCAATAGTTTCGCAAATCCGCTCTTCCACCTGCTCTCAGGGGGTGCGATACTCGGTGCGGTATATATGGCGACCGACTATGTCACTTCGCCCATGACGACAAAAGGTATGCTATTATATGGTATAGGCATAGGTGTGATAACGATATTGATAAGAACATGGGGCGCCTATCCCGAAGGTATCTCTTTCGCGATACTTATAATGAACGCCGCCGTGCCTTTGATTAACAAATATACCCACCCCAAACGCTTCGGCAGTGTGGTGGCCAAAAAAGCGTAAAGAATATGAAATCGTCATTGATAAACATGGTAATGGTGCTCTTTCTCATTACCCTTGTGTGCGCCGCGGCGATAGGCGGTGTTTATGAACTAACGAAAGAGCCGATAGATGCTGCCAAACAGGCAAAACAGATAGCCGCAATTTCTGAAGTGTTGCCCTCTTTTGAAAAGGTGGGTATTCCCCAGGAGAAGAGTGTAGATGGTGACGTGGTCAAGATATATGAGGCCACATCAGGCGGTAAGGTTGTCGGTTATGCTGTTGAGACATTCTCTAAAAACGGTTTCGGCGGTACGATTAGAATAATGGTGGGTTTCAAAGCCGACGGTACAATCAGCGGGACATCCGTAATATCTCACTCTGAGACACCCGGACTCGGTGACAAGATAGACAAGAGCAAATCGGACTTTTCAAAACAGTTTGAAGGTCAGAATCCCGAGACGTTCAAACTCGGCGTTAAAAAAGACGGCGCGGGCGATGTTGACGCCATAACAGCCGCGACAATATCGTCGAGAGCTTTTGTCGATGCAGTTAACAGAGCCTATCAGCAGGTTAAACCTTATATGGAGGACTAAGCGATGAGCAATCTGAAGATATTTACCAAAGGGTTCGTAAAAGAGAACCCGACATTCTCGCTGTTGCTCGGCATGTGTCCCACGTTGGGTACCACCACTTCTGCCGTCAACGGTATGAGCATGGGACTTGCAACGATGTTTGTGTTGATTCTCTCGAACATCGTCATATCGCTTATAAAGAATCTTATTCCCGATAAGGTGCGAATACCCGCGTTCATCGTGGTCATTGCGACTCTCGTGACGTTGTTGCAGCTCTTTATGGAGGCTTATGTGCCTGCCATATACGAGACTCTCGGCGTGTTCATCCCTCTGATTGTGGTTAACTGTATCATTCTCGGCAGAGCAGAGGCTTTCGCATCGAAAAACACTCCGTTCAAGTCGGCTCTCGACGGCGCGGGTATAGGTGTGGGTTTCACATTCTCGCTCACGCTCCTCGGTGCGGCTCGTGAGTTCCTGGGTAGCGCGTCGCTCTTCGGACATAAGTTCGAGGCGTTGCAGCCCTACGGAATGTTGATATTCGTGTTGGCTCCCGGCGCGTTCATCGCCTTGAGCTATCTTATGGTTTTGTTCAACAAGGCGACAGCCAAAATCAAGTGATAGAGCATGGAATATTTTGTAATCATAATAGCGTCGATATTTGTAAATAATATCGTATTGGCGCAGTTCCTGGGGATATGCCCCTTCCTCGGCGTATCCAACAAGGTCGAGACGTCATTGGGTATGGGTGCCGCCGTTACATTCGTGATGGCAATCTCGTCGATAGTGGTATATCTGCTTCAATATTACGTACTCGTTCCCTTGAACATCGCCTTTTTGCAGACAATAGCCTTTATCCTTGTGATTGCGGCTCTGGTGCAGATGGTCGAAATCATACTTAAAAAGGTGAGCCCCGCGCTCTATCAGGCGTTGGGTATCTTCCTGCCCCTTATTACGACAAACTGTGCCGTTTTGGGTGTTGCCATCCTTCTCGTGCAGAAAGAGTATAACCTTTTGGAATCGGTTGTGTTCGCTGTTTCGACAGCGATAGGTTTCACGCTTGCCCTCGTGTTGTTTGCGGGTCTTCGTGAACGTCTCGAACTCGCCGACCTGCCCAAGGCGATGAAAGGTACTCCCGTGGCTCTGCTTACGGCGGGTATTCTCGCAATGGCATTCATGGGTTTCTCAGGATTGGTTTAATCCTTGAAGAAAAAAGTGTAAAATTCAGACTGAAATTTGTGTTTTGTGAAAATATTTCGCATATTTGTGTTATGAAATCGAATATGACAAATACATGGCGTTGGCGTTTTTTACTACCTGACAGGTCGTAAGAGACGAGGACGCGTGTACACATAAAACATAAAGGATTAGTGGAGCGGTCCGTCGCACTTGCGACGGGCCGCTCCTTTTTTGTGTCCTTTTGGGTCGTGTGGCCGATTTAGAATTTCGATAAATTTAACAAATCACAACAGAAAATAAACGAATAAAACAGATACAATCATGAAAAAGTACACAATTGACAAAAACGGCTATTATGGTGAGTTCGGCGGCGCTTTTGTTCCCGATAAACTCAAACCCTGCATCGAGGAGTTACAGAACAGTTATCGTGAGATTATAGACAGCTCTTCTTTTAGGAAAGAGTACATGACCCTTTTAAGGGATTATGTCGGCAGACCTTCGCCCCTCTATCATGCCGAACGGTTGAGCGCGAAGTATGGAGCCAAAATTTATCTCAAACGAGAGGATTTGAACCATACGGGCGCGCACAAGATAAACAATGCCGTCGGTCAGGCTCTGCTTGCCAAACGCATGGGTAAGAAACGTATAATCGCCGAGACTGGTGCCGGGCAGCATGGTGTGGCTACCGCTACGGTCTGCGCTTTAATGGGGTTGGAGTGCGTAATATATATGGGGCAGGTCGATGTCGAGCGACAGTTTGTGAATGTTCAGAAAATGGAGATGCTTGGGGCTCGTGTTGTCGCCGCCACATCGGGAAACATGACACTGAAAGATGCCGTAAACGAGGCCCTCGACGAGTGGAGCTCAAATCCCGACAGCTATTATCTGTTGGGTTCAGCCGTCGGTCCGCATCCCTATCCCGACATGGTGGCACGTCTTCAGTCTGTGATAAGCGAGGAGATAAAAGCGCAGTTGCGTGAGAAAGAGGGGCGTGACTATCCAGACTATCTTGTCGCATGTGTAGGCGGCGGAAGCAATGCCGCGGGCACCATATATCACTATCTCGATGACTCCCGTGTGGGTATCGTGCTTGCCGAAGCGGGTGGAAAGGGTGTCGAGACGGGCATGAGCGCCGCCACGCTAACGGTGGGTGTTCCTGCCGTACTGCACGGCTCCAAAACCGTTGTAATGTTGGATGAGAATGGCGATGTAGCGGAGCCTTATTCCATATCGGCGGGTCTCGATTATCCGGGTGTAGGACCGTTATACGCCTACATGGCGCAACAGAAACGAGCCGTGACCTATGCGATAACGGACGATGAGGCGTTGGCTGCCGCTTTTGAGCTTGCGCGTACCGAGGGTATTATTCCCGCCATAGAGAGCTCTCACGCTCTCGGCGCGCTCTCCAAAATGTCACTCAAAAAAGACGATATAGTGGTGCTGACAATATCTGGTCGCGGTGACAAGGATATGGATACCTTTATCGAGTACAAAAAGGCGTCCGCCATGTAATGTGGCTGATGATAAAAAAGAATAGGTGACAGAGAGTTATTTGCCTCTCTTGTCACCTTTTCTTTTTTTGCGCCACTCTCTGTTGTCGCCTCTGCCTCTGCCGTTTCCGCGACCGTTGTTTCCGCGTCCGTGACGTTTACCCTCCTTGCGGTCTTTGGTTATCTCTGCAAACGGTTTGTCGCCGTTGCCGAGCATTACGGAGTTGAGTTTGTGGGTGACGTTTTCGGCTTCGGAGAAGGGAATGGTGACAAACGAAAAGTCGTCCGTAAGTCTTACGTCGTTGATATGTGCGTTTTCGAGACCGCACTGACGTTGTATCAGTCTCACTATTCCGCGCGGGGTGTAACCCTCCTTGCGTCCTACCGACAGAATGAGGCGCGCCGTGCCTTTTCTGTCCACCGAGAAGGTGCGTATTTCGGGGTAACGGCTGCTGTCGAGCTCGTTTTTGAACGCCATTTTCAGAAGTGACGATATGGCGACACGTGGCTCGTAGGTGAGGAGTATCTCTTCGGTCATATCGTCATAATCTTCGACAAGCCCGCATTGCACCGTCTCGGCAAGCTCTTCGAGAATGTTGCGTTTTTTGAGAGCGATTACGTCACTAACACTGGGTATCTGCTCCTTGCGTATCTCGCCGCCGACACTCTTGCGCATGGAGAGGAACTGTCGGTACTCGGCGTTCGATATGAATGTGACGGCTGTGCCTCTGTTACCCGCGCGCCCTGTGCGTCCGATACGATGAACGTATGATTCGGGGTCTTGCGGCAACGAATAGTTGATTACGTGGGTGAGGTTGTTGACGTCGATGCCTCTTGCCGCCACATCGGTAGCCACCATGATGTTGGTGACACGCTTTTTGAACTTGCGTAATATGGATTCGCGTTGTGCCTGCGACACGTCACCGTGCAGGCCGTCTGCGGCGTAGCCTCTGTCTATGAGCTTGTTGACAACCTCGTCAACCATTACTTTGGTACGGCAGAATACGATTGCGTAAAAGTCGGGCTCTACGTCGATTATTCGTGTCAGGGCGTCGAACTTGTCGCTCTCCCTTACCTCGAAATATATCTGGTCAGTCAGGTCGGCGGTTATGTTGGGCGACTCCACTTTCAGGTGAAGTGGCTCTTTCATGTATTTTCCCGCAAGTTCCGCTATCCGTTCGGGCATTGTAGCCGAGAAGAGAAGCACCCGACGTTCGGGTGAGCACTGTTCGATGATGCAGTCAACATCCTCGATGAAACCCATGTTGAGCATCTCGTCCGCCTCGTCGAGGATGAGATAACGCAGAGAGCTAAGGTCGAGCGAGCCTCTCTGAAGGTGGTCTATTATTCGTCCCGGTGTTCCCACAACGATGTCTATCCCTTTTTCGAGACGTCGGAGCTGTTCGCCTATCGACGCGCCGCCGTATATAGCGGAGACACGGCGTCCTTTACAGCCGAACGAGTGTATCTCGTCGGTAACCTGAAGAGCCAGCTCACGGGTGGGCACGAGAATAAGCGCCTGAACGAAACCTTTATCGCCTTTTATGTGTTCGAGAAGTGGCAGGGTGTATGCGGCTGTCTTGCCTGTGCCTGTCTGCGCCTGACCTATTATGTCGTTTTTGTCCTCCAGAAGGACGGGGATTGTCAGTTTCTGAATGGGGGAGGGGCTTTCGAAACCCTTGCGGGCAACCGCCTCAAGTAGTTCGTCGCTCAGACCGAGCGAGCGGAAATCGTCTGTTGTCTGCGTCATCTATGTTATTGTAAAATCGGAACAAAGGTACGTCAATTTATCCGCTCCACAAAATAGGTCGTTTATTTTGTTTTGTCGGTTACAAAATTTAACTTTGTCACCATAAAAAGTCTTTTACCAATGCCCGCTTCGTGTGCGGGTGTGCAAATCTTTTTTGCGATGAACATTACCATTGTCGGAACAGGATATGTCGGACTGGTGTCGGGGGCGTGTTTCGCCGAGGTCGGCACCTATGTCAGATGCGTCGATATAGACGCGCGGAAGATAGAGATGCTTCAGTCGGGTGTCATGCCCATATATGAACCGGGACTCGATGAACTGGTCGCCAAAAACGTTAAGGCGGGTCGCCTTAGCTTCTCGACCTCTCTGGAAGAGTCGCTTTCGGGTAGCAAGCTCGTTTTCTGTGCCGTGGGAACGCCTCCCGATGAGGACGGAAGCGCCGATTTGAGCTATGTGCTCGAGGTGGCGCGCACTGTCGGACGCACGATAACCGAATATACCGTTTTCGTAACCAAGAGTACGGTTCCCGTGGGAACTGCCGCCAAGGTTAAAGCCACTATCGCCGCGGAGCTTGCCGCGAGAGGTGTGGATGTCGAGTTCGATGTGGCGTCAAACCCCGAATTCCTGAAAGAGGGCGCGGCGATAAAAGATTTTCTGTCGCCCGAAAGGGTCATAATAGGCGCGGACAGCGCAAGAGCGAAAGATTTGCTCGAAAAATTGTATAAGCCGTTCATGCTCAAAGGGTACAGGGTCATATCAATGGACGTTCCCTCGGCTGAAATGACAAAATATGCCTCTAACGCCATGTTGGCTACACGTATCAGCTTTATGAACGATATTGCCAACCTTTGTGAGCTTTTGGGCGCGGATGTCGATAAGGTGCGTCTCGGCATGGGTTCGGATGGGCGTATCGGTAAGAGCTTCCTTTATGCGGGTGCAGGTTACGGCGGCTCGTGCTTCCCTAAAGATGTCAAGGCGTTGGCTCGCACGGGGCGTCAGGCGGGATATACCATGGAGGTAATCGAGGCTGTCGAGAGAGTGAACGACAGACAGAAAAATATTGTCTTCGATAAACTTTCTACCGCTTTCGGCGGAGAGCTTAAAGGTAAGGTTGTGGCTCTTTGGGGGCTCGCCTTTAAACCCGAAACCGACGATATGCGTGAGGCGCCTTCGCTTGTCGTGATAGAGCGTCTGTTGTCGGCTGGTGCCACCGTGAGAGTGTTCGACCCCGTTGCGATGAACGAGTGCAAACGCAGGATAGGCGACAAGGTGACATATTGCGCCGACATATATGACGCCGCCACGGGTGCGGATGCCGTCGCTCTGATGACTGAGTGGATGCAGTTCAGAATGCCCGCGTGGAACAAAATACAGGAGGTGATGAGAGACAATGTCGTGGTTGACGGACGTAATATCTACGATTACGATGACATGGTGTCACTCGGTTTCCGATTCTCGAAGATAGGTAAGAAACAGGATTGCAAATAGGCGGTGCGGCTTGCGGACTGTGCGACATCGCACGGAATGCGTCGGCGGTCACAATATATTGATTTATGTCAAAAAAAGCTCTTATAACAGGGATTACAGGGCAGGACGGAGCCTATCTGGCTGAATATCTGCTTAAAAAAGGATATGAGGTGCACGGTATCAAGCGTCGCAGCAGCTCGCTCAACACTGAACGCATCGACCATATATATGACGACCCGCACGACTCGTCGCGTCGGCTCTTTCTCCATTACGGAGATATGACCGACTCGCTCAACCTAACCGCAATTATAGAGAAGACACACCCCGACGAGATATACAATCTCGCCGCCATGTCTCACGTGAAGGTATCGTTCGAGTCGCCCGAATATACGGCAAACGCCGACGCGCTCGGCACGTTGCGTCTCTTGGAGGCTGTTCGCATGCTCGGCTTGCAGAAGACGACACGAATATATCAGGCTTCGACTTCGGAGCTTTACGGACTTGTTCAGCAGGTGCCGCAGACGGAGAAGACTCCGTTTTATCCCCGCTCGCCGTATGCGGTCGCGAAGTTGTACGGTTATTGGATAACGGTCAATTACAGAGAGGCTTACGGTATGCACGCCTCTAACGGTATCCTTTTCAATCATGAGTCGCCCGTACGAGGCGAGACCTTCGTTACCCGTAAGATAACGCGCGCCGTGAGTAAGATTGCCCTTCGTCAGAGCGAATGTTTCTATCTGGGTAACCTTTCGGCAAAACGTGACTGGGGGCATGCCAAAGATTACGTCAAGGCGATGTATCTCATCCTCCAACAGCCTGAACCTGACGACTATGTGATAGCCACGGGTGTCACAACCTCTGTACGTGACTTTGTACGCATGGCTTTCGCCTATATTGGCGCTACAATAGAGTTTAGGGGTGATGGGCTCTCTGAAGAGGGATTCATTACCTCTGTCGATAAGGAGCTTTTCGCCGAGAGGGTGGGGCAGGGAGACGGCTCGCACATGATAGGCAAGTGTGTGGTGGCTGTCGATCCGACCTATTTCCGTCCGACGGAGGTTGATATGCTTGTCGGCGACCCCACCAAGTCGAAAACAAAACTCGGTTGGGAGCCTGAATATGACCTTGAGGCTCTTGTGAACGACATGATGGAGAGCGATATCAAGCTGATGACCAAAGAGGAGTATCTGCGAAAGGGCGGATACCGCATAATGAACTATTTTGAATAGAGGCTTTTCGACTTGTCACTTTTGCGGGTGACGTAATGGTGAATAAAGTCTCTTTCGACAGACGTAATAATGGAAAAGAACGCAAAAATATATGTGGCGGGTCATCGCGGACTCGTCGGTAGCGCGATAGTTCGTAATCTGCGTAAGCGCGGATACGAGAACATAATCACACGCACACATGCGGAACTCGACCTCACTTCACAGAGCGATGTAAACGCTTTCTTTGAGGCGGAGCGACCCGAATATGTTTTTCTTGCCGCCGCAAAAGTTGGCGGTATCGGCGCCAACAACACATACAGGGCGCAGTTCATATATGAGAATCTGATGATAGAGGCGAACGTGATACACGCTTCCTATCTTGTCGGTGTACGTAAACTGATGTTTTTAGGTTCGTCATGTATCTATCCCCGTATGGCGGCTCAGCCGATAGAGGAATCCGCTCTGTTAACCGCCGAGCTTGAACCGACAAACGAGCCTTATGCGATAGCCAAGATTGCGGGTATAAAGATGTGCGACGCCTACCGTGCGCAGTACGGTTGCAATTTTGTCAGCGTTATGCCCACAAACCTTTACGGACCGGGCGATAATTACGACCTTGAAAACTCGCATGTGCTTCCCGCCATGATACGTAAGTTTGTCACGGCCCGCAATAACGGTTCGCCGAGTGTCACTCTGTGGGGTGACGGTTCGCCCCTGCGTGAGTTCATGCACTCCGACGACATGGCGGACGCGACGGTATTCTGTATGCTCAACTACAATGAGGCGGGGCATATCAATATCGGTTCGGGGCGTGAGGTGTCGATAGCGAGACTTGCCGACATGGTTGCCGAAGCGGTAGGGTATAGAGGTAAAATCGTTTGGGACACTTCCAAGCCTAACGGAACGCCACGTAAACTTATGGATACCTCGAAACTTTTTGCGATGGGGTGGAAACCGTCAATTGACCTGAAAAGCGGTATAGATTCTGTCGTGGCGTCAATAGAGGATATCTCCAAAAAGTGGTAAATATATAAACGGATAAACGTTATTTGTAGCCGATGTAATTTGTGTCATAATTACATCGGCTATATTGTTTTTGGGCAAGTTGATTTATGTACCCCGTCACTTTCTTTTTATTGTTCGCTTTTTATTGTTCTCTTTTTATTGTTCGAGGTGGTGTTTGCGGGAGGCTATAAACGTAAAGATGCTGACTTCCAAAGGGATAATGAACCAAATGGGTATGACATGGTCAAAAGGGGCTGTGCCCCCTCGTTTTGTCTTACTTTGTCGAGTGACAAAGTAAGCCCCGCGGGAGCGGCTGTCGGCAGACCCCACGGAGTGCCCGTCGGGAGACCCCCGCGGGAGCGCCTACGGAGTGTCAGTCGGGAGACACATCGTTTCCTTCGATGTGTCTCCCGACTGACACTCCGTGTGACAAAATGGCATTGATAATTGAAATAATGTCATGTTATACGGTTTGGCACAGAAAATGATAATACCTAAAGTGTCGTTCCTGACGGAACGATGTGAAACGTATATGTTTAATTAAAAAAATAGAATCATGAATCTTAAACCTTTGGCTGACAGAGTCGTAATCGAGCCTAAACCCGCTGAAACAAAAACCGCAGGCGGATTGATAATCCCCGACAACGCAAAAGAAAAACCCCTTGAAGGTGTGGTTGTGGCAGTAGGTCCCGGCACGGCTGATGTAAAAATGGAGGTTAAAAACGGCGATACCGTGCTTTACGGCAAATATGCAGGCACCGAGATAACCGTTGGCGGCAAAGAATATCTGATTATGCGTCAGAACGACATCCTCGCCATTATCTAATCATTATCGCTTAAATTTTAAGAACTTTTTAAACTGACAAAAATGGCTAAAGAGATAAAATTCAATGTTGAGGCTCGCGAAGAGCTCAAAAAAGGTGTCGATGCGTTGGCTAACGCGGTTAAAGTAACCCTCGGCCCCAAAGGTCGCAATGTGGTTATCGACAAAAAATTCGGCGGTCCCCAGATTACAAAAGACGGTGTGACCGTGGCAAAAGAGATTGAACTCGAAGAGTCTTTCGCGAACATAGGCGCGCAGATGGTTAAGGAGGTTGCCTCTAAGACTGCCGACAATGCGGGTGACGGTACAACCACAGCTACCGTACTTGCGCAGTCAATCATCGGTGTAGGTATCAAAAACGTTACTGCAGGAGCAAACCCCATGGATCTGAAACGCGGTATCGACAAAGCGGTAGCCGTGGTTGTCGATTCACTCCGCAAACAGAGCCAGTCTGTCGGCAACGACATCAACAAGATTGAGCAGGTCGCTACAATCTCTGCCAACAACGACAGCTTCATCGGTAAACTCATCGCCGAAGCTATGGGTAAAGTGAAAAAAGAGGGTGTCATAACCGTCGAAGAGGCTAAAGGTACCGAAACTCACGTTTCTGTGGTTGAAGGTATGCAGTTCGACAGAGGTTACCTCTCTCCCTACTTCATCACCGACCTTGACAAAATGGAGGTTTCTCTCGAAAAACCCTATATCCTCATCACGGACAAGAAAATCTCTACGATGAAAGAGCTTCTCCCCGTACTTGAGCCCGTAGCTCAGTCAGGTCGCTCTATGCTCATCATCTCTGAGGATATCGAGGGTGAAGCGCTCACCACGCTCGTTGTCAACAAGCTCCGCGGTACACTCAAAGTGGCTGCCGTTAAAGCTCCCGGCTTCGGTGACCGTCGTAAAGAGATGCTTCAGGATATCGCAATCCTCACAGGCGGTACCGTAATATCTGAAGAGACAGGTCTCACACTCTCACAGGCTACCATCGAGATGCTCGGTAGCGCTGACAAGGTTACCCTCAACAAAGAGAACACCACAATCGTTGACGGTGCGGGTAAGAAAGAGGATATCGAGGCTCGTGTTAAACAGATTCGCGAACTCATCGAGAACACAACCTCTGATTATGACCGTGAAAAACTTCAGGAACGTCTTGCCAAATTGGCGGGCGGTGTGGCTGTCCTCTATGTGGGTGCCGCAACCGAGGTTGAGATGAAAGAGAAGAAAGACCGTGTCGATGACGCTCTCGCCGCAACACGTGCAGCCGTTGAAGAGGGTATTGTTCCCGGTGGCGGTGTAGCCTACATCCGTGCTACCGAAGAGCTCGAACACCTCAAAGGTGACAACGATGACGAGACAACAGGTATTCAGATTGTGAAACGAGCAATCGAAGAGCCGTTGCGTCAGATTGTCGCTAACGCAGGCGGCGAAGGTTCGGTTGTCGTTCAGAAAGTTCGTGAAGGTAAAGGCGACTTCGGCTACAACGCTCGTAACGATGTTTATGAGAATATGTTTGCCGCAGGTATCATCGACCCGACCAAAGTATCACGTGTCGCTCTCGAAAACGCAGCCTCTGTCGCTTCTATGTTCCTCACGACAGAATGCGTCCTCGTTGAAAAGAAAGAGGAAAACCCCGCTCCCATGGCAGCTCCCGGTATGGGCGGCATGATGTAATGGAAAACATGTAATCCCTTTATATGAAGAGGGTCGCGATTTCTTGGTCGCGACCCTCTTCGTATAAAGGGATTTTATGTCTCCCGACGGGCACTCCGTGGGGTCTGCCGACGGCGTTACTTTGTCCCTCGACAAAGTAACCAAAACGAGGGGGCATAGCCCCTTTTGACCATGTCATATTCATTTGGCTCATTGCCTTTTGCGAAGTCGGCGTCTGTCGTGGTATAGCCTTTCGATAAGAGAAGCGGACGTGAATTTGGTGAGATTGGTGAAATTGGGTGGGTGATGTATTGATAGGTTAGGTGGGGATTTTGTGAGGATTTTTATTATATTTGTCGCCGCATGTCGAAGATGTGTAGTTTTTTGATTGTTGAATGTTGAAAATTGTAATTTGTAAATAGGTTCTTCAAAAAGAAACTCATGAAAAACGTTACAAAAATCTTGTTGGTCGTGTCGTTGTTCTCTTTGTTGTCATGCGGAGAGTCGGCAAAAAAGACTTCGGAACACGAAACGGTGAAGGTAGCCGCGGGTGTGTGGAAATTGACTTCGGGAACACCCGAAAAGGTTAATCTGTTGAGTGAACTGTCAGTTACGCCGAAGTTGGAGGCGATAGATGCGATGGGTGAGGCGGAACTGCCTGTCACGATGGATGAAATAAGCGTGAAACAGCGTGACGGTAAGACGTATATACGTTTCCCGCTTGAGAAAGATGAAAAGATATTCGGTCTAGGTCTTAATTTTAAGACGGTCGAACAGCGTGGCAGAATAATGCGTCTGCATGTCGATCACTATGCGGGTAAGGATGACGGACGTACCCATGCTCCCGTGCCTTTCTTTGTGTCGTCACGCGGTTACGGAGCGTTGATAAACAGCGCGCGTTACATCGACGTGTGGGCGGGTACGAGTGTACGTAAGGATAGTGAGAATCCGCCCGTGGTGCGAGACCGTAACACCGATAAGGATTGGGAAGCTCAGCCCTATTCGGATAATCTGGAGTTTCTCGTTCCCGCTGACGGAGTGGAGATAATATTGTTTGCGGGTGACGATATGCTCGACGTGGTTCGCCGATTCAATCTGTATAACGGCGGCGGAGTGTTGCCCCCGAAATGGGGTCTCGGCTTCTGGCACCGTGTGCCCACACTCTATTCCGACAAGGAGGTGTTGGCGGAGGTAGCCGATTTCGAGAGACACGATTTCCCGTTGAGCGTAATCGGTCTTGAACCCGGATGGATGTCGAGAGCATATCCGTGTACATACGAGTGGGATTCGACCCGATTCCCTAAACCGAAAGAGTTTGTCGGCGCGTTGAACGACAAGAACATAAAAACGAACGTCTGGATTAACGGTTATGTGTCGCCCGACGGAGAACTCTACTCAAAGATATATCCATATACGGGAAGTCATACCGTATGGTGCGGTATCGTACCCGACTATTCGATGAAAGAGGCGCAGGATATTTTGTCGGCTCATTTCAGAAAACATCAGCTCGACATCGGGGTCAGCGGTTACAAAATGGACGAGAATGACGGTTTCGACTCGTGGCTGTGGCCCGATGTGGCGGAGTTCCCGTCAGGAAACAGTGCCGAACAGATGCGTCAGATATACGGAGCGTTGATGCAGAATCTGACGACAAAAATGTATAGGGACGAGAACAAGCGAACATACGGACTTGTGCGTTCAAGCAACGCTGGTACGTCATCTTTCCCTTATGTTCTCTATAACGACTATTATAATCACCGTGATTTTATAACGGCTCTTATCAACAGCTCGTTTATCGGAGTGCTGTGGACTCCGGAGGTGCGTTCCTCTAAAAATTCCGAAGATTGGCTGAGACGTATGCAGACCGTATGTTTCTCACCCGTGGCTATGCTTAACGCATGGGCGGACGGTACAAAACCGTGGTCGTTCCCCGATGTTACGGAAGAGGTGAACGATGTGGCAAAACTGCGCATGAGGCTTATCCCGTATCTTTACACCGCTTTTGCCGATTACGCCTTTTACGGTACACCTCCCATGAGAGCGATGAATCTCGAAAAAGGTTATTTCGCGGCTGACCAGATAACTAAAAAAGAGTTTGACGGCACGGACAATCCTTATGCCATGGCTGTGCGCAGAGAGGTGAAAGACCAATTCATGGTGGGGGATAATCTGCTCGTTGCGCCGCTTTTCGCGGGAGACAAAGAGCGTACCGTCGTGTTGCCTGAAGGCAAATGGTACGATTTCTATACGGGTGAATTGGCTGGCGAGAGTGAGGTGATAACCGTCAACGGTGACACAAAGAGAATCCCCGTTTATGTCAAAGACGGCGGTATCGTTCCGTTATGGCCCGCCGAAGCAAAAACGGACGGCAGGAAATATCCGTTGGAGATAAGACATTACGGTTTCAAACCGTCAACTTATGAGCTTTATGACGATGACGGAGAGACATACGACTATGAAAAAGGCGACTATGTACGCATCACGCTGAAAGTCGATGTCGATGCCGACGGCAACAAGAGCGGAAGCGTAACGGTGCCCGACGGTAAGACGGCGTGGTCGTATGACGGTTACGATTTCAGGTTTATGACAAAATAGAACGGATTTTTATTTGCCCGACAGACTGACGAGAATGTCAACTGTCGGGCAATTTTGTTTTTTGTTTGTTGCCGTTATGTCTATATGGGATGCGGGGTGTAAAAACAGTCTGTTTTTAGGTCTGAATAACACATGTTTTTACTTGCAGAAGTCGTGAAAATTTGCGAATATTGCATATGTCCGTTTTTGTGAGTGCGAGCGGGGTATAGGTCGTTTTTTAAGCTCGGATTCGATGCTTTTATGTCATCTGTCCGATTGGCTTTCCGCTTGGCACGGCTTTTGAGAATAATGTTTTGGCATTCAATTACGTAAAACGAAAAAACATTATAAAAATGAAAAAATTATTATTGACCGTGTCCGCATTCTTTCTGTTTATGATTGCGGGAACCGACAGGGCGGAAGCCTGCACGGGGATTACTCTCAAAACCGTCAATGGTGGTAATGTGATGGCACGAACGATAGAGTGGGGCGGCAGTAACCTTAACAGCGTATATGTAGTCGTTCCTAAAAAATATCGTCAGAAGTCATACGCGCCCGATGGCGGCGAGGGTATGGAGTTCGAGGCATTATACGGATATGTGGGTTTGTCTGTGGAGAAAGAGGAGTTTGTGGCGGAAGGCATAAATCAGGCTGGTTTGTCCGCAGGATTGTTCTATTTTCCCAATTCGGGCGGTTATGAGACATTTAACCCTGAATTGAGAGAGAACACAATCGCAGACCTTCAGCTGGTAGCCCTGGTGCTGTCGCGTTGCGCCGATGTCGAAGAGGTCAAGGATTTGCTCGGTAAAGTTCATGTTGTTGGTATAGACCCGCGCGCGTCAACCGTACATTGGCGATTCGCCGACGCATCGGGCCGTCAGGTCGTTCTCGAAATTATCGACGGAAAGGTCAGGTTTTATGAGAACAAACTCGGTGTGCTCACAAACTCGCCTGACTTCGATTGGCAGATGAAAAATCTCAATAATTATGTTAACCTCTTTGCGGGTACTTCCGACGCGCGTGATTTCGGCGGTGTGGAGCTGTCGTCATTCGGTGCGGGTAGCGCGATGCTCGGTCTGCCCGGAGACGTGACGCCTCCGTCAAGATTCGTTAGGGCGGCTTTCTTCCAGACAACAGCACCCGTTCTCAAAACAACGGATGAGAGTGTGGCTCAGGCGTTCCAGATATTGAACAACTTTGACATACCCATAGGCGTTGAGTTTAAGGCGGGACAGACGCCGACCGATATACCGAGCGCGACACAATGGACATCGGCGAGCCTGCCCGTCGAGAAGAAGATATATTATCGAACGATGTATAACTCGACGATAAGGTGCATAGACCTCAATACGATAGATTTCGGTAAGGTTAAATATCGTGCCGTACCGCTCGACGCGGAGAGACGTCAGCCCGTTGAGACGATAACCGTAAAATAGTGTGAAAATTTTTCCCGAAAGTAATGGACGTTTCATGTGTATGGGCTTTCGGGGGAATGCAGGCGGACAATGTAATGAACAAAGATAAAATTTATGACATGCCCTTTTCGAGGGTATATGGTCTTCTTGTGGACAAAGTCGTACGCAAGGGGCGCACACGTGATGAGGTCGATTGCGTTATGTCGTGGTTTACGGGATACGGAAAGGATGAGATAAGCGGACTTGCCGCCTCTCAAATCAGCTATGCCGACTTTTTCGAGAACGCGCCCGAACTTAACAGCCAGAGATATAAGATTACGGGACGTGTCTGCGGTGTGAAGGTGGAGGAGATAGACGAACCTCTCATGCAGGAGATACGCCGTGTCGATAAACTGGTGGACGAACTTGCGGCGGGTAAGAGCATGGATAAGATTTTGCGGAAATAATAGAGTGTGTGCGGGGAGGAATATTGTTTTTGACCGATGAAAACATTATCTTCGTAAGCCGAAAATATTTCCGGCGATTTTTGCCGCTCAATCGTGAAAGAGATTGTGACGGAATGAAATAGCGTGATGAATATAAAATATAAAAATAAAAACTTGAAATCATGTCAATAGAAGCACAAATCAACGAAGGAATCAAGGATGCGATGAAAGCCCATGACAAGATAAGGCTTGAGGCTTTGCGCAATGTCAAGAAAGTGATACTCGAAGCCAAAACCAAGCCCGGAGCGGGTGGTGGCGAATTGTCGGACGAGGAGTGCATGAAAATCATAAAAAACCTCGCTAAACAGAGTACGGAATCGGCTGCCATATATAAAGAGCATGGTAGGGAGGATTTGTATGAGCAGGAGGCTGGTCAGCTTGCCGTTTTGAACAGCTTTTTGCCCAAACAGCTTACTGCGGAGGAGCTTGAACGTGAAGTTCGAGCCATAATTGCCGAAGTCGGCGCCACTTCCATGAAAGAGATGGGCAAGGTTATGGGTGTCGCGTCCAAAAAACTTGCGGGCGTTGCTGACGGCGGTGCTATTTCAGCCGTTGTCAAAAACATTCTCGGCTCTCTTTAATTTACAGGCTATCGCTTTACGATGCCGACTTCCCGAAAGACAATGAGCCAACCGAATATGACATGGGGGGAAGGGGCTGTGCCCCCTCGTTTTGGTTACTTTGTCGAGTGACAAAGTAACGCCGTCGGCAGACCCCTCGGAGAGCCCGTCGGGAGACAGGATATTTGGCAGGAAGCGGACGCATATATGTGAAATTTGCGGGTGTGGAGCCTCGATAGTCACAATTAAAACAGAAAACGGATATTGCAAACTATTCCGCATAGTTTGTAATATCCGTTTTCTGTTTTATATTTGTGACAGACGAGGCTCCACACCCGCAAATTTCACATATATGCGTCCGCTTCCTGCCGAATATCTTTTGCTTAAACGGGTGGGAGAGGCTCTTGGGGAGCTTCTATCGTCGTGTGAGCGAAAAGAGGTGTTGAGGCTTTGTGACCTCTATGCCTATGTATCTCATAAAAAAGAGTTTAGGGAGAAATTTCCCGATTCGGTCTCTTTCAGCCGCTTTATGCGTTCTATGTATGACCGCGGCATCCTTAAAAGCATAATCAAAAACTGCCATGTCGATACCTCGATACGTTCGAGATACCAATGGTATTTCTATCCGTCAGGATATAAGGTCTATGCCGAAAAATCACCGTTGGAGAAGAACGTGGCGCAGACCGTTCCAGTCACACCCGAACTGTCGGAGGAGGGACGACGGTTCGTGGCGACAAACGGAGTGGGGGTGCGCTCGATGCAGGAGTTGTTTATCTATAATAAACTGTTGGCGGTGGGCTTCTTTGCCGTATTCTATGAGCGTCCTTTTGTTATCGGCAGACATAGGTTTCACCCCGATTTTACCATATACAACAAGCTGACGGGCGGTGTTTTCTATTGGGAGCATTTCGGCATGACCGAAAATCCGCTCTATTCGGAACGAATGGAGTCGAAGTTGTCGGAGTACAAACGATGCGGCTATGTAGATATATACGAGGGTGGAACGCTGGCTGTCACCGTCTATCATGACGAGGCGCAGTTCGCCGCGTCCGTCGATAAGACGATATTGGAGATGATGAAAGAGTGAAACAGCCGCAAGATGTGGTGTGTACGGATAACGGGCGGTTTGGTTTTTCGACCAAAGTTTCTAAATTTGTGTTTGTGATGTCCGAAAATAGCTCAAAGTATTGCTTTATGGGCAAAAAACGATGTTTTCGGAGCGTTTGAACGGCTAAAACCACTTAAAAACATAAAATGAGAAACAAAAAAGCAAAAATCGTCATGCTGACGTTGGCCGCGCTTCCTCTCTTCGCTACGGCGCAGGTGCGTTCGGAGCGACTTCTCGAAAAGGGGTGGCGTTTTACGCGTCAGGATGACACTTCGTTTGTCAGATGCGACTATGACGACTCGAAATGGCAACAGGTCAGAGTGCCGCACGACTGGGCTATATACGGTCCTTTCAGCGCCGATAACGACAAGCAGAATACGGCAATCAAACAGGACGGTCAGACCGACCCCATGGAGCATGCGGGACGAACGGGAGGCCTGCCCTTTGTCGGTGCGGGGTGGTACAGACTCGATTTCGACACTCCTGAAAATATCGGTGACAAAAGGTGTGTCCTGCTCTTTGACGGGGCGATGAGCCATGCCCGTGTCTATGTCAACGGCCATGAGGCGGGCTATCAGCCTAACGGATATAACGCCTTTGAGGTGGATGCGACCCCTTATCTCAACGCGTCGGGGTCCAACACGTTGGCTGTGAGACTTGAAAACAATGTAGAGTCGTCGAGGTGGTATCCAGGCGCGGGACTTTACAGAAATGTCCGTATGATAGTGACGGGCAGGGAGTATGTTCCCGTGTGGGGTACTCAGATGATTGTCTCGCATCTTGAACGTAACTTTGCCACGCTCGACTTGAAAACGGCTTTTGTGACGCCCAAAGGCGATAATCTCGAAGGCTATATGATAAAAACCGAGATAAAAGACCCGAACGGCAAGACGGTGGCGTCCGACATGGTATCGGGTAGCGTTTATTCACGTGGAGTGTTCGAGCAGCGTTTCGTTGTCGATAATCCGAGCGTATGGTCGCCCGACACACCCTCTCTCTATCGTGCCGAGTCTGTCATAAGCCGTGACGGCGAGACTCTCGACCGATATACGACCGTTTTCGGCATACGTACGGTCAAGGTGGTGCCGAACGAGGGTTTCTTCCTCAACGGCGAGAAGATAAAGTTCAAGGGTGTCTGCAATCATCACGACCTCGGTCCGCTCGGTGCCGCGCTTAACAAGTCGGCGATAATATATCGTGTCAACATGCTTAAAAGCATGGGGTGCAACGCCATACGAACCTCGCACAATATGCCCTCCACGGAGCTTGTAGAGGTGTGCGACAGCCTCGGTATGATGGTTATGGCGGAGTCGTTCGACGAGTGGAAAGCGGCGAAGGTTGCCAACGGCTATCACAAATATTTCGACGAGTGGGTCGAGAAAGACCTCACCACTCTTGTGCGCCACTTCCGTAATAGTCCGAGTGTTGTCATGTGGTGCATAGGTAACGAGGTTCCCGACCAGTGGAACGGAGACAGAGGTCCCAAGCTGACACGCCGTCTTCAGGATATTTGTCATCGTGAAGACCCTACACGCCCCGTGACCAACGGTATGGACGCGCCCGACGCCGTTGTCAACAACAATATGGCGGCGGTGCTCGATGTTCCCGGATTCAATTACAGACCTCACAAATATGAGGAAAGCTACAAGAAACTGCCTCAGCAGGTTATTCTCGGCAGTGAGACCGCATCGACGCTCAGCTCGCGCGGTGTTTATAAATTCCCCGTCGTACGCCGCTCGATGCACAAATATGACGATCATCAGGCGTCTTCGTACGATGTCGAGCATTGCGGCTGGTCTAATCTTCCCGAAGACGACTTCATCCGTCACGACGACCTGCCCTACTGCATGGGTGAGTTCGTATGGACGGGCTTCGACTATCTCGGTGAGCCGACCCCCTACTATTCAGACTGGCCCAGCCACTCGTCTCTGTTCGGCATAATAGACCTCGCGGGTATTCCCAAAGACCGATACTACCTCTATCGCAGTCATTGGAACGATAAAGAGGAGACCCTCCACATATTGCCGCATTGGACATGGCCCGGACGTGAGGGCGAAGTTACCCCCGTATTCGTATATACCTCTTATCCCGAAGCGGAGCTGTTCATA
The DNA here is from genome assembly GCA_949285535.1 of uncultured Alistipes sp. GTDB lineage: Bacteria > Bacteroidota > Bacteroidia > Bacteroidales > Rikenellaceae > CASDZP01. The sequence goes on from CASDZP010000011.1 coordinate 27,418, forward strand.
AACGGCAAGAGCATGGGACGTCGTGCCAAAGACATGAGCGTCACAATCGACAACAGCGCCGACTCGCTTTCGACGGCGGAGTTCAAGCGTCAGAGCCGTTATCGTCTTATGTGGATGGATACGCGTTACGAACCTGGTGTCGTTGAGGTTGTCGCGTACGACAGCGACGGTAACGAGGCGGCACGAAAAGAGGTGCGCACAGCCGGTAAACCGTATGCCATTGAGCTTACCGCCGACAGAGATACGATAAAGGCTGACGGCCGTGAACTCTGCTTTGTCACGGTGAGAGTCGTCGATAAGGATGGCAACCTCTGTCCTGCCGCCGACAACAAGATATCGTTCAAGGTACGCGGAGAGGGCGTTTACAGAGCGGGCGCTAACGGCGACCCGACCTCTCTCGAACTGTTCCACCTGCCTGAAATGAGCGTTTTCGGCGGAATGATGACGGCGATAGTGCAATCGACTGAGACGGCGGGCGATGTGACGCTCGAAGCCTCGTCGAAAGGATTGGCGAAAGGACGAATAACGATAAAAAGCGTTAAATAACGCTGTGTTAGAGAGATAAGCCTCCGTTTTTTGAACGGGGGCTTGTTTTTTCGGTTTTCTTTTCGTACTTTTGCGGGCGAAAAGATGCAATGGAAGGAAGAACGTCCGTTGTCGGTCGGCGGTTATGTGCCGAATTGTCAGCGGAATAGCTTTTAGAGTAGCATCGTAAGTCAAATTTTTTAGTTAGTTTTTTAAAATGCAGACAATCGAAATCAAAGGCGCTGCACGTAGCGCTTTCGGTAAGAAAGAAGCCAAATTGGCTCGTAAAGAGGGTAAAGTTCCCTGTGTAATCTATGGTAACGGCGCAACCGAACACTTCGTTATCGACCAGGCGGACATCCGTAAAGTGATTTACACTCCCAACTCATACATCATCAGCATCGACATCGACGGCAAAAAAGAGACTGCCGTTATGCGTGAAGTTCAGTTCCACCCGGTAAGCGACTCGGCTCTTCACATCGACTTCTACCGTGTTGACGCCAACCATCCCGTTACCATCGACATCCCCGTTCGTCTGACAGGTGTTTCTGAAGGTGTTCGTCAGGGTGGTAAGATGATGCTTTCTAAACGTAAACTCAAAGTTGCGGGTCTCGTTGACAAACTCCCCGACACTCTCGACATCGACGTTACCTCACTCCAGCTCGGTAAGTCAATTTTCGTGAGCGACGTGCAGTTCGACGGACTCACAATCCTCACTCCCGCAACAACAGCAATCTGCGCCGTTAAGATGACTCGTGCGGCTCGTGGTGCTGCTGCCGCTGCGGAAAGCAATAAATAAGACCGATAGATGAAATATCTGATTGTAGGGTTGGGCAATATCGGAAATGAGTATGCCGACACCCGTCACAATATAGGTTTTAAGGTGTTGGACGCTCTCGCAGAGGCGTCCAATGCCGTTTTTAAGACCGAGAGATACGGCGATGTCGCCGAGGTAAAGCACAAGGGCAGAACGCTTTTGCTGCTCAAACCCTCGACATACATGAACCTTAGCGGAAAGGCTGTCTCTTACTGGATGCAACGCGAGAAAATAGAGGCGGAGAATATCTTTGTCGTGGTCGATGACATCGCGATTCCGTTCGGCACCATAAGAATCAGAACCAAGGGTAGCGACGGAGGTCATAACGGTCTTAAAAACATAAACGAGCTTCTGGGTCATTGCAACTATCCGCGTCTGAGATTCGGTATCGGCGGCAACTTCCCCAAAGGGATGCAGGTCGATTATGTGCTCGGCAAATGGACTCCCGAAGAGAGAGAGGCGTTGCCCGAGAGAGTGAAACAGGCGGCGGATGCGATACTTTCTTTCTCGACAATAGGCCTGGAGCGCACGATGAATCTGTTTAACAAAAAATAATCCGTCATGTCAGAGAGCAGAACCGTCAGGATAGACAAATGGCTGTGGGCGATACGCGCCTACAAGACCCGCGGACTGGCAGCCGACGCATGCAAGAGCAACAAGATAACGGTTGGCGGTGTGACGGTCAAGCCGTCGAGAGAGGTTAAGGAGGGCGACATCGTTACTATCAAAAAAATGCCTGTCGTTTATACGTTCAAGGTGCTTGCGCCGCTCGGCTCTCGTGTCGGGGCGAAGGATGTCCACCTCTATGCGGAAAACCTCACTCCCGAAGAGGAGCTTATGAAACTCTCTGTAAAAGTCGTGCCTACGCTCGCGCGTGACAGGGGTACGGGCAGACCGACAAAAAAGGAACGCCGTCAGATAGACTCGCTGATGGAGGATTTCTTCGACGACGAGGATGATGATTTTTAGTCTTTTCGGTTTTGGTGTTGCCTGATGTCGCGGCTTGTTGTGTTGTATGCTGTCGAATGTTCGTTTTTGACGGAGTACACCAATCGGCTTGTCGGGTCGGTGAGAATGCGTCGTTTTAAAAATAAAAAGTGTAAAGAGGTATGTTTATAGCCCGTCGAATAAGAAAAGAGAATATAGCCGAATATATACTTTATATCTGGCAGCTTGAGGATTTGCTTCGCGCGTGCCGATTCAGTCCTGAGACAATATATGCCACCCTGCTCGAAAAAAACGATACTCTCGATGAGGCGATGAAGAGCGAGGCGTTGAACTGGTATCTAGATTTGGCTACCCTTATGAAACAGGAGGGTAAGGAGACGATAGGGCACATAGACCATACGCTGCACCTTATCAACGACCTTAACGACCTGCACCTGAGACTTCTGAAACTTCCCGTCGGGGAACATTACAGAGCCGTTTTCGCACCGCTTAAAGGCGAATTACCCAAAATAAAGGCCGCAATAGCGTCTAAAGAGCAGGTTAGCGACATAGAGGCTTGTTTCAGAGCTTTATACTCCGTGATGTTGCTCCGAATGAAGCAGGTGGATAGAAAAGAGTATATCAATGACGTAATGGAGTTAATTTCTCCCGTAATCGCCAATCTTGCTCTAATATACCGACAGGTTGAGACAGGCGAGATAGACCTATATAAAGGAGCGGAGGAAGAACAACGATAATAGTTGCGTGATTATACCATTTAAAAACGACCGTACTGAATGTGGTGCGGTCGTTTTTGTTTTACGGTGTTTGTCGGGTTATGTCTTGTCTGTTTTGTCGGGATTGTTTTTGTCTGTTTTGTCTATTTTGTCCGTTTTTGTTCGGATTGTATGCTGTCTCTTTGTTTATGCGAGTCGGTGTAATATTTAAATTTGTTTGTTGAAAATCTATTCGTTAAAAAGTATGAAAATCAAATAAAAAGTCCTATATTTGTTAAAAATCAGATTGATTCTCTGAATAACAGATTACAGAACCCCAAAATTGAGAAATCATGATTAGAAAAATTTGTTTTATGCTGTTGGCCGGAGCAACATTTGCGTTTGCCGGCTGTAACAATGAAGGAGGCGACGGAGACAAACAGATAAAAATCCCCGATCAGACCCAGCTCACGCAGGTGGTGGGCTCGGATGACACCAACGGGTCGAGTGCGGTTAATTTTACCACAACGGGTCCGTGGAGTTCTTCAATCGAGGATGTTACCGTAAGGGGTAACGAAGCCTCTTGGGTCTCTATATCTCCCGATCACGGTGACGCGGCGGGCGATTACACCATGACAATCACCCTCACTCCCAACACCTCGACCGAGTCGAGAAAAGCCAACGTGAAAATTATCTGCAATGACGCCGTCGTGACAATCGAAGTGGAACAGAAAGGTGTCGGTCAGCCTGTGGAAGAGGCACAGAAAAAGATATCTCAAATCAAAATAACCGACCCTGACGGTTCCGTATCGGTAATGAGCATCGGTTATGACTCTTTGGGTCGTCCCGCTTCATTGAAAAGCGTGCAGGACAGTGAGCTGACTTATGAATGCACTATGGCATACACCAACGGCACAGTCGTTTGCGACTACAAGGATTATGACGGTTCGCTTGTTGAGGCGGGTACCGAAACCTATAAATTCATAAACGGTCGTGTCGCTTCAGTGTTCGACAGCAGAGAGGGCAAGGTGACTACGGCTTATGAGTATAACGGTGAAGGTTACAAGACCAAATACATCGAATATTACTACAATTCAGATTCAACTTCAGTGCAGTATGTGACCGAATATGCATGGAACAACGGACTGATGGTTGAAGAAACAGAATATGGCGAAGATGGAGTTGTAGACCAGAACCGTGTGTATGAATACACGCAGACGGCGATGAAAGAGCTTGCAATCAACATCAATGAGGTTATTTGCGACAATGATTATCCCGATGTACTCGGACTTACCGGTAAACAGCCCGCTGTCCTTCTTTCTAAAATCACCACAACGGAAGACAGGTGGGATAAGGACAACGGAGTTAATGAGTTAAGCTATGAATATGACAGCGAGGGTTATGTTACCGTAATCCGCAACAAATGGACTCCTGACTCTCCTACGTCTTCAGAATATACCGTTGTGTTTGAGATAAGCTATCAATAGCGGTAACACCTGATTTTGTCGTTGCGTCTGTCTGTGACGCTTATACGACATTTTTACCGTAAATCGGATATTCATCGGCGACCTGAACGGGTCGCCGATGTTTTTTGTGTCGTTTTATCTTCTCCGTAATTATCAGTATCTTTGACCGATTAACGCTCCTTTTGCTTTTGTGTGTGAATTCGAGGCATTTTGTACGTATGATTCTACCGTTGTTTCGGTAAGTCGAATTGTCGATATGTATATTATCGGTGTTTTAATGTGTTAAGGTGTCGTGAATGTGGGGTGTGTTGTAATGTTTTATGGAAGGTGAAAAAATTGTCATAGGAATAAGCGGCGGAGTGGATAGCGCCGTGAGCGTAAAACTGCTTCAGGCGGAAGGGTATGACGTTGCCGCCGTTATGCTGGATATGTGCGGAGGTTCCCCCGATGAGGCTCGACTACTCGGGGAGCTTTTGGGTGTGGAGGTCATATACGAGAACGTGAGGGCGGATTTTGAACATGAGGTTATAGATACGTTTTTCGACACGCTCCTAAACGGACGGACTCCGTCGCCGTGTACCGTCTGCAATCCTGCCGTAAAGTGGCATCACATAGTTGAGACGGCGCGTCGTGTCGGCGCATCGAAATGGGCGTCGGGGCATTATTGCAGAATCACGGAGCATGGCGGTAAAAAATATGTCACGAGAGGTGTCGATGCACTGAAAGATCAGTCCTACTATCTGTGGCGTCTCGATGAAGAGATACTTTCGGGTATGGTGTTGCCGTTGGGCGGCATGCTTAAAAGTCATGTCAAGGAGCTGGCGGCGGAAATGGGACTGGAGAGTATCGTGGCGAAACGGGAGAGTATGAGCGTATGTTTCTTCGGTTCGGGAGGATACAGTTCGCTCTTTGAAAAACGTGTCGATATGTCGAAATATGAGAACGGCGAGGTGGTCGATGAAAGCGGCGCCGTTGTGGGGCGACATAAAGGTGCGTTTCTCTATACGATAGGTCAGCGTAAAGGTCTCGATATTCCAAAAGGAATGTGTGTCACCAGGATAGACGCCCGAAACAATCGGCTGACGGTGGGTGAGTCGGAAAATCTTTATACTGATACGATGACCCTCTCCGAACTTGTCATAAGAGACGAGGCGGAGTTCTTTTCAAGTGACCGCATGAGCGTGGTGGTACGCGGTATCGGACGTAACCCGGAGGGATTCGTAACGGTAGAGCGTGTCGGTGACGGAAAAGTGACCGTAAAAATGCAGGGTAGGGGAGCGTGGGGCGTATGTCCCGGACAACCTTCCGTTTTCTATATCGGCGACAGAGTGGTCGGAGGCGGAATAGTGACGGAAAGTTAAAAGAGTTGTCCGCGACCTGACAAGCGTAATGCGTGAGATTTAATACTTGGTGTTTAGTGTTTGCTATTTAGTCTTTAGTATCTAAATATTCACTTTCCAAACCTCAGTGCGTTATGCTTTTGCGGAGCGGTGGAGGTGATACGTTATTCGAAGACGATAAAAAGAGAGAATGATGAAAAACAGATATGACATAATTGTGATAGGTGGCGGCGCGTCGGGATTGGTGGCGGCACGGGTAGCGGCATCCGAGGGGTGTGATACTCTGTTGCTTGAAAAAATGGAGAAGTGCGGTCGCAAGGTCAGAATCACGGGTAAAGGCAGATGCAACATCACCAACATGGCGCCTCTTGATGAGTTTCTATCCAAAGTTCGTTCGGGTGCAGAGTTTGTCAGACATGCTGTCGAGGCGTTTGACGCACGTGATGTCGAACGAATGCTTAATGATGCGGGCGTTGAGACCGTCACCGAACGGGGCAGGCGTTTATTTCCGAAAAGCGGACGGGCTGTCGATGTGGCGGAAGCGCTTGTCAGACTTGCCGTCGATGCGGGTGCGGAGATTGCCTGTCATTCGGAGGTGGTATCCATAACCGCCGATTCATCGTCGAAAGGCGAGGGTTGGCGTGTGGAGGTGAAACGGCGTGACGGACGTACGACATCGGTCGCATGCCGTTGCGTGATAATAGCTACGGGTGGCGTCTCTTACAGGGCTACTGGCTCGACGGGTGACGGTTATCTGTTTGCTCATCGTCTCGGTCACACTATCGTTCCGCTCAGACCGTCGCTCGTGTCGTTGCGTGTCTCAGCCCCCGAATGGGGTGGTGTGAAAGAGCAGTTGCGCAACATATCGTTGAGTCTGTCTGTGGACGGACGTGTGGTGGCTGTGGAACAGGGAGAAATGAGCATAGACGGTGATATTTTTGAAGGAGCGGTCGTGTTGAGACTGAGCCGTGACGCTGTCGATGCGCTGACGGATAAAAAAGATGTGTCACTCGCTCTGTCTCTGAAACCCGCTCTTTCGGTGGAACAGACGGTTGCCCGCATCGGACGTGAGATTGACGCGGACCCCTCCTTGAGTGTCGGCGGTCTGTTGCGTAAGCTGACGCCGAAATCAATGGTTACGCCTATCGCACGCATGGCTCGTGTTGAACCTACACGCAGAGCCTCTTCGCTCGATGAGGCGGCTCGTCGCAGGGTGGCGTCCTTATTTGCCGAGATGCGTTTCAGAGTCGTCGATTACGGCGGTTTTGCCGAGGCGGTGACAACGGCGGGCGGAGTGTTGCTCGATGAGGTCTGTTCCGAGACTATGGAGTCAAAAATAGCGGAAGGAGTGTTCTTTGCGGGTGAAACGCTCGACATAGACGCCAATACGGGCGGATATAATCTCCAGCTTGCCTTTTCGACAGGGTTTCTTTGCGGTAAATCTGCCGCGGACAAAGTTAAAAAAGGAGTGTGAAAAGGAGATTTGTTAGAATAAAAAAGCTATCTTTGTAAGTTAAGAAAGAATATGTCGAAATGAGTGTTATATCAAATACCCGTAAAAGCCTTAAAAAAATACCGTTGAGAATAAACGGTAAGGTTAAGAACACCGTTTTCAAGCGTTACACACGTGTCAAATATCTTCTTCGTGTCAAACATTGGCACGGACGTGATGTCCACTCTCCGTTTACATATAATCTTGTGAGAGAGGCTCTTATGCTTCATAGTAAAAACCGTGACATGGCGATGGACGCAGGTCTCAAAAGCACTCTCGAACAGCTCGGAATGCCCGAACCACGTGTATGCCGAATATGCCGTGTCTATACTTACCTCGGTTTCGGCAGCTATGTCGTGGGGCTTGACAACTATGACGGAGAGGATATGCTCATTATCGACGGTGATTTGACGGAAGAGCAGTTCGACGGATTGTGTGAGCGCATAAACTCTCTCGATAAGCGTGTGTGCGTGGTTCTGACGTCTATATACGCGACAAGGTCGAAACATAAAATGTGGCATCACGTGATAAAACATTCGGATGCCGTAACGATAGACCTCTATCACCTCGCGTTCGTCTTCTTCGACAAATATATAAGCAAACAGACATACAAGATGCGATTCTGACGTCTGGGTCGGATATTTTGCCGAATCAAAAAAATAAAAGTCATGAAAATATATACCAAAACGGGTGACGGCGGTCTCACATCGCTTGTGGGCGGTACTCGTGTTCCCAAAAGTGATGACAGACTCGAAGCGTACGGTACTCTCGACGAATTGCAGGCGCATGTCTCTTTTTTGCACGACATGGTTGACGCCGATTCGCGAGCCGAAGGTAAACTTGTCGTTGAGCGTGAGGAGCTTAAAAAGATTGTCGTTGACCTTATGACGGTTGAGGCTTATCTAGCCTCTGACGGCACTGGTAGAAAAATGTTGCCTCCGTTCGATGCTTCTCATACGGAGTATTTGGAAAAGGCGGTTGACAGAATGCTCGCTCCACTTCCTATATTGAAGAGCTTTACGCTTACAACAGGCGATAAACTTTTATCATATTCGCATGTCTGCCGTACTGTTGCTCGTCGTGCCGAAAGATGCGCCGTCAGAGTGGCACAGAATACAGAAGTACCCGAAGAGGTGATGAAATACATAAACCGCCTATCTGACTATCTGTACGCCTTGGGTAGATATATATGCCATGAACTCGGTATCGAGGAGACGTTGTGGAGACCGTAATGTAAATGTAACGGTCGGTATAGCGACTGAGAATTGAGAATATAATATCGCTGAATCAAATCAAACACAAAAATCCAAAACCATAAAGAGATTAACAAAATCCTTAACTGATGATGAAGAAATTTTTGGCTCTGATTTTTGCGTCGGTTCTTTTCGCCTCTTGCGAGTCGTCCGACAAACCCGCAATGAAGCTTTACGGATGGTTCGGTATGAACGCGTCGCAGAGTGAGGAACAGATTTGCGACTACTTTACCAAATATCGCAGTCACGGCATGGAAGGAGTTCTTGTGAGTGTAGGCACAGACACCGCAGCCATAGCCAAAGTGGCGCATGCCGCCAAAACGGCAGGAATGAGCGAGTATCACGCCTGGATTCCGACGATGATACAGCGTAACGAACAGCTCGATTCGTCATGCTACGCAATAAACAGAAAAGGTTTTTCAGCAATAGATAAACCCGCATACGCGCCTTATTATACATTCCTTTGCCCGTCAAATCCGACGGTGATAGATTATATGGTGTCGCTTTACGGCAGTGTAGCGGAAATTAAAGATGTTGATTATGTTCATCTCGACTACATTCGTTTTCCTGACGTCATTCTGGCTCGCGCGCTTTGGGATAAATACGGCCTTGTGATGAACGAGGAGTATGACGAGGCGGACTATTGCTACTGCAAACGTTGCGTGGAGGGTTTTAAGAAGGCGAGCGGTATAGACATACTATCATACGACGACCCCTCGACATGCGAAGAGTGGAAAGAGTACAGATACGACCAGATAACTTCACTTGTCGATAAGATATCCGACGCGGTTCATGCGAAAGGTAAAAAATTGTCTGCGGCGGTATTCCCAGGTCCTACCATTGGCAAAAAACTCGTGCGTCAGGATATAGCCGACTGGAAAAAGGTGGATGCTTTCTTCCCGATGAACTATAACGACTTCTATCTCGGTGATGTGGCATGGATAGGTGAGCAGGTGCGCGAAGAGGTTGAGGCGGTAGGCGACAAGCCTGTTTACAGCGGTCTTTTTATCTGTCCGCAGCCTGAGCGTAAGGCAGAGATAAAAGACCCGGAGGGTCACGGACTTCTTCCCGAGGAGATATGTGAGGCGGTAAAAGTGTCGCTCGACGGCGGAGCCAAAGGCGTATGCCTCTTTACGCCCGACAGAATGACCCCCGAACATTGGGCAGCCCTGGATTCGTGCATGAATAAATAATGCCCAACCATGTCCGACTTTGAGTGACGGAGTGTATTTTATATGAAAAACAAGATTATGGTAAAATCGACAGAATTACTCGCTCACGGATTGCGAGACAAACACGAAATCGTTAACGTTGAGGTGAAACAGCTTAACGGATTCGCTTGCGCGTCGTTCTCGGAGGGAGAAGATTATAGCGACGAGCATGCGGAACACCATTATATCTTGTTTGTTCAGAAAGGCGGTATCAATATACAAATGTCGCATCTCAATAATGAAGAGATGACGATATCTTGCGGGGAGATGATTTTTATTCCCAGAAACGGAAGCTATATCTTTACCTCTCTTGATGAGACTAAAGTGCTGTTTTTCGCCTTTGCCGCTCCAGTCATGAGAAAAGAGCTTAAATTGTTTAACTATTTAAGCTCCAGAGCATTCAAAGGTGAAGAGCTTTTGCCTGTGTTGCCGATGGATGAGAATGTGAAGATTTTTGTCGATATGGTTATGATGCAGCTCGAAAATGACAGGATTAAGAACAGCGAGATATGTCGCAGTTGGAACAATATCTTTTTTGTCATGCTCGTAACCTATTATGAGCGAAAAAGCGTCACCTCTTTCATTCGCCCCGTTTTAAGCAAAGAACTCGATTTCAAGGCATTTGTTGAAAACAACTATCTTCAGGTGAACGGAAACGCCGTGCGACTTGCAAACCTATCGGGATTCACTCTTAAAACGTTTCACCGCCGTTTCCGTCAGGAGTTCGGCATGTCGGCGAAAGAGTGGCTCAATGAGCGCATGTGTAAGCGTATTTTGCAGCTTGCCTCCGCAGAGGATTCGACGGTAACATCAATCGCCGCCGAGATAGGTGTCTCTACCGAACGGCTATGCCAGCTGACAAGAGCCAATTTCAGCTGTACGCCCAGCGCGTTGATAGAGAAAAGACGCGCGTCTCGTAGTTGATGTTGTATAACCTAAAAACAAGTATCCGATAAATCGTATTTGTTGTGATTAAGATACTATTGTTCTGTCTTGGATGATACGTGTGAAATAAACGCATAAACAACGCATAAGGCATGTTTTCTAAAACTTCCTTATGCGTTGTTTGTTATTGTACGACGTGTCGTTTGTCGGATTTAATGTGAATGTCCGTTTTTAGTTGAATCTTTTTTGTAATTCATTGTAACGGGTCTGCTGCTCGGGAGAAAGTTTGCCTGCCGATTCTGCCTGGTCAAGGCTGAAGCCGATGAAAATAAGTCCCAATGCCTCTTCACCTTGATTTTCTTTCGCTCTTGCCTCACGCTCTTCGGGAGTCATTTTTTCCATAATTATGGCAAGCGCCTCCATCTGGTTGAGAAGAAAATCATAATCTTCGCTTGTCATTTCAGTAGTACGTGAGCGTTCGCTCATCTCTTTGAGCTTTTCAACATCAAACTTTTGTTGTGCATTCTGTGCATTTCCATTGGCGCAAGAAGCCATAGCTCCCATTATTGCCACTGCTAAAATTAAAAATAATTTCGTTTTCATAAGTGAAAAAAAGTTTCGTTGTTTGTAATAAGGTTAGTTGCTAACAATATACGAAAAAAGATTATAAAAAACAATAATTTAATACTTTTTTATCATGATGAATAGTTATTTGTATTGTTGGTTTGATGTGTATCAGTTAGTGGTTATACTTTTTGTGACTATATGACATACTATGTGTGAGTATGTGGCATAGCATTGTGACAATCTCACATGTTCAGATTATAATTGAGTTCGTGATTTGTTGAATTAGATGTTTTTTATTAATTTTAAAAAATTGTATTTGTAATTAAATTTTGAAAATCATGATAAAGGTATTTGTTATGCAGACCTGTCCCGATTGTGAGTGGGTAAAAAAGGAATTGACAGGAGACGGCAGATTTGAGATAATCGACATCGGAGTCCATGTACGTAATCTTAAACGTTTCTTGGCGTTACGAGATACCAATCCGGCATTTGCGGAGGTCAAAAAGCGCGGATCGATAGGCATCCCTTGTTTTGTTACAGAAGAAGGTCGTGTTACATTTGATAGTAGGGAATTGGGTATTTTGCATTCAGAACAAGAATATGCCCCTGAATCAGTTGAAGTAGGTGCTGCTTGTGGTTTGGACGGCAAAGGGTGCTAACTTTACTTATGTGGTTGTTTTGAAAAATAATAAGCAAACGTAAGACAAAAGTTGATATTATATAGAGTTGCTAGATTGCAACTCTATTTTTTGAATCTACATGAGAATAGTTATCATTTGTTATAGCAGTACTATTCACCTAAATTTAAAGTTAATAAGGTGCTAATCAGTGACTGGTAATTTTCGTTTTTATTTAAGTGTCTTATAACAGTTTCAGTTCTTTAAGTATCTTGTCTCGTAATTCACTCGGCAGAGTCTTTGTTTGAGGTTCTTTTTCCGTTGGAGATATGACTCCTAGTTGAATTCCGAGAGCCCATATGTGCCAGCGTTCCAGACGACTGAATATTATCTCATCCGTATCGCCTCTCCATTTTGGGCAATTATATTTGTGCATATATGTGCATATATCTATTATATTCCTGGTTACATTCTGAATATCTTCTCTTGAATCAGCGGTATTTATAATAATTTTCCAGAAATTTAGAGGTAGGTATATGTTTTCGAGGAATGCGGCATTAATAAATAATGGTGCGATTTGTTCCGCAGTATATCCCGCAATTCCGCAACCTATTGCCGTAACTAAAAATTTGAGTTCCTTGTGTTGTTTGGCAAATGAAGTAAAGCGTTCGACTGCTGATCTTATGTTTTCTAATCCTTCCATTGTCGGAATTGCATAGGACTGTCCTTGCAACCCTTCGCCAATACCCCAAACAGCATTGAATTTTTCTTTTGCAATTTTTGCAGCTCCTCCAATATGTTGCCCTTTAAAATTACTGCCGAAAACAAAAATTTCGTTTGTGGCAAGAACGTTTATTACAGATGGCGTTATTCTGTCTGGTAGAGTGCCAGTCCTGCCGCCTGTACACCAATATTGTTCTTCTTCGGTATAGTAGTTATTTTCCATGAAAAGTCTTTTTAGTAATACAAATATAGCGGGAGTATGTAAAATTGTATTGATATAATATTTATGTGATAGCTACTATTTGTTGTAGTGTCTTTAGTTTATAAAATATGGGGGCGTATTGATGTGTATTGTTTTAAAAAAAGAAAAACGAAACGTATATAATAGAGAGTAAGAGATATGGGGGTATGTGTTTGTGGGTCAGGTGGTTCGGGGTGTGATGCGGGGTCAGCGAT
>CASDZP010000012.1 GCA_949285535.1 uncultured Alistipes sp.
CGAGGTTCTGCTACATATATTGACGAAAGAGATAGATTGTCGCTTGAAATGAGCGGGAAAGTGATTTCTATAAAGCGTGGGTCTTCGTACATTATCGAGGCTGAAGCTGATTCGCTTTTACTGACTTATTCTTTCGACGATTATTTACCATTCGACATAGAATCGCTAAAATTATCTGATAATGAAAAAATTGTAAACTTAAATCGTATTGTTTCAACAGATATATCATATGCGACATTTCACGAACTCGGGTCAGTAATAACTAACTTTAAGGACATTCGCAACAACGAAGCCTTGACATTTATTTCATTACAAAAAGTGATGCTGTCGATGCAAAAGGCGTGTGGGAAAGAGAGAATGACTCGTTTTTTTGCTCCTTTACTTTCTCGAAAAAATGATGAGATGGCAAAATATGCACGATTAATAAATTTTAACGAAAAAAATTTCAAAAAAAATGCATTTGCTTACAATCTGAAAGTATAATTTTCGCAAAAAATGGCATAAAAATAAAAAAATCGACCTTGTTGAGGTCGACAAAATCATCAAAAATGTAAAAAACAGCTCGTAAACGTCTCTCTTTCTTACTAATAGACATTGACAAAGATAATGAAAAAAGCATAAAAAACAAATACTCCTTAGTTTTCACAAAATTGACCTTTATTTTTTAGTTTTTTATACATTCATTTCATCTTCGACAAGCCGATAAATGTACCCCGTCACATCTTTACTTTAACGTTTATAATTTTTTATCTCACTAAAATTAATTATACAAATGTTTACTTATAAAAATGGAAATAGCTCCTGTTTCCAGAAGCTATTGCATATTTTTATTAACACGTACAATTACCGGGTCATGGTCGCTAAGACCTATCATTGGAGAGTCATAATAGACGCAATGGAATGTTTCAGGGTCATAAAAGACATAATCGACATTAAAAAGGCCATAAAGATCTCTATATGAGTGAGCATATCCTCGTCCTGCCTCTCTAAATGAATCTTTCAGACCTTTAAGCATCGTTTTATAGGTATAAGAAGCGGGAACATCGTTAAAATCTCCGCAAAGTATTACTGGATATGGAGAAGCAAAGACTTCGTATGACACCTGTTCCGCCTGTGAAGCACGTTTGGTACTATTGCTTTTCAGTTTAGACAATATGCGACTGAATTTACCTGGTACATCGTTATCGTTACCCGATGTTACGCCTTCTACAAAAGCGATATCCACATCATCCACATTGGTTGTCTGTAAATGACAGTTAAAGACCCTGACGGTATCTCCGCCGATAATCATGTCGGCGTACATAGCTCCGTTATCGGAGTTTTCAAAAGCAATCTCTTTGCTTCTGACAATTTTGTAACGGCTATATAATCCCAAGCCGTATCCTGTATGGTCGCCGTCTTTGCGTATGTAATAGCTTTTGAAATACGGATAATTTCCCATCAACATGCCGAGCGAGTCGGAAGATACTCTCTGTGAAGAGTAATACTCCTGCAACGCCACAATGTCGGGATTCTCTTTTTTAATGAAGTCACAAACACGCTTATAAGAGCTGTTCCACTCTTCATCTCTGAATATATGAACGTTATATGTCATCACCTCGATATCGCCTTCGGTGTCTTTCTCGTATTGCTGAAGGAACGGAGGCTGAACGTGTCGCATTATGACGGGTATTCCGAACAACAAAAGAATCATCGGCAGAAACGCCATTGCTTTCCACCGAATAATCCACAAAAGCATCAGAAGAACGTTTATTACAATAATAAACGGAGCACCCAGACCGAAAGGAATAAACATCGATGTATCGGCAGGGTCGGTGACGGATGCCATATAAGCGAAAATAAGAGCTATCGCAGAGGCAACCGTAATAACATAAAGCAATATTTCGAGAAGCAGTCGTAAAGTTCTCAATATATTCTGCATCTTAAATGTCTTTTATATTCAATTCTGTTTTAACCAATCTGTTATCATATTTTTAACGGAAAGACACCACGAATCATTGTCATTGAGACACGGATGATATGACATTTTTCCGCCTTCACGCTCAAAAACCTCTCTCTCCTCTACATCTATCTCATTCAACGTTTCAAGACAATCGGCGGTAAATGAGGGTGCGCATACCGCCACTTTTGAGGAGCCGCACGCAAGACATTCTCTCAACGTGTCGCTGAGAGTAGGCGCGAGCCACTTCCCGTTTCCGAAACGCGACTGGAAAGCCACTCTGTAACGTTTTTCACGACCCATTTTTAAAGCAACCGCAGCAGCCGACTTGTAACATTGATAACGATAACAATCTCTACAATGTAAGGTTCGCGACACATCGACATCACCCGACGCATTACACTCTGACGCACAATCGCAGTTCAGATGCGATAGCGGCACCCCGTGAAAGCTGAAAAGCAGCTCTTCATCGTCGCCGACATTTTCAAGCGACGAGGCCATTGCGTTGATATAATCATCCGAATCGTAAAACGGAGGAGTCACTGTAAGATTTATACCGTCATGTTTTTTGAGAACCTTTTTCATCGCATCGACCGTTGAGCCGACCGTCGAAAAGGCGTTATGCGGATATAACGGTATAAGCAATATTTCAGAAACGCCTCTCTTCGCCAATCGGTCCGTAACCGTTTCAATCGAAGGGTCGCCGTAACGCATCGCCGCCTCTACAATTATATCGGATGACGGATCGAGCAATCGACGCACCTTTTCGGTCAGGTTCTCCATATGGGTAACCAACGGAAACTGACTGCCGTTCCATATAGCGGAGTAACGTTTTGCCGAACGCCCAGACCTTATGGGTACTATTATCACGTTGACCAACAGCCATCTGAAAAACGACGGCATGTTCATGACGTGCGAATCGGAGAGGAAACGACGCAAATATGACGCCACATCCTTTCTGGTCGGAGATTTCGGAGAACCGATATTTACAAGGACAACACCTCTCATGACTTACGGATTGAGTCGGTCAACATAGAAGAAACCGAATATCGACTCTATCATCTCGGCGTGCGTCTTCGCTTCGGTGTTATCGGGGTCGAGACTCAACGCGCTGTAACAGTCGTTCAGGGCGTCATGATAGCGTCCCTGCTGCTGATATAGCACACATCGCTGAAGATAAAGCTCAACGGTGGGTTGAGCCTCTATCATGGCGTCGAGATCTTCGAGTTTATTATAGTTCAATGCCATAGATACCTTTTTTTCTAATATAATCCTCCACAGAACTAGGCAAAAACTCTGCCATACTCTCTTTGCGGGCGATTTTTTCTCTTATCATCGTCGAGCTGAAATCGAAAAACGGCACTCCCGTCAAAAGCGTGAACCGTTGTTCATCGACATCGCACCCTTTTCGGGGATAAACGAGGATACCCGAAAGTATTTTTTCAAGTTCTGCGGCACGATACCATTTGTCGAAACCCGCGACATTGTCTCCGCCCATTATCAGATAATAATCCGCCCTGTCGTTTTGCTCCTTCAGCTTCAATAGCGTATCGAACGTGTATGACGGACGAGGCATCGACATCTCTATATCGCTGACCTCCGCAAATTTTTCCATACCGCACTCCTCCACCGCAAGACGGGTCATTGCGAGACGCTCCGACGCTGGTGCCAGCTCATCAGCTTTTTTAAACGGGTTTTGGGGAGAGACGACATAGACGACCCTATCGCACCATCCGCCCTCCACAACACGACGACCTATCGCGAGGTGTCCGTTATGCGGCGGATTGAAAGAGCCGAAATAGAGAGCCACACGCTCTCTTGCGTCAGCGTTACGACACATCTTAAGCCTCCAAAAAGCGTGAGACCACCTCTTCAGCCGCTTTGCACGCCTCTTCAAGACGGTCGTTCACGATAACCTTATCGTAATGTTCGGCGTACGTTATCTCC
Source organism: uncultured Alistipes sp. (assembly GCA_949285535.1). GTDB lineage: Bacteria > Bacteroidota > Bacteroidia > Bacteroidales > Rikenellaceae > CASDZP01. The sequence goes on from CASDZP010000012.1 coordinate 3,887, forward strand.
TCCTGTGCCTTTGCCAGACGCTTCTCTATCGCCTCGGCGGAATCGGTGCCGCGAGATTCGAGACGGCGTCTCAGTTCTTCAGGAGAGGGGGGCATGATAAAGATTGTAAGAGCCTTGTCTCCGAGAAGTTTTTTCACGTTGAGACCGCCTTTCACATCTATGTCGAAGACTACGACATGACCTTTACTCCATATTCTGTCGAGCTCCGAGCGAAGGGTTCCGTAACAACTGCCGCTATACACCTCCTCCCACTCGATAAACTCGCCACGCTCAACCTTGCGGGCAAACTCATCGGGAGAGAGAAAATAGTATTCACGCCCGTCAACCTCACTTCCGCGAGGCGCGCGCGATGTTGCAGAGACAGAGAACTCAAGCTGCGGAAAAATTCCGAGCAGGTGGTTTACGATTGTCGATTTGCCTGCGCCCGAAGGAGCCGAGAATATCAGTACCTTTTCCATTAAATCGTCTATTTAAGAGTAACAGAACGCGGATTACAAAATATTAAGAGACTGTTCCTTTATCTTTTCGAGTTCGTCTTTCATCTCGACTACCAGACGCTGCATCTCCGCATGATTGGCTTTTGAGCCTGTGGTATTGATTTCGCGTCCCATCTCCTGACACACGAATCCGAGTTTTCGACCCGGAGCCTCGTCCGTAGCCACAACCTGACGGAAATAGTCTATATGTTTTTTCAGGCGTACCTTTTCCTCTGTGATGTCGAGTTTTTCGAGATAGTATATCATCTCCTGCTCGAAACGGTTGACATCGACCGTCAGTCCGAGGTTTTCGATATTCTCTTTTATTCTGCCGCGCACGGTCTCGACACGTTCGGCGTCATAAGATGCAGCCTCAACGCTGAGTCGCTCTATGTTATCGACACGTTTCATTATGTCGGCAATAAGTATCGCTCCCTCATGTTTGCGGAAATTGTCGAGCTGTTCTATCGCCTGCTCCACCGCCGACATCAGAGCCTCTTCCTCCTTGGCATCGAGTTGCTCGACAGGCGCTTTCATAACGTCGGGCATACGCAAAATGGCGGTCACGACATTGTCGGTAGCCACGTTTATACCCAGCGGAGCCGACGCCGCCTCAATCTGACGGAAATAGTCCTCGAAAACCTTTTTGTCAACAGGAGCCGACGCTTTCGATTCGATTGTCTCGCAGGTCACAAAGACATCCGTTTTACCTCGGAGCAAAGTTTTTGTAACAGCCGCTCTTATGTCGAACTCTTTTGAGCGGTATATGGAAGGCAATTTCACGGACAAATCCATCTGTTTGCCGTTCAATGTCTTTATTTCAACGCTTATCTGACGGTTACCGCATACGACGCTCGCCTTGCCGTAACCCGTCATTGATTTTATGTCTGCCATAGTAAAAACATTATATTTATACAAAAATAGATATTTTTTCGCGAAAAACTTTTCTCCTTATAAAAAAAAAACGTATCTTTGCATCGCAATACGGCAAAGGTCTCTTAGCTCAGCTGGATAGAGCATCAGATTTCTAATCTGACGGTCGCAGGTTCGAATCCTGCAGAGATCACGGATTGAACGAGACACCCCTTGTCACCATGACGAGGGGTGTTTTATTTATGTCATTACCCTAAAAACAAAAAGGTGTCGAAAGCTGTCCGACACCTTTTATATTATAAAACAGATAACCGTTATATCTTCGCCAATCCGCCCTCCGAGGTCTCTTTGTAGAGAGACGGAAGGTCATGACCTGTCTGTTTCATCACCTCCACCACTCTGTCGAAACTTACCGAATGGGTACCGTCCGAGAAAGTAGCGAAAATATTTGAATCGACTGCACGTGCCGCAGCGTATGCGTTACGCTCGATGCAGGGTATCTGTACCAGACCGCATACGGGGTCACAAGTGAGTCCGAGGTGATGTTCGAGCCCCATTTCAGCGGCATACTCTATCTGTGACGGAGTACCACCGAAGAGCTGACAGGCAGCGGCTGACGCCATGGCGCAGGCAACACCGACCTCACCCTGACAACCGACCTCCGCTCCCGATATAGATGCGTTAGTCTTAACCACATTACCGAAAAGGCCCGCCGTAGCCAACGCCCTGAGTATCCTATTGTTACTGAAACTGCGTGTGGTCATGAGATAGTAAAGCACGGAGGGTATCACACCGCATGAACCGCAAGTGGGAGCTGTCACGATAATACCGCCTGAGGCGTTCTCTTCCGAAGTGGCAAGGGCATACGAATAGAGCAAACCGCGGCTTTTCATGCTGCCGATAAAGCTTTTGGCCTTTATATAATAGTCGGCTGCCTTACGTCTGACACCGAGGCCGCCGGGAAGCGCGCCCTCCGCCTCAAGACCTCTTTGAATAGCCTCTTTCATGACGCCCCAAACCTCTTCGAGGTAATCCCATATATCTTTACCCTCGCACAGCTCGACATACTCCCAATAGTTGGTACCGTTATCGATGCACCACTTCTGTATATCGGCTATCGTGGACATGTCATAGACATTTTTTGTCTCAATACTGTCGTTTTCGCCCACAATCTTTCCGCCACCGACACTGAATATAAGCCTGTCTGCGAGTTTGGCGTCACCTCTGAAGCTCTCGAACTTCATACAGTTTGGGTGAAACGGGTGAAACTCTTTCGGTTTCCATATTATCTCTACGGGCGCTTTCTTCTCAAGGACGTCTTTAATCGCCACGTCCGTCATGTGTCCCTTACCCGTAGCGGCGAGACTGCCATAGAGCGTCACCACAAAGCGGTCCGCCTCTCCGTTTTCGCTTAAGAAAAGCTCCGCCGCCTTTTTCGGTCCCATCGTATGACTGCTCGACGGGCCGTTACCTATTCTGTATATCTCTCTTAATGACTCCATACGATATGTTTTTAGAACGCCTCCGTCATGTTCAGATAGACCTGCACACCTCTGACTCCATGTGCCTTACCCACATCGAGACGGAAGTTTTTCCTCGGTTGTATCTGTACCCTCAGGCCTGCGCCGTAGTTTAGTTTCCATTTTGTCCACTCCGCGGGAGTATCGCCTATCGTACCCGTACCTACCCATCCGACAACGCCGAGTTTCGACAGGAAGCGACCGTTTCTGTAATCCTCCAGCGAGCCGAACATGTGTCGGTACTCCACTATCGAGTAAGCCATTGTACGGTCTCTGTACTGTCCGAGGAAATAGCCCCTCAGGTCGAAAGGAGAACCGAACGAAGGCAACTCCGTGAACGGAATATTATTGAATCCGAGCTGGGTACGCACCACCCAAGCCAAAATTGCTCGTCTCCAAAGCGGCTGATACTGACGATATTCAAGGTCTATTATCTGATAGTCGTACGCGCCGCCGAGATAACGGCTGAATACCTTTCCCGTCGCGCTCAGATAAAGACCCTTATTCGGAGTGGCTATGTCGTCACGAGTATCGTATTGCACGATACCGCCGACACCGACATTCATATATTTGTTTCTGAAACGGCTCTTATATGGGTCCGCCGCCATTCTCTCGTTGATATTCCACGAACGCGAGTAGTTGATGTCGAGAACGGGTCCCAAGAAAAAGTGCGGCTTGAGCTGCCATACGAATCGAGGATTGAACGACACGTACTCTTTATGAAATTTGGTCGTCAAGTCACCTCTCACCGTATTCTCGATTGTCTCCATTCCCTTGCCGTAATAGTGGCTCGGCTCGTTTCGGTAACCGTAGTTGGCGTATATTCTGAAATTATTCTCCTTGAAAAAGAGCGTTCCCGCGCCAGCCACCACAATGGTACCGTTTATCGACACATTAAAGCCTATCGGCAGGAACGAACGGTATGAAACGCTGTCGTTCTTATTTATACGGAAAGATGCGAGCAATGCACCTCCTATACCAAACGATGCCTCGGGCGTATATGAAGGACCGCCGAACGGCGAGAGCCACACTCTTTTATGCGCTCTTATCGAATCTCGATGAGCCTGACGCAGATATGATTTTTGCTGCAACGGGGTGAGTGAGTCGAAAGGTTTAGGTTCAAAACCCGACAGGTCGTATGCGCCTGTTGCTCTGCGTTTCCGCACCTGTTTTTCTGACGACGCATCGGCAACACTGTCCGCAACCTCAACCGTCAACGTGTCTCCTGACAACACGGTTTCTGACTTAACATCCTCTTCGTCAGTCTGTCGAGAGCCGACAACACCAATCATGACGGCATTCTCCGTACCCGACACGGTATCACTCGCACCGACAACACGCGAAATAACGGTATCGGCAGACAGTGTGTTTCCTAATGTCGGCATGGCTGTCGCTGTCAAGGCAACAACGGCAAACGACACCGACAACATTATTTTAAATGACATTCTCATGACGGCAAATATAACCATTTTTTGGTTTATAGCATAATTGACATTCAGAGAGATTGACGTCACACGAAAGCTATTCCAGGAACAGACACCTTATGGTAAAACGCTTTGTGCGGCAGAAATAAAAAAAGAGTGTAATTGCAACAATCAATTACACTCTCTGTTTTTGTGCCCAGAACAAGACTCGAACTTGCACGCCAGAAATAGGCACTACCCCCTCAAAGTAGCGTGTCTACCAATTTCACCATCTGGGCATCGGCGTCGTTCTCTGAAAGAACTCGACAAAGGTAATCAAAAAATTTTTATTAGCAACACCCGTCGTATATTTTTCCTATAAACGAGATAAAAGAGATGAAATAATCGACAATATACATAACATTCCAATGTTAAATTATTGTAAAATCGCATCCCGTACTAAATTATTGATTATCTTTATGCTGTAAAAACCTACCATATAAAACAGAAAGAAAGTAAAACAACACAAAAACATGAGTGCGAAAAAATATAAAAATTATCTTCCGCGAGACATCAGCTGGATGTATTTCAACCGCAGAATATTGCAAGAGGCGGAGAAAGAGAACATCCCGTTGCTTGAAAGATTGTCGTTTCTCGGCATCTATTCAAACAATCTGGACGAGTTTTTCCGTGTCAGGGTCGCATCCCAAAGCCGCATAGCAGAGTGCAACGACAGAGCGCTTCGGACCGACAGCCAGGAAGCACGTGACATCTTAAAAGAGATAGGCAAACTCAACGCACGATACTCCAAAGAGTTCGCCGTTGCCATTGAAGACATTACAGATAAGCTGAAAAAAGAGAACATAATCATCCTCAACGACAGTCAGGTAGATGAGGAGCAGTTGCGTTTCATACAGCAATATTACCGCAACAACCTCAGCGGGCACATCGTTCCGATATGGTTCTCGGCAATCAAGCACTTCGACATAGAGAACGACGAAAACATCTATCTGGCGATAAGAATGCGTCACAAGGACGACTCGTCAAACAAATTCGAGTACGCCTTCATAGAACTGCCCGTAAACATATACGGCCGTTTCGTAAGGCTTGCGGACAAAGAGGGTAAAAGCTATCTGATATATTTCGACGATGCGATAAGGTGTTGTCTTCCGCTGATATTCAGCGGTCTCGACTACACCGATTTCGAGGCCTACGCCTTCAAGTTCACCCGAGACGCCGAGATGGAGATTGACAACGACCTGCGCAACGGCATGTTGCAAAAAATATCCAAGGGATTAAAAAGCCGTAAGCGTGGCGCGCCTTTAAGGATTGTCTATGACGAGGCTATGCCCAAAGTGTTGCTCAACAAACTCCGCAAAAGCCTCAACCTCGACAGTATGGACACAATACTGGCGGGAGGACGCTACCACAACCACAAAGACCTCATGAAGTTCCCCGACTGCGGTCGCAAAGACCTGAAATATCCGTCATGGGAGCCGATTCTGAAAAAAGAGCTTTCAGACCCCGAGGAGAGCATACTGAAGCTCATACGCAAGAAAGACAGATACATACACGTACCCTACCACAGTTTTGACACCTATCTCCGCGTACTTCAGGAGGCTGCGATAAGCAAGGAGGTCAAGAGCGTCAAGACCACACTCTACCGACTGGCAAAAGAGTCGAAGGTTGTCAAGGCTCTCATAGCGGCGGCACGCAACGGCAAGAAGGTTACGGTTGTAATAGAATTGCTGGCACGTTTCGACGAGGCGTCCAACATAAGCTGGTCGAAGAAGATGCAGGAGGCGGGCATCCACGTGATTTTCGGTATAGAGGGATTGAAGGTACACTCCAAAATCACCCACATATCGATGAAACGCGGAGCGGACATCGCCTGCATAAGTACGGGTAACTTTCACGAGGGCAACGCTCGGTCATACACCGATTATATGTTGATGACCGCCTCCGACCCTATTGTAAGAGACGTTGAAAGGGTGTTCGACTTTATCGAGCGTCCATACAACATGACAAAGTTCAAAGAGTTGCTCGTCTCACCCAACGAGATGAAAAACAAGTTCATACGACTGATTAACGACGAGATAAGGAACAAGGAGTCGGGCAAGCCTGCGTACATAAAGGTGAAGATAAACCACATCACCGACCCCGTTATCGTCAAAAAGCTGTATGAGGCGGCAGAACGAGGAGTACCCGTCGATTTGCTTGTCAGAGGCAACTGCTCTCTGATACCCACCCGCCCCGAGCTGAACGGCAACATGCGGATACACGGCATCATCGACCGCTATCTAGAACATTCGAGGATATTCATTTTTGCCGCCGCGGGTGAGGACAAGACATTCATCGGATCGGCGGACTGGATGCCCCGCAATCTCGACAACAGGGTCGAGGTTGTCACTCCCGTCTATGACCCCGAGATAAAGAGAGACTTGCGCATGGTCGTCGAGTACGGCATGAAAGACTCGCTTCAGGGACGCATCGTTGACGGCACGGGCGACAACAAATCGGTAACACCCGAAGAGGGTGAGGCACCGTTCCGCTCACAAGAGGCGCTCTACAATCACTATCTCGAAGAAAACGCAAAAGAGACTGAACATGGAAACTAAAAATTACGCCGCAATAGACATAGGCTCCAACGCCGTGAGACTTCTCATCAAGGGAGTTGTACCGTCAGCCGCCGAAGAGGACAAGGACAAGATGATAAAAAACATTCTCCTGCGTGTTCCGCTCCGTCTGGGTTTCGACGTTTTCAGCAACGGAGAAATCTCTCCCGCCAAAGAGGAGAACCTCGTAAAGCTGATGAAGTCCTACAAGCATCTGATGAACATATACAATGTCGTAAGTTACAGGGCTTGCGCCACATCCGCCATGCGTGACGCCCGAAACGGCAAGGATATAATAAAGAAGATAAAGAAAAAGACCGGAATCGAGATAGAGATAATCGACGGCAAAGAGGAGGCAAAGATGACATACAACAGCCACCTCGACACGGTCAACGACCGTAACGGTTCATACATGTATGTCGATGTGGGCGGCGGCAGTACGGAGGTCAACCTGCTTATAAACGGCAAGATAGAATACACCAAGTCGTTCAACATAGGCACTGTGCGCACACTTATGGGCGGAGTATCGAAAGACGACCTGCAAAAGATGAAACAGGAGATTACCGAACAGCTCAAAAACCACAGCTCGGTAAATATCATCGGGTCGGGCGGCAACATCATAAAACTCTACAAGCTCATCGGCGAAAAGGGCAAAAAACAAAAACGCTTCTCGGTGGAGTCGTTGCGTGAAATGCTCGACACCTTACGCCCCATGAGTCTTGAGGAGCGCATGGAGAAATTCGGCATGAAAGCTGACCGAGCCGACGTGATAGTTCCCGCGGCAGAGATATTCCTCAACGTGGCGGAGGCGATAAACGCCAAATACATATATGTCCCCATGATAGGATTGAGCGACGGAATCATCGACAGACTCTACGCTGCGGACAGAGACAAAGAGAACAAAAAAGAAGAGGGGAAATAATTACATATTTTCATATACTCTTTAAAGCTGATAACGACTGCATGAAACACAGGACTTCATGCAGTCGTTTTTTGTTGACAAAAATCGTCCTTTTAGTATATCCTTGATTAATGCGACATTTCGCCAAACTAATGGCACAATATTTGCTGGCAGTTACTTGAAAAGATAAATTTTTAATAGGTTTCACACATAAAAAATTTGGATTATTAAAATTTATTTTATAAAATTGCAGAGTAAAGTTTGGTCAACAAGTATCAATTTAAATCATTTGCCTATCGACTGATTCTACTCTCAATAAAATAAAAATTTACACAACCTTTTTAAGGGTAGAATTATGGTCAACTACAATAGTCTGGAAGATCGTGCCTTGATTATGAACTATATCGATGGCGACACCGAAGCGGTAAACGCGTTGATAGAACGTCACAGGCAGAAAGTCTATAACTATATTTTAATGTTGGTGAAGGATACCGATGTCGCCGACGACATTTTTCAGGAGCTCTTCATCAAAATCATCTCGTCTCTCCGTGCGGGCAAATATTCCGACAACGGCAAGTTCTCGTCATGGGTTTTGCGAATAGCGCACAACATGGTCATTGACCACTTCAGAGTGGCGAAGAACAAAGGATTCGTCTCTACGGACAACGATACATCAATCTTAAACAACAAAGAATTGGTCGAACACAACATCGAAGAACAGATTATATCCGAGCAGACCCGCAAGGATATTCGCAAAATAGTCGATTTTCTCCCCTCGGAACAGAGAGAGGTAGTTATTTTGCGCCACTATATGGGTATGTCATTCAAAGAGATTGCAGAACAGACAGGCGTCAGCATCAATACCGCTCTTGGCAGAATGAGATATGCTCTTCTGAACATGAGAAAAATGATTGCGGACAACAGCATGTCACTGGAACTGTGCTAAACTCCTAAATAACAAATACAATAAGAAGATGTCCCGCACACCTTTCGGAAACAATTTCGCAAAGGTGAGCGGGACATTTTTCATATCACGATATTACTAAAGGAGTTTCAGCTTGGCAAACTTCAACATAAGCGTACGCTTACCCATGGCTCCGAAATCGACCACAACCTTTACATTTGGCGAATTACGGTCTATCTGACATACGACACCCTTCCCGAACGACTCGTGGAGTACCTGTGAACCGACCTCTATACGAGACGACAAATCCTCATCGAACGGATTGGGACCATCCTCAACCACTTTTTTATAGTTACGGCCTAACAACATCGAGCCGTAGGGGTCTTTGTATAAAGCCTTTTCGTTATATTCGGCACGTTTGCGCCACATTGGGGTCTCACGTGTCTCCGAAACCTCCGTACGCGACACGGCACGGGGTCTGAATCTGCGTGCGGGAGCGAAATCCTCATCCTCGTCCATGTCGGAAGTGTCGGACAATGACGTATTGACGTCGAGTGCCGACGGGTTTTTAATATATCTGGTGTCTATCTCTTTCAGGAAACGGCTCGGGATACAACGCACCGACGTACCCCAACGATAGCGGTTGTAACAGAACGACAGCGTCAGTCTGTTAATCGCGCGCGTCACCGCCACATAGAACAGACGGCGCTCCTCTTCGAGCGAATAGGACGACTCTGCGGTATGCTGTGACGGGAAGAGCCCCTCCTCCACTCCGACCACATATATATTACCGAACTCGAGACCTTTTGCCGAATGTATCGTCATGAGCGTCACCTTATCCTTCTCCTCGGGTTTCTCGTTGTCGGCGTCGGTGAGAAGTGTCACCTCCTGCATCCATGCCGACACCCCGATAGGCTGTTCTCCAGCCTTTTCTGCATCGTCACACGCCTGTTTCAATGAGTTGACAAGCTCTTCTATGTTATCAAGTGCCGACTGCGCCTCCGCCGTGCCTTTGAGCTTATAGCTGCCAACGATACCGCTCGAAGATGCCGCCGCGCAGACGACATCGTACGCCGACGAGCTCTCCGACATACGTCGCAGCTCGTTTATCAGTTTCACAAACTCGACAATCTTATTCAGAGCCGCCGTACGAAGTCCGAGCGCGTCGCCCGACGACGATATGAGCGTCTGCCACATGCTCTGTCCGCGTTCAGCGGCACTGGCGGCAATCTTATCGACGGTGGTAGGACCTATGCCTCTTGCGGGAACGTTTATGACTCGACGCATAGCCTCGTCATCGTCGGGATTGATAACGAGACGGACGTATGCCAAAATATCCTTTATCTCGGCTCGCTGATAGAACGACACGCCTCCATATATTTTGTACGGTATCGCCGCGGCACGGAGAGCGTCCTCAAATACTCTCGACTGCGAGTTGGTACGGTAGAGAATCGCCATATCTCCCGCTCCGACACCCTTATCAAGCTGCACCTCTATGTCGCCGACAACAGCCAAAGCCTCCTCCTTGTCGGTACGGGCGTCTATTATCTTGATAAGCTCACCTTCATCGTTCTCCGAATAGCTCACCTTCTTAATCTGACGATCGTTTCTGCTTATTATCGAATTGGCGGCTCCGACGATTGTCTTTGTGGAGCGGTAATTCTGTTCGAGCTTGAACAACGCCGCCCCCGGATAATCTTTCGTGAAGCGCAGGATATTCTCAATCTTCGCGCCACGGAAAGAGTATATGCTCTGGGCGTCGTCACCGACGACACATATATTCTTATATTTATCACACAGCTCCCTGATTATGAGATACTGTGAGAAGTTGGTATCCTGATACTCATCGACAAGCACATACCTGAACTGCTCCCTGTATTTCTCCAGAATATCCTTGTGGTCACGGAACAGCAGATTCGTGTACAGCAACAGGTCGTCGAAGTCCATGGCGTTATTACGCTTGCATCGAACCATATACTCCCTGTATATCTCGCCCGTTCGCCCGCGTTGCGCCTCCTCGTCACGAACCGAGTGTACGGCGTTGTTCAGATACGCCTGCGGAGTGATAAGGTCGTTTTTCAGCGATGATATGCGTGACGCCACATCCTTGGGCTTATATATCTCCTCATTGAGATTGAAATCCTTGATTATCGCCTTCACCATGTTTCTGGCATCCGACGTGTCGTATATCGTAAAAGAGGAAGTAAAACCTATCGCCTCAGCCTCGGCACGCAATATTCTCGAAAAGAGCGAGTGGAACGTACCCATCCACAATCCTCTGACATTGGACGCGCCCGCCACGGTGGCGATACGCTCTTTCATCTCGCCCGCCGCCTTGTTGGTAAAGGTAAGCGCCATTATGTTATAAGGCTTCACGCCGTTACTCAACATATAGGCTATTCGATAGGTCAGGACACGGGTCTTGCCCGAGCCCGCACCCGCTATTATCAGCGACGGACCTTCGGTATTGGTGGCAGCCTCCGCCTGTATGCTACTCAACTGCGAAAGAATCTCGTTTTTATCCACGTCTTTTCGAATAATTTGTTCCGATGACAAAGATACTCTTTTTTCGTATGACCGAAAACAGTTTTACGACCAAACATTACAACAAACAACTGTTGACAAATATCGCACGTTGTCTAAAACATCGACCGTTCATACACCATTCACACCCCGACTCTGTTTTTTTGTTACATTTGCATAAAAGAGACAAAAAACGACGTAATGAGATTTATTAGCATGGTTTTCTGCGGCATCGCCTCTATACTGGCGCTGTCGGCATGTGCCGAAAAAGAGACAACCGCCCCCGGATGCGGAGAATTTATCGTCATACCCTCGATAAACGCCTACAAATCGCCCGTTATGGCGCCTGACGGCAAGGGCTCGTTCTCGGCGGGCGACACCGTTACGCTGATAATGAAAAGCCGATACCTCAACAAGCCGACCTCGCAAGATTACGTCTGTGCCAAAAGATACCTGTGGAAAGAGATCGGCTACCCGCAATATGCGGACGAATTTTACATACACGGCTGCTACCCCGCCGTCGATACTGACATATCTTCCGTTCTGTTGTGGAATATTGTGGAGCATGCCGACAATCCAGACTTTCTCATAAGCCGCCCCGTCATGGTCAAGACTGACAGCTCCGAACCCATTATCATGGAGATGTCGCACGCGCTTCATTCGCTACGTATAAACATAATCTGCCCCGACAACACAATATCGGCAGAAGCCATATCCAAAGCAGAAGTGACACTCAGCGGCGTAAGTCCGACAGCCATAATAGACCTTGTCGCCGCCGATGTCCATCCCTCTTATGACGACACGTTATCCGTTCACGCCACGGGTAAATCGGCGGATTTCATAATTCCCTACCAATCGGCATATTTTCTCAAGATAAGCGCGAAAATAGACGGGAAAACATACATTCTCAAACCGTCTGAATACGTACTGGAGGATATGAGTTACCCCACACAACTGAGAGACGGATACAGAACATCCATGACAATGAAGATAAGCACGGTGAGACCTCTTAACGCCGAGATTATCACCGAACCGTGGCGTTAACCGTCTTTTCTCAATTACAGATTTCCGAGCGAGAGAGTAAACAAGGTGGTTATTCGCTCTTTGGCGGTCTCTCCCGTACTGTCGGGCAGATATACGTTAACGGTACCCTCCTCCTCTTTGTATATAACCTTTTTCTTGTGCATCACACCCTTCCAAGAGGTGTAAGGTCCGTCGTTGTTGTCCACGATATATACATACGCTATCACCCCCTGCGAATCGCACTCGATTCCCCACAGATTTATCGCGTGACCGCTGTACCCTGGCGCGTTTATGGCAATCGAGACACCCTTACGGGTATTCATGGCATTCTTCACCAGAAAATTGAAATTATCCTTGTTAACAACGCCCTCCCTCGTTCCAAGCGATGTCGTACCGAAGTAGTCTCTGAAAAAACCCGCTCTCGAATCGACAGGGTCGGTGTCGTATATGTTCATGGCGAACACGCCGTTAAAGAACCAGTTTACGCCTCGAAGCACATCGTTTCCGCTGTTGGGATAACAATCCTTATACAGCTGGAATACCGCGCTTGATGTCATGTCGGGTATCGCAATGGGACCGTCATACCCCTGGGCTTCAACCCACGACTTGTTACGCTCCAACCACCAGTGCACAAGATTGGAAGTTGCGGCAGCCCAGCACATCGAACCGTCAGGGTCACCCGCAGGATTAACCTTGTTGCAGTCGAACCACCCGCATCCCTCTTTCCAATATACCCTGTCCTTCGACGCGTTCCAGTCGCCCGCTTCGGGAGGCGTAATGCCATAGGTCCACGCAGTTCTGTCCGACCATTCGTCAGCCTCGGAGTTATGCAACGACAACACCACATCTACACTACCGCCTGAGACAAGCTCATCAAACGGCTTCCCGCCTATATTATCGGGAGCAGAGAACGATGCGCTTCTGCCACCCACAGAGACCGTTATCCAACCGTTTTTCAAGTCGGACATGCTCTGCGGAACGAGTACGGCACGAAAAGTCCCGTCGGACAATCTGCCCGCAACGACGCTTTCAACATCTCCCGAAACCGTACCAAGAGAAGCGGTCGCCAAATCCACATCCACAGCGACACGCCCTTTTAATGAGACCACGGCGGACGAAAGGTCAGCCGACGAGAAAGAGCCGTCATTGACAAGACTTATATTCACACGACTCATCACATGTCTGAAATCGAGCCGCACGGGAGTGGCGTAAACGACATTAACAGAAGCACACAGCAAATCAGAGTTAAGATACGATTCCTCAACCGTCTGATTCGTCGCCACACGATGCGTATATGTCATTCCATCCGAAGTAACGGCGGGATAATAAGCCGAAAACAACGCCTCATCACCAATCATGTTCCACGACAAAGAGGGAGTCCATTTACCCGAAACGCGCGTCAACTCATGAGCCGATTGCATTCCGCCGCTCGGTGACACAAAAAGCGACATCACATCGCCGTCCTCGAAATATCCTCCGCCATCCTGCGAGATAACGACTCTCGAACCGTCATTATCCTCTATTGACGTTCTCAGTTCGACATAACAGTCTTTTTCGGTAACAGCATCATTCTTTCCGCAAGAGACGAGCACCACCGAACATAACAACGATATGATGATTCCGATAATATTCATTACTTTACCGTATTCGTGATTTGACAAATGTATCCAAAATCATGATAAAAACAAAAAGTTACGGAATAACCGAATATTCGTCCGTAAATTACTTGACACGAAATGAATTTTCGTATATAACCTCAACCTTTATCAAATTATTTCGAATATTTCCCGCATCAAATGCAAAATACGATGCCGACTTCGTAAAAGACAATGAGCCAACTTACGATGACATGGACAAAAGGGGCTGTGCCCCCTCGTTTTGGTTACTTTGTCGAGGGACAAAGTAACGCCGTCGGCAGACCCCTCGGAGAGCCCGTCGGAAGACCCTGCGGAGCATACTTTTTGTTTTCGACTTTTTGAATTAAAAGTCGAAAACAAAAAAGGGCGGCGTGCCAAATGGCACGCCGCCCGATATAACAGTCAGTAATTGTTACTGTTTGTTAGTTGCGTTTTTAGCCCAGTTGATGGGAGTGTTAACCTGGTCACCAGCACCTGAACCGAGAGCTGCAACAGCCTGTTCGTAACCTGCCTGGTTGTTGAGTGAAAGGCTTGAGGGATATTTCGCACGAGCCATCACGTTTTCAGCACTGAACTTAGAAGGATCAGTATACCAAGTCATGTCAGGTATTGCAATCTCACGCAAGGGGTTCTCAAAGAAGGGAAGGTTGAGACGACGGTAGTCGTTCCATGCTTCGAGAGGCAGATAAGGCATCTGAGCGATCCACTTCTGAGTGATAATCTTGGTGAGAACGTCGTTGTTGGTTGTGTAAGCACCCTGCGGATAGTTGTAAGTAACTGTCTTGGTACCCATTGCAGTAACATCATAGTTAGAAGGCTTGCCTTCATAAGTTGTTTTTGTGAATGTAGCACCGTCAGCAGGATTGAAAGTCTCAACCGTAAGAGTAACAGGAGTAGCTTCAGCTGTGTGAGTGAACGCCACTGAAGTACCTACACGGTTGTAAGATGTAGAAGCTTTGTAAGTGGCAGCAACAGAGCTGAGACCCCAATATGCCAAGCTTTCATCGATACCTTTTTCATATGCTACCTGTGCACTCATAGGTACGCTCCAACCATAATGAGCAGCTTCCGCGATAAGGAAGTAAGACTCCCATGAAGCGAAGAAGATACGATTGTTGTCATTTGTTCTGAACTGATTAGCAAGTGTAGTAACAAAACGACCGTAACCGTTGATTGCAAACAGAGAACCTTTGTCACCGGTAGAACCGTTAAGGTCATGGAAGAAGTTGTAACGTCCGCGGAAGTGGATTGAGTCAGGAGTCTGCAAAGCAGCACCTGTCTGAGGATCCTTATTCGTCAAGACGAATGCCTGTTCCATGTTACGTTTACGCCAAGCGAAGGAAGCATCGCTTTCACCGTCGTTTTTCTTAATACCAAATGTGTAGAAGTTGGCATCAGTATCGAGACCTATCGCAGAATATGTAACATAAGCGCGGGGGTCGATGTTAGACGGAATGTAGTTGAACTGATACTGAGCGTTGGCAACGTTAGTCTTGTCAGAGAGCTGGTCAGGCATGTAAAGACCGAGGTAAGAGTTCGGGTCTTTCATGTTTGTCTGCCAATCGGTATTAGAAGCGCCATAGAACGCTGTACCCTGGATACCTGCGATATCTACGGGAGAAACACTACCGAGACCGAGCATAAGGTTAGCAGCTGTCTGAGACATCATCATTGAGTTCCAAGTACGGGTCATCACACCTGTGCTGGCATCCCAGCCGCCACCTTCGGGGTAACGAGTGTTATCAGCAGATGATGAAATGTAACCTGCGGGGTCAGAAACTGCCGCCTCGAACTGTGTACGCGCATAAGAAGCATCGGCGTTAACCAAACGCATGGCAAGACGCATGCGGAGAGAGTTGGCATATTTTTTCCATTTAGCCGCGTTACCCTGATAGAACTGGTCGAGTTTAGACTCGTCAGAAGGCATGGTAACCTCTTCATCCAATTTGGTTACAGCATCAGCAAGTTCAGAGATGCACCATTTGTATGCAGCTGTTGCAGACTGATACTTGGGAAGTTCACCCTGATATGCAGTAGTCATGTCGGGCACTGAACCGAAGTAGTCAGACATTTCGGTAAGAAGATATGCTCTCCAAATACGAGCTATCTGAACCCAGTTGTTGTCTGTTTCTTTATCTGTACCTGCAGCGATACGTTCCTGACCAATGAGGACAGCCTGGTTTGCAGACGTGAGCCATTTGCCGAGGTAATCGAGGCTTGCGTAGTCTGTATTGTAACTGTCGCTGTTAGAGCATGTAGCAGCGATACCATAAGTATGGAAACGAGACGCTGCGCCCCACATATATACGAAGATACGCTCTGCGATATGAGGATTCTGCTGAGCCTCGTACATAGAAGTATTGACGAGGTACTCAATCTGGACCGCATCCTCACCGATCTGGTTCGGGTCCTTGTTTATCTCCTCAAAATCCTTACAACCGCCTGCCAATGCAGAAGCGAAAGCGACTGCGAGAAGTGATTTATATACTGTTTTTTTCATAATTGTATTCTCTTATTAGAATCCGATTGTTACATTGAAAGTGATAGAACGTGTTGTGGGAGGCACACCGAGCTCGAGAGCCTGTACGTTGGTACCTGTACCTGAAACGCTTTCGGGGTCGAGACCGGGTATGTCAGAGTACATCAACCAAAGGTTGTTACCCGTTACAGACACTTTCAGACGCTGAATAGGAGTCTTCTGAAGGAGTCGCTGCGGGAAGTCGTAACCGAGCGTAAGAGTTCTAAGACGTACAGATGTTGCGTCATAAGTGTAAGCTTCAGTGATACCAGTGTTACCTGATGCAAGACGTGAGTAGTAATCCTGCAATTTTACGTCTTTAGTGTTTTTGGTATAAGAACCGTCATCGCCTACAACCCAACCGTCAACAACGATGTTGTCACGTTTGCCGTTTACTACGGTACCGGCAGCGTTACCGTTGGTGTAGAGGGCTTTCTGAGTCATTGAGTACATCTTACCACCGATACGAGCGTCGATAAGGAAGTCGAGAGTCACGTTCTTGTAAGAGAATGTGTTGTTGAAACCGATGAGGAATTTGGGCTGCTGGTTACCGAGGCACTCAACATCGCCTTTGATGGGATAACCGTCACCGTCAACAACCAACTGACCGAGAGCTTCTGCGGGAGCACCGTTCTTAACGTCTTCTTCAGTCACGCGTTTGAAGGTAGAACCCCACAACTCACCGTAGTAACCGCCAACGGGAGCGATAACCTTGATGTCCTCAACAGTACCGAGGTTGTATTCTGAAATACCGTCTGCAAGTTCGATAATCTTGTTGACGTTACGAGAGAAGTTCAAAGAAGCGTCCCAGATGAAACCTTTGGGAGTATTGAAGATGTTAGCACCGATAACGAGCTCGATACCCTGGTTCTGAATGTTACCCGCGTTGATCATACGAGATTTGTAACCTGATGAAGCGTCCATCGGAATCTGGATGAGCTGACGGGTAGCGTTTGTACGATACCAAGTGAAGTCGAGTTTGATACGGTTGCGAACGAAGCGGAGGTCAACACCGGCTTCCCATGATCTAACGAGCTCTGAACGAACATCCGGATCGAAGAGAATATCGCCACGGTTGATTGTCGGGTTACCCCAATAGTCTTTACCTACTGAATAGTTGGTGTAGAGCTGATAGGGAGCCAAGTCGTTACCGACTTCAGCATATGAACCGCGAATTTTCGCGAATGAGAACCAGTGAGGCATGTTGATGAGTTCAGAAAGAACTGCAGAAAGACCTACTGAAGGATAGAGGTAAGAACGGTTTTCTTTGCTCATGGTAGAAGACCAGTCGTTACGCAGAGTAGCATCGAGGAAGATCGCCTGATCCCAATTGAGCTGCAATGAACCGTAGAGTGAGTTGATACGACGTTTGGTGATTGTCGATGATACGGTGGGTTTGTCAACACCGTTGTTCAAAGAGAATACGTTGGGGATGTTCAAGACACCAGAAGAAGCAGTTATCGAGCTCTTGTCCTGAAGCATCATGTTACCACCGAAGGTGATGAAACCGCCGAATTTACCGAAGAGGTTATCTTTGCGGGCAATCAAAAGGTAGCTGTAGTTCTGTTCCATGAAGTCGTTCATACCTTCTTCATAGAGACCTTCGGGAGTAGAAGCACCACCAGTGTGTTTTTTGTGGTAGTTACGAGTGCTGTAGTAGTCGATACCACCGCGTGCTTCGAGGCTCAACCAGTCAGTGAACTGATAGCTCAATGACATGAAGCCCATGAAACGGTTACGGGCGTCGTTGTTGAGGTCATAGAACGCTGTCCACCAGGGGTTATCCTGTGAGTTATCCTGTTTATCCCACCAAATCATGTCACCTGAAGCGTCAACTGCGGGATTGAACTGACGGATATCGAGTGAACGGGGGAAGTTAGCCAGTGTATAGAAGAGGTTAGACTGGTTGATACCCTGCAAGGGACGGTTCTGAGCCTTGCTGTTCATGTAAGTACCTTTAACGTCGAGTTTCCATCTGTCGTCTTTACCGAGGTTGGTTGTAGCACGAGAGGTGATTGACACACGGTCCAAAGAGGTACCGGGAACGATGCTCTTTTCGTGCATACGGGTAATAGAAGAATATACAGATGTTTTGTTGATCTGCTGCTGGAATGTAACAGACTCTGTATCGACGATACCTGTACGGAAGAAGTTGTTCATGTTGTCGTAAGCCTGCAACGCTTCCTGCTGGTTGTTCCAGTTCTGATAGAGAGAACCGTCGATTTCCTTACCCCAAGAAGAACGAGAAAGGGTGTTAAGCAAACCGTAAGAACCCTGAGAGAACTGATCCTGGAGGTCGTACTGAACAAGCATGTCCTGAACAGCTACACCGGCAGAAACAGTGATACCGAGACCTTTGTTGGCTTTACCCTGTTTTGTTGTGATAAGGATGACACCGTTACCTGCACGTGAACCGTAGAGGGCAGCTGCCGCACCACCTTTGAGGACTGACATTGACTCGATGTCCTCTGCGTTCAAGTCGGCAAGACCGTTACCCATGTCGTACGCGTCGTTGTTACCCCAAACGTCGAGACCACCGCCTACGAAGTTATCCATGGGCACACCGTCCACCACGATAAGGGGCTGGTTGTTACCGGTGAGTGATGTCTGACCACGAAGGATGATCTTAGAAGAACCTGTGGCACCACCACCACGAACGACCTGAAGACCCGCTACCTTACCGGTAAGTGAGTTTGTCACGTTGACATCGCGAGAGTTCAAGATATCGTCACCAGACACTTCCTGAACCTGATAAGTGATTGATTTGGCTTCACGGTTGATACCCAATGCCGTAACGACAACCTCTTCTATGGCAAGAGCGTCTTCCATCAACTGAACATCCAATGAAGGCTGACCGTCATAAACGATTTCAGCAGTCTGATAACCGATGAATGAAACCTCTACTGTCTGACCTTTGGCAACATTGATTGAGAATGTACCGTCAGCGTTAGAGATAGCGCCGCTTGTAGTACCTTTAATCAAAATAGTAGCACCGATGACAGGCTGACCTGCAGCATCCACTACTTTACCGGTCACCGTACGAGTCTGATCCTCTGCCACAACCGACATGTCGGCCACGACATTCTCGCCGGCATAGGCTGAACCTACGCCAAACAGTGCTCCGGCAAGCATAAGGTGCTTAACACAAGAGTAAAATTTTGTCATAACAAACGTTTTTATTAAAAATAAAATGCCCGTAAATTACGGAAGCATCTGTTTATTCAAAACTCAATTATACATACAGCTTATTTATCAAAAACAGAATGTCTCCGTTCATCGAGAGACACCTTCATTGACAAATATCATCATTAGCAAATATAAGCATTTTTATTTCAACTACAACACCCAATCTGTTTTCATAAAACCAAAACCCGCAAAAACACTTGTTCAAAGAGTAACACGAGACATAACGCCCAACAATATGAAACCTATACTTTCCAAATCATAACAATTCATTACCTTATACAAAACAACAGATTTTAAAACGACACTTGTTTTGCCGAATGTTTTTTTTTATATTTTTTTTAACTTTTTTTCAACAAAAACCAATTTTTTCACAAAAAGCTACATTTTCCCATGTTTTTTAAACATAAAATCATCCTATTTTTCATGCAATAACCACAGAAAAACCCCAAATAAAGCCACCCGCACACAATTTCACAATGATTATCAAACACTTACCCATAAACAAATCCAATACGAGGCCTTTCAAAGAGAATATCAATCATCTCTGTACTCCACACAAATTTCTATATAGCAACTACATACAACGACACATTGACAAAAATAAAAACGTGCGGAAGAGTATTTCCGCACGTCAAAACCACAAACCGTCTGCTTATCTGACGATTTGCAAAGTGGCTAATTAAAGCACCGTACTTACGATAAACACAATTGCCACACCGAGAATTGCGTAAAGTTCAGGGAACACACTCAAAATAAGAGTCTGAGTGAAAACATTGTGACCGTTTCCGATTGCTGCGATACCGTTAGAGCATACCTGACCCTGACGCACAGCACTCAAAAGACCCACAAGACCGAGAACAAGACCCGCACCGAAGATAGCTGCAGCCTGTCCCATTGTGATAGTCGGAAGAAGGAATCCTTTTACGATGAAGTAACCGACAAAGCCATAAAGACCCTGCGTACCAGACATCGCACTGAGGATAAGAATGTTACCGAACGCACCGGGGTTTTTCTTCAGAGCGCCTACCGCGGCATTACCCGCGATTGTGACACCGAAAGAGCTGCCGATACCTGAAAGGGCAAGCATAAGCGCAACACCGATGTAGGCCAACAAAATAGGTTCCATAATTAATAGTTTTTTATTAAGTTAAACAATTATTCTTATTTCTTTTTCACATCATAAGGCTCATATGGTCTGCCACCGCCTTCGAATCCCGCGTTTTTATAGAACTCCACAAAGGTGAGTCGCAACGGGTGGACAAACGAACTTATGGCGGACATGAACAGGTTGATACCGTGACCGATAAGAAGGATAATCAACATTATCACATACTTCAATACAGGCACATCTCCGCTCATGCTGACAGCCAGGTCATTGAAGACACCCGCAATGATACCGCTCGACAAACCCAGCGCGAAGAGACGTATATAAGAGAGGACGTCACCCAAAAGACCCGTCACATTATTATATAGTCCCCAAAGACCGCTTCCGAAGTTGACGAATATATTTTTGCCAGGAGAACTGAAAAATATGTTCATCACAACGAACAACGCCATCAAAGCCATATATACGGGTGAGTCGAAACCGAAAGGCACTCCGAGGTCAGGAAGCAAATAGGCGGCAACAGAAGCCACTATCGCCAACGCCCAACCGAGAGGGGAAACGGCATATTTGAAGCCCATATATTTGATTCTCGCATATACATTTACGAACATCGCATATACAATCTGTATGATTCCGACCGCAAGCGCGAACGTAAACATATCCATCTGTCCGAGGAACGGGAAACCGTCGAAAATCTTGAATGTTCTCAAATCAAGACCGAAGAAGGTACCCGTCAGGAAACCCATTATCATTGCGGCAAACGAACACCACATCACGAGCGCACCCACCTGACGCGCGAAATCGTTTTTGCGCATCACGAAATAGGCAACCAACGCTCCGATGAATGTAACTATCGCATAACCGAGGTCTCCGAAGCAGACTCCGACAAACAGCACAAAGAAAGGCGCAAAAAACGGAGTCAGGTCGAGTTCCCGATAGCCCGGCATCGAATAGAGAGCGGAAATCATTTCACACAAACGGGCGAATTTATTGTTTTTCAACAATATCGGAGGATTATCCTCAAGTGTGGGTTCAGATGAAAATACGATAACGTCACTCGATTCGAACGCTTCATCTACCGAAGCTCTTCTCGGCTTGGGTACCCAGCCTTCAATCATTGTGACGGCTCCGTCAACCACACTACCCGCCGTAGAGACGACCTTACTGTGCGAAAGCTCCATTTTCAGCTCCTTTCGCGCCTCTTCTATCAACGCTGACGAAGCTACGGCTCTGGCAAGTCCCTTTTTAGCCTCTGTCAAGCGACTCTTGAGCTCGGCTATCAATCTTTCCTTGTCGGCAGCCGACCCTTCAGGCATCTTTAACTGTACCGCCTCTTCACAATCGACATTGCAGCCGACTGTCACGAAATAGGTCTTGTCCTCCTTTTGGGCAACTTTCACCAAAGGAAGGGTTTTCTCCCATTCCGAATCGAACATTTTATTCGGAACGCAGAAGAAACGTACATCGACACCCTCTTCTTTAAGTTTTTCGATGAGTTTTGCATCGAAATCGCCCCATACCTCAAGCTCCTCACGCTCACGCTCCTCCTTGTTGATTTCTCCCTGAAGTTTGTCGCACAACGCAGAGAGTTCGGAACATGCCTGAACAGCCTTTTCGGCTGTATCGTAAGGCTCTGCGGCATCGTTGAATATATCGTCGTTCTTATTGACTATCTTGATGTTCTTCAACTTCAAAAGAGTCGAGTCGTACTCCGACATGGTCGATAACATACGCTGCTGTTGTTCGTTGGGTTGCCACATGCTCGTGGTCACGTCAACAACCCCCAACTCACCCAGCTTTGTCAAAAACGTCTCTTGTTCGCTTTTCAGCAACAGAAACGTATATTTTACCATCGGTGTAATCATATCGGCAAAACTATTGTGTCACACCACTTTCGACAGCCTGTGCGGCAATCTGCGCGTCATGACGGCTTTTTACGATTTTCTGAGACGATTTGCTCAGATTCTCTTCGTCTTCCATGAAGCGTTTTATCTTCAATATCGCCTCCTTGTATCCCGGAATTTGCACCTTCTCATAAAGATTCACTTTCTGTGTGGTCTTTTTTCGTGCAAATTCGAGGCGGTCAGATTTCTCCGTCGCCACAAGAGAACGCAACCCTATCTCCGCCATCTTCTTGAGAAGAGAGATGCCGTCGGGTATCCACGCCTCCGCTCCGAAAAGCTCATACTCCTTGCAACTGAAGATAACCTTTTCCAATTCGGGAAGACGTACTCCGGCGATTCTCACCTCCTTGAGCGTGATATCCTCAACGGTAATCATTCCAGAGTCGAACTCTCCCCACAGAGAGGTCATATAATCATAACTGTCGATAAGCTCCTGCAACTGTTTCCGGTAATCATCGCTCTCACGCTTGGCCTTTTTCACCTCAAGACGCAGCGCCGCCTCCTTACTTTTGATTGTCGGAAGCGCCTTCTCGCGTATCTTGAGCTGTTTGCCGAGCTCTCCGAGCGACGTTTTGTTATATTGAAACTTTATTGCCATAACTATTGTGCTTTAGGCCAATATTTCTCTACGAGATCGGCTTTGATAGCCACTTCAGACTGCGTGAAATATTTGGCAAACAACTGCCATGCTATGTCGAGCATCTTGTTCACGTCAATGTTGACGTCTATCGACAAGAGCTCTTCCGAGTAGTCATGGGCGAATTTGAGCGCACGCTGGTCGTAGTCGCTCAAATCGAAACCGTTTTCGAGTTTCGTCTTGGCACCCGCAGCGTCGGCATAGAGACGGACAGCCGCGTTCATGACCTGCGGATGGTCCTCTCTGGTCTTCTTGCCGATAACGAGCTGTTTGAGTCGTGAAAGGCTTCGGAACGGGTCAACGATAACCTTACCGGTATCGGAGTCGTTACGCAGGAAGAGCTGACCTTCGGTGATGTAACCCGTATTGTCGGGAACGGCATGAGTAATGTCGCCGCCGTTGAGCGTAGTCACCGCTATAATCGTGATAGAACCTCCGTTGGGCAACTGAACCGCCTTTTCATATATCTTCGAAAGGTCTGAATAGAGTGAACCCGGCATAGAGTCTTTCGACGGAATCTGGTCCATACGGTTAGAGACGATTGCCAACGCGTCGGCATAAAGGGTCATGTCGGTAAGCAACACAAGCACCTTTTCTCCTTTGTCCACGGCGAAATATTCGGCAGCCGTAAGCGCCATGTCGGGAACCAGCAGTCGTTCGACGGGAGGATTCTCCGTGGTGTTCACAAAGAAGACGATTCTGTCGAGCGCACCCGCATTGTCAAAGACATTCTTAAAATAGAGAAAGTCGTCATTCGTAAGACCCATACCGCCGAGAATAATCTTGTCGGCTTTCGCCCTGAGCGCAACCATAGCCATAACCTGGTTGTAAGGCTGGTCGGGGTCGGCGAAGAAGGGAATCTTCTGACCCGACACCAAGGCGTTGTTAAGGTCGATACCCGCGATACCTGTCGGAATAAACTCCGAGGGCTGTTTACGCTTGTAAGGATTCACCGTAGGACCGCCAATCTCACGCTCCTCGCCGTCGAAATCCACATTGCCGTAGAGCGGACGACCGAACGCGTCAAAAATGTTTCCGGCAAGACCGTCACCTACTTTCAGCTTGGGCGGCTCACCATAGAATATCACTTCCGAGTCGGTCGAGATACCCTCCGTACCCGCGAATACCTGAAGCGTCACCTCCGTGCCGTTGATGCGCACAACCTGTGCGGGACGACCGCCTACCGAAGCAAGCTCGTCGTTACCGACATCAGAGGCATTTACCGTAACGGTAGCTTTGGTTATGTCTTTTATTTTCGTGTATATTTTCTGAAATCCCTGTGTCTCCATAAAAATATTTTTTAGCTGTTAACTAAGCCTCTTTGGGGCGATCCGCAACTGCTTTTCTTACCTTGGCGTCATACTCCTTGAACTGCGGGCTGTCGAACTGCGAGTAGTTCATCTGACGGATAAGGTTGATGAGCTCCTTGTAGAACACGGAGCAATCCTCGAAATCCTTGTGAGCGAAGTTCTCCGCGCATATATCCATCAACAGAGCGAACATATAACGCTGACGTTCAAGCGAACAGTTGGCGTCTATCTGGTCGAAAGAGTCCTGCTGAAGGAAGCAGAAGTCGATAAGCTCGGATTTCCAGTATCGGTCGTGATAATTCACGGGTACACCGTCGTCACCGAGGATGTTAATCTGCTCATACGCCTCTTTACCTCTCTGTACGATTGTTTTGGCGGTTTTTACCTTCGCAGTCCAACCCTTTTCGAAATTGGCTTCGAGATACTCCTCTATCTCGGGATATTCGAGATATTTCGAATAGCTGTCGAGCGGGTCTATCGCTGGATAACGCTTACTGTCGGCACGCTGCTGCGAGAGTGCGTAGAAGCACCTTGCCGCTTTCTTGGTAGATTCTGTCACGGGCTCTTTGAGGTTACCGCCCGCGGGAGATACCGTACCTATAAAGGTTACGGAACCTGTTCCGCCTCCGACGAGATTCACAAGCCCCGCACGAGAGTAGAAGTTCGATATGATAGCCGACAAGTCCATCGGGAACGCGTCGGGACCGGGAAGCTCCTCGAGTCGGTTCGACATTTCACGCAAAGCCTGTGCCCAACGTGATGTGGAGTCGGCGAGGATAAGCACCTTCAAGCCCATCGAACGATAGTACTCCCCTATCGCCATACCTGTATATACCGACGCCTCACGGGCAGCCACGGGCATGTTTGAGGTATTACAGATGATTGTGGTTCGCTCAATCAGCTTATGTCCCGTGTGGGGGTCGTCGAGTTCGGGGAATTCAACGAATATCTCCACCACCTCGTTGGCACGTTCACCGCAGGCGACCACCAGAATGACATCGGCATCAGCCTGACGTGAAATGGCGTGCTGAAGCACTGTCTTACCAGCACCGAACGGACCGGGAATAAAGCCCGTACCACCTTCGGCTATCGGGTTGAACGTGTCGATTGCACGCAGACCCGTACTCATGACACGAGAGGGTCTCGGTTTGTCGCGATAGGCGGTGACAGCCTCTTTGACGGGCCATTTCTGAATCATCGACACTTCGTGATCGTGACCCTCTTCGTCTGTCAGTACCGCCACCGTGTCGGTTATCTTATATGTGCCCTTGTCAACGATACTTTTAACCTTATATGTTCCTTTAAAAGAGAAAGGAACCATAATTTTGTGTTCTATGAATTTTTCGGGCACGGCACCCAGCCATGACGCCGCCTCGACCGTGTCGCCGACTTTGGCAATCGGAGTGAACTCCCAGCTGCTGTTATAGTCGAGCGGGTCGTTATAGACACCTCTTTCAAGGAAAAGCGAATCGAGAGAGGCGAGGTTGTTCTGCAAACCGTCATATATCTTGGACAATATGCCCGGACCGAGCGTCACCTCGAGCATGTGCCCCTCGAACTCCACGGGAGAACCCATTTTGAGTCCTCGGGTACTCTCGAATACCTGCGCCGAAGCCTTGTCACCGTTCACCTTGATGACCTCTGCCATCAAACGCGAACCGCCGACGGTGATATAACAGATTTCGTTTTGTGAAACGGGGCCGTCAACCTTTATCGTCACCAGATTGGATGTGACACCCGTTACCTGACCGGTTGTTTTCATATATCAGAGACTTTTTAATTTCATTTGTTTTGATTCGTCAGTCGCGGGCAACAGCCTCTTTCACGACTTCCGACGGAGTGAGCTGTTCTATGAGCTGTTTGAGCATCTTCTCACCCGTCTCTCTGTCGAGCGACATCCATCTGTTTATTGTGGATATTTTGACAAGATAACCCAACACCGCGTCTATGTCGAAATAGTTGAACAGAGTCAGCTCATCGACCATGTTCCACTTGAGCATGTCGAGCTTACGCTCCTTTTCGAGCATATTGTCCGATTCGAGTATCGCTATCAGCTCGTCCGCCTTGTCGAACGAACCTTTCAAACCGAAATCGGCAGAATCGCTCGATGCGAGCATCTGTGTCTGTTCGTCGTCGCCAATCAGCGCCTCGGCTATGTCGCGTCCCTCTCTGCGGGCATTGAACGCCGCGACAATATTACGCAGACGTCTCTCGAAAAGAGACCACTTCCTTATGAAAGGGTCAGAGGAAGCCTCGGCGTTTTTATAATATTCGCTCCACAGAGTGTGTTCGAGATTTTTTGAGGTATCCATCTCCTCGTCGGCGGCTCGCAAAGGATCGCTGTACGATGCCAACACCCTCTCAATATAAGGAGGCAGGTCCAACATGTCGTCGGCGACATCTCCACCCTTGAAATAGCGTTCAGCCACCAGCGCAACCTCCTCTTCGTTCATCCATGCCACTGAAAAATAGCGGTGGCGACCGGCATGAACGGTGAGAATGTTCTCTATGTCACGTCTTGCGAGCAACATCCTCACATGGCGTTTGTCCGACCGACTGACATTGGAGTCAATCTCCTCAAGCAGGGCGGCTACATCGAGACCTTTACCGTCCGAATCGGGGGCATACTCGACAAGCGATGCGACCAGATAGTTGTAACTTTTTGAAAAGAGTGTCATAGACTCTTATTTTTCTTCAAACAAAACTTTTGTCACAGCCGTTTTCAGGTAGCTTTTCAGCAGGCTGTCGAACTCTTTTTCATCGAAAGAGATGTAGTATCCCTCGCCTTTGGGCTCAACTCTGAAGCCTCTTCCGACACCGTCGGCACCTTTAACCGTAAACTCTCCGGGAAGAGAAGCGGCAGCAGCCTTTATATATCTTTCCGCCTTCTCCACATTCGCGGGATTAACCGTCACCGTACCACCGTTCGCAAAACCTTTGAGCGCCTCGGTCATGATACCGCGCACGAACGAATCATCGGCAAAAGCCTTTTTGAGCTCTTCAGACGGAGCTTTGGCAACGATTAGCGAAGAGACTGCGTTACGGGTTGTCGTCACCAGCTGAGAGGCAGCCATTTTGAGTTCGCTCTCTCCTCTGCGAATCGTCTCCGCAGCTTTGGTTTCGGCATCTTTGGCTGTCTCATCGGCTTTTTTACGTGCCTCTTCGATGATACGGGCAGCTTCTTTTTTGGCTTCGGCAACAATAGCTTCCGCTTCAGCCTTACCCTTGGAAAGCCCCTCTTGATAGAGCTTTTCGGTCAACTGTTGAATTTTGTTATCCATATATATTGTATTTTGTTTCTTTCAAAAATCAAAATCAAGTTCAATCATACTGTTTTTCAACGGAATCGCCTGCGCAAATCCAAATCTACACAAGTAAATAACATCACAAAATACAAAATATTTCAATACGTTATTCATTTTGCACAAAAAAAACCGAATTAAACACGATTCGCACAATTTGGATTCAGTTATTAATAGCGCAAGCGCTTATAGGTTTCCATTAAAAACGGCTGTCATGTCGATTTTCTTATGCGAAACCGACATGACAGTCGTTTTTATAAAGGGCACGATATTCCGCGCCACCCATAATCTATTCTGCTACTGAATATAAGGATGTTTTTCGTCAGGATTATGTTTCCAGCGTCTGTGAGACCATATCCAACACTCCGGAGACTCTTTTATTTGTTCCTCAAGCACATGCGCATAACGACGTGTTATCACATCCTCGCCAACGCTCTCTACACCGTCATACAGAAGAATGAACTTGGCTCTGTAAAAACCTCTCTTTTCGGTTCTTCTGATTGCCATGAAGACCACCGACATTCCGAATCTGAGCGCGAGCGTCTCCATTCCCGTGAAGAAAGCCGTCGGCTGGTTGAGAAAAGTGATAAAGTTTTTTATGCTCGGATATGCGGGTGTCTGGTCGGCAATCAAAGCCACGATAGGCTTATGTCCCTTCTCCACCTCTCGCAGCACCTCGCGTGCCACCGCTTTCATGGTGACGGGCTTGGTACCGAAACGGCTTCTCATCTTTTTATAGAACATCTCCGCCACGTTGCTCGACAACGGATGATACACAGCCTTTACGGGGTTCGGAGTGAACATCTGATAACCGATTGTGTACTCCCACTGACAGAAGTGCGACATTGCCGCAATCATCGGGCGGTCGGCAGAGGCTTTATCGACAACCTCCTTATTGTCATATACCAAACGTCTCTTGAGCTCTTTCTCACTCATTGCGGACAAAGCTATCGTCTCGACGAATATGTCACCCAGATGTCTGTAAAACTTACGTTCTATCTCACGCCGTTCCTTTTCCGATTTTTCGGGGAAAGAGTTCCTTAGGTTTGCCTCAACGACCTTTCTTCTGTACTTGACCAGATGAAACAGCACGAATGAGATAAAATCGGAAACGGCATACTGAAAGAGGCGCGGACTCTTACCGAAGAGCCACGCCATCGTCCAAAGTATCCTGAATCTGATTTTCTCAATCATCTGCGGTCATTTTATCCTACGGGATAGACCTCGTCACTTTCGAGAGTCGCGCTTATCGCCTCAAGATATCTGTCGTATATTTTGGCGTTGCAAGCCACGATTTCGCCGCCTGTGAGGTAGTCGTTTCCACCGCGATAGTCGGTCACAATTCCGCCCGCCGCCTTCACGATGAGCGAACCAGCCGCCACATCCCACGGAGCGAGGTTGAACTGCGAATAGCCGTCGAATCGTCCGCAAGCGAGATATGCGAGGTTAGCCGCAGCAGAACCTATTCGGCGACCGCCGTGAGTATATTTGAGGAAATAATCCTGCTGAAGGCTGAACTCCGCCATTCTGTCGAGGCTGTCATAAGAGAAACCCGTTGCTATGAGCGAATCGTCGAGCTTGTCTATGTTCGAAACGCTGATTTTCTTTCCGTTCATATAGGCGCACGAACCCTTCCACGCATAGAAGCACTCTTTTCTGGTTATCTCGTAGATAACGCCCACGACAACCTCTCCTTTATTTGCCAGCGCGATGCTCACGCAATAGGGAGGCAGCTGTCTCATATAGTTTGTTGTTCCGTCAAGCGGATCGACAATCCAGGTGTATTCCTCTTTTTTGATTGTCTTGCGGGCTTTTTCGGCGCCGCCTTTCGCGTCGGTCTCCTCTTCCGCCACGAACACGGCATCGGGGAGAATCTCTTTCAGACGCTCGACAATCATTTTTTCAGCCTTTTCGTCCACAGAGACCGTTATGTTGTTTCGTCCTTTGAACTCGACATCGTTCCACGAAACATTTTCGCTCTCTTTTTCTATAAATTCTGCCGCTTTGGCAGCTATCTCTCTGACTTGCGAGCATATCTGCTCAAAATCCGTTTTTGCCATTTTATCGTCTTTGTCTTTGGTTTAACGATTAAAAAGGTTCCGTCCAACGGTCCCGTTGGCACAGAATATCCATACAAATATAAAATTTTTTCGGATGCGAAAAAAATATAACACAGTCGGAATTTGTCCGCGACCACTATTTCCGTCCGCCCGCGAAGCGATAAAGCATCTCTATTTCATCCGCCCATTTGGTCTCGTCGGGAGTTTCGAGACAGAGAGGCATTCCGTCGAAACGGGGGTCTTTGGCGACATATTCGAAGACGGCTGTTTTCAATGTTCCCTCACCGATGTTATGATGTCTGTCCACACGGCTACCCATGTTTTTCATCGAGTCGTTCAGGTGCATACCTTTCAGATACTTGAATCCGATTATTTCATCGAACTGCCTGAACGTCTGGTCGCACGCCTCCAATGTCGAGAGGTCATACCCTGCCGAGAAGGCGTGACATGTATCTATGCAGACACCCACTCTCGACTTATCATCGACATTGTCTATTATGAAGCGCAGGTGTTCAAACATGTAACCGAGATTAGAGCCCTGTCCGGCGGTATTCTCTATCACGGCGGTAACGCCCTCCGTTTTTGAGAGAGCGATATTTATCGACTCCGCGATTCTGAGGAGACACTCTTTTTCGTCGATTTTATTAAGGCTGCTTCCGGGATGAAAATTCAGTCTGTCGATACCGAGTTGCTGACATCTGCTCATCTCGTCGATAAAAGCGGCTCTCGACTTTTCGAGTCCCTCCTTTTCGGGGTGACCGAGATTTATCAGATAGCTGTCGTGCGGCAATATCTGACCGTTACCGAATCCGTTATCGGCACAGTTTTTCTTGAACGCCTCTATCGTTTTTTCACTCAGTGGTGGAGCTATCCACTGTCGCTGGTTTTTGGTAAAGAGCGCGAAAGCCCTCGCACCTATTCTGGCAGCGTTTAGCGGAGCGTTTTCGACACCGCCCGACGCCGATACATGAGCACCGAAAAATTTCATGATACTGTTTTATTGGTTTTTCAAATATACGTATTTATCGTCTAATTAAGAAATGTTATTTTCCGATTCCGCGCACGGCTTTGGAGAATTGAGCGCCACCACCTCTTTTATCAGTTCGTCTGTCCATTTTTTAACATACTTTTTCTTCAACACGCTTTTCTGACAAAATCGCGTCAGATAGACATACTTGAAGAAACTTCCTCGCGCGAGAGTTGCCTCTCTTAGCTTGAATGCCTTATGATGCGCCGTATATCCCGTGTAAGAGTTTATTTTGGCGATTATCCCCATAGCCTCCCGATACGAAAGTTCCTTTTCGCAAGCCTTGTCAAGTTCATCCACCGTTTTTCTGAAATTCACCTTGGTGCGTTTTGTCACCAACATAGTAAAAGGTTTCACTCTTGCACCGAGGAAATCGACACCCCGCCGATAGTGTTGCAGATATATTTTATGAGGATGCAGACGTTGACGGAACTCCGACCACAGACGCTCCTGCACCACTGGTATTATTGACGCAAGGAAACGCTTGTCTTCATGCACGACAAAGAAGTCGTCCACATACCTGCCGTAATACCTGAGCTTCATTTCACGCTTCATGAAGTGGTCGAAATCGTTGAGATAAATGTTACTGAATAGCTGTGAAGTAAGGTTTCCGATAGGGAGGCCGCACCCTTTGGGCGAGAAGAAAAGACTTTTGGACTTTGGCAACCCCACTCTTTCGGAGGGCTTGCTTTTAAAGACGAAATTCCGCGTACAGTCGCTGTCTATGACAATTTCAATCAGATACCACAGCAGTTCGAAATCGACAATCTCGTCGAATTTGACATTACCGCCGTTCCGTTCCTCTTTCAGATGTTCATATTTGTCCGCCATACTGAAAAAGAGCTCATCGTTTTCGTTGACGTTCCGATGCCTCATTCTGTCGAGGATTTTCTTCGTTTTTACCTTTAGCACCTGTTTGTCTATGCTCATGAAATATCCTTTCAGGTCGAGTTTGAGAATATGGCACTCTTTTTTATAGTTCATCGAACAGCTTCTGACATATTTCTGCAAACGCTCTATTCCGTAGAGTGTGCCCTTCCCTTTTCGGCACGAATAGCTGTCGTCGATGAACGCTCTTTCACACATTGCTATCATATACCCGAACACAAGATGATGAATCACCCTGTCTCTGAAATCCGCGGCGAAGACCTCCCTTTTCACGGGCTTTTTCACTACGAAACAGATACTCTTTCCGGGGAAATATTTTCTGTTAACGATTTTCTCATGCAGCTCGACAATATTCCGCTCCATGTTTATTTCAAACCTGAGCTGATTTACGGTTCCTCTTTTGTTTTTTCTGGCCTCATAATATGCACCGAACAAATCTTCCATCAGCTCTTTTTCCGTCAGTTTCATCTCTTCATCTAAAAAGGACACGACATAAAAGCGGCGCCACGGTTTTTGACAATTGTGTCGCCATTCTTTCGACTAAGACAAAAGCCCCAGTAGTCTGCTGAACTTGCAAGACACCCTCAGGAAGTTATTCCTGTCAAAGACTTACCGCCTGACCCCCGCCATTCTCCCTGTATATTATGTTTCATTCACAGGAGTGCAAATTCTCTTCGGACACAGCGCACGCTCAATCCGTTCGACTTATAATTATAGCTTGACGGATTGACGCCACTGCTGTTAAAGTTTATATAGTATCCCTTCTCACCGTCGTACTGTGTGGACGCCCAACAGTTTCCGTTCACGCCCTGATTGTTCAGCACACCACTGGAGTAATGGCGGTTTCCGACAGCGGGAAACTTTTTAGCAGACGTTTACATTTGGCGGCACAAGGGTGAAATACCGTTGCGCCGATATATTTCCGCATTGACAAAAAACGGTGCGACAGCCTCCGTCAATTGCGTCGCCATTCTTTGAACTAAGACAAAAGCCCCAGTAGCCTGCTGAACTTGCAAGACACTCTCAGGAAGTTGTTCCCATCAAAGACTTACCGCCTGACCCCCGCCATTCTCCCTGCACATTTTTCATTCACGGGAGTGCAAATTCTCTTCGGACACAGCGCACGCTCAATCCGTTCGACTTATAATTATAGTTTGACGGATTGACGCTGCTGCTGTTAACGTTCAAAAAGTATCCCTTCTCTCCGTCGTACTGTGTGGACGCCCAATAGTCGCCGTGCATACCCTGTCTGCCCAGCACGCCATTGGTGTAGTTGCGGTAACCGACAGCGGGAAACTTTTTAGCAGACGTTTACATTTGGCGGCACAAGAGCTAAATACCGTTGCACCGATATATTTCCGCATTGAAAAAAAACGGTGCGACAGCCTCCGTCAATTGCGTCGCCATTCTTTAGACTAAGACAAAAGCCCCAGTAGTCTGCTGAATTTGCGAGACACTCTCAGGAAGTTGTCACCGTAAACGGCTTACCGCCTGACCCCCGCCATTCTCCACGCGCATTCCGTTTCATGCGCGGGAGTGCAAATTCTCTTCGGACACAGCGCACGCTCAAGCCGTACGACTTATAATTATAGTTTGACGGATTGACACCGCTGCTATTAAAGTTCATAAAGTATCCCTTCTCTCCGTCGTACTGCGTGGAAGCCCAACAGTTTCCGTTCACGCCCTGGTTGCCCAGCCCGCCACTGGA
This sequence comes from uncultured Alistipes sp., assembly GCA_949285535.1. Classification (GTDB taxonomy): domain Bacteria; phylum Bacteroidota; class Bacteroidia; order Bacteroidales; family Rikenellaceae; genus CASDZP01. The sequence continues at coordinate 37,407 of CASDZP010000012.1, forward strand.
GTAGTTGCGGTTACCGACAGCGGGAAACTCTTTAGCAGACATTTACATTTGGCGGCACAAGGGCGGGATACCGTTGCACCGATATATTTTCCGCATCGACAAAAAAACGGTGCGACAGCCTCCGTCAATCGCGTTGTCATTCTTTCGACTAAGACACGAGTGTCTCAGTATCCTGCTGAATTTGCAAGACACCCTCAGGAAGTTGTCCTATCAAAGGCTTACCGCCTGACCCTCGCCATACCCCGACCTTGCATTTATCGACCGAGCCGCAAATTCTCTTCGGACACAGCGCACGCTACGACCGCTCGCCTTATTATTAGCGTAGTCTGACGGGTTAACGACACTGCTATTAAAGACCATATTGTATCCGCTCGTCTCGTCGTACTGCGATGAAGACCAATACATTCCGTTCGTTCCCTGATTGTTCAGCACGCCATTGGAGTAGTTACGGTTTCCGACAGCGGGAAACTCTTTAGCAGAAGTTTACATCTGACCGCGCGAGAAAACGCAAACTGCCTGCACCGATGTTTCAGACAGCTGATTCGGTTTTCGCAAACGAAAGAATATTCAGCCAAAAGTCGGGGGCGCAAATTCTCTTCGGACACAGCGCACGCTAAAGCCGTTTGCCTTATAGTTGTTGTTCGACGGGTTAACGTTGCTGCTATTAAAGTTCATGTTGTAACCCTTCTCCTCCTCGGACTGTGTCGATGACCAACAGTTTCCGTACACGCCCTGATTGTATAGCACGCCATTGGAGTTGCCGCGGTTACCGACAGCGGGAAACTTTTTAGCAGGAGCTTACAATAGTCAAACCGAGGGCGGAGAGTCTGTTCGCACCGATTGTTTTCACGCAAATAACCTTCCATACAGACAAAACGCGACACGATTCAAAAGTCGGGCGCAAATTCTCTTCGGACACAGCGCACGCTCAATCCGTTTGACTTATTAGCGTTGTTTGACGGGTTAATGCCGCTGCTATTGAAGTTCATATAGTATCCCTTTGCCTCCTCGTACTGGGTGGACGACCAATAGTTTCCGTTCACACCCTGGTTGTTCAGCACGCCACTGGAGCTGTTACGGTTACCGACAGCGGGAAACTCTTTAGCAGAAGTTTACAGTTAGACCCGTGAGAGAGAAGAGCCGTTCGCACCGACATTCTTTATACGCAGATAACTTTCACACGCTTCATTTTCAAAATCGCGACTCAAAGCAAAGTCGGGCGCAAATTTCGGACACAGCGCACGCTCAAGCCGTTCGACTTGTTGGCGTTGCTTGACGGGTTAACGCCGCCACTGTAAAGATTCATATAGTATGCCTTTGTCTCCTCGTACCGGGTGGATGCCCAACAGTTTCCGTTCACGCCCTGATTGTTCAGCGCGCCACTGGAGTTGTTACGGCCTCCGACAGCGGGAAACTCTTTAGCAGAAGTTTACAGTTAGACCAGCGCGAGAGAGAAGAGCCGTTCGCACCGACATTCTTTATACGCAGATAACTTTCACACGCTTCATTTTCAAAATCGCGACTCAAAGCAAAGTCGGGCGCAAATTCTTCGGACACAGCGCACGCTCAAGCCGAACGACTTGTCGGCGTCGTTTGACGAGTTAACGCCACCGCTACTAAAGCTCATAAAGTATCCCATTGTCTCCTCGTACTGGGTGGACGACCAATAGTATCCGGTCAAGCCCTGATTATACAGTGCGCCACTGGAGGTGTGGCGTCCTCCGACAGCGGGAAACTCTTTAGCAGAAGTTTACATTTAGACTCGGCAAGAGAGAAGAGCCGTTCGCACCGACATTCTTTATACGCAGATAACTTTCACACGCTTCATTTTCAAAATCGCGACTCAAAGCAAAGTCGGGGTGCAAATTCTCTTCGGACACAGCGCACGCTCAAGCCGTACGTCTTACCGCCATACTTGGACGGACTAACGCCGTCGGCATTGAAGTTCATATTGTATCCCAACTCCTCATCATACTGGGTTGACGACCAATACCCCGCAGCCATACCCTGACTATACAGCGCGCCATTGGAGTGGTGGCGTCCGCCGACAGCGGGAAACAGCAAGCAGGATTTTACAGTTGAGTCAGCGAGGGCGGAGAGCCGTTCGCACCGACATTCTTTAACACGCAGATAACTTTCACACGTTTCATTTTTCAAAATCGCGACTCAAAGCAAAATCGGGGCGCAAATTCTCTTCGGACACAGCGCACGCTAAAGCCGTTTGACTTATAGTTGTTGTTTGACGGGTTAACGCTGCTGCTATTAAAGCTCATGTTGTATCCGTTCTCCCCGTCGTACTGCGTAGAAGACCAATAGTTCCCGTTCGTACCCTGATTGTTCAGCACACCTGTGGAGCGGTTGCGGTTTCCGACAGCGGGAAACTATAAAGCAGGAGTTTACAATAGTCATCACGAGAGCGTAAAGCCGTCACACCGACACATCATTTGCGCCTGCAAACCATGCCGTCACCGCGTTTTCACGGGGTCATCCCTGCATAAAACGCGTTGTTTCAGGTTATCATGGTTATAAAGCGTTGATATTTCAAAGAACGTTTTTATGTCAATGTCAGAAAATCCATAAAAAAGCGGACGGATTCAGATTTGCTTTCAAGGTCTCCACGCCCTGTTGTTAAACAAAAATAAAAGCATCGGTCTTTATCCGTCCGCAATTTCAAACAACCTTTCATATTTTAATCGGCTCTGGCACCGATATTTTTCGACTGTTCATACCATGTCGCCAACTGTTTGGAGACCTCTTCGGCAGTCACGGACAAGGCGACGAAAGTTTTTCGGTTTATCGCCCTTAGCTCGAACATCAGCCTCATTCCTACCACCACTTTGACAAACTCCTCACGCGCCATCATTATGTATTGCGATTTGAGCCGTCTGTCTCTGTTGGCTTTGAATAGCGACGCCATGACCTCGATTATGTCGTGCGCTATTTTTTCGCCATAGACCATTCTGTATATCCTGTTCATCTGCGGCAATGTTTTGGAGAAAGCGACGAGCAGTTCGTTGCATTTCTGATATACGGGCAGTTCGTTAAATAGAGCCATTTGAGAGCAGGTGTTTCAGTTCTTTGACAAAAATCAGGCACTCAATCGGGTTTGCCGATTCGAGCATAAAGTTTCTTATTCTGTGTATAGCCTCTTTTTCGGGGTCACTTTGCTCGTTGTTTTTCTCTTCAGTCGTTTTTATCTCTTTTGCCTCGACGAGATTTTTCCATGTATCGAAATCCCTCAAATCGACACGCCCGCCCATATCGACGACAATCGTCCGTTCGTCGGGTATAGTGACGGAGTAGTCACGAATCAGTTCGGATATTTTGGAGTTCGGGAATCCAATATAGACCACGTAACCGTCCACGCATTTGACAAATTTTTTCTGGACGAGATATTTTTTGATGTTGTTATAAAACACATAAGCCGACCTTTCGTAGGCTTTCCAAAATCCGCCTTCTTTGTAAAGATAAATTTTGTCTTCATTATGTTTTTCCGTTTCTACTTTTTCCTGTATTGTCATGGCGCTCTCGTTTTATTGGTTCAATGATGTTCAAGCTCCATAGCGTGAATACACATTCACGTGACGGTCACGCTCCGTGAAAAGAGGTTGCATTCGCAATCAGACTTACATTACAACATCAGTTCATTTTTTGACCGTTTCACACCTGCAAATCTACAAATATTTTTATATCCACAATAATTTTTCAAACATTTTTTACAATATTTTTACAACATACACCCAAATAAATACACATAATACATTATCATACAAATATTTAAATATTTACAACAACATAACATTTTTCAAACATTAATTACAACAAAAACATCCGTTTTAAAACACGACACATTACAACACCCACACAAAAACACACATAAATTACAACAACCGCACTCCGTTCAGCCGATTTTGACGACATAAAAAAAGCCCGACGGTTTAATGTCGGGCTTCGATGCGTGCAAAACATCACGCGTCTCATACAAATACTAAAAACAAGGGGAAATAAATAAAATAAAAATATAAAATAGTTAAAAAAGGGTGATTTATGACGCTCCATATAAACGGAGAGTGTAACCTTACCACAGAAATACAATAATCAAACTTTCAATTACAACATCAGACCATAAAAACAGACATTCAATTCTTCAAAAGCCTGCTGCACGCATAAAAGCATGATTACGGCAGTTCCCATTCCGACACGTAAAGAACGCTGCACAATCTTCACATATCATTCTGACACAAATATACAAAAATTTTCAACAAACAGTACATTTACTGAACTTTTTTATACAACATCGCAAAAAAGCTCTCTTTGTTCGTTCACCTCTCCCTCACCGCCACAATATCCCGATAAAATACACGACATTCCGAGACACACGACCACAACAGAGAACACACCATACCCATAAAAAAAGGCGACCCGACTCACGTCGGGTCTCGCAGGACTATGAGGGAAAGCCCTCACGAATCAATCGTTAATCTAAATGCCGTACCGAGAAGAGAGGTTACACATTCGATTGATGCCGCGACAACAGGCAGACAGATTCAGTCCGCACAATGAAAGTTGCCGTCTTCTCTTTTTTTAAGGGTATATAAGAAGAGAGGTTTTGGTGTCAAATCATACGAAACATTTTTTATGTTACAAACACCGACGCCGACAAATGCCGTCACCCGAAAGTTCTGTCAATATTTTTATTAAAACCTCGTTTGACGCTATTTCACCGAACACTTCGACGATGTTAAAATTATAACATTTTTCAAAAAATTTTTCGCGGCGCCGCCGCTTCGCAGGCGGCGCTTTGCTCTCGCATGCAGTCCGATGTCCGCTTCGCATGACATCGGGGAAGAATCAAAGAAATCAAAGAATCATTTTTATCTTCGGACACAGCGCACGCTCAATCCGTTCGACTTATAATTATAGCTTGACGGACAGACGCCACTGCTGTTAAAGTGTATATAGTAGCCCTTCTCACCGTCGTACTGTGTGGACGCCCAACAGTTTCCGTTCACGCCCTGACTGTACAGCACACCACTGGAGTAATGGCGGTAACCGACAGCGGGAAACTCCAACTTAAGCTTACCGCTTGTGAATATCTTGTAACCGTAGTCGCTTGCATTCCATCCTCCACCATTTGTCTGTGTCGTAGCGTTCTTTAAGGCTACAAACTCATCCATGGTCGGTAAGCGGTAATCTTCGGGACACGGGTCGTTGGCTTCAAGCCATGATGTGTTTTTGGTCGGAGGGTTGGTTCCGTTCCAACCGCTGACGCTGCTGCCCGTGCTTTCCCAAGACTTTTTGCCGACATCCCACTGATAGAACCTGCCGTGAGATTTCGTTTTTATCGGGTCGTCCGTACATTCGGACGGCAACTTCGTGGCAAACGATGTGCCTTCCCAACGGCTCTTACCCAAATTGTAACGCATCCAGCTGACACCTCCGATAGTGACGAGAGAATAAGGATTGAAGTCACAATTTTGTGTTACGGTAACCTGAATAGTCGTTCCCTTATATGTCAACGTAAGAACAACCGTTCTCGATTTTCCGTAATCATTCTCTGCCGTCGTCTTGACCGTCAGTTTGTTACCCGAAACACTTGCCAACATCCATGCGTTGCTCTGCGGCGAAACCGTCAGACCGCCCGATATCGAACCGTCGTTTGTCGTAGCTACCGTTATAGTGCTTGTCTGGTTGGGTTGACCATTAAACGTAATAGACGAGGGAGTTATTGTGAGCTTGACAGGTGTCTGACTGACTGTCGCTGTCGCTCGGTTTACTCCGTCTCGACCTTTAAGTGTTATAATAGCGTTCGATTCCTCTTCATTGAACGTCAAGGTCGATTTGAACGCGACCTTAAATGTACCCGCTGTTGAAAGCGAGCTGACAGCATGGTCGGTCGTATTCGTACTTGTCACATAACCGCTTTCGAGAATATCCCATACAGAGGCTGTAAACGTACCGTTGACCGATGCCAGACCGCCAATGACGGAATAACTGCTTTGGTTACCGACAAGGATGCTTGTCTTCTTGGCTTGTCTGACGGTAAACGAACCTGCGACATTGCCGTCAACCTTTATGTCAAATTCAGAGTCAACCTCGCTTGTCGTCGTGTTGGCGGGTACAGCCAACGTGAATGTGTAGGTGTCGCCGTTGCCCGCAAGGGGTGATTTAACGGTGACTTTGCTGCCCGATGTCTTGGACTCCAGCTCAATTCGGTCGAGGCTCGCAGTTGCCGAGAGTTTGACGCTGAAGGTATAATCGTACGCCACGCTGAACGCCTTGAGGACATTGGCCTCAAAGATTGCCTGACCGCCAGAACCGTAAGTGACGCCCTGAACCGTGGCGGTAAAGTTGGCGAGCTGCGTAACCGTGAACGACTGTGAAAAAGTGTTCTGGCTCTCGAGAACAACCTGACCCGTACGCTCTTTGCCCGTGTTGGCTGACGCTATCACACTCAACGACGAACCGCTCGGATTGGTTTCGGGTCCGCCTGCCACGGGCGATGTGCCAAGCCAGCTCTGTGTAACTTTGGACACTTTCCATGAGGTCGAACCGCTACCGGCGGAGGTATTGATTGTCATCGACACGGAACCTCCGTCCTTGACTATATTTTTGAGTTTAAGCGAATCCTCTTTTGAGACACTGAATGTCACTGGACTCTGTTTCGTTGTGAACTCAACCTTGTTACCGCCGTTAAGATTCATCGCAATAGTCGCGCTCTGCGCCGCGTCGTTATATTTCATCGTCTCGGCATAGCCGATAATGACTTTTTTGTTTTCAGCATCTTGAGTGACCTTTATATTGGGATTGCTCGAAAAGAAGTCTCGAAAATCCCACTCCGAAACGACGTATGTAACATTTTTAAGCTCCTGACGGTCTTTAACACCGCCCCATATCTCGGCGGAGGTATCTGTCAGTTTCGGCTGAACAGGGGTCTTGACGGTAAACGAACCGACAACGACTCCGTCAACTTCTACGTCAATGATATAATCGACCTCCTTGTCCTTGTCGCTCGCGGGAACGGTAAGCGTGAAATTATACGTCTTATCATCCTTACCCTTGGTTACGTCGCTTGCGGTGATACCGCTGTCAGCCGCGGTACCTTTGTTGCAGTTGACGACAATGGACGCCCCGTCGGGTATGGCAGTCTGGGTGATAAAGGTAAACGAATATGTCTTTTTGAGGCTGTAAGCCTTTAACGTGTTGTCTGAAGAACTCCAGCATTCCGACGCCGAGATACTGCCGACGCTGTAAGAGGGTGACTGCGAAACCTCAAACGCTCTCGAAATGGTGTTCATGGATTTCACTCGTATATAGGCGGTACGACCCGTAGAGCCGGGATTGGTTTCAAGATGCAGTTTCAGCTTGGTACCACTACCCCCGGTCATCGAAGGAGACGTTTTCTTAATCCATGTGGCGGGCGAACCGTCAACTTCGGTAATGTCGCCCCACATCACCCAAACCTGGTCGGTCTCGGTTGTGACCGTCGCATCGACATCACATTCGAGATACCCCACATTGGAAAGTCTCTCGGGTGTAAAGGTTATCTTGGCGGGACGTTGCTTGAAGGTCACTTTGGCATGCACCTCGCCGTTCGGGTCGGTAAACTCGACGGGTACTTCAAGACCGTCTGTCGGCATCTGTGACGCGTCAACCGTCTCTATGAACGTGGCGGTGATTGTCTTTGCCTGTCTGTCTATGTCTATCATAATACCGTCGGTATTGTTCTCTGATTCTCCCGTCGGTATTATCACAATGTCATTCATCTCATCTTCATCGGCATCATACTTGACCGCTCGTGTCTTCGTAATGCTACCTACACCACCGATGACATTCACGCAACCGTCCTCAAGCGTCGTTCCGCTGACGGCTGTTATCGTGATACCCCTGCTCTGGACTATATTGAAGAAACCGACATTGGTCTGCCCCACTTTAACGACAATCTTGGTTGTGCGCTCGGCTCCCGTCGTGTTTTTGGATACCACTATCACGTTATCCCTTATCTCAAGCCAATCGGCGGACTCTATGTTGACAAGTTCGCCGACACCCCCGTTGGCTGTTATCACAAACGAAAACTCGGTGCCGCCGCTATACGCGCGCAAATCACCGTTGTCATTGAACATACCGCCGACAACCTGAATCTTTACATCGCCGTTGAGGTTATAACTGCCCACATTGCCCCAGTTGTCGGGCGAGCCTACTTTCAGATTTCCGCTTTCAAGATAGCCGACCATTGCGGTAGCCTGCTTACCGACATCGAGACGTTCCACAAACGACATCGACGCAACTGTCTTGGCGGTATTGCCGCTCCCTGCGGAAGCATCCTTCACAACTGCCTCCACCTCCATTTCGACACCCGACACTCTGCTCTGCGGAACATAAAAGCTATACACAACCAGGTTACCCTCATCATCCTTTACAGCCTCCGCCGTCATGTCGTAGGTAATTCCCGAAACCTCTTCGCCCGACTTGAAAAGATACCCCCTCGAAGGCAAACCGCTGACGGTCGATTTAGCCAAATCTATTCTTGTCGCCGAAGTGTTGGTCATCTTGATTGAGCTGTTAACCCTGTTCAACATCATCGGAACACGTGTATCGGGAGAAGTTCCCGACAAATCGACAGTCACTTTACCTGAGAACGGGAATCGCTTGTATGTAGTCTGATGCGGAATCGAGAGTGACTCCAGTTTGCCCACCGTCAAACCCTCCGCCTCAGGCAAATCTATAAGGTCCGTACAGTTCACCACGGCATAAACGGTATATGTCTCCCTGTACGGCAGGCTTATTTTACTACTGCCCCCGACATAGTCCGTCATCTCACGTAAAACACAAACTCCCTTGGAATCAAACGCATAGAAGACTACATCGTCAATTTGGTCGTCAGACGGAACAGACGACCTCGTGACAACGCCATTGTCCGTTTGGTCGGAAATATCATAAAATTCGTCAAACTCAAAATCAAACGCCAAATCCTGCGTCGAAACCAAGCTGTCGTTCCGCTGCGCACAACTGACGCAAAAAGCTAATAATAAAGCAATTACCCTTCTCATATTCTCTAATTCTTTAATAACTTCCCTCTATTTGCAAAAGAGAGAATTTGGCAGGGTGACAATACTATTCAAAAGACCGTGTATCAATGTGTTGAATTGACACGTGAGGTCGTCGGGTCTGCAAAAATTATACTCTTGCGACGCATGGATAAAGAGAACGAAACTTTAATAGCAAGAAGGTCAGGAAGAAACAGAGAGGGGTAATATTTTATTTTACAAGCCTGATTAAAAGGCGATTGAATCGAAAAAGGTCTGTTTTTGGCGATTTATATTTTTCGATTATTCGATGTCAAACGCAAAAGAGGGGGTAAAGGGATAAAAATGTCATTCAAAGGGACGATACTGAAAATTATCGACATCAACAATTTATGCAAAATGAATCATTTTGTATATCAGTCGATTAAAGGGCAGTCTATGTTGGTTGACACCGATATGGACTACTCCGTAATGATGTTCGTTTCGGGCGGGAAAGCGACCTTTGAGATAGAAAACAAGATTTTCACACTCGACAACGAAAAAAAAGTGATTATTCTTCCGCGACATTCAAATGTGGAACTTGCTTTTTCTGACGATGCGGAGATTGTCACCTATTCTTTCAACGATTATCTCGACCTTTCGACAGAAACGATTGCATCTTTACAACTTATTGGCAGAGAAGAATATGACGACATACACATGCTCTCTGTCAACGCTTATGCAAACCTGTTGCTGATGGAGATAAAAGCCATGACGGCAGACAAGGAGATGAGCGAGGTCATGCACCGCATCTATTTCTTAAAAGTGATTAAGCTTTTGGAAAAATATCACGGAAGTCGGATTTTCGCATCGTTTTTGTCACCGACAATCTCGGGACGCTACAAGTCGGTGGAAAAATATCACAAAAAGTTACTCGCGGCTCAAAAAAACACAAGAAACAAGCCGAAACTTGACCTTTAGGCAAAAAAATAGCCGAAAAAACAGCGTTTTTCGACCTAAATAAATAAAAATATAGTGCTATTTAAATTCTCTCTTTTGCAAAGAATGTATCTGCAAATATAATAAAACAAACAAATAAAACAAATATAAGCCGAGATATTGAAAAGCATCCTTAAAAAGCCAAACGAGAGTCAATCTTCGCCGCAAAGCATCGAAAACGGCCATAAAGGAGCAGAAAACACGCTACTCCGACACACACAAACAAACTGATAATCAAAAGACAAGAATCACAAAGCCCTGCGGTTGGACAACGCGTGGACAAGGGTCACATCATCGGCGTAATCTATCTCGTCACCAAAGCCGATGCCTCGTGCTATCGCCGTAACTTTTACCCCCGTCTCGGCGAGCTGTCTCGATATGTAATAGCTCGTTGTCTCTCCCTCTATAGAGGTGGATAGCGCGAGTATAACCTCCGTCACACCGCCGCGGCGCACGTTGTCAACAAGCAGTCCTACTTTCAAATCCGACGGTCCGATGCCGTCCATGGGAGAGATAACCCCGCCCAACACATGATACAACCCGCGATAACCTCTGGTATGTTCTATCGTCAGGACATCCTTTACCTGCTCGACGACGCAAATGGTGCTTCTGTCTCTTGTCGTATCGGAACATATCGGACACAAATCGGTGTCGGACAAGTTGTTGCACATGCGGCAACGTTTTATGTTACGACGAAAATCTATCAGCGACGACGACAATGCCTCAACGCCCTCCAACGGCTGACGCAAAAGATGTAACGCCAGACGAAGAGCCGTGCGCTCCCCTATCCCCGGCAATTTCGACAACTCATCGACCGCTCTGTCCAATAACTGTGACATAAAAACACCTGTTTTTTTCGCTCCAAAAATAATAATTATTACGCAAAATAATCCGACACAAACAGACCAAATAACACGAAAAGACAAAAACTCCCCTGAAATAAAACAAAAAGACAACGCCGTATCTGACTGCCAAAAACAGAAAAACAACACAAAAAGCCGTCCGACAAAACAAAAAGCCATAAAATACAAAAAGAGAGGAGTCTTTCTCGACTGCTCTCTTCTTGTGGGACATTAGAAGTCCCTTACTACTAACCCAAACTTAAATAAATGAAGAAACCTTGTTCTTTGCTGTATTGTATATGAAAAACGTTTGCAATCTGTTTTTATTGTATCTCAATAAAAAATTTTTAATTTTTTTTATACTTTTACATGATGAGCATCTGAATACGGTTTGACCCTGATTCACTCAATCACGCTCTCAATCAACATTTTTGCAAATTGCGTGCCAAAACAAAATATTTTCTAAAAAAAACTTTAGACAAACATGAAATTTCTTGTCCTGACAACAATAGCTCTGTCGATTCTCTCTAACATAAACGCACAAACGACAGAAATAGTGCCCGACGGCGAAATTATCGACCACCCGATGATAAGCGGCAGAATATGCAGGCTGACAACAATAAAAACAAACGACAATAGCGGCATAATGAGCGTGTCGATAAAAACAGACGCAAAATCATTGCCGGCGATAGACTCTCTCTTTTTACTGACTGACAACAAGATAGTCGAGGCAGCGGCGGCAGACAAAAAAGTGTCGTTCAAAACGGACAACTCCGACAAAGTGACATTAGCCGCAAAAATCAAACAACATCCCGACATCAAAACAAAAATAAAAATGTCGTTGTCGGCAACGCTCGAAAACGGAGAAAAAATCGAAATACCTCACAATATAATACCCGAAAGAAGAATCGCCGTGTCGGTCAGGAAAAGCGGCGACGACAATGTGCACAGCTTCAGAATACCCGGTCTCGTTACCGCAAATGACAAGTCTCTCGTGGCGGTATATGACATAAGACGTAACAACAGCGCAGACCTTCAGGGTGACATTCAGGTCGGGATGAGCAGATCGACCGACGGAGGTGTGACCTGGAGCCCGATGAAGACAATCATCGACATGAGAGGATACAACGGTGCGCCCGACGACTGCAACGGTGTCGGCGACCCGTCGGTACTCGTAAACCCGAAAGACGGGACGATATTCGTAATGGCTCTCTGGGCTCACGGAATAAAAGGTAAAATGGCGTGGTTCAATCTGAAACAGGGTATGACTCCCGAAGAGGAGGCGGCACAGGTAGTCGTGGTCAAATCGACGGACAACGGAGAGACATGGTCGGAACCCGTCAACATAACAGAGCAGATTAAAGACCCCTCGTGGTTCATAATGTTGCAGGGTCCGGGGCGCGGCATAACCATGAACGACGGTACTGTCGTATTCCCGTTCCAGTATCTCGACTCGCTCCGCATGCCTCACGCCACTATCGTATATAGCAAAGACAACGGCAAGTCGTGGAGCGTTGGCGCACCCGCAAGAAGCAACACGACAGAGGCGCAGGCGGTAGAGACAACTGACGGACAGATTATGCTCAACATGAGAGACAACAGAGGCGGCAGCAGAGCCGTAGCCGTAACCGACGACCTAGGCAAGACATGGAGAGAACACCCCTCCAGCCGTAAAGCTCTCGTCGAACCCGTCTGCATGGCAAGCATAATAAAAACAGACGACACAAAAGAGCCGTTACTGATATTCTCAAACCCCTCGCACAAGTCGGAGAGAGTAAACATGACAGTAAAGGCAAGCCGTGACATGGGCATGACATGGAACAACGGGCTGTTGCTCGACAGACGCCAGAGCTGGGGGTACAGCTGTCTTACAATGATTGACGACAAAACCGTCGGAATACTTTACGAATCTTACGGTCCTGAACTGCTCTTTATGGCAATACCGCTCAAGGACATTACCGACGCAGAATAAAAACACCCGTGAACACCATGAATACAGAGTGCCGTACGGAAACATACTCGAAAACAACAGACCTGAAATCATTTATTGAGCGGTTCAGCGACCCCGTGCGAATAGAAGGCTACTGCAAAGAGTGTCGCAACTACGGACGTATGTGGGCTTGCCCTCCCCTTTCCGAAGAGACACTCAATGCGTTCAGAGGATTTGAGAAAATGACCGTCATCGCCGTAAAGATTATCCCCACCGACAAAAGCCTGCCTCTCGACAAGGCGGCTGAAATAATGAGACCCGTGAGGGTTAGATTGGAGAAAATGATGCTCGACGCCGAAAAAGAATATGGCGGAAGGGCTCTCGCCTTTGCGGGAGAGTGTCTTTTATGCGGAGACGAGAAATGCACGAGACCTCTCGGTAAACCGTGCCGACATCCGCAAAAGGTAAGACCGTCGCTTGAGGCGTGCGGATTCGACGTCAACAAGATAGCCGAAGAATTGTTAGGTATTGAGATAAAATGGGGGCATGACAACAAGATGCCCGAATACCTGCTGCTTACATGCGCTTTCGCTCACAACCAAGACAATATTTCAACAGAATGGTAAAAGCCGTATTCAACTGGAGCGGCGGAAAAGATTCCGCTCTCGCACTACGAAAAGCAATCAAATCAGAGAAATATAATATCGTCGCACTCATGACGACGGTAAACAAAGAATCCGAACGTTCGACGATGCACGGAATACCGATGGAACTACTTCAACAACAGGCGCAAAGCATCGGGATACCGTTACATGTGGTCGAACTCGCCCCCAAAGGCGGAATGATTGACTACAACGAGGCAATGACAAAGGCGGTGGAGCATTTCAAAAGCATGGACGTCACCCACTTCATATTCGGAGACATATTTCTGCACGACGTAAAGGCTTACAGAGAAAAACAGCTCGAACCGCTGGGAATAACGGTTGTGGAACCGCTATGGGGCAAAAGCTCGCCCGAAATAATGGAAGAATACCTACAATCGGGACTGAAAACGGTTGTTGTAACGACAACTGCGTCAAGTCTCGGTAAAGAGTGGATTGGAAGAATCATAGACCGACAATTTGTCGATGAACTGCCCGAAGAGTGCGACCCCTGCGGCGAAAACGGAGAATATCACACCTTCTGTTTCGACGGCGACATTTTCAGAACACCCGTAAAACACTCGCTCGGAACGACTTTTAACAAAAAATATCCCGTAAAACTCGACGACGGCACGATAAAGGAGTTCGAATACTGGTTCGCCGACCTCAATATCGCCAACGAAGAATAAACTCGGACGGTTTTTGTTATCAGTCAAGCGAATCGAACCAGTCACCCGAACGTGTCAAAGCCTTTCGGTCTGTCATGTCGAGCGTCACGGGCACGACAGAGACATATCCGTTGGCGAGAGCCCACTCGTCGTTATCCTCCGCTTCGGGTTCGAGGTTGACAAAACGTCCCGTCAGCCAATAATAGTCACGGCCTCGCGGATCGACGTTGCGGGTGAACTCCTCGACCCAGTAACCTTTCGTCTGACGACAGACTTTTACGCCTTTTATGTCAGACAAAGGCAAGGTGGGTATATTGACATTAAGACACACGGGTTCTCCGCCGTTACGTTCAAGAAAACGTTCCAATATCTTACGCACATAGTGGCGAGAGGCTGTCAAGTCAGCCGCAACATCGTGACTTACCAAAGAAAAGCCTATCGACGGCACGCCATAGCTGTACCCCTCGGTGGCGGCACCCATGGTACCCGAATATATAACGCTTATGTTTGAGTTGGAACCGTGATTTATGCCTGAAAGTATAAGTGTCGGGGCGTCGTATTTCATAAGGTAGTCAACCGCAATCTTTACGCAATCGACAGGTGTACCCGAACAGGCATAGACGCTGACATCACCGCTTATGCGCACCTTACGCAGATACAGGGGATTCGCCATGGTTATGGCATGAGACATGCCCGACATACCGTGCTCGGGCGCAACGACCGTTACCCTTCCGAAATGCGACGCCTCCTCTATCAAGGCGCGCAGTCCTTTGGAATAGACTCCGTCATCGTTGGTTATCAATATGTTCTGTTTCATCTTTTTATATCAGATGTTTTTCGTTCTGCCCAACAGCCACAGCTTCTCTTTGGGAGAGAGGTGCGGACTGAGTTTGTCATATACCTCGGCGTGATATTTGTTAAGCCAGCGTCGCTGTGAGGCGGTAAGCATTTCGAGATTTATCGAACGCACATTGAACGGGAAGAGCGTAAGTGTCTCGAACGAGAGATAACGCCCTTGCGGTGATGACGAATGCTCTACGCACAACAACATGTTTTCCAGTCGTACGCCCCATTTGCCGCGACGATATACGCCGGGTTCGTCCGTAATCACCATACCCGGTTTCAGTGTAACCGGGTTCTCGTTCATCCTTATCGACTGAGGACCCTCATGTACACAGAGGTAGTGCCCCACTCCGTGACCTGTACCGTGAAGATAATTCAGCGACTCGGCGCATAGATGACGGCGCGCCAAAAAGTCGAGCTGACTGCCTCTCGTTCCCTCGGGGAATACGGCGCAGGCGAGGTCTATGTTACCTTTGAGCACCAGAGTAAAATCTCTTTTCTGCTCTTCGGTCGGTTCGCCGAAGTGTACGGTTCGGGTAATATCGGTAGTACCGCATATATACTGCCCGCCAGAATCTATGAGCAGGAATCCATCCATACCTACCCTCTTGCAACCTTTCTCGGGCGCGCTGTAATGAACAATGGCACCGTTGGACTTATATCCCACTATCGGTGCGAAGCTGTCGCCTCTGAACATAGGACTGAGCGCCCTGAACTCCGATAGCTTGACACCCAGCTGCCACTCGGTAGGATGTTTTCCGAGATGCACCTGCTCCTCAAGCCACATATAGAAACGCACCAGAGCGACACCGTCCTCAATCATTGCCCGACGGAATCCGTCCGTTTCCGTTCTGTTTTTTATCGCCTTTAGCGATGTAATCGCACCAGAAGCGTCCTTTTCCCTGCACAGTTCGGCGCCACATAGCCTCAACAGCTCATAATGACGCCACGAGAGACGTGACGGGTTATAGAGTACCTTTTTCGAACCGCAACGTGACAGGGCTGTCTCGAACTTGTCGTAATCCATAATCTCGACACCCTCTTTGCGCAACTTATGAATCACCGAAACGGACAATTTCTCGTTATCGACAAAAAGAATCGCCTTTTCGGTGGTTATCAGCATATACGCCACCACGAGCGGATTATAATCTATGTCTCCGCCCCTTATGTTGGTAAGCCACGCTATCTCGTCGAGCGCAGAGACGGGATAGACCATACCTTTTTGCAGACCGAGACTCTCGCGCACTCTTTTTATCTTACCAGAGGCTCTTTGTCCCGCATACTCGTCTTCAAGCAGTATGACAGGTTCACACGGCATCGGAGGTCTGTCACTCCACAGCTCGTCGAAAATGTCGCCCATTGCCACCACGTCGAGCGGGTCGAGCGTATTTTTAAGGCTCTCGAAAGCATCCACGCTGTAAAGGGATGCATCCACGCCCACACGTCCTTTTCCGAGGGTCTTTTTCAGCCACTCACCTATTGTCGGCGTCTCCTCCAAACCCTCTTTCATGAGTGTTATGCCCGAACCGGCTGTCTGTTCCTCCGCCTGAATCCAATATCTCGAATCGACCCACAGAGCGGTCTCTTTAAGCGTCACCACCACCGTACCGGCAGAGCCGTCGAATCCGCTGACATACTCGCGAGACTTCCAATGGTCGGCGACATACTCGCTACCGTGCGAATCGCAACTGGGAATTATAAAAGCGGAGAGCTTCTCTCTGCGAAGCAGACCTTTAACCGAATCAATAATCTTCTTTCTCTCCATAACACTCGTTTTTTGTTGGTTAGAGTTTATCGACAACGGCTTTCACCTGTTCCGACAGCTCATCGGCACGTTCTGCCGTGTGAGCCTCGCTGTATATCCTGATGATAGGCTCGGTGTTCGACTTACGCAGGTGTACCCACCCGTCGGCGAAGTCAATTTTGACGCCGTCTATGTCGGTGACGCGTTCAGAGGCGTATTTCTCTTTCAACGCGTCGAGAATGGCATCCACATCGACACCCTCCGACAACTCTATTTTGTTTTTAGATATTACATATTGCGGATATGACGCTCTGAGTTTGGTCATGGACATTCCCTTACGCACATAGTGGGTAAGGAATAGAGCCACGCCCACCAAGGCGTCACGTCCGTAGTGCAGTTCGGGATATATGACACCGCCGTTACCCTCACCGCCGATAACCGCGCCCGTACGCTTCATCTGCGCCACGACATTGACCTCACCGACAGCCGACGCCGTATAATCACATCCGTAAGATGCGGTCACATCGGCAAGCGCGCGCGACGAGCTGAGGTTTGAGACGGTAGCACCTTTTCTGCGAGACAATATATAGTCTGCGACAGCCACGAGCGTGTACTCCTCGCCGAACATCGAGCCGTCTTCAGAGACGAAAGCCAACCTGTCCACGTCGGGGTCAACCACGATACCCATATCCGCGCCTTCCTTGACCACCGCTTCCGATATTTCGGTCAGATTCGCGGGCAGGGGTTCGGGATTATGAGCGAACCGACCGTCAGGCGTGCAGTTGAGACGAACGACCTCAACGCCCATTCTCTCAAGCAGTTCGGGAATCACCACCCCACCGACAGAGTTTACCGCGTCAACCACTACTTTCAATCCCGCCTTCGATACGGCATCGACATCCACATCATCGAGCGCCAGCACGGCGTCGATATGCTCTTTGTCATACGAGCGACGCTCAACGTGTCCGAGCTCATCCACCTGCGCATACTCGAACTCTTCCGCAAGAGCGTATTCGAGTACCACCGCGCCCTCTTTGGCATCGAGGAACTGACCGTCCGCGCCCAAAAGTTTAAGAGCGTTCCATTGTTTGGGGTTATGGCTTGCCGTCAATATGATACCGCCGTCGGCACCGAGACCCGTCACAGCCATTTCTGTTGTCGGGGTTGTCGCCAAGCCTATATTGACCACATCGACGCCGCACCCGACGAGCGTACCCTCGACTATCGATGCCGCCATCGGACCCGACATACGGGCGTCACGACCAAGCACCACTTTTTTTCGTTTCTGAGGTTCTCGTTCTTTGATAAAGCGGCAGTACGCCGATACAAAGCGCACAAGGTCGAGAGGGGTTAGGTTGTCACCAGCGGCGCCGCCTATTGTGCCGCGGATACCCGATATGGATTTTATCAGTGTCATGTCAAAATTATTTTTACCTTGATAACAAAATTAATATTTTTCCTTTAAAACGGTTCAAAACAGGCATTTTTTATTGCATAAATCCCATGTTTCCGTCGTTTTTCACGCCTCAACCGTCACTTTTACGTAAAAAAGCGACATCGGCGGTGTGTTTTATAGTGATTTTCTACCTCGAACGCACATCGGTATCGTCGTCATCGGTCCAACGACCCTGCGCCTTCAGCACCTGTTCGATAACATCTCTCACGCATCCTTTGCCGCCGCACACTCCCGACACATATCGAGAGACCGCCTTAACCTCCGCCACGGCGTCATTGGGGCATACGGGCATACCCACAGCCGAGAGTGGACGCACGTCGGGCATATCGTCGCCCATAAACATTATGTCATCGAGAGTCAGACCGTTATTCTCGGCAAAACGCTTTATCGACGCCAACTTATCGCCGCACTCAAGCTCTATATGTTTGACCCCCAGCGACTCGAATCTTTTTCGGACACCTTCGCCGCGACCGCCTGAGATAAGAGCGAGCGGATAGCCGCGCTTAACCGCCATGGTTACGGCATAGCCGTCCCTTGCGTTAAATGTCCTGAGCGCCTGATAGTCGGGCGGCAACAGCAACAGCGAGCAGTCTGTAAAAACGCCGTCACAATCGAACACAAAGGCTTTAACCTTTGTCAAATCCTCTTTAAAGTTACCCATAGCAATCTATTTTTTATTTTTCTCATTCATTATCGACTCCGTCACAATATCATACACGGCGAGCGTTTCTGGCATCTGTCCGAGCAGGGAGCGATGCCGTTCTATCGTCGAGAGGTCGCCTCTTGCGGCGGGACCCGTCTGACAGTCATGCGGATCGACACCCTCACGTGTCATCTTTTCGGCGGCGGTCACAATCAGCGGTTTAAGAAGCTCATAATCGACCCCGCCTCTGTCGCACAGCTCTTTTGCGAGCGACTGCATACGGCAGACGAAGTTATTGGCGAAGACGGCAGCCAAATGCACTTTCCCCCTCTTCTCCGAGTCGGCGACACACCATTTCGTCCCCAACGTATCGGCAAGCGACTGAAGACGGCGGAGCGTATCCTCGTCCTCACCCTCAAGCAACAGCGGAGCTTTTCGGAAATCGTCACCCTCTCCCGTAAAACTGAGCAACGGATAGAACACCCCTCTGCGAGACAATCTCCCGTCAAGAGCCTCCAGTGGTACCGTTCCCGAAGTATGCGCAACAACAACATCGCATCCCGCCACAATATCGGCAAGATGCGATGAGACAGTCGCCAGCGCGTCGTCACTGACGGCGATTATAACATAGTCTGTATTGATAGGATACCCTGTCCGCACTACCCTCACCCCCTCTGTCGGAGGCACAAAACGTGACGGCTCCCTCACGGCGACGGTCACATCGACACCCGCCCCGACAAGAGCTTCGGCAAGAGCTTTGGCGACACGTCCGCCCCCGACTACCGTAACGCTACACGGGTGTGTCGGGCAGTCGTTCGGGCATGTTGTGTTGCTCCGAGAGCTTGGGAATTTTGATTCTGAGCCAACCATAAAGTATCGTTATTATGGGGCTAATATAGCAAAAAAAGGCGAAAGGAGCATACGCGGCTGTCGCGACACCGAGAATAGACGCCTGTGTCGCGCCGCAGGTATTCCACGGTATAAGCACGGAAGTGACGGTCGCCGAGTCCTCAATGGTACGGCTGAGCAACTGCGGAGCGATATCGGCACGTTCATACGAGCGCACAAACATCTTTCCGGGAATAACTATCGACATATACTGGTCGCCCGTGGCTATATTGAAAAGCATACATGTACCCGAAGTCGCCGTCACAAGTCCGCCCGTACGCTTAACCCTCTTGGTTATGGCGTATGTCAGTCGTTCGAGGAAATGCCCCGCCTCCAGCACACCGCCGAACATCATCGCGGTAAGTATCAGCCACACCGTATCGAGCATACCGGCCATACCTCCCGTCGAGACAAGCTCATCGAGCGCGGCGTCACCCGTGACCACATCGACAGAGCCGAACATACCCCTTGCCACACACTGCCATACAGCCGCGGCGGACATATCACCGCCCGAAAGCATAGACACCATTTCGGGCTGAAAGCATACCGCCGCCAACGCCCCCAGCAACGCACCGAGAAAGAGCACGGGGATTGCGGGCACACGTCTTACGATAAGCACGACGACAGCCAACGGCACGAGGAAGAACCACGGAGAGACATGGTATATCGAAGCGATACCGTCTTTTATCCCGACAGCGTCACCACCGCCCTCATGCGCACCCGTAAAGGTCATGACGATAAAGATACCTATTGTCAACAACACCGACGGCACGGTCGTGTACATCATATATTTGACATGTGTAAAGAGCGGTGTTCCCGCAACCGCCGCCGCGAGGTTTGTGGTATCGGAGAGAGGCGACACCTTATCTCCGAAATATGCGCCCGAGATAATCGCTCCCGCCACCACTGCGGGGTCGAAACCCAACGCCTCGCCTATACCGAGCAGAGCCACCCCTACGGTTGCGATAGTTGACCACGAGCTACCGATTGACACCGACACAATTGCGCACAGCACAACGGTAGCGGGCAGGAAATATTCAGGTCTCAGGATATTGAGACCGTAGTATATCATCGAGGGAACAATCCCACTCATCATCCAGCTACCCGACAGCATGCCGATAATAAGCAGTATAATGATTGCGGGCAAAGACGCCGTTATCGTCTTTACCATTCCCTCCAGCAGTTCATCCCACGTCACGCCGTTGAACGTAGCTATTGCGGCAGCGACAGCCGACGCTATCATCAGCGCCAGCTGATTTGCGCCCGAAAGCGTATCGTCTCCAAGATAGAAGACATTGAAAAGAATCATCCCCACAAGCACCGCTATCGGAATGATTGACTGTATTATACCGGGACTTTTCTGACCCATATTTCAATCGCTGTTTTTAATTTCCGCGGCAAAAATAACGATAATCCCCACGGGAGTGTCTCTTTTTTTAACAAAAAACATGTTTTTCACATAAAACATATTTTTTGTTAAAAAAAGAGACACTCCCGTGGGGATTTCAATAACGCTCCGCAGGGTCTGCCGACGGCGTTACTTTGTCACTCGACAAAGTAACCAAAACGAGGGGGCACAGCCCCTTTTGACCATGTCATCACCTTTTGGCTCATTATCTTTCATGAAGTCTGCCATCCCCCAGCACTCGCTTCACACACATCTCCTACTGCTATAAATGATGATAGTTGTAATCAAAGGAAGAAGTGGCAATGGTACATTTGTCAACCCTCATTCAAAAATATAAAATGAGCGATGACAATTACTGACTTGTCATCGCTCTCACAAGACTATTCATTTCTTACACATCGTACACTAAGAGCATGTGTCTTAATGATGTTGTGGTATGATGGATTAACGCTTTCATCGTTAAAAATTAAATAATAGGCATAGTCAGAGTCATATTCTGTTGACGACCAATAACGTCCGTATGTTCCATTAGTTGTCAATAAATTGTTTTTTAGATCTCTGAAACCGACACATGGAAATTCCAACTTAACACTTCCACTTTCAAATATTTTGTATCCGTAATCACTCGCATTCCATCCTCCCGCATTTGTTTGTGTTGAATTGTTTTTTAACTCCACAAACTCATCTTGTGTCGGAACACGATATCCATCCGGACATGGGTCATTAGCTGTTATCCAAGAGCTATTTGGTGACGAAACATTTGAGTCAATTTCTACGCTGCCGGTACTTGGCCATGATTTATTACCGATATCCCATCGGTAAAATCTACCATGTGATTTTGTTTTTATCGGGTCATCTGTACATTCAGACGGAAGTTTTGTTGCAAAAGTAGCTAATGTTCCCTCCAATCTACTTTTACCCAAATTATATTTCATCCATCTAACACCTCCGATATTAACGATTTGATATGGATCAAAATCACAATTTTGTTTAATTGAAATTTGAATTGTTGTCCCTTTATAAGTTACTGTAACATTATCTGATCTTGACTTTCCAGTGTCATTTTCTGCAACTGTTTTTATTGTTACTTTATTTCCTGATACACTAACGATAAACCAATCTTTACTTTGTGGAGAAACAGTCATACCACTTGATATTGTTCCGTCATTTGTAGTGCCGACT
>CASDZP010000013.1 GCA_949285535.1 uncultured Alistipes sp.
CCAAATGAGTATGACATGGTCAAAAGGGGCTGTGCCCCCTCGTTTTGGTTACTTTGTCGAGGGACAAAGTAACGCTGTCGGCAGACCCCTCGGAGAGCCTGCGGAGCATTTTTGTGACAACTAACTTTAAACTCCAACGAATTGAAGCCGTTGCTCAAACGAATGAGTGACAAGGGGTTTGTTTATGAGTATCTGAACGAGATGCCCGATTTGTTTTAGTTTCTGTTTTAATGATAGGTGTTTTAGTCAGTATGTGAGTACACGCATACTGCCTAAAACATCTATTTGTCATTAAAACAGAAACTGAAACAAATCGGGCATATCGTTCAGATATTCATAAACAAAACCTTTGTCGCTCATTCGTTTGAGTAACGGTTGCAGGTCGTTGGGATTTTGGAGTTCGATGCCAACGAGGGCAGGGCCTTGTTCGCGGTTGTTTTTCTTGGAGTAGGCGAAGTGGGTTATGTCGTCGTTGGGACCGAGTACCTGTTGCAGGAAGTTGAGCAGAGCACCGCTGCGCTGGGGGAAGCGGACGATGAAATAGTGTTTTAAGCCTTCGTATAGGAGTGAACGTTCTTTTATCTCTTCGGTACGGGTGATGTCGTTGTTGCTGCCGCTTATTACGCAAACCACATTTTTGCCTTTTATCTTGTCGGCGTATGCGTCGAGCGCAGCTATTGACAATGCGCCCGCAGGTTCTACCACAATGGCGCTCTTGTTGTATAGCTCGAGAATGGTGGTGCAGACCTTACCTTCGGGAACCACCACTATGTCATCGAGTACCTGACGGCATATATTGAATGTCAAGTCTCCGACACGTGCCACCGCCGCTCCGTCCACAAACTTGTCGATATGGGGTAACTCGACTACTTTGCCTGCCTCTATTGATGTTTTCATTGAGGCGGCTCCTGCGGGTTCAACGCCTATCACTTTGGTGGTGGGTGATATACGCTTGAAATAGCTACCTACGCCCGATGCCAGACCTCCGCCGCCTATCGGCAGGAAGATATAGTCTATCGTGGCGTTTGCGCCCTGTATCACCTCCATTCCTATTGTCGCCTGACCCTCTATCGTCTTGGGGTCGTCGAACGGATGAATGAAGACCATTCCGTTCTCTTCCGCGAATTTTATCGCTTCACGGTTTGAGTCGTCGAATGTGTCGCCCGTCAGGACGATGTCTATATATTCGTGTCCGAACATGCGTACCTGCTCTATCTTCTGGCGGGGTGTCGTTGTCGGCATGTATATTGTTCCTTTGCATTTGAGCGCATTGCAGGAGTATGCCACCCCTTGCGCATGATTGCCTGCGGAGGCGCATACGACACCCGCTTTGAGAGCTTCGGGAGAGAGCTGTGACATCTTGTTGTAGGCACCTCGTATTTTGTAAGAGCGTACTATCTGAAGGTCCTCGCGTTTGAGCATCACGTCCGCCTCGTAGCGGTTCGATAGCACCATGTTATGCAACAGCGGGGTTTGGGATACGACGTTGCCTATCCTCAGTCGTGCCGTCACTATATCTTCTATCGATGGAAAATAGTTGTTGTCTGACATATCTTATTAATCGAAAAGTGGCGTCCCCGAATATATACGGGAACGCCGTTATTTTAAAACCGTTGATTCAAGCCCTATTTTTTGCGTTCGGGGCGGAGAGAGCGTACCGTCTCGCCTGTGCGCCACATCTCGCTGTTACGTAGTTCGGCGAGTTCTTTTTCGAGACCCTCGCGATAGTTGGGTTTGCTGTTTGAGTCTATCGACCTCTGCGCCTCGTTTCCTGCCGCAACCTCTTTGTATAGTTCGGAGAATACGGGTATTGTGGCGTCACGGAAGCGTTTCCACCAGTCGAGAGCGCCTCGCTGTGCCGTTGTCGAGCAGTTGGCATACATCCAGTCCATACCGTTCTCTGCCACCAGCGGCATAAGGCTCTGTGTGAGTTCTTCGACTGTCTCGTTGAACGCTTCAGAGGGTGTGTGTCCGTTCTGGCGGAGAACTTCGTACTGCGCGGCGAAGAGACCCTGGATTGCCCCCATGAGCGTACCGCGTTCGCCTGTCAGGTCGGAATAGACCTCACGGCGGAAATCTGTCTCGAAGAGATAGCCAGAACCGATACCTATACCCATTGATATGACACGGTCATACGCCTTGCCTGTGGCGTCCTGTCCTATCGCGTAGCTTGAGTTGAGACCGCGACCTTCAACGAAGAGACGGCGGAGTGAGGTGCCTGACCCTTTGGGTGCGACCATTATGACATCGACGTCGGCGGGGGGAACGATGCCTGTGCGGTCTTTGTAGGTGATGCCGAAGCCGTGTGAGAAGTATAGCGCCTTACCTGCCGTGAGGTGCTTTTTAACCGTGGGCCATGCGTCAATCTGACCGGCGTCTGAGAGAAGGAAAGCTATTATCGTCGCTTTTGCGCATGCCTCCTCTATTTCAAAGAGGGTCTGACCTTCCACCCAGCCGTCAGCGACAGCCTTATCCCAGCTCTTGCCGCCTTTACGCTGTCCCACTATCACGTTGAAACCGTTGTCGCGCAGGTTGAGAGACTGACCCGGTCCCTGAACACCGTAGCCGATGACTGCTATTGTTTCGTCTTTGAGTGTTTCGAGCGCTTTGCTCAACGGATATTCCTCACGGGTTACGACGTTCTCTATGACGCCGCCAAAATTCAATTTTGCCATTTCTTTATTTTGTTTTTTAGTTTGTCTATGTTGAAAGTTTAAAGATATAATGTTATCGCTTCACGTTGTCACCTCTGTTGTGTTTTTGTCGGTTGCTGATTTGCCTGTTTTGTGTTTGCCGCTTTTTTGTCGAGAGACATTGTTTAGGCTTGTTGTCGTCGGTAGATTCAGTTCTCTTGTCTCGATTGTCTCAGTTCGGAGAGTATATTGCCGTATATGGCTTCAGGCGTTATCTTCTCCACGACACTGTAACGGGCGTCAAACACCTCCACGATACGTTTTATCTGCTTTACTACAAGAGAAATCTGTTCCTCGGTGGTGTAAGAGGATATTATCATCATCTTGACGTTCGGTACGGATGTCTCGACCGCTCTGAGACTTTCGAGGTTAATCTTGTGACGCAGATAGATTCCTGTCACGCGGTTGAGAACCCCGATTTTATTCTCGGAGAGGACAGTCACTGTATATTCTTTTATCTCACTCATGATGCAAGTCTGAAAAAATAAGGTTTGATATTGATTTGCCCGCGGGTACCATGGGGAAGACGTTCTCTTCGCTCTCTACCGCCACGTCGAGCAGGAACGCGCCTTTGTGGGCGCACATCTCGCTGATTGCTTCTTCAAGCTCATCGCGCCGTACCACTCTTTTGGCGGCGATACCGTATGCCGATGCCAGCGTCACGAAATCGGGGTCAGCCAATTTTGTGAACGAATAGCGTTTTTCGAAGAAGAGTTCCTGCCATTGGCGTACCATTCCGAGATAACCGTTATTGAGAATAACGATTTTGACGTCTATTCCGCACTGCATTATCGTTCCGAGCTCCTGAATTGTCATCTGCAATCCACCGTCGCCCACGAACAGTACCACCTGTCGTTGCGGACAACCTATCTTCGCCCCTATCGCCGCGGGGAGTCCGAAGCCCATTGTTCCGAGCCCGCCTGAGGTTATGAAACTGCGGGTGTTGTTGAAGCGTGAGTATCGTGATGCGAACATCTGATGCTGTCCCACGTCAGTTACCACTATCGCCTCGCCGCCGAGATGACGTGCCACGCCGTCAACCGTCTCACCCATGGATATGTTACCCTCTTTCAGGTGCAGAGCCTTCTCTATGACATATTTGTATTCTCGGTCGTACGCCTCTTTAGCCTGCGCCATCCATTCGTGGCGCTCTCCATTATGTGTGGCGCATTTTTCGAGCAGCAGACTCAATATCTCACGTGCGTCGCCGAGCAGAGATACATCCGCCTTGACGTTTTTACTGTGTTCTACGGGGTCTATGTCGATATGTATTATCTTGGCGTTTGGCGCGTATTTGGATATGTCGCCCGTGACCCTGTCGGAGAAACGCATGCCCGCTGCCACTATCACGTCAGCCGACTGTGTCATCTCGTTCGCCGCCACGTTGCCGTGCATGCCCACCTTGCCGACGAACAGCGGATGCGCCGTGGGTACGGCTGAGAGCCCCATGAGTGTCGAAGCCATAGGCATGGCGCACTTCTCCGCCAGTTTTACAGCCTCGCTCTCACCGCCTGATAGTTTTACGCCCTGACCCACTATCATGAGCGGGCGAACGGCTGTATCGAGCAGTCCGACAGCCTTTGCGAGTTCATCGGGGTCGGCTTGGGGACGGGGGTCGTATGAGCGAAGACCCGTGCAGGGATGGTACTCGAAACTCTCAAGCATCTCAACCTGCGCGTTGCGTGTGATGTCGATAAGTACGGGCCCCGGACGTCCTGTGCGGGCTATATAAAAGGCCTTTGATATTGCTTCGCCTATCTCTTTCGCGCTTGTCGCCTGATAGTTCCACTTTGTAATGGGCATGGTCATGCTTATGATGTCCGCCTCCTGAAAGGCGTCCGTACCCAAAAGTGACGCCGCAACCTGTGCCGTGATGCAGACAAGTGGGGTGGAGTCTATCATGGCGTCGGCTATACCCGTGATGAGGTTGGTTGCGCCAGGTCCCGAGGTCGCCATGCAGACGCCTGTCCGTCCTGTGGCACGTGCATATCCCTGTGCCGCATGAACTGCGCCCTGTTCGTGGCGGGTTAGTATGTGTCTTATACGGTCTGTGTAGCCGTAAAGACAGTCGTATAGAGGTATTATCGCGCCGCCAGGATAGCCGAAAACAGTGTCCGCCTTCTCTTCGAGCAACGAGAGCAACAATGCCTCCGCGCCGCTTATGTTATATCTTTTTGTCATATCTTATCTTTTCAATCTTTCAACACTCTGACGCCACCTTTGTCCGCCGACGCCGCCATTGCGGCGTATGCCCTGAGCGCCTTGCTTACCACTCTTTCACGTCCCTGCGGCTTAAAGCTCTCGGCGTTGCGTCTTTGTGACATCTCCTCTGCGCTGACTGCTATATCGATGCTTCTCGCGGGTATGTCTATCTTTACCGTGTCGCCGTCACGTACAAGAGCGATGTCACCGCCTGCCGCCGCCTCCGGCGATACGTGTCCTATCGACAGCCCCGACGTGCCGCCTGAAAAACGCCCGTCGGTCACAAGCGCACATTTCTTGTCGAGCTTCATGGATTTGAGGTAAGAAGTGGGGTAGAGCATCTCCTGCATACCAGGACCGCCTTTGGGACCCTCATATAATATGAAGACAACCTCGCCCTCTTTGACTTCGCCCGACAGAATACCCTCGCATGCCTGTTCCTGTGAGTGATATACACGTGCCTTGCCCTCGAACCGCAGTATCGACTCATCGACACCCGCGCTCTTGACGACGCATCCGTCAGCGGCTATGTTGCCTTTGAGTACCGCCAGCCCTCCGTCTTTTGAGTAGGCGTGCTCTGCGGAGCGGATACAGCCTTTCTGTCGGTCGGTGTCGGGAGCTTCATAATAGCTCTCCGAAACGCCGAGGGAGCGGCAGGGTACGCCACTCGGAGCGGCGAGGTAACGTTTTCGTGCCTCTTCCGTAACGGTGGAAGTCATTATATCGTTCTGAGCCACGGCCTCCGCCAGTGTGAGACCGTCAACGCGTTTTGTAGAGCCGTCGAGCGCGCCTGCCCTGAGCAGTTCGCCCATTATCGCCATTACGCCGCCCGCTCTGTTGACATCCTCCATGTGATAGTGCGATGAGGGAGCGACCTTGCAGAGAACGGGTGTCCTGCGTGATATGGCGTCGATGTCCGCCATGCTGAAATCGCATTCCGCCTCGGCTGCGACAGCCAACAGGTGAAGGACGGTATTGGTGGAACCGCCCATAGCCACATCGAGTGTCATTGCGTTGACGAAAGAAGCGCGTGAGGCGATAGAGCGGGGAAGTACGCTCTCGTCATCGTTGAAATAGTATTTTTTAGCGTTCTCCACAATCAGTCGCGCGGCTTTCTCAAAGAGTTTCATCCTCTCTTTGTTTGTCGCGACTATGCTGCCGTTACCGGGAAGTGACAAGCCGAGCGCTTCCGTGAGGCAATTCATCGAGTTGGCGGTGAACATACCCGAGCATGAACCGCAGGTGGGACATGCCGCCATCTCCACACGGCGCACCGTCTCGTCATCGGACGAGGGGTCGGCACCCGTGACCATGGCGTCAATCAAATCGACCTTGCGTCCGAAAGCGTTTCCTGCCTCCATGGGACCTCCCGACACAAAAACGGTCGGTATGTTGAGGCGCATGGCTGCCATGAGCATACCGGGGGTTATCTTGTCACAGTTGGAGATACATATCATCGCGTCAGCTTTGTGCGCCTGGCACATATATTCCACCGAATCGGCGATAAGGTCTCTCGACGGAAGAGAATAGAGCATGCCGTCATGCCCCATAGCTATACCGTCGTCTATGGCTATCGTGTTGAACTCTGCGGCGAAACATCCGAGTGACTCTATTATCTCTTTGACACGCTTACCTATCTCGTGCAGATGCACGTGCCCCGGAACAAACTGGGTGAAAGAGTTGACTATCGCGATGACGGGTTGTCCCATCTGCTCCTCTTTCATGCCGTTGGCTCTCCATAGGGCTCTGGCGCCTGCCATTCGGCGTCCCTGTGTGGTGGTGTCGCTTCTTAAAGGTTTGGGCATCGGTTACTTATTTTTTAATGCAATATGTTATGTCGTTTATCTGTTTTTTTACAAGAAAAAGATTTTTCGTCGTAATTCATGGCGCAAAAAGAAAGTGACGTTTTATGTCAAGCGTTGAAGTGTCAGGCGTATTGTGTTGTTGATTAATGTTTTATTGCTGAAAATATGCTTATGCCCAAGATGAATAAATATCTTTATTTTTTATTATATTCGTTTCTTTGTTATTGACTGTGTGTTATAAAATGTCTTTTACGACTTTCAAAAGATACGACTATTTTAATGAAAACGTTTTAATTCGATAAAAAAATAGTACCTTTAGAATCAAAAGAAGAAAAATATTATGGAAACGGTGAAGATAACATGCCTAAACAATGGCAGCGAAGTGTTGGTCGGCAAGGGTTCTTCGCTCGGCGACATTCTGGCGTCATTGTCGCTTCAGAACGATTATCCGTTTATTGCGGCATATGTGAACAACAAATCGAAAGACCTCAATTACAGCGTATATGAGCCCAAACAGGTGCGTTTTATCGACGCGACCCATTTCGAGGGGGCGAGGGTCTATCAGCGTACACTCTTTTTTATGCTTTACAAGGCGGTGAGCGACCTTTTTCCCGAAAGCGTGCTTCGCATAGAACATTCGATAGGTCGGGGATTCTATTTTGTCGTTGACGGCATCGAGTGCGACGACAAGGCGGCACAGCGCATAAAGGAGCGTATGGGCGAGCTTGTCAAAGCCGATCTGCCCATTGCCCGTGAGGTGATAGAACGCAAGGAGGCGGAGGAGTTATATGCTAAAAAGAGCGATAAACTGGCGTTGCTCAATACACGCAGTCATCTTTATGTAACCATAAACACAATGGCGGATGTGCACGGCTATTTCTACGGTACGCTTGCCCCGTCCACAAGTCATGTTCCGTTGTTCGACATCCGACGCTTTCATGACGGTTTCCTGCTCTGCGTACCCAAAAGGGAGAATCCGAAAGAGCTTGACATTTTCGGACGCTCAGACAAGATGTATGACGTCTTCAAAAAGCACAAACAGTGGCTGAAGGTTATAGACATATCCAACATAGGTCTGCTTAACTCGAAGATAATAGAGGGGCGTTCAAGCGAGATAATAAAAATTGGCGAGGCACTGCAACAACGTCTGTTCACCGAGTTGAGCGACTCGATACTCGAACGACACCGTAACGGTATGCGTCTTGTACTTATTTCGGGACCCTCGAGCAGCGGCAAGACCACTTCGAGCTATCGTCTCAACATCGAATTGCGAGTGTTCGGCCTCGAACCCGTGGTGCTGTCTATGGACAACTATTTCGTCGATAGGGAAAAGACCCCTCTCGACAGCAAGGGGAAACATGATTTCGAGTCGCTCGATGCCGTCGATTTGGAACTCTTCAACGACAATCTCGCGCGTCTGGTGGCGGGCGAGGAGGTGGAGATACCCAAGTTCGATTTTATGAAAGGGAAACGTTATTATGACGGCACAAAGGTGAAATTGTCGCCCGATTCGATAATCATAGTGGAGGGTATCCATGTCCTTAATCCCGTGATTGCCGCCGACATACCCGCCGACAAAAAATTCAAGATATATGTGTCTGCGCTCACAACCGTCTCAATGGATAACCTCTCACGCATATCCACAACCGATAACCGTCTGTTGCGACGCATAGTGCGTGACAGCCGTTACCGTAATCACACCGCTCTCGAAACGTTGCGCCGCTGGGGTAGCGTCAGACGAGGCGAGGAACGCAACATATTCCCTTATCAGGAGGAGGCGGACTATATGCTCAACAGCGCGCTTATATATGAGTTGAGCATCCTTAAACGTTACGCCGAGCCGCTGTTGCTCGAAGTGCCCGACACCGAAGAGGAGTACAGCGAGGCGCGCCGTCTGTTGCGCATGCTCGATTTCTTCATGCCGCTCGACGATAAGGAGGTGCCGCCTACATCGGTGTTGCGTGAGTTTATAGGAGGCAGTAGTTTCAACTATTGATTGATAATAGTCACATGAGGGTATTTTTTCTTTTAGCGGTTTCGTTGTCGCTCCTGTCAACCGCCTGTTCGCGTCTTGAAACCCTGTCTCTCGACGGAGAGAAGGTTGCGGAAGTGCCGAGATACAGCGATTTTGTCGATAAGGTCGAGTATGTGGTGTTGAATCCTGTCGGAGGCGTCAAACTTGGGCGCATAATGGATTTGGAGAGGACGCCGAGCTATATATTCGTAATATCGCAGGGAACGGACGGCGTGTTGCAGTTCGACATGGAGGGGCATCTTGTAAGACGCATACCGATGCCTGCCACCGATAAGGCGTCGTCGCTTGCCGTCGATAACGAGAACCGCCTGTTGTTGGTCGGATACGGTAGTGGAATGCACATATTCAACTTTGCAGGCAGACACCTGCGTAACGTGCGGTTCAAAAGTGCCGACAAGGAGATAACCTCTCTTGTTCCCGGATTTGTATGTAAGATGTCAGTACCGTCTTCCGACGACATAAATGCGGCGGGATACAATTTCGCGGAGGTGATAAATTACAACGATTCGCTCTTTGTGAAATTGACGCAAAACGATACGTTGCTCAAAGGAGAGTCCACCGACCGTTTTTTCCGCCTGAACACCCCGCTGTTGCACGACATAGACGGTAAAGGCTCGATAGCTCTGTTGTCTCCGTTGAGCGATACCCTTTTCATGCTCGACAAAGAGAGCGTAAAACCGTTGATGCTGATAGACCGTGGTAATGACAGAAGTTATCGTGACGCCGTCAGCGGCATAATGCCGAGACGTCTCGACCCTAAATGGAGGCATATCGAAAGCATGATGATGACACCTACATGTTTATGGCTCAAGGTGTCGTATAACGATTCCGTCGAGCTGGTGGTATTCAATCGGGAGACTTCGGATACGGAACGGTTCAAACCGTCATTGAGCGGTGACGACTATCTGTCACACAGCAGGCTTTTTGTCAATGATTATGACGGCGGTATCGGTGCGTGGGGCGATTACTCACTGTCCGACGGCACTCATGCGGCGGTAATATACCCGTCAGAGATAGAAGAGTTCAGGCATAAGGGTGACCTTGACAGCATAAAGACAAAAGCTTTGAGAACCAATGTCCTTATGGCGGAACGTAATCCGATGGTTATGTTTATATGGTTCAAATAGGATAGTTCCTGCATACACTGCATATAATTAAACCATAATTAAACCATATAAAAAAGAGTGCCGACTTATTCGGCACTCTTTTTTTGCGAGTGGTATGTAAATCGTGATTATTCAATCTCCATTATTACTCCTGAAGCTGCAACGGCGTCGCCTTCTGCGAGGAAGATGCGTTTTACCTTGCCCGAAACGGGGCTTGAGAGGTTGTTTTCCATCTTCATGGCCTCGAGAATTACGACATCCTGACCCTCTTTTACTTCGTCACCTTCGGCAACGAGAAGTTTGAAGACCTTACCGGGCATCGGTGCTTCAACGGGAGTACCCGTTATGACGATTTTCTCTTTGGGAGCGGTTTCGGCAGCCGCATTGTTGCTTTCCTGTGCCTCTTCTTTGTGAGTGGCTTTGTATGCCTCTGTTTTTGTTTTGGTGAGGAAGTCTTTAGCCACCGTCGGGAAGAGTTCGAGGAGAAGTACCTCTTTCTCGTTCTCGGCGAGTTTCACGCCGCCGCAGTTTTCGAGTACGGGGTTGGGCTGCATCTTATATTTGCTCACATCGTACGGAGTCTCTTCGGTTACGCCCGCAATCTCTTTTCTGAACTTGGGATTTACGGGAACGGGAGTGTGACCGTATTCACCTTTTACAAGAGCGACAAACTGATTCGATGTATTGCTGTACATGGGTTTGCCTTTCTTTATCGACATCGCGCAGTTGACAGCCTGTGCGCCGACAATCTGGCTTGTGGGGGTAACCAAGGGAGGCAGACCCGCGTCGAGACGTACGCGCGGTATCAACAGCATGGCGTTGTCGAGGATGCTTTCGCTGCCGAGCTGTTTGAGCTGTGCGACCATGTTGGTGTACATACCGCCGGGTATTTCCGCGTTTTTAACCAGCTCGTTGGGAGCGGGGAAGTTGAAGTAAGCCTCGATTTTGTGGCACGCGTCGATGAGTGTCGCCTCGTCTTCCGCTTTCGCCGCCTTGACCGCTCTGTCGAACTGTGCGTCGATCTCTTTGGGGAGCTCGTCGGTCAGCGGGTTGAACGGGTTGGGGAACTGTTTTACGGCGTCGTATGCCTCAAGCTCTTTACGTATATCGACAAGCTCGCTGTTAATCATTCTTACAGCCTCCATGTTCACGTCGAGCTCGACACCCATCTTCTTGCAGAAGATGTAAACCAGCTCTATTGCGGGAGCGGCGGGACCGCCCGCAAAGTTCCAGATGTTGGTGTCAACGATATCGACGCCTGCCGCTATCGCCGCTACCACAGAAGCCAAACCGTAACCGGGAGTACAGTGTGTGTGGAAGTCAACGGGAACCGAAAGCTCTTTCTTGAAGAGTTTTATCAGCGTAGAGACACGTTTGGGCGGGATAAGACCGCTCATGTCCTTAATGGTAATCATGTCCGCGCCGAGGCTCTCCATCTGTTTTGCCTTGTCGAGGAAATATTTGTCTGTGAAGACCGCCTTGGGCAGTTTTCTGCCTGAGAAGAAGGCTTTTATTCTGTCGCCCCATGTGAATTTGGGGTCGATAGTGTAGCATACCGCGCAGTCGGCGATACCGCCATACTGTTTTACATACTTGATTGTCGATTTGACGTTGTCAACGTCGTTGAGGGCGTCGAATATCCTCATGATACCGAGACCAGACTCTATCGAGTTGCGGCAGAAACCGTCTATGATTTCATCGCTGTAAGGCGCATATCCGAAAAGGTTGCGTCCGCGTGAGAGGGCAGTCAGTTTTGATACGTCTCCGACAGCCGCCTTTATGCTTTCGAGACGATGCCACGGGTTTTCACCCAGGAAGCGCATCACTGAGTCGGGTACCGCACCGCCCCATACCTCCATTGCGTAGAAGTTGGCGTGTTTGTAGTAGGGAAGAACTCGCTCCACCTGTTTCTGGTTGAGGCGAGTGGCAAAAAGAGACTGCTGTCCGTCGCGGAGAGTCAGGTCTCTGATTAATAATTTAGCCATATCGTGAAAAAATTAAATTGTTTATATCTTCTGTTATTTGATTAACAAATATAGACAATATTTCTGTGATTCGTCAAAATAAATAGCCATTTTTATTAAAAATTATTAAAAAATGTTTTTCGCTAAAATTCGGTGAGTGTGTGACGTTGGTGTATGTATTTGATATTTAGTGTTTTATTGTAATATTTGGGGTAAGACCTTATTTGACAGTTCTTCTTTATAAAGGTAGTATAAATAAAAAAGTCTCTTTGTCGCAGAGGACAAAGAGACCTGTTTTTTGTGGTTTTGTCGGTTAGAATTTGAATCTGACTCTCAAAGCCGCCTGATCCCAAAGGGTGTGAGTTGTGAAGTTGATGGCGGGTCGATAGTCGATAGCCAAAGCGATGGGGGTGTTGGCAAAGTCGTATTCGAAACCGATGTTGGGATCGACACCGAACGCGAAGTCGGCATCACGATGTTTTCCCACGTTTGTGGCACCAAGGTTGATACCACCACCCACATAGGTGTAGAAGTTGTCCACGATGGGGATGTGATATTGGTACAATACCACCGCCATCGGCGCTCTGCTTCCTATGTTGTAGTCGAAGTTACCCTCCAATGCGCTACGGTCGGTGAAGAAATGTTTTATGCCCACACCCACATATCCACCGAGGTTCACCGAAGCGGATGTTTTGTAGCTCTGCGCAGAAGTTGTCGTCGTTGCGGCAAAAACCATCAAGAGCGAACCTAATGCAGTAAACAGATACTTTTTCATAGTAATAAATTTTTAGAAGACGGTATGACACCGTCGTTTGTTCAAGTTGGAATGGAGCAAAAACAGTGCCGTAATATTCTAACGGCTTTATAAAGATAACGTTTTTTTTTCCGATTTTATTACTTTTTTCTTAAAGTTTTTCGATTTCGCTCTTAATTACTTTCGGAAAATATTCATACTCAAGGGCGTGTATCTTTGTGGCGAGTGTCTCGGGGGTATCGTCGGGTGCCACATCCACAGTCGCCTGAAATATGTTCGCGCCTTCGTCATAATTCTCCGTGACATGGTGTATCGTGATGCCGGAGCGTTTCTCTTTTGCGGCAATCACAGCCTTGTGTACATTCTCTCCGTACATCCCCTTGCCTCCGTACAGGGGTAACAGCGCGGGGTGTATGTTGACGATTCTCCCTTTATACATTTGTGTCACCTCCGCGGGAACCAGCAGAAGGAAGCCCGCCAGAACCACATAATCTATCTCATGGCTTTTGAGAATGTCGGTTATGAAGCCCGGAGTTCTCATCTGAGACGCGTTGAAAACAACCGTCTCGACCCCCAGACGCGCGGCGCGTTCGAGAACGCCGGCTCCTGCCTTGTTGCATAAAACAAGGGATACTTCTATGTCATTATCGTTTGAAAAATAACGGATTATATTTTCCGCATTAGTTCCGGAGCCTGATGCGAAGACGGCTATTTTCTTCATAATGAATATGTTAATGTATTGGATGTCAAAAAAGTCTCTAAAACATGACAAATTTAATGTAAATTATTATAACTTTGCAAACAAATATGTTTTGTTTTGTTTAGGTCAAGGACTCCTTGAAGAACCGACAGAACATATTTCAGGCACGGCATCCGTGCCGGATATGAAAAAGAAAATGTTAAACTAAAACCAAACATCATGTCTGAAATTTCATCAAAAGTTGTTGACATTATCGTAGAAAAACTCGGCGTTGACGCTTCAGAAGCAGTTCCCACTGCAAGCTTCACAAACGACCTCGGCGCTGACTCACTCGACACAGTTGAGCTCATCATGGAATTCGAAAAAGCATTCGATATCCAGATCCCCGACGAAGACGCTGAAAAAATCACTACTGTCGGTGACGCTATCAGCTACATCGAAAGCAAGAAAAACTAATTTTTTGGATATAAAGAAACTGTCTCGGACAGAGTGTTCGAAGACAGTTTCTTATATTTTTTAAAGCGAATTTTCGCAATCAAACTAATCCTTAAACCAAAGGAGTCTTATGGAACTGAGAAGAGTTGTAGTTACCGGTATCGGCACAATCAACCCGCTTGGAAACAATGTCGAAGAATTCTTCACTAACCTCGAGAACGGAGTCAGCGGAGCAGGCCCCATAACCCGCTTCGACGCTTCCAATTTCAAAACACAGTTTGCCTGTGAGGTGAAAAACTTCAAACCGGAGGATCACTTCGAACGAAAAGAGATAAAAAAATACGACCTATTCACTCAATACGCGCTTGTAGCTGCCGAGCAGGCATTTGCCGACAGCGGTCTGAACACCGAACAGATGGATTTGGACAGAGCAGGTGTAATTTGGGCATCAGGTATAGGTGGTCTTATCACTTTCCATCAGGAATCGATGGCTTATGCCAAAACCGAAGGAACACCCCGCTATAACCCGTTCTTCATCCCCAAGATGATTTCTGACATCGCAGCAGGTCACATTTCGATGAAGTACGGTTTCCGCGGTCCCAACTACGCGACAGTTTCGGCATGTGCATCGTCGAATCACGCGTTGATAGACTCTTTCGACCACATCAGATACGGCAAGGCGGACATCATCCTCACGGGTGGTTCGGAAGCTGCCATCATCGACGCGGGTATCGGCGGTTTCTGCGCTATGCAGGCGCTTTCTACCCGCAATGACGACCCCAAAACGGCGTCACGTCCTTTCGATGTGGGCAGAGACGGTTTTGTAATGGGTGAAGGTGCGGCAGCCTTGATGCTCGAAGAGTATGAGCACGCTGTTGCCAGAGGCGCCAAGATATATTGCGAGGTTGTCGGAGGCGGCATGAGCGCAGACGCTTACCACCTGACAGCTCCGCTGCCCGACGGTTCGGGTGCCGCTCGCGCAATGCTCAACGCCTTGAACGACGCGGGTATCAAACCCGAAGACATCGACTACATAAACACACACGGTACATCTACTCCCGTGGGTGACGTGGCTGAAATTTCCGGTATAATGAAGACTTTCGGTGAGCATGCCTACAACATGAATATCAACTCGACCAAGTCTATGACCGGACACCTCCTCGGCGCAGCCGGTGCGATTGAGGCCCTCGCCTGCATAATGGCGTTGACAAAAGGCATCATCGCTCCGACAATCAACTGCCAGGAGCTCGATCCCAAAATCGATCCAAAACTCAATCTTACACTCGGCAAAGCTCAGAAGAGAGATGTCAAGTATGCGTTGAGCAATACATTCGGTTTCGGCGGTCACAACTCGAGCGTCGTGTTGAAAAAATATTAATCCGCGCATAATCCACACGTGTCGTTTCGGACACGTAAAAATAATGTAAATGTATATGGCAGAGTGCTGTCATATACATTTTCTTGTTTCCATAAAACCAGCAATGCTCGACAGAATAAATTATTTTCTCAAAGTGTTGCTCTCAAAAGAGGGCAAATATTACAAGTCCATTCATGACGCGATGGGTGTCTATCCGGACAACATCGAGATATATAAGCTGGCGCTGATTCATAAATCGGCTTCGGTAGCCCTCGAGGACGGTACGTTGGTTAACAACGAGCGTCTCGAATATCTGGGAGACGCGGTCATTGAGGCTGTCGTTTCTGACATGCTCTATATCGAGTATCCGTTTCACAACGAGGGTTTCCTCACACAGATGCGTTCAAAAATCGTCAGCCGACAGTCGTTGAACGAGATTGCCATAAAATTGGGTCTGGACAGGATGATAATAGCCGTGCAGAGCTTTTCCAACTCTCGGAAACATATCTACGGGGATGCTTTCGAGGCTATGGTCGGTGCGATATATCTCGACAAAGGATACGATTTTGTCAACAGACTGCTGATAAACGATATTTTCCGTCGATTCATCGACATGGAGAAGCTCTCGGAGGTCGAAAACGACTACAAGAGCCGTCTGATAGAGTGGGGACAGAAACGTCATAAACGTGTCCTGATAACATGTAACAGAACAAAAGAGTACGGTGACGATGGTGAAGAACAGTTCTATGCCGTTGTCAGCGTGAACGGAAAAGAACTCGGACACGGTTTGGGCAACTCAAAGAAAGAGGCGGAGCAGAGAGGCTGTAAGAATGCTTCCAAAGCTCTCGGATTGAACTTCTCGCACGGGGCGTAACGCCTTGTGAAAGCATAAAAAGAGGCGGAGCCGCAAACTCCGCCTCTTTTGTTTTTTATTCACCTCTGCGTCTCTTATGGTGTCACTTGTGACAACAGCGGTTTGCCTTCGAAAAAGTTTATTATGTTCTGCGAGGCGTATCTCGCCATATCTATTCTCGTATCGACCGTCTGTGTGCCTGTATGGGGCGTCATCACGATATTGTCGAGCGAGAGAAGCTCCTCGGGGATGCTGCCGTCGCCTTTCTCATATACGTCCGTTCCCACGCCGAATATGCGTCTTTTTTTCAACGCCTCAATCATTGCCGCCTCGTCGATTAGTGTACCGCGTGCCGTGTTTATCACTATGGCGGTCGGTTTCATCATCCCGAATTGGCGCCGTCCTATTATATGGCGTGTCTGTTCGGTGGCGGGGGCGTTCAGCGATATGACATCCGATTTCTTTATAAGCTCGTCGAGCGGCATATATTGTGCCCCGTATTTCTCTTCGGTCTCCCGGTCGAGTCTGTTTCGGTTGTGGTAGGCTATACTCATGCCGAAAGCGCGAGCCCTGCGAGCCAACGCCCTGCCTATTCTGCCCATGCCTATTATCCCGAGGCGTTTGCCTTCGAGCGTGAGTCCCATGTTTGAGAGGATGCTCCAGCTTATCGTACCCTTCCTTATCTTACGGTCGCAGAGTGTGACGTTTCGCGCTATGTCCAGCATCAGAGCCATTGCCATTTCCGCTGTCGGTTCGGTTACGGGGTCGGGGGTGTTGGTCACCACAATTCCTTTTGAGGCGGCGTACGCCACATCGACATTGTCGTAGCCCACTCCGAAATTGGATATTATCCGTAGTCTGTCGCCGCCGCGGTCAATCAGCTCCTTGTCGGTCTTTACGCCGAAAAAGCTTATCAGTCCGTCTGTTTCGGGCAATAGCTCAAGGAGACGTTCACGACTCATGTTGCTTCCTTTTTCGGGGTATATGACCTCGAACCGCTCTTCGAGCGTGGCGAAACCCTCTCTCAGCATGTCGCCCTGTATCACAATCCTCTTTTTCATGGCATTATATGTTGTGTGGCGTTTGTCTTGTGTCGTATATGTCACGGTTACATCGCCGTCTCATAAAAGACGGCTCTAACGATGTATAGGGACGAAATCATCTCCGACGGTATCTCCATCGTGTCTGATTCCTCGTTAAGGCATTTCAGCAGGAATCCCGTCTGTCGTTTGCCCTCCGATTTACGTATCATGCGCACAATCCTGCGTCCGTCTTTCAGTACCAGCAGATAGGTCTGTCCGAACTCCAGAAATGTCCTCCAGCCCGTGACGGGACGCAGCAGAATTATTGCGCCTGCGGGAATCGCGGGAGCCATGCTGTCACCTACCATTACGGTGGCTATGTCGTCGTTTTCGACGCTTTGGAACGGGACATATCGTAGTATGCTGCCGACGGAGTTGAACGACGACGAATCCCCTATTGAGTCGATGTTGATGACGGGAACCATCTTAAACTCTTTTTTGGCTGTTTTGAGTTTTATGTCGGTATTTTCGAAAACGGCTCTTTTGGAGTTGAACTTTTCGCCCTCTCCCTCGTCGAGCCAGCTCTCGCTGAGGTTGAGAGTGTCGAGAAGAAGCTGTTTGTTGCGTTTGGTAAGATGAGAATGGCCGTTCTCTATCATCGAATAGGCGCTCTTTTTTATGCCGCATAATTCGCCCATCTGCTCTTGAGTGTATCCCAACTCTTTTCTGAGTTCTTTGAGTCGCTGGTGTAATGACATGATTGTCGTAATAATCGTTAAAAAATTTTTATTGCCGTACGCAGACAGGTGTCTAAATTTGTTACGATTCGGAACACGATTCAGGTCGTGGGTTAGTAAAGGTATGTATTTTGATGGAAAAAAACAAAACGTTTCCCGAAACCTCGGATGTGGTGCGGGTGACTTACGGAGGTGTCATGCGCCCCGATTCGCGTTTTCTGCTCTCGACAGAAGATTGTTGGAGAGTGGCGGAAAGGATTGCCGCTGTCGTGTCGGGTATGACCTTTAGAAAGGGGTATTTTGAGATGCGCATGGATGACAATCTCTATCTGGTGTCGTTTGTGTGGGAGTTTGACGGTGACGAAAAATTGTCTTTCTGCAAAATAACGCCTTTATATTCCTGTCGGGCGGTGTTGTTCGACAGACGGGTGATAGAACGTCTGGTGGATGAACTACTCAACGAGACGGGAGGGGCTGACTGATGCGTGTGGGCTGACGGATGTCATAACGGAAAGATGATGATACCGTGACGGAAAAGTGCGGATGCCATGATTGAAAAGAGCGAATACCGAGACAATATTCAAATAATACCGCAGTCGGGTTATGGAGATATCGCGGCGAAATTATTGAAATTCCGTGACGGGCAAAACATTGAAGAATAAAAAAACTAAAACATACGAGAACTCAAACAGATGGAAAGAAAAAACGTAAAACAGCAAGGCGTACGCCGTCTTGTCACGATACCCGAGGCATCTAAGGCCAGCGGATTGTCAGAACTTCAGATACTTGCTTTGACACGGCAGAACATCATAAACTGCTGGATAGAGAACGGACATCCCGTCGTCGATTTCATAGAGCTGACATTCTGGACATATTCCAATGATGTCCTTTACAGGAAGATGCTTAAAAGTGTCGATTTGCGGAGCTGTTGACTCTAAAAAACGAATCTCGGCTTGTTTTGGTCATTTTTTGCTATATTTGTGACCATGTCAACGGCAGGATTCATAATAAAATTGACCGACAGGCTCTATGTAGCCCCTTTCAACAGGCTCATTCCGCGACAGACATTCAGATATGCGTTGTGCGGAGGCGCCAACATGGGGTTGGACATGGTGCTCTATTTCCTCTTTTTCCATTTCCTCTATGAGAAGAGTCTGTTGGATTTGGGTTTTGTGGTGATATCGCCGCAGATAGCCTCGTTTCTGACCGTCTTTCCGATAACGCTCTTTACGGGTCTCTGGTTGGCTAAGAATGTCTCGTTCAGAAACTCTCCGCTAAAGGACAGAACCCAATGTTTCAGATATCTGCTCGTTGTCTGCATAAATATCGCCACAAAATATCTCGGACTGAAACTTCTGACAGAAGTGTTGGCGGTATTCCCTTCGATAGCCAATGCGATAATGACCGTGGTGACGGTTATCATCAGCTATCTTCTTCAAAAACACTTCTCTTTCAGGGGTAACAGCGGCGATTAATCAGTCGGTCGTTATCGTACATTCTCTTTTTTACGTAACAGATGTTTTGCGAGGAAACGTCGCACGGGCTCGTCATAGAGTTTGAGGCAGAGGTATGCCAGCGCGATTGAACCGAAGAATAGAGCCGTCGCCCCGAGGTATGACTCGCCGAACGGAAGATTCTCGTTCTTGACCCACGCGTAATAGAGATATATGAACGGATAATGCACCATGTAGAGCGGGTATGATATGTCCCCGAGGAATTTGCATATTTTGGTAGTTGTCTTGTCCGTTGTTTTGCCCGATGCGCCCAAAAGCACGAGCAGCGGGAACAATATGATTGCGCATATTGCGTCGTATGCTCCGTTCATCCACAGATGTTCCTCGCCTCCGATTCTCGGAACGGCAGCCACAGCCACTATCGCCGCCGAGCATATCCAGAACGCCCCTTTAATCTTTACAGGCTTGAAAACACGGCTTAAAAGCAGACCCGCCGAGAAAGAGAAGAGCAGTCGCAGGAATCCGCCCGTAATGTTGTCACCCGTCATTGAGAAACCGACACATATGTCGCCGAGAGGCCCGAATATCGAGAAGAGTGCGAGTCCGACGGCGGCGATAGCCACAAAGAATGCGAGAACCTTTGTTGTGAAGCGTCGTAACAGAAGTGCGTATAGTATGTTCCCGATATATTCGAAAAGCAGAGACCAGCTCGGTCCGTTGAGCGGGTACATTTCGCCGACTCCGCGAATCTCGAATCCCGTGGTGGCGGGTATCAGAAACATGTTGAGCAACGTCGATACGACGAGCAGTCCCAAAGAGACCTGAGAGACATCCCACACGGAGCATCCCTGCGTGTAGAACATGATTCCGCCGATTATCGCTCCCATAACCACCATAGGCTGAAGACGTATAAGTCTTCGTTTCAGAAAATCACCCGTCGAGAGTCTGCCCCAACGGTCGTCATAGGCGTATGCCACGACAAAACCCGAGAGGATAAAGAAGAAATCTACCGCGAGATAACCGTGGTTTATTATCTGGTCGAGATGGCTTGTGGCGTATGCCTCGAATACATGAAACCATACGACGGTCAAAGCTGCCACTCCTCGCAGTCCGTCGAGTATCGCATAATGAGGTTTTGTGTCGGCGAAAGCCGATGAGGAAGTCTCGTTCATCTGTTACGGGTTTAAAAGTATCTGTTTGAATCGCAAAAATAGAATAAATTTTTAACACATCCTCGTCAATGTCTCTTTGTCGGTCACAAAATACGAGCTGCGGACAGGATGTGCTTTTTATGTTTTTTAGAGTTTCGTTGTTGTCCGTACTTACAGGAAAATTTGTTATATTTGTGATAACATCAAAACGATGTCACAATGAAAGGAATTCGAAAGAACATAAGTTATCACGAGAATAAAAGCCTTGTCACAATAAAACAACATTGGAGCGGCAACCGTGCATACAAAGGTCGTTTCCTCAACAATGAGCGCAATCTGACGCACGGTATAGGCAATATCCTCAAGTGGCGTCTCTCTCCCAATCCGCAAAGGTACGAGAAGAAGACCGAGAACTGGAATCCGCCCATCCATACGGTCGAGAGTCTGGACACGATAGAAGGTAACGCCTTGATGTGGCTCGGTCACAGCTCTTTCTACATGCAGCTCGACGGCAAGAGATTTCTTTTCGACCCAGTTTTCGGAAGTATCCCTTTTGTCAAGCGTGAAAGCCGCATGCCTGTCGATCCCCGCATATTCAAAAACATAGATTACCTTCTTATAAGCCACGACCATTACGACCACCTCGATAAAAAATCGGTGCGTCAGATACTCGCCGCCAATCCGGGTATCACCGTTGTCTGCGGAATTGGTGTCGGAGAGCTTATATCGCAGTGGGGTGAGGCGCGAATCGTGGAGGCGGGATGGTATCAGCGTCTCGACGAAGAGCCTTTGAGCATAACTTTTCTGCCTGCCAAACATTGGAGTAAACGAGGTGCCAACGACGGCGGTTCGCGTCTGTGGGGCGCGTTCATGATAGACGGCAGCGTAAAGGTCTATTTCAGCGGAGACACGGGTTACGGTCGCCATTTCAAGGAGACCAAGAAGCTGTGCGGTTCGCCAGACATAGCCATTATAGGGATAGGGGCTTACAAACCGCGTTGGTTCATGCAACGTAACCACATATCTCCGTATGAGGCTCTTGACGCTTCGCAGGATTTGGAGGCTAAACTCACGGTTCCCATGCACTACGGTACATTCGACCTGTCCGACGAGCCTTTTTCCGACCCTCCCCGTGTTTTCAGTCATGAAGCCCGCAAACGCGGCATTAAGTTTGCCGTACCACAACTTGGAGAGGTGTTCAAATTGTCGGAATAAAGACTTTCTATAATTAATCGGATTGACGCTAAGATTAATCGGATTGATACTAATTAATTGTTGAGTCCGGATTAAAAGTGAAATGGGGTACGATAATCGGATTGTCATACGTAAATGTAATTCATACATTTTTTGACAATCCGATTATCGTACCCCGTCGCTTTCCCTCTCGCCTGTTTATTATAATTTAGCTTATAATTTAGTCTATAATTTAGTCTATAATTCAGGCATAATTCAGTAATAAATCAGTATATAAAGTATATAATCAGTGTATAAATCATTGTTTGTAGTTCATGACTTTGAATAACAAACGTTTGGACAAAATAAAAATGGTATCGGAGACCCGATACCATTTTCTTTTTGTGGAGGTATGTATTATTACTCTCTTTCCTGCCATATAAGAGCAGACGCTCCGAGTACAGCCGCATTCTTGCCGTCGATACCAGAGGGAAGAAGTTTGACTTTGTTGCGGAAGTTCGAGAGCATGTGCATCTCCATGTACTTCTTGGTGGGCTCGAAGATATATTTGCCTGCTTTGGCGAGACCGCCGAAGAGGAATATCGCCTCGGGCGAGGTTATTGCAACCGCGTCTGCGAGAGCCTGGCCGAGAAGCATACCTGTATATTCATAAGCCTCTATTGCGAGGGGGTCGCCGTTGAGAGCCGCCTTCGTAATCATCTCTGCGGTGAGTTCATTGTACGAAATGTTGC
Organism: uncultured Alistipes sp.; assembly: GCA_949285535.1. Classification (GTDB taxonomy): domain Bacteria; phylum Bacteroidota; class Bacteroidia; order Bacteroidales; family Rikenellaceae; genus CASDZP01. Next base: position 22,194 of record CASDZP010000013.1, read on the forward strand.
GGAACTCTGAGTCTTCGAGGTGGTCGGCGAGCAGTTTGAAAGCGGTACGTTTGATACCCGTTGCAGAAACGTATGTTTCAAGACATCCCTTGCGACCGCAACCGCACATACGTCCGCCTCTGTTGACGATGACGTGACCGAGTTCGCCTGCGAAGCTGTCGTGTCCGTAAACCAGCTTGCCTCCTGAGACAAAACCGCTACCCAAACCTGTGCCGAGCGTTACGACGATAAAGTCTTTCATGCCTTTGGCACCACCGTAAACCATTTCGCCGATTGCAGCGGCGTTAGCGTCATTGGTTATGATGATGGGGATGTTGGGATAGAAACGTTTCATCTTCTCAACGAAGGGGATGTTGCCTCTCCATACTAGGTTGGCTGCGTTTTCTATCGTACCGTTGAAATAGTTGGCGTTGGGCGCACCGATACCTATCCCTACCAGCTCGAACTCTTCATCGACATTTTTCGAGATGTTGTTTATTCCGATGAATAGCTCTTCAAGATATTGGTCAAAATCGGGATATTTGCCTGTCGGGACAACCCCTTCTCCATACATGTTGCCTTCGCGGTCAACCAGACCGAAAACGGAGTTGGTGCCCCCGATGTCGATACCTACAACTAACTGTTTCATATTCGGTTCTTGTTTGTACTTAATTGTTAAATATGACTTTTGAAAAGATGCGCTCTTTGTCAAACTTTGTTTATATTTGCAAAGTCGAAGGCATCGATTACGCCTCAAATGTAACAATAAATTTATAGAAAACGAAGTGTTTTTTCAAAAAAAGTTTAAATAATGTACTCTCTGGAGGAACTTCAATCCATTTGTGACGATGCGATAGGCTCTTTGGGTTACAATCGAGAACCTCGTCTGCTTTATCGGCCGATAGAATATACGCTTGAGGCGGGAGGCAAACGCATCCGTCCCGTGTTGCTGTTGGCAGCATGTCAGATGTTCGGCGGTCGGGTCGAGGATGCGCTCTCGGCGGCTATGGCTGTGGAGGTATTCCACAACTTCACTCTGCTGCACGACGACATAATGGATAACGCCCCCACCCGCAGGGGACGAGACACTGTTCACAAAAAATGGAACAGCAACATTGCCATCCTCTCGGGAGACGCGATGGTCATATCTTCATACGACATATTGTCATCGTCACGCTCCGACAAACTGCCCGAGCTGCTTGCGGATTTCACGCTGCTGGGAAAAGGCGTCTGCGAGGGACAGCTCTATGACATGGAGTTTGAAAACAGAAATGACGTGTCGCTCGATGAATATATCGAGATGATACGTCTCAAAACGGCGGTACTGATAGCTGGCGCGGCGAGAATGGGTGCTATAATAGGCGGTGCAGACGAAACGGGAAAGGATAACATATACCGTTTCGGTACAGACCTCGGACTGGCGTTCCAGATACAGGACGACCTGCTCGACACTTACGGTAATCCCGAAACTTTCGGCAAGGAGATAGGCGGCGACATCGCGGAGGGTAAAAAAACATTCCTTCTGATAACGGCTCTCTCGGCTCTCGACGAGTCGGGGCGCAAAAAACTGCTCGAAGAGCTGTCGTCGGACAGAGACAGAAACGACAAGCTGCAGAGAGTTAGAGCCATATATGACGCAGCGGGCGTCAGAGAGAAGGCGCAGGAGGCGATAGAACGATACTATGCCGAGGCGATACGACATCTCGACGCGATAAACCGTCCCGACAGCTGTAAAGAGGCGCTCATGACACTCGCGGACAAACTGATTAAACGTGACTATTGATGCAGAGAAAAGATATTGAGATAATGTCCCCCGTCGGCTCTTACGAGTCGTTGTGGGGCGCGATAAAAGGAGGTTGCGACGCGGTCTATTTCGGTGTCGGACAGCTCAACATGCGCAGCGGTTCGTCATTCAACTTTACGCTCGACGACCTGCACAATATCGTGTCTATCTGTAAGGAACACGGTATCAAAAGTTACCTTACGGTCAACTGTATATTTTATGACGAGGATTTGCCCGACATGAGGGCGATAATAGACGCGGCGGCGCAGGCGGGTGTCAGCGCGGTTATAGCTTCAGACCAGGCGGCGATATTCTATGCACGTTCCAAAGGGGTCGAGGTGCATATCTCGACACAGCTCAACGTCTCGAACATAGAGACGCTGAAATTTTATGCGGGATATGCCGATGTGGTGGTGCTGGCACGAGAACTTAACCTCACGCAGGTCAAGAATATCAGCGACGCGATAGTGCGGGAGCAGATAAAAGGTCCCAAAGGCGAGCTTGTCCGTATAGAGATGTTTGTGCACGGCGCGCTCTGTATGGCGGTATCGGGCAAATGTTATCTGAGTCTTCACGAGGCGGACAAATCTGCTAACCGCGGCAGCTGCCGTCAGATATGCCGTCGTTCATATAAGGTAACCGACATGGAGACGGGTGCGGAACTGGCGATAGAGAACAAATATATAATGTCGCCGAAGGATTTGTGCACCATCGACTTTATAGACAAACTGATAGAGGCGGGTGTCACCGTATTCAAGATAGAGGGACGCGCACGCTCGGTAGAGTACGTTAAACGTGTGACCGAATGTTACTCGCAGGCGGTTGAGGCGTATTGTCGCGGAGAGTACACGGCAGAATACGGCGAATCGCTGAAAGAGAAACTTGCCACGGTATTCAACAGGGGTTTCTGGGGCGGATACTATCTCGGAAAGCCGCTCGGAGAGTGGAGCAAGAATTACGGTTCGTCGGCGGTGAAGAAACGCCAGTATGTCGGCAAGGTGACAAACTTCTTTAAAAACATATCGGTAGTGGAACTCGCTGTGGAGGCGGCTCCGCTCTCGGACGGAGAGGAGATTATCATTACGGGCAACACTACGGGCATAGTAGAAATGAATGTCGAGAAGATAAGAGTCGATGACATAGAGGTTACGACGGCTCCGCAGGGCAAAAGATGCTCGTTCGCGACTCCCGAGGCGGTGCATCGCGGCGATAAAGTATATAAGCTGATTGAGAATATTCCCGAAAACCGCTGATAAGGATTGTAAAACCTTTCGGACGGACACAAACGGCTGTCGGTGATTAAAATTATCGCCAAATATTTGTATTATAAAATATTATTGCTTAAATTTGTGCCCGAAACAGACCTGTTTTTGCTCGTTTCGAACAAGAATGTGCAAAAAAACGGTCGAAAAGTTTGCAGATTAAAATATTATACATAATTTTGCGAACCGATTTCGGCTGTCATGTCGTGTTTTCACGCGGAAATAGCTCAGTCGGTAGAGCATTAGCTTCCCAAGCTAAGGGTCGCGAGTTCGAGCCTCGTTTTCCGCTCACAACCCTTTGGGAATGAATGTTTAAGAATTAAACTCAAATAAATACTAATATGGCAAAAGAAAAATTTGACCGTTCGAAACCGCACGTAAACATCGGTACCATCGGACACGTTGACCACGGTAAAACTACTCTTACCGCAGCAATCACCACAGTGCTTGCAAAAAAAGGTCTTTCTGAACTTCGTTCATTCGACTCAATCGACAACGCACCCGAAGAAAAAGAGCGTGGTATCACCATCAACACTTCACACGTTGAATACCAGACAGCTACTCGTCACTACGCTCACGTAGACTGCCCGGGTCACGCCGACTACGTTAAGAACATGGTTACCGGTGCCGCTCAGATGGACGGTGCAATCCTCGTTGTGGCTGCTACCGACGGTCCCATGCCCCAGACTAACGAACACGTGCTTTTGGCTCGTCAGGTGAACGTTCCCCGTATCGTAGTGTTCTTGAACAAATGCGACATGGTTGACGACCCCGAAATGCTCGACCTCGTTGAAATGGAAGTACGTGAACTTCTCAACAAATACAACTTCGACGGTGACAACGCCCCCATCATCAAAGGTTCAGCCCTCGGCGCACTTAACGGCGAAGCTAAATGGGAAGAAAAAATCATGGAACTCATGGATGCGGTTGACTCATACATACCCATCCCCACTCGTGAAAACGAAAAACCGTTCCTTATGCCTGTTGAGGACGTATTCTCAATCACAGGTCGTGGTACCGTGCTCACAGGTCGTATCGAAACCGGTGTTATCCATGTAGGTGACCCCGTTGAAATCATCGGTCTCGGTGAAAAACCCAAAACATCTACTTGTACAGGTGTCGAAATGTTCCGCAAACTTCTCGACGAAGGTGAAGCAGGTGACAACGTAGGTCTTTTGATGCGTGGTATCGACAAGAAAGAGGTAAAACGCGGTATGGTTGTTGCTAAACCGGGTTCTATCACTCCCCACACCAAATTCGAAGCTGAGGTTTATATCCTTAAGAAAGAAGAAGGTGGTCGTCATACTCCGTTCAAAAACCACTATCGTCCCCAGTTCTATCTCCGTACCCTCGACGTTACCGGTGAAGTCAGCCTTCCCGCAGGCGTTGACGTGGTAATGCCTGGTGACAACGTGACCATCACTGTAGAGCTTATCTACCCGGTTGCTATCAACATCGGTCTCCGTTTCGCTATCCGCGAAGGTGGTCGTACAGTTGGTGCAGGTCAGATCACCAAAATCATCGAATAATTCGAAGCGGCGTTACGCTGCATGAGAATAAAGCCCACGTGTGGTGGGATTGATTTCCACCACACGTTCTTACGAGTGTAGTTCAAGGGTAGAATAGTGGTCTCCAAAACCATTGATGGGAGTTCGAATCTCTCCACTCGTGCAAACAAGGATAGAAAAATGAAGCTAGTACAATACGTCAAGGACTCTTATCGAGAGCTTGTTGAAAAAGTGACTTGGCCCTCAGTAAATCAGCTTCGTAACTCGGCAATAGTTGTCATGGTAGCTTCCCTACTGTTTGCCATAGTTATCGTAGCGATGGACCAGACATTTGAAAACCTCATGAAGGCTGTTTACAGCCTGCTTTACACCTCTGCAAACTAATCACAAGATGAGCGAGACGCGTGAAAAACAGTGGTACGTTCTTCGTGCCATAGGCGGTAAGGAGAAAAAGGTCAAGGAGTACGTGGAGGCGGAAGTCCGCAATCGCGGCCTCCAGGACATGATTTCTCAGGTTCTCATTCCGACGGAGAAGGTTTACCAGATACGCAATGGTAAAAAGATTTCGAAGGAGAGAATCTCTTATCCCGGTTACGTGCTTGTAGAGGCTGTTCTCGAAGGAGAAGTCCCCTATATCCTTCGCAATACGCCCAACGTCTTAGGCTTCCTCGGTGACCCCAACGATGTCACACTCGGTGCGATACCCCTTCGTCCCGCAGAAGTGAATCGTATATTGGGTCGTGTAGACGAGATGGCGGACAGCGAAGAGGTTAACGAGACACCTTTCCTCGTCGGCGAGATTGTCAAACTCAACGACGGTCCTTTCGCCACGCTTAACGGCGTGATTGAAGAGGTCGACAACGAGAGAAAGAAACTCATCGTTAGTGTCAAGATATTCGGACGTAAGACTCCCATGGAGTTGAGCTTTGTTCAAGTTGAAAAAGAATAACTAAATTTTTAATTATCATGGCAAAAGAGGTTGCTGCGTTAATTAAACTGCAAATTAAAGGTGGTGCTGCCAATCCCTCACCCCCCGTGGGTCCCGCACTCGGTGCGAAGGGTGTCAACATCATGGACTTCTGCAAGCAGTTCAACGCAAGGACTCAAGATAAGGCAGGAAAGGTACTTCCTGTAATTATCACTGTTTATAGTGATAAATCTTTTGAATTTATCATCAAACAGCCGCCTGTAGCCGTTCAGATTAAGGAAGCAGCTAAAATTCAGTCAGGTTCAAAAGAGCCGAACCGCAAGAAAGTCGGTTCGATTACTTGGGATCAGGTGAAAGCCATCGCCGAAAGCAAAATGCCCGATATGAACTGCTTCACCCTCGAATCAGCAATGAAGATGGTGGCAGGTACCGCAAGAAGCATGGGCGTAAAAGTTGAAGGCGAATTTCCTTCTAATTTGTAACTGAAAACTCGATCACAAAATCATGAGTAAGCTGACTAAAAAACAGAAAATAGCCTTTTCTAAGATTGAGCCCGGCAAGATGTACAAAGCAGCGGAGGCTTCGGCACTCGTAAAAGAGGTTTCTTATGCGAACTTCGATGCGTCTGTAGATATCGACATTCGTTTGGGCGTCGATCCTCGTAAAGCTAACCAAATGGTTAGAGGCGTTGTCACTCTCCCTCATGGTACAGGTAAGCAGACTCGTGTTCTCGTTCTCTGCACTCCCGACAAGGAGTCTGAGGCGAAAGCCGCAGGTGCTGACTTTGTGGGTCTCGACGACTATATCGAAAAAATCAAGAGTGGTTGGACCGATGTAGATGTAATAATCACGACTCCTACCGTTATGGCCAAAGTGGGTGCTTTGGGACGTATATTGGGTCCTCGCGGCCTTATGCCCAACCCCAAGACAGGTACCGTAACCATGGATGTTGCCAAAGCGGTGACCGAAGTGAAAGCCGGTAAAATCGACTTCAAAGTTGACAAATACGGTATCGTTCACTCTCGTATCGGTAAAGTGTCATTCACAGCCGAACAGCTTTCAGATAACCTCAAAGAGTTCGTTAACGTTATTATCAAACTCAAACCGCAGGCGGTTAAAGGTTCATACGTGAAAAGCATCTATCTCTCTTCTACGATGAGTCCCGGTATTCAGATCGACCCTAAATCAGTTGAGAACTAATAAAAATCATCTGAAAAAATCATGAAAAGGGAAGAAAAGACAATAATAATAAACTCTCTGGCTGAAAAGCTTGGTCAATATCCTCACTTCTACGTTACGGATATCGAAGCTTTGGATGCGGCTCAGACAGCAAAACTTCGTCGTCTCTGCTTTGAGAAGAACGTACAGCTTGTCGTAGCCAAGAACACTCTGTTCACCAAAGCTCTCGAGCAGGTAAACAAAGCCGATGCAGAGTTGGTTGCCACCCTCAAGGGTTCAACCTCTATCATGTTCACCGAGACAGGCAATGCGCCCGCGAAGATAATCAAGGAATTCAGAGAATCTTGCGACAAACCCGTGATTAAAGCCGCTTATGTAGACGAATGCGTCTATCTCGGCGACAACAATCTCGATACGCTTGTCAACATCAAGTCTCGCGAGGAACTTATCGGCGATATCGTCGCTCTTCTTCAGTCTCCGGCCAAAAACGTCATCTCTGCTCTCAAATCGAGCGGTGGCAAGGTCGCAGGTCTGGTCAAAACACTTTCGGAGAGAGCCGAGTAATCCCGACGGCGTGTTTTCGGACACAACGGCGGTTTTACGCGACGAAAAACAAAAAACCGGACCTTTGTGCCACAGGTTGAGAAAAAGAGCTTAAAGGTCAATTCAAATCATTTTGCAAACATTAAAACAAACAAATAAAATGGCAGATGTTAAGAAAATAGCTGAGGAGTTGGTAAACTTGACAGTTAAAGAAGTAAACGAACTTGCTACTATCCTTAAAGAAGAGTATGGTATTGAGCCCGCTGCTGCGGCTGTAGCTGTTGCTGCACCTGCTGCAGGTGGCGCTGAGGCTGCTGCAGAGAAAACATCTTTCGATGTAATCCTCAAATCAGCAGGCGCTGCTAAACTTCAGGTTGTTAAAGTCGTTAAAGAACTCACAGGCCTCGGTCTTAAAGAAGCTAAAGACCTCGTAGACGGCGCTCCCAAGACCGTGAAAGAAGGCGTAGCCAAAGAAGAAGCTGAACACCTCAAAGCTCAGCTCGAAGAGGCAGGCGCTGAAGTTGAAGTTAAGTAGTTTGCTTCTCCAGAGATGTCCGGAAGGAAGCCTTTTTCCGGGCCTCTCCTTTAAGATAACAGGTGTAGAGTCTATGCAAATAGTCTCTATGCCTTTTTCTTGTCTTTAAAGATTCGCTCCCGGTCGTCACTAATGTATGCCGATGTTTGGTTGTTGACAATCAGGCGGTTATCTGCTGACGACGTCGCTTTTGAGGCGACAAAAAATAAAGAAACTTCAACAAATCTTGGATATAATGTCTAACACAACGAATCAACGAGTAAGCTTCTCAGCGATAAGCAATCGGATGCCCTATCCCGACTTTCTTGAGATACAGCTTAAATCATTCCATGATTTTTTTCAGCTTGATACGACTCCCGAGAATCGTCTGAACGAGGGGTTGTACAATGTCTTTTTGGAGAACTTCCCCATCACCGACACCCGTAATAATTTCGTTCTCGAATTTATCGACTATTACGTCGATCCTCCCCGTTATTCGATAGAGGAGTGTCTGGAGCGCGGTTTGACATACAGCGTTCCCCTGAAGGCGAAATTGAAACTCTATTGTACCGACCCCGAACACGAGGATTTCGACACGGTTGTTCAGGATGTATATTTCGGCATGGTGCCTTACATGACATCGCGCGGTACATTCGTCATAAACGGGGCTGAGCGTGTTATCGTATCGCAGCTTCACCGTTCTCCCGGCGTATTCTTCGGTCAGAGCGTGCACTCCAACGGCACAAAGCTCTACTCTGCACGTATCATCCCCTTCAAGGGTTCGTGGATAGAGTTCGCCACCGACATCAACAACGTGATGTACGCCTATATCGACAGGAAGAAGAAATTGCCCGTCACTACGCTTCTTCGTGCCATAGGTTTCGAGAGCGACAGCATGATTTTGGCTATCTTCGACCTTGCCGACGAGATAAAAGTCAACAAGTCGAATCTGAAGAAAGTCATCGGCAGGAAGCTTGCCGCTCGTGTTTTGAAAAGCTGGGTTGAGGACTTTGTCGATGAAGATACCGGCGAGGTCGTTTCAATCGAGCGTAACGATGTTCTGATAGAGCGTGAGGTAATCCTTGAAGAGGAGCATATCGAAGCCATCCTCGATTCGGGAGCCAAGAGCATTCTCGTTTACAAGGACGGTCAGAACAGCGCGGATTACACCATTGTATCCAACACACTTCAGAAAGACCCCTGCAACTCCGAAAAAGAGGCGGTGGTTTACATATACAGGCAGTTGCGTAACTCGGAGCCGCCTGACGAGGCTACGGCTCGCGACGTCATCGACAAACTCTTCTTCTCTGACAAGCGTTACGACTTGGGAGAGGTTGGACGTTACCGTCTTAACAAGAAGCTCAACAACGACATCGACCCGACGATACGCGTGCTGACCAAAGAGGACATGATTTCGATAATCAAGTACCTCATCAATCTTATCAACTCGAAGACGGATGTCGATGATATCGACCACTTGAGCAACCGTCGTGTCCGCACCGTAGGCGAACAGCTTGCCAACCAGTTCTCGGTAGGTTTCGCCCGTATGGCGCGCACCATCCGTGAGAGAATGAACGTTCGTGACAACGAGGTGTTCACTCCCGTCGATTTGATTAACGCCAAGACGCTTTCGTCTGTAATCAACTCGTTCTTCGGGACCAACCAGCTCTCACAGTTCATGGACCAGACCAACCCGTTGGCTGAGATGACCCACAAACGTCGTATGTCGGCTCTCGGTCCCGGCGGTCTTTCTCGTGAGCGTGCGGGCTTCGAGGTGCGAGACGTACACTACACTCACTACGGCCGTCTCTGTCCTATCGAGACCCCTGAAGGTCCGAACATCGGTCTTATTTCGTCTATGTGCGTTTACGCCAAGGTGAGCGACATGGGCTTTATCGAGACTCCCTACCGCAAGGTGGTTAACGGCAAGGTTGACATGAGTCCTTCGGGTATTGTCTATCTCTCTGCCGAAGAGGAGGACGGTTTGGTTATAGCTCAGGCGAGCGCGCCCGTTGATAAGGACGGTAACTTCCTTGAGCCCAATTCTATAAAAGCTCGTTTGGGTAGTGACTTCCCCACCGTTTCAGCCGAAGAGGTTCAGATGATGGATGTCGCTCCGAACCAGATTGCGTCTATCGCCGCATCGCTCATCCCCTTCCTTGAGCACGACGACGCCAACCGTGCGCTCATGGGTTCAAACATGATGCGTCAGGCTGTGCCCCTCATCAAGTGTGAGGCTCCTATCGTCGGTACGGGTCTGGAGGGCGACGTGATTCGCGACAGCCGTGTTCAGATTGTGGCTGAACGCGAGGGCGAAGTGGTCTATTCGGATGCCAACGAGATACATGTGAAATATGTCACCACGGAAGAGGAGCGTTTCGTAAGCTTCGACCCCGAGGTTACAGTTTATACACTCCCCAAATACCGCAAGACCAACCAGAACACCTCTATAACGCTCAAACCGATTGTGCGTAAGGGTGAGAAGGTTGTCAAGGGTCAGATTCTCACGCAGGGTTACTCTACTGAGAACGGCGAGCTCGCTCTCGGTCGCAACCTGAAGGTGGCGTTCATGCCCTGGAAAGGTTACAACTTCGAGGACGCTATCGTTATATCGGAGCGTCTTGTGCGTGACGACGTCTATACCTCTGTCCATGTCGAAGAGTACATCATGGAGGTTCGCGATACCAAACGAGGTATGGAAGAGCTTACTTCGGACATACCCAACGTCAGCGAGGACGCTACCAAAGACCTTGACGAGAACGGTATCATCCGTATCGGTGCCATTGTCGGTCCGGGCGATATTCTTGTGGGTAAGATTACGCCGAAAGGCGAGAGCGACCCCTCTGCGGAAGAGAAACTTCTGCGCGCCATCTTCGGCGACAAGGCGGGCGATGTGAAAGACGCTTCGCTCAAGGCTTCTCCCTCGCTCCACGGCGTCGTGATAGACAAAAAACTCTTCAGCCGCGCCAACAAAGACTCCAAGAAGGTCAAAATGGCGGAAAAGAGTCTGCTTGAGAGAGTGGACGCTCAGTTCGAGGCGAATGTTTCAGAGCTGATGAAGATATTGGTTGACAAACTGATGTCTCTTATCGGCGGAGCGCAGTCGCTGGCTATCACCGACTACCTCGGAACAGAGCTCTATCCCGCGGGAACAGTCTTTACAGAGAAGATGCTCATGGGTGTCGATTATCTCTCTGTCAACCCGACCAAGTGGGTTTCCGACAAGAAGAAATGCGACCTTATCAAGCAGCTTATCAATAACTATATCGTAAAATACAAGGAACTCGACGCTCACCTTAAACGTGAGAAACACAATATCTCCAACGGTGACGAGCTTCCTTCGGGCATAATACAGCTTGCCAAGGTTTATGTTGCCAAGAAGCGTAAACTGCGTGTGGGTGACAAGATGGCGGGTCGTCACGGTAACAAGGGTATTGTGGCGCGCGTTGTCCGCGACGAGGATATGCCGTTCCTCGAAGACGGTTCTATCGTCGATATAGTCCTCAACCCGCTGGGTGTGCCTTCACGAATGAACCTCGGTCAGATATACGAGACCGTTCTCGGTTGGGCAGGTCGCAACATGGGTATCAAGTTCGCTACACCGATTTTCGACGGTGCGTCGCTTGAGCAGATTAACGAGTACGCGGCTAAATCGGGTGTACCCCGCAGCGGTCGTACCTATCTGTATGACGGCGGCACGGGCGAGCGTTTCCACCAGCCCGCGACCGTGGGTGTGGTTTACATGCTCAAACTCGGTCACATGGTTGACGACAAGATGCACGCCCGTTCAATCGGTCCGTACTCGCTTATTACACAGCAGCCGCTGGGTGGTAAGGCACAGTTCGGTGGTCAGCGATTCGGTGAGATGGAGGTATGGGCGCTCGAGGCATTCGGCGCGTCTAATATCCTTCAGGAGATTCTCACCATCAAGTCCGACGACGTGATGGGTCGTGCCAAGGCTTACGAGGCTATTGTCAAAGGCGATAATCTGCCTCCCGCAGGCATACCGGAATCGCTCAACGTGCTTCTGCACGAGCTCCGCGGTCTGGCTTTGAGCATAAAGCTCGACTAAGGTATATTTATTTTCAGGCAAAAACATCAGTTTATCATGGCATTGAAAAAAGATAATAAAGTCGGTGGCGGTTTTTCAAAGATAAGAATCGGTCTTGCCTCTCCGGAAGAGATTCTGGAGGCGTCGAGCGGTGAAGTCTTGAAGCCCGAAACCATTAACTACCGTACATACAAGCCCGAACGCGACGGTCTTTTCTGCGAGCGAATCTTCGGTCCGGTGAAAGACTACGAGTGCCATTGCGGTAAATACAAACGCATACGATACAAAGGTATCGTATGCGACCGATGCGGTGTCGAGGTGACCGAGAAGAAGGTTCGCCGCGAGCGCACGGGTCACATATCGCTGGTTGTGCCGGTGGTTCACATATGGTATTTCCGTTCTCTCCCCAACAAGATAGGTTATCTTATCGGCGTTCCCACCAAGAAGCTGGAGATGGTCATCTACTACGAGCGTTACATCGTGGTTCAGGCGGGTGTCGCAGAAGGTGTTCACGACCTCGACCTGTTGACGGAGAAGGAGTATCTCGACATTATATCGATGTTGCCCAAAGGCAACCAGCAGCTCTCGGACGACGACCCCAACAAGTTCATCGCCCTGATGGGTGCGGAGGCTGTCTATATGCTTCTGCAGCGAGTTGACCTCGACGAGCTCTCATACTCGCTCCGTCACAAGGCGAGCACCGAGACCTCACAGCAGCGTAAGAGCGAGGCGCTCAAACGTCTTAATGTTGTGGAGGCGTTCCGTGAGTCTAAAGAGATAAACAAGCCCGAGTGGATGGTTCTGAAGGTTATCCCCGTGATACCGCCCGAACTTCGTCCGTTGGTGCCCCTGGATGGCGGCCGTTTCGCTACCTCGGACCTCAACGACCTCTACCGCAGGGTCATAATACGTAACAACCGACTCAAACGTCTTATCGACATCAACGCCCCCGAGGTGATTCTCCGAAACGAGAAACGTATGCTTCAGGAGGCTGTTGACTCGCTGTTCGACAACTCTCGCAAGTCGAACGCCGTCAAGACGGAGTCTAACCGTCCCCTCAAGTCGCTTTCGGACAGCCTTAAAGGTAAACAGGGCCGTTTCCGTCAGAACCTGTTGGGTAAACGTGTGGACTACTCGGCTCGTTCGGTAATTGTCGTGGGTCCCGAGCTCAAGATGCACGAGATGGGTATCCCCAAAGACATGGCTGCCGAACTTTACAAGCCGTTTATCATACGTAAGCTCATCGAGCGCGGTATTGTCAAGACTGTCAAGTCTGCCAAGAAGATTATCGACCGCAGAGATCCCGTCGTTTGGGATATTCTGGAGAACGTCCTCAAAGGACATCCCGTGCTGATGAACCGTGCCCCGACCCTTCACCGTCTCGGTATTCAGGCGTTCCAGCCCAAACTTATCGAGGGTAAGGCGCTTCAGTTGCACCCGCTCTCATGTACGGCGTTCAACGCCGACTTCGACGGTGACCAGATGGCGGTGCACCTGCCGCTGGGTAACGCCGCGATACTTGAGGCGCAGTTGCTCATGCTCGGTGCGCACAACATCCTCAACCCCGCCAACGGTGCTCCTATCACCGTGCCTTCACAGGACATGGTGCTCGGTCTCTACTATATAACCAAGCCGCGTAAGGGTGTGACAGGCGAAGGACTGGTGTTCTACTCTCCCGAAGAGGCCATCATCGCCCACAACGAGGGTCGTGCTGACCTTCACGCGCAGGTTAAGGTGAGAATCAAACAGCTCGGCGAGGAGAAAGCATCTCTGATAGAGACAACCGTGGGACGTATCATCTTCAACCAGTATGTTCCTGTGGAGGTAGGCTATATAAATGAGCTTCTGACCAAGAAGTCGTTGCGTGACATCATCGGTACGGTGATGAAACGTTGCGGCGCGGCACGTACCGCACAGTTCCTCGACGACATCAAGAGCCTCGGTTATCAGATGGCGTTCAAGGGCGGTCTGTCGTTCAACCTCGACGCCGTCATCGTTCCCAAGGAGAAAGAGGCGTTGGTGGCTGACGGTTACGCTCAGGTAGAAGAGGTGATGGAGAGCTACGGTATGGGTCTTATCACCAACAACGAACGTTACAACCAGATTATTGATATTTGGACACACACCAACTCGAAACTCACGCAGACGGTGCTCAAACAGCTGGCGGAAGACGACCAGGGTTTCAACCCCGTTTACATGATGCTCGACTCCGGAGCCCGTGGTTCTAAAGAGCAGATTCGTCAGCTCTCAGGTATGCGTGGTCTTATGGCGAAACCGCAGAAATCGGGTGCCGAAGGCGCGCAGATTATCGAGAACCCTATCCTCTCGAACTTCAAGGAGGGTCTGTCGGTGCTTGAGTACTTCATCTCTACGCACGGTGCCCGTAAGGGTCTTGCCGATACCGCCCTCAAGACGGCGGACGCAGGTTACCTTACCCGTCGTCTCGTCGATGTGGCACAGGACGTCATCATCTCGGAAGACGACTGCGGCACGCTTCGTGGTCTCTCGGCTACCGCTATCAAGCGTAACGAGGATGTCGTTGAGACACTCTACGAACGAATACTCGGCCGTACATCTCTTCAGGATGTCATTCATCCCCTCACAGGCGAGCTGATAGTGGCAGCAGGCGAAGAGATAAACGAAGAGATTGCCAAGAAGATTGAGGAGTCACCCATCGAGCAGGTTGAGATACGTTCGGTTCTTACCTGTGAGTCGAAGAAGGGTGTATGCGCCAAATGTTACGGCCGTAACCTCGCTACGGGTCGTCTCGTCCAGCACGGTGAGGTTGTCGGCGTCATAGCGGCGCAGTCAATCGGTGAGCCGGGTACACAGCTTACACTCCGTACGTTCCACGTCGGTGGTGTGGCAGGCGGTGTGGCTACCGACAACAAGGTGATAACACGTTACGACGGTAGAGTGGAGATTGACGAGCTCAAGGTCGTTCCCAAGACCGACGAGAACGGCAACCGTGCCGACATCGTCATCAGCCGTCTCTCAGAGCTCCGTATCGTCGATGTTCATACAGGCATAACTCTCTATAACCACAACCTTCCCTACGGTTCTATCCTCTATGTTGAGAACGGTGCCGAGGTTAAGAAAGGCGACGTGGTTTGCGAATGGGACCAGTACAATGCGGTCATCATATCTGAATATGACGGTAAGGTTACCTTCGACAGCGTCATCGACGGTGTAACCTATCGTGAGGAGGCCGACGAACAGACAGGCTTCCGCGAGAAGGTCATCATCGAGTCGCGTGACAAGAACAAGAACCCCGTCATCAAGATTCTCGACAACAGCGGTGAGGAGCAGAAGCAGTACAACCTGCCCGTGGGCGCTCACATTGTTGTCAAAGAGGACGCCGAAGTCAAGGCGGGCGATATTCTTATCAAGATACCGCGTGCTGTCGGCAAGGCGGGCGACATCACAGGGGGTCTTCCCCGTGTCACCGAGTTGTTCGAGGCTCGTAACCCGTCGAACCCCGCTGTCGTCTCTGAGATAGACGGTGAGGTATCGTTCGGTAAAATCAAGCGTGGTAATCGTGAGATTATTGTCACCAGCAAGCTCGGCGAAGTGGTTAAATACCTCGTGCCTCTGTCACGTCAGATTCTCGTACAGGAGAACGACTATGTCAAAGCGGGTATGCCCCTCTCTGACGGCGCCATCACTCCTGCCGACATTCTCGCGATACAGGGTCCCACCAAGGTACAGGAGTACATTGTCAACGAGATACAGGAAGTGTACCGTATGCAGGGTGTGAAAATCAACGACAAGCACTTTGAAATCATCGTTCGTCAGATGATGAACAAAGTGAAGATTGAAGACCCGGGCGACACTCGCTTCCTTCAGGAGCAGATTGTGGACAAATGGGAATTCATGGCTGTCAACGACGAGATATTCGACAAGAAAGTTGTTGTTGACGCCGGTGACTCGACAGAGCTCCGTCCCGGTCAGATTATCAATGTCCGTCGTCTGCGTGACGAGAACTCTGTTCTCAAGCGTAAAGACCTCCGTCAGGTGGAAGTACGCGACGCCATCCCCGCAACCTCTAACCAGGTTCTCCAGGGTATCACTCGCGCCGCCCTCCAGACAAGCAGCTTCATGTCTGCCGCCTCATTCCAGGAAACCACCAAAGTCCTCAACGAGGCCGCCATCTTCGGAAAGGTTGACCCGCTCGAAAAACTTAAGGAGAACGTTATCTGCGGTCATCTTATACCCGCAGGTACGGGCGCTCACGAGTTCCAGAATCTCAAAGTGACCAATATCACGGAGAAATAAATACTTCAGACAATTTATATCCAAGAAAAAGAGGAGTGCAACTTTTGATGCACTCCTCTTTTCGTTGGATATAATGTCTGAAGTATTTATTTCTCCGTGATATTGGTCACTTTGAGATTTCGGAACTCGGCGTCCGTACCTGCGGGTATAAGATGACCGCAGATAACGTTCTCCTTAAGTTTTTCAAGCGGGTCAACCTTGCCGAAGATGTGTCTCCGACGGGTCTCCCGACAGGCACTCCGTGGGCTCTCCGAGGGCTCTCCGAGGGCGCCTTCCGCGGGAGTTACTTTGTCCCTCGACAAAGTAACCAAAACGAGGGGGCACAGCCCCTTTTGACCATGTCATACCCATTTATCGCCTCCCGCATATCGCCTCCCGCTTCCCCCGTCGCCACGCATTACACCATCGTTTCCCGTCTCTCCCGATATAAGAGATGACGACAACACAACACAACAAAACACCTATAAATCGACTCATATAAGTACAATCAAAAAGGAAAGTATTGACGGGGTACGCTTGCCAACTTGTCGGAGTTATAAAGGAGAAAGGCGTAAGAAGATAAAAATGACGAGATATGTTAATTAACTCAACTTATCGAATGTATAAAGGGGAAAGCGGGTGTAAAATAAGATGTAAAATAATAAAATGGACGGGATACACTAATCAACTTGTTAATGATATTTATATTATATATTTCAATATATTCCATATTTCATATCTCATTGCTCCAATTTTATTTACCTCTTTATTTTTTATTTTAAGATAATCAGATAATTATTCTTTGTTGTATTACTATCGTTACTATATTAGTATATTAATATGTTGGTATATTATTAGTTCGTAATTGCTAATTAGTAATTACGAATTAATAATTGCTAATTACCGCTATCAAGTATCAGTTATTGATGTTTCCCGATAGTATATTTAGTTTTTCGGCAAGTTGGCAAGCGTACCCCGTTATTTCTTTTCTTTGGCGAAAGCAGGGTATTATTAGCAAGAGGCTATAAACGTTTAGATTCTGACTTCGTAGAAGATAATGAGCCAACTGAATATGACATGGTCAAAAGGGGCTGTGCCCCCTCGTTTTGGTTACTTTGTCGAGGGACAAAGTAACTCCCGCGGAAGGCGCCCTCGGAGAGCCCGTCGGGAGACCCCTCGGAGAGAGCCCCGCGGGAGGCGTTATGTCAGTATTATAACCGCCGTTTCGGGCAGTAACTTCGCTATTATATCCATAATTCTCGGTATAATAATAGACCTGACGTGACTTCACGATGCCTGTGATATCGGCTTTATAACGGGATACCGCTATAAAGCCGATATTACAGGTATTGTGAATGTTACGGTCAGGTCTATTATTATACCGTGAATTATGGATATGATAGCGAAGTTACTGCCCGAAACGGCGGTTATGATTGGCAGGGTGGTGTCGGCGGTGGTGGCGCCTCCGGCGGATATGGGGGCGAGTTTGCCGAAAACGGTCATGATGAGGGGGGCGAAGAGGAGGGCGGTCAACTCTCGCATGATGTTGGATAACAGAGCTACGGTGCCGAGTTCTGCACCTTTCGCTTCGGTTATTATGATGGAGCTGAGGGAGTAATAACCCATGCCGCCGCCGACAGCGACGGCGTCCATGACGGGCATTTTGTCGTATAGTGCGCCTACCGCCGCGCTACCGCCCCATGAACCCAGGACGGTGGCAAGGGGAAGAAGAAACGACAGGATGCCTTGCGAACGAAAGGCGGTCAGAATGGAGCGGTTGCCGCCTATGGTGATGCCGACACAGAACATGAGCGCCCATAAGGCGTAACGGGTGGTGTCCGCGCTCAAAAGAAAGTCGGGAAGGTCGAAAAGACGGCCTACCGCAACCCCGATGCCGAAAAAGGCTATTATGATTACACTGTCTCTCATTGCTCACCTCCTTGTCCGTCAGGTTGACTTTCGGTAAATTGTTTTGAAAATATTTTCCAGAGTACCCATGAAAGGGCGCAACTGCCCAATAAGGCTCCCATGGTTACGACAAAGGCGTCAATGCCGAGAGAACCGAGCGACGCCAGTATAGAGTCGTCGGAACCGACGCTTATGCCCATTAGAAAGAGCAACAGACAGATAAAACCCATTATCCCTTTCTTGACAACGTTCATGGGGATGACGTTGGCGAAACGGCCTAGTATGAAGCCGAGGAAGACGGATATTATTACTCCGAACATAGCTTTTTTAACTTGAGTGTTGAGGATAAACCGTTACGTATTGTGCCGATGTCGCAAGGTATGTTGTGTATGCGACTGATAAAAAGGTGGCGACATAAAAATAAGCATCCGACTTTCGGTCCGATGCTTATTTTATTTAGACAAAAGGTCTAACCGTGGGGTAAGCCTTATTTTATTCTCTCGTAGTATTCGCGGGTGCGGGTGTCCACACGTATTTTCTCGCCTGTTGTGATGAACAGAGGCACTTTTATTGTTGCGCCTGTCTCGACGGTAGCGGGTTTGAGCGCGTTTGAAGAGGCGGTGTCGCCTTTTACGCCCGGCTCTGTGTAGGTAACTTCCATTTCAACGATGGGAGGAAGCTCCGCTGTCAGGACGGTGTCTTTTTCGGTGTGGAACATGACCTCTACAATCTGACCCTCTTTCATGAGGTCTGAGTTCTCAATCAGGTCACGGTTGATGACAATCTGTTCGAAAGTCTCGGTGTGCATGAAGTTGCAACCCATGTCGTCTTCGTAGAGGAACTGATAGGGGCGACGTTCCACGCGTACGGGCTCGATTTTCTCGCCTGCGGTGAAAGTATTGTCTATTGTACGACCGTTCTCGATGTTTTTAAGTTTGGTACGTACGAAAGCGGGGCCTTTGCCCGGTTTGACGTGCTGGAACTCCACAACCATGAATGTCTTGCCGTTGAGCTCTATGCACATGCCGTTTTTAAGGTCAGCTGTTGTAGCCATATCTTCGTTTTTTTTATGATTTCGCTGTGCAAAAATAATACTTTTTCGGGAAACATCAAACAGGGTGTTTCCGAGCCTTGTGATGCCGAGGAGCCGTTACGCCTCGCCTACCATTGACACCCCTATCGGGTCAACCTCGTGTTCCATGGGGTGTATGTCGATGTCGCCGAAGTTTTTCTCGTATCGTGAGATGTTCTCCTGAAGCGAGAGCAACAATCTTTTGGCGTGTTCGGGCGCCAGTATGACACGGCTTTTGACCTTACCCTTGTCCGCCGCGGGCATCAGACTGATGAAATCGAGGACAAACTCGCTCGAAGAGTGTGAAATGATGGCCAGATTGGAATAGACGCCGTCCGCGACTTTGTCGTCTATCTCTATGTTGACCTCATCGGAGGTTACAGGGTTGAATCTCATCTTTTCTTGGGGAAAAATATTTGCGACAAAGGTAAGAATCTTTGTAAAAGAATCTCCGTGAGCCGACTCTTTTTTTGTAACATTTTATCAACAATAAAATTTGATGCCGGTTAAAATAAATTATAAAAGGATTCGTTATCTTTACGAATTATTACAATATTATTATTTATTTTATTATCCCCAAGTAATGAAAAATACATGCATCAGGAGAATGCATGCTGAAAACATCTTGTTTTTTGCCATGTTTGCGGTCGCATGTCTCGTTTTGAGTTCATGTCATAAACGCGAATCGTCAGGTGAGAGAGAGAAGGCCGAAAGAACCGTTATTGTCTATATGGTTGCGGACAACACTCTTTACGGCTATGCCGATTATGACCTTGACGAGATGAGCGACGGTATGAAAGGCGTTGACGGCAATCTCGTCGTCTATCTCTATGACGGTATCGACGCTCCGTCTCTCATCGAGATAGACAAAAACGGAACAAGACGCACGGTCAAGAGATATGCCGAGCATAATCCGCTTAAGATAAACACCATGCAGACGGTCGTCAGGGACATCATGCAGTCATATCCTGCCGACAGTTTCATCATAGACCTCTGGTCGCACGCCAACGCGTGGTATCCTGCGGCTGTTCCGTCCGAGGCTGTCTCTTACTCTTTCGGTGAGAGCGACAATTACAACTCTTCCAGTATGAATATCGCCGATTTGGCTACTGCGCTGGAGGGATGCGGACATTTTGAGGCGGTGATATTCGACGCCTGCCTGATGAGCAACATCGAATCGCTCTACCAGCTGCGCAAGACCGCCGACAACTTTATTGCGGCGCCCACAGAGACATCCGCCGACGGCCTGCCTTATGACAAGGTGCTTCCGATACTCTTCGAGAAGGAACCCGACTATAAAAACATGCTCGACGTCGTTTATGCCTCTTACAATGGCAAGAACATAACGATGTCCCACATCGAGTCCGCACGACTCGAAGAGCTTGCCGAGGCTTGCGGTGAACTGCTCGCCTCCGACCCGCAGGCTTTTGCCGCCACATTCTCGTTAGACCCGATTTATTTTCTGACTTCTACACAGTGTTACATATATTCAGGCTCTCTGCTTTTGTCTGACCTGGACAGCGGCTATAAAACGGTATTCGGAGACACTCCGCAGATGCGGGCTGTCTCGGAGATTATAGGCAAGTGCGTCACCTATTCGGTGCACTCGTCAAGCGCGTTCGGGTACAGAATATATCCTGACAAATACAGCGGTCTGTCAACATCTTTTTATTGCGCGTACATGAGCCGTTCCGCGCGTGACTCCTATCGCACTACGGACTGGTATAAGGATGTCATCGAGCCTTATGTTTCATTCGGTGATTAGACGGCGCACCTGAACCGATATGGTCAGCATTGCCGTTCCTGACACTATCATGGTGGCACCCATGCAGGACAACGGACATTGACCCGAAAAGAAAACGGTGAAAAGGGATGACAGAACGAAAAGGCAGCCGCTGACTATTATTGTCACTGCTGTGTTGTGGGCTCTTTTGCGCATCAATATGCCTACATAAAGCGACACTATGCCGCACGCGAGCAGCCATGCGCAGAATATCATTATCGGATATTGAATCGGAAGGTTGAAAACAAAAAGTACACAGACGCCTAAAACAGTGTCCGTGACTATACTGAACCACACCACCCATCTGTTGCGTCTGCCGACCTGTTTCTGTCGAAGAAAGTTCAGCAGGGAGGTCAGTCCCGACGCGAAGAAGATTGTTCCGAAAATCGGAGACAAATCGACAAATGACGATTTGGGGTTATAGAGCATTGCGATTCCGAGCATTATGCAAGTGACTCCGAGTAGTGATATCATCCACCAGAATCTGATTTTACCCACGTTTCCCATCGTTTTTGTTTTTTAGGTGCTTTTTGGAGTGTAATGGATAAGACGCCGTTGCCTTTACGCGGAAACATACAAAAATTATGCCTTTTTATTGTCGATACAAGAAAAATAAGGGGCGGATAATAAATTAAAAAAGTGTAAATTTACAAGGTAACCGTATGAACACAATAATCCTGTAAAACGGGACCTTTGTTTTAGTATCGGCACGATTTGTGTTTATTCACATAAAAACGATATAAAAATGAGAAAGAATTTTAAAGTGGCGGTTATTCTCGCAGGTTGCGGAGCCAGAGACGGTTCGGAGATACAGGAATCAACGCTTGCTCTTTACGCCCTGTCGAAAGAGGGTTTTGAAACGGAATGTTTCGCTCCCGACATTGAGGTGAGGGAGGTCATAAACCATATCGACGGGACTCCCATGAACCAGAAACGCGATGTGCTGATTGAGGCGGCACGAATAGTCAGAGGCAAGATTGCTCCTCTGGACACTCTTGATGTCGATAAGTTCGACGCCCTGCTTTTCCCCGGAGGTTCGGGAAGCGCGAAAAACATTTTCACCATGATGATTGACGGTCTCGACTTCGAGGTGTTGCCTGAGGTCAGCCGTGTGATAAGGGCTTTTAATGCCGCGTCCAAACCGATATGCGGTATGTGCATAGCTCCTGTTATGCTGGCGAAAGTTTTGTCGGACAAGAAGATTACAATAACGCTCGGTCCGCAGAGCGATTTGTGTGGGCAGATAAGCGAAAAATTCGGAGTTACGGTCGAGGTGTGTCCTCGCGACAAAGCCACCGTCGATTGCGTGAACAAGGTGGTTACAACGCCTTGTTACATGTACCCCGACTCTACAATCGCCCAAATCGGTGACGGGGCAATAGAAATGGTGCGCCGATTAAAAACAATGCTAACAGAATAACCATTCGGAAAAGATGAAATCTTCAATTTTCTCCGCTCTTGCGGCAATGACGGCGGTATTGTCGTTTCAATCGTGTGCCGAGCAGAACCAGATAAAGACCTTCGACCGACCCGTCAGACTGTATGACGTGGAATCGATGCATGTTTTTGAACGTAACTATCCCGGTGTCGTCTCGTCCGAGACCACGAGTAATCTTGCTTTCAAGATGAGCGGTCAGCTGATAAGACTGGATGTCGAGGACGGTATGTCGGTGAAGAAAGGCGACTTTATCGCCAAGATAGACCCTATCGACTTCAAATTGCAGGTGGACGCGGCGAGAGCGGCATATGTCAACAGCAAATCACAGCTCGAAAGGTATGAGCGTCTCGTCGAGAAGCAGGCGATATCCAGACAGGAGTATGAGGGTGTGCAGGCTACTTACCGACGTGACAAGTCGAACTATGAGAACGCCCGCACAATGCTTCGCGAGACGGAGCTGTACGCCCCTTTCTCCGGCATAATAGAACATTGCTACGTCGATAATTTCCAGCGTGTGCAGGCATCGGAGACGGTTGTGAGACTGATAGACCCGAACGCGTTGCAGATAGATTTTACCTTGCCCGACAACAATATCAAGCTTTTGAAAGCCAATGACGTGAAATTCTATGTCACTTTCGAGGCTTTCCCGACCACGATGTTCGAGGCGAAGATAAAGAAGATTGTCGAGGCGTCTCCTGACGGAACAGGTATCCCCGTTAGCGTCGTTATAGACGACAAGAGTTTCAATACTACCGAATATACCGTAAGACCAGGTTTCTCCGCCACCGTCACGCTCAAGATAACCAACGAGGAGCGCAAGGATTACACCTCCGTGCCTTTGAGCGCGTTGCGCAGCAGTCTGACGGGTAACAAGGCGGACAGCGTGTGGGTATATAACCCGCAGGATTCGACCGTCTCGTTGAGAGGCATAACCACCGGCGAGCTTTTCGGCACCAACAGAATCGCAGTCACTTCGGGACTCGAACCCGGCGAAAAGGTTGTCACGGCGGGTGTCTATCAGCTGGTTGAAGGACAGAAAGTGAGACCGCTCAAATAAAAAAGATTAAATCCGAAAAAAGATGAATCTTGTAAAATATTCTTTGGATAACAGCAAGGTGATTTTTTTCTTCCTTGCCGTGATATTGCTGGGCGGAATTATCTCTTTCGACAAGCTGGGTAAGAAAGAGGACGCTCCTTTCGTGATAAAGCAGGCGATGATAATGGCGAGTTATCCCGGTACCACCGCCGCCGAAATGGAACAGCTCGTCACCGAGGTAATGGAGCGAGAGCTTCAGACCATGCCCGGCATATACCGCATAAAAAGCGACTCTTACAGCGGCATGGCGAAAATATCCGTCGAGCTGAAGCCCGAAACGCCTGCGGATGACATACAGCAGATGTGGGATGTGTTGCGCCGTAAGATACTTAATCTTCAGCAGAAGTTGCCGCAGGGTGTGACGGTAAACGTCAATGACGACTTCGGAGACGTTTTCGGCCTTTACTACGGATTGGTCGCCGACAACAACGGCTTCACCGACGATGAGTTGAGAACGGCGGCGCAGGAGATAAAGCGACGTCTCTCGGTGCTCGAAGGTGTCCAGCAGGTGACCATATCGGGAGAGCAGAAAGCGGCGATAAACGTGAACATATCGCTCGCAAAGCTGGCGAGCCTCGGAATAGACCCCGGCAAGATTGTTCAGATGATGAGTTCGCAGAACAAGCTGGTAAGTCCGGGCGATAAACTCGCGGGCGCCATGCAGATACAGTTCTATGCCGACGGCACATACCGCACGCTCGACGACATCAAGAACCAGATAATAAGCACTAACGCGGGACAGCAGGTGAGACTCGGCGACATTGCGGAGATTGAACGCGGATATATCGAGCCGCCGACGTCGATAGTGCGCATAGACGGAAAACACGCCTTGGGTATAGCCGTCTCGTCTCCCAAAGAGAAAGATGTGGTCAAAACTTATGAGAAGGTGGAGGCGGTTCTGGATCAGATACGTTCCGACCTGCCCGTGGGTATGGATCTGGTGTCGCTCTATTCAGAGGGCAAGATTGCGCGCGAAGCCAACAACGGTTTTATAATCAATCTTATCGAGTCCGTTGTCATCGTGATTGTGATATTGATGTTTGTCATGGGCTTCAAGGCGTCGGTACTGATAGGCAGCTCGCTCATCTTCTCGATAAGCGGAACGATGCTCATAATGCAACTTATGGGTGTCGGTCTTAACCGAACGTCGCTCGCGGGTTTCATCATAGCCATGGGCATGCTTGTGGACAACGCGATTGTCGTCATCGACAACACGCAGATAAACATGGCGCGAGGCATGAACAAACGCAAGTCGATAATATCGGGTGCGTCAATCCCCATGTGGGGTCTGGCGGGTGCCACCCTTATAGCGATATTCTCGTTCCTGCCCCTCTATATGGCAAAGGCGTCGGTTGCGGAGATTGTTCAGCCGCTCTTTGTGGTGATAGGCGTATCGTTGGGGTTGAGCTGGATACTCGCCCTCACGCAGACTACCTCTTTCGCCTATTTCATGTTCCGAGAGCCCAAGCCGAGCGAGACTTCCGACCCCTACAACAAACCGTTCTACAAACGTTTTGAGGTTGTGTTGCGTAAGCTGTTGGCGCACCGTAAGATAACGGTAGTTTCGGTGGTTGTTCTCTTTGTCGCCTCGCTGGTAATCATGGGTATGATGCCTCAAAACTTCTTCCCCGCTCTCGACAAGGAGTATTTCCGTGCCGACCTCTTCTTCCCGAACGGTTATAACATCCGTACCGTCGAGTCGCAGATGAGCGATATAGAGACATGGCTCGCCAAACAGCCTTCGGTGAAACGTACGTCGGTGACAATGGGTTCGGCGGCTCCGAGATATTATCTTGCGTCCGCCTCTTTCGGTCCCCAGCCCAACTACGCCAACATATTGGTGGAGCTGCACGACGCCGACTCTACCACGGTTATGGAAGACCGTTTCAACAGCTACATACGTGAGAACTACCCCGCCGTCGATGTCAAGTCGTCGCTCTTTTACGTCTCTCCGCAGCCTGACGCCTCGATAGAGATAGGTTTCACGGGCAATGACATAGATACTCTGGCTATGCTCACGTCACAGGTTGAGGCGATAATGCGTGAGTGTCCCGATGTCGATCAGGTGCGCAACAGCTGGGGAGCACGTGTACCCGTGATAAAGCCGCTCTTCTCGCAGGAGAAGGGTGAGAGACTCGCCGTGTCGAGACAGCAGGTGGCTCAAAGCATGGCGATAGCCACTCGTGGAGCGGGTCTCGGCGAATTCAGGGAGGGTGACCAGACGATACCCATACTCTTGCGTGACATAAACGCGGGTCGTTTCGATTTGAGCGACATAAAGAGCCTGCCCGTATTCTCGTCAACGGGAGCGGTGTTGCCGTTGAGTCAGGTGACCGAGGGTGTCAAGTATGAGTATGACTATTACGATATACGACGCTTTAACCGCAAGAGGGTGATGTACGCGCAGTGCGAGCCCAAGCGTGGCGCCAATACTATGGCGGCTTTCGACAAGATAATGGAGCAGGCGCGCGAGAATGTGAAAGTGCCCGACGGCTATTCGCTCGTCTTTATGGGTGAGAGAGACTCGCAGGAGCGTACAAATGAGGCGTTGGCGGCAAATCTGCCTATTGTCTTTATATTGATATTCACGGTGTTGCTATTGCTTTTCAAGACGTTCCGCAAACCTTTGGTGATACTCTCGATGATACCGTTGATATTCATAGGTGTCGTTCTCGGACTTTTCGCCCTCGGCAAGTCGTTCAACTTCTTCTGTCTGTTGGGTCTGTTGGGTCTGATAGGCATGAACATAAAGAACGCTATCGTATTGGTTGACCAGATAGACCTTGAGACAGCCAAAGGGTTGAATCTTTACGAGGCGATAATAGCGGCGACCAAGTCGCGTATAGTGCCTGTGGTAATGGCGTCCGGAACGACCATACTCGGTATGTTGCCCCTCTTGCCTGACGCCATGTTCGGCGCTATGGCGGCGACGATAATGGGCGGACTGCTGGTGGCTACATTCCTGACGGTGCTTATACTGCCCGTGGCGTATGCTCTTGTCTTTAAAGTCAAAACACCTATCGACACAAAGAATGCGTAATATGAAAAAACATATCTTAGCGGCGTTGATTGTCGTAGCGACATTGCCGCTTCAACTTAAAGCCGAGGAGCTGGACAAGGCGACATATAAAAAGCGCGTACTCGAATATTCACAGCAGATAGCCATTGCGGGCGAGAATGTCGTTTCGGCGGAGGCTCAGGTGGCGCAGGTGGAGACGGGTTACAAACCCAAGATAGAGGGTGCCGCGGAGTTTAACCAGATGATGCGTCAGATGTCGATAGACATAGGCTCCTACTCTCTCCCGATAAAGAACAGGGCGTGGAGCATGGGTGTGACGGCATATCAGAATGTCTATTCGGGCGGAGCCGTACGCAAGCAGTCGAAACTTGCCGAACTCGGTCTCGAAGTGGCGCGCGACAACGAGCGTCTGACATACGACAAGGTCTCTTATTCTGCGGAGTACGCCTATTGGAATATGGCTGCCGCGATAGCCGTGCGTCAGATGGCGTACCGTTATCTCGGAATTATCGAGGAGACGCATGCCGTGGTAAAGGAGCGTTTCGATGACGGTTTGATTTCACGCAGCGACCTATTGATGCTCGACACCCGACTTCAGGAGGCTCGTCTTCAGGTCAGCACGGCGGAGACGGGTTACAAGCAGGCGGCAATCATGATGAACACGCTTATGGGTGTTCCGACCGATGAGCCGATAGAGATTGCCGACTCGATAGACGCTCCTTTGCCTCCGATGCCGCGACTTCTGTCGTATGAGGAGGTGCTTGAGGCGCGTCCGGAGTATGCGATAGCGATGAATAATGTCTCAATAGGCAAGCAGAAGCTCGAAGTAACCCGTTCGGCTTATCTTCCGTCGTTGGCTGTGGGTGTGACGGGGCAGTATGCCACAAAGAGTATCAATGTTGATGATAAAGGGGTACTCAACGGTATAGCGTTTGCCCGTCTGAGTGTGCCTATTTTCAACTGGAACGAGAAAAAGCACAAGAGTGCCATTGACAAGAGTGCCGTAAGGGTATCGGAGCAGGAGTTGTCGGCGACTGTTGACATGATTCGTCAGGAGTTATCCGATGCTTATACCCGTATGAGTGCCTCTTACGGTGAGCTTGTAACCGCACAGAAGAGCATGGAGGTTGCGGAGCAGTCTCTCCAGCTCAACACATTCAGTTACAACGAAGGATTGCTCACCGTTTTGGACGTATTATCGTCACAGCTGTCATGGCTGTCAGCTTACAGTAACCTTATTGTCACGAACATGAATTGTCGTCTTGCCATTGCGGACTACATGAAGGCTTCAGGCAATATGGATTTTTAACGGTAACGTATCAGGTTTAACAAAATAGGGATTCTCACTACATTTGTGAGAATCCCTATTTGTTAAATCGGATACGTTACCGTTAAAAATCCATATTATCTGAAGCCTTCATGTAGTCCGCAATGGCAAGACGACAATTCATGTTCGTGACAATAAGGTTACTGTAAGCTGATAACTATGAAAATGAAACTCTCCGACGGGCGCTCCGCGGGCGCCTTCCGCGGGAGTTACTTTGTCCCTCGACAAAGTAACCAAAACGAGGGGGCACAGCCCCTTTTGACCATGTCATCGCCCGTTGGCTCATTACCTCTTTGGAAGTCAGTATCTCCCCATTTATAGCCTCCCGTTTCCCCTGCTATCTATGAATAATATCATAAACTTCCGTCTCTCTTAATACAAGAGATGACGACAACGAAATAAAATTGAAAATATGAAAAGAAAAAAGTGACGGGGTACACTTGCCAACTTGTAAAAAAATAAATAAAAGTGGCGAAATCTGTTAGATATGTATTTATATAATAAAACAGCACCCGTTATTGTCTTCGAGTGAAATACAATAACGGGTGTTATAAAAATATTTTTGACTGAATGTCAGTTCTTTATTTCTGTTTGCGGGCTATCGCTCTCTCTACCGCCGCGACGATGTCGGGAGCTTCAAGACCGAATTTTGCCATAAGCTCGTCGGGTTTGCCGCTTTCGCCGAACTTGTCGTCAACGGCTACATATTCGAGGGGAGCGGGATATTCACGGCTCAGAAGCTGTGCTATCGAATCGCCCAAACCGCCGTTTATGAGGTGCTCTTCGGCAGACACGGCGCATCCGCACTTCTTGACAGCCTCAATGACAGCCTCTTTGTCGAGAGGTTTGATGGTGTGGATGTTGATGAGTTCGGGTTTGATGCCTTTGTCTTCGAGTATCTCACACGCCTCAATCGCTTTCCATACGAGGTGACCCGTTGCGAAGATTACAACATCGCAACCGTCTATCATCTTGACAGCCTTGCCTATCTCGAATTTCTGGTCTTCGGGTGTGAATACGGGAACCGTGGGACGACCGAAACGGAGATATACGGGACCTTTATGTTCCGCAGCCGCAATCGTGGCAGCCTTGGTTTGATTGTAGTCGCAGGGGTTTATCACAACCATGCCAGGAAGCATCTTCATCATGCCTATGTCCTCCATGACCTGGTGTGTCGCGCCGTCCTCGCCGAGCGTGATGCCCGCGTGTGACGCCGCAATCTTCACATTTGCGCCCGTGTATGCCACAGACTGTCTTATCTGGTCATAGACACGTCCCGTGACAAACTCGGCGAACGAGCCGACGAACGGAACCTTGCCCGCAACCGCCATGCCCGAGCCTACGCTTATCATGTTGGCTTCGGCTATTCCCGCCTGAAAGAAACGGTCGTGAAACTCTTTCTTGAACGCGTCCATCTTGAGTGAGCCTGTCAGGTCGGCACACATGGCAACCACGTCCTTATTCTTGCGGCCGACCTCCAAAAGGCCTGCGCCGAATCCTGAACGGGTATCTTTTTTTTCGGTATAGCTAAATCTTTTCATCGGAATCTGTTGTTTTGGCGCGGCTCAAAGCGTGTCCGCGACAATGCTTTTTTTAATAGTCGCCGAGAGTCTCCTCAAGCTGTGCGAGCGCGCGTTCCGCCTGTTCCGCAGAGGGCGCCTTGCCGTGCCATTCGTTTGTGCCGCACATGAAATCGACACCGTGACCCATGTCTGTCTTGACAAGGATAATCACGGGTTTGGACTTGCCGCACAACTGCTGTGCTTCGGCTATCTTGCTGCGCAGAGAGTCGAAGTCATGACCGTCAGCCTCCAGAACCTGCCATCCGAACGCCTCCCACTTGCCGCGGTAGTCACCGAGTGACATAACCTCGTCGCAGGTGCCGTCTATCTGCTGGTTGTTCCAATCGACAAAGGCGATGATGTTATCGACATGGCGTGCCGCGCCGAACATGGCGGCTTCCCATACCTGTCCCTCTTCGGTCTCGCCGTCGCCCATGAGTACATAGACTTTGCAGGGGTCGCCGTCGAGCTTCTTCATGAGGGCATGACCTATCGCCGTCGAGAGACCCTGTCCGAGAGAGCCCGAAGCCACTCGTACCCCCGGAAGTCCTTTCACGGGAGTGGGGTGTCCCTGAAGACGACTGCCCAGATGACGGAACGTGCCGAGCTCACTCAAGGGGAAATAACCGCTGCGAGCCAACACGCTGTACCATACGGGTGAGATATGACCGTTGGAAAGATAGAAGACATCCTCCCCTTTGCCCTCCTTGGTGAAAGTGGCGGGCGACTGTTTCATCGTTTCGAAATAGAGGAGTGTCATTAAATCGGCAGCGCCCAGAGAGCCACCGGGATGTCCGGAGGCGGCGCCTGCCACCATTCGGATGATGTCTCGTCGTACCTGTGTGGCGAGACGTTTCAGTTCCGTATTATCCATTATGCAGTTTTAGAGTTTTCGTGTGGCAAATATAACGCTTTTGTGCGTAATTTGAAATTATATGTCCGATTTTTGCCTTTGACACCATGACACACCCTCTCCCGATGTTTTTGCGAGCCCTTTCATTAGCTCTTTCAGCATCGCTCGGAACGTATTGTCATATCTTCTCCGTCAGTTTCTGAACGACTCGGAGATTGTTGAAAAACTCTTTGGCGAAGACTCGCAATACCGTGTAGGCGGGTATGGCGAGCAACATGCCCATGACTCCCGCTATCGAGCCCGCCGCCAGAATGACGAGGAATATTTCGAGCGGATGAGCCTTCACGCTTGACGAATAGACGTAAGGCTGCAGGATGATGTTGTCGATAAGCTGGAATATGGCTAAAATGATACTTATGTGTATCACTATCTGTCCCATGTTCGCTGTCGCCTCAGGTGTGGTTATGGCTATGATGATACCGATGATTGCGCCCAAAAGAGGTCCGATATAGGGTATCACGTTAAGAATCGCCGTGATAAGCGCGATTATCACCGAGTTGCTGAAAGTCAGACCGGTGGTCATGTATATGGCGGCGCCGACCGTCACCAGCTTGATTGTCGATTCGACGAGAAGACCGATGAAATATCTCGACAGCAGGTTTATTGAAGAGTTAAGCGCGCGACGGACGTTCTCCTCATAGCGGTTGGGGAACAATATGATTACACCGTCGTTGAAAAGGCTGCTCTCCTTTAAGAAGAAGAAGGTTATGAACGTCACCGAGAAAGCTCCTATCGCAAAATCGACGATTCCGTTGACAAGCGAGCCGATACCGTTGATTGTCGGAATGACGGCCTTACTGAACCACTCCTGCATCGAGTCCTGCAACGACTTGTCGCCGAGCATTTTGACATCTATTGAGAAGTGTTCGGAAAGATATGTCTCAATCGAGGTTATATATTCGGACGAGAGACTGACAAGGTGATTTATGTTGTAGTTACTCAACGAGTTGAGTTTCTCGATTATCAGCGGGAGGAACAGCGATATGAGCAACACAGCCAATCCTACTATTGCACATAGCGTGATAGAGGCTGCCGCCCATGTGGGCATGGTCTTGCCTTTGAACGAGAGCTTTTCGAGCAGTGTCATCAAAGGACGTCCCATTACCGACAGAACGGCGGATATGAGTATATAGATGACTATCGAACTGAAATACCAGATAATAAACAGCACCGCCGCCGTTACAGCCAACGCGATGATGTATTTTGTCAGTTTGTCCATTATGCGTTACTCTTTGTTGAAGCTGGCAAGAACGCTCTGCGCGCCTTTGACCTTGTCACCGAGTTTAACCTTGACCTCGGCGTCGAGCGGCAGGAACACATCCACGCGTGAACCGAACTTGATGAAACCGCACCTGTCGTTCTGTCGATAGCCTACCCCCTCTTTAGCGTAAGAGACGATTCGTTTCGCCAATATGCCCGCAATCTGTCTGAACAGAACCGTGGCGTGTTTCGACTCTATCACCGTCGTCGTACGCTCATTGTCGGTCGATGACTTGGGGTGCCATGCGACCATGTATTTACCGTGATGATGACGGAAATAGCGGACGATTCCGCCTACGGGGAACCAGTTGGCGTGAACATCCCATACCGACATGAAGACCGAAATCTGCATCATGTCACACTTGAAGTACTCCTCCTCGTATGCTCTCTCTATCACAACAACCGTACCATAGGCGGGCGAATAGACATTGTTGTCGTCTTCTTGTCTCTTGAAACTCGGAAGCCTGAAGAACCTCACGATAAAGAGAAAAAAGCAGAAAAACAGGAAAACAGCCACCCAACAGAAAGGAGACGGTATGAAAAGATACGCAATCACTCCGAGCAGGAGGCAGATTCCGAGAGTTGAGAGCATTATTACGCGCCCTTCTTTTGAAAGAGTCATCGTTATAAGGTTATAAGTTTGAATATCAGGTTATAAGAGACCCAGAAGACAGGCGCGCCGAAGAGCAGCGCGTCAAAGCGGTCGAGCATGCCGCCGTGTCCGGGTATCACGTTTCCGGAGTCTTTCACTCCGATGGAGCGTTTTATCATCGACTCGAAGAGGTCGCCGAATACCGCGCTTACCGCCGTTAAAGCGCCTATCACAGCCCATTGCCACATCTGTCCGTCGAAGAGCAGTTCGCCTGCCGCCGCGCTCGCCGCAATCGTCAGTACGATACCGCCGATACATCCCTCCCATGTCTTTTTGGGTGAGAGACGCTCAAAGAGCTTGTGGCGACCCATGGTTATGCCAACAAGAAAGGCTCCGACATCGTTTATCCACACCATTATGAACAACATTGCCAACGGCCATGCGTCGAGAGTGGACGCCGCCGCCACGGGTATGATTGTGTATAGTGTTGTGAACAGGTCGAGAGCGATATTCTGAAACGGGGTCTCGTGTCGAGTGTAAAGCTCCGAGATGAAGCGTGCCAGAACCATTATAACCGCCACGAAAGCGACGATGTAGCCGAGTCCGTATATGGCGAAGAATAACAACAGCAGAGCAGAACATGCCGAGATAAGATAGCGCATCGAACGCATGCCGTCTTTGCGTATGAGGTTCAACAACTCAATCTGACAGCCTATACCGATGACAGCCAGAAGAATGTCACGGCTGTACTCGTGCCAAAAGGTTGCCGCCATTATCACAAACACCAATACGGCGCCGCTCAAGGCTCTGGTTATTATGTTTTTCATATTCGCCATCTTCTTCTATTCGGGTAGTTTTTCTTTTTTGTGCTGTCGCCGTTCGCGCCGATTACGACAGTATCTGTTTTATATGTTACGGCTTTTTATGTGTAACGGCTCTTCCGCTTCTTATTCGGCGGAAGAGTCGTTGTTTTGTGGGGCGTCGGTTTTTGATTCGCCCTCTGTCACGTCGTTTTTGTTCTCGGCGGTATCTTTTTCAACCTCACCGCTTTCGCTGTTTCCGACATTTTCAGCCGCATCGGCTGACTTCTCCTCTTTCGGTGTCTCTTTCAGCGATATGCTTGTAGCCGAACCGGGGCGCTTGCCGAATATTCTTTCGAGGTCTTCGGCAAAGACAACCTCTCTTTCGAGCAACAACTCGGCAAGTTCAATCAGACCAGCCTTGTGTTTTTCGAGTACCTCCGTAGCCATTGCGAAGGTGTCGTCGATGATTTTACCCACTTCGGCGTCTATCTCCTCCGCACGTTTTTCGCTGTAAGGCTTGGTTATACGCTCGTTATATTCCGAGTCGAAATAGCTTACGTTGGGCATGTTGTTGCTCATGCCGTAATATGCCACTATGGCGTAAGCTCGTTTTGTCACTCTCTCAAGGTCGTTGAGCGCGCCTGTCGATACCTCTCCGAAAATCAGCTTCTCGGAAGCCCTGCCGCCCAAAAGCGACGCCATTTCGTGTATCAACTGCTCTTTTGTGGTAATCTGACGCTCTTCGGGCGCGTACCATGCCGCGCCGAGCGAACGGCCTCTGGGTATGATTGTCACCTTAACCAGCGGATTGGCGTGTTCGAGCCACCAGCTGACTGTGGCGTGACCCGCCTCGTGATAGGCAATCGTCTTTTTCTCCTGTTCGGTTATTATCTTGCCCTTGCGTTCGAGACCGCCTATTATCCTGTCTATCGCATCGAGGAAATCCTGTCTCTCGACCGCCGTTTTGTTGTGACGGGCGGCGATGAGAGCCGCCTCGTTACATACGTTGGCGATGTCCGCTCCCGAGAATCCCGGAGTGAGGCTCGAAAGGAAGTCGGTGTCGAGACCCTCCTGCAATTTTATTTTCTTCAGGTGTACGGCGAAAATCTCTTTTCGCTCGTTAAGCTCCGGCAGGTCTATGTGTATCTGACGGTCGAAACGACCCGCTCTCAAAAGCGCCTTGTCGAGAATATCAACACGGTTTGTCGCCGCCAATATTATCACTCCCGAATTTGTGCCGAAACCGTCCATTTCGGTGAGCAACTGGTTGAGTGTATTTTCGTGCTCTTCGTTGGAATTGAGACCGTTACCCTTGTTTCTCGCACGACCTATGGCGTCAATCTCGTCGATGAACACTATACACGGCGCTTTCTCTTTCGCCTGTCTGAAAAGGTCTCTCACACGCGAAGCACCCACGCCGACGAACATTTCGACGAAGTCCGAACCGCTGATTGTGAAGAACGGCACGTTAGCCTCACCCGCCACAGCCTTTGCGAGCAGGGTCTTACCTGTACCCGGAGGGCCTACGAGCAATGCGCCTTTGGGAATCTTACCTCCGAGCTGACGATATCTTTCGGGGTTTTTGAGGAAGTCCACAATCTCCATGACTTCCACTTTAGCCTCCTGCAAGCCTGCCACATCCTTAAAGCCGACATTGACTCTGTTATCCTTGTCGAAAATCTGCGCTTTTGCCTTACCAACGCTGAACACACCGCCTCCCGCGTTTCCGCCTCGCATGCCGCGTGACATGAACACCAAAAAGCCTATGAGTATCAATATCGGCAGGAGCGTTGTCAGAATGCCGCTCCACGCGTTTTCACGACCCTCGAATTCGAGTGATATTCGTCTGTTTACCGGTATGTCGCTCTGTGCCGTCTCGAAATCTTCCTGAAATTTTTCGAGCGAACCTATTCTGAAAAAGAACTGCGGTCCTTTGTCGGGTATATTGGCGTATAGCTTGTTGCTGTTTCTAACCTCTTCGACTGCGTTGTCTTTCAGAGTGACCTCGACATCCTTGTCGTTCACCACTACAACACGTTCAACCTTGCCTTTTTCGAGCATCTGGGTCTTCACGTCGTTCCATGTTGACTTGACCATGCTGCCCGAAGAGTCCAAAAGGCTGAAGCCTATGATTATGAGTGCTATACAACCGTACAGCCAAAATATGTTGAATTTACTTTTTTTCGGTTGTTCAATCATCTGTTTTGTTGTTTTGTCTCAAAAGCTAACGACCGCGCCTTTACGGTTATTGCGGGTCGGTTACTGATAAGATTCGTATTTTTTCGAAGGCACGTCACCCCAAAGCTCTTCGAGTCTGTAATAGTCGCGAGCCTCTGTCAGGAAGATGTGAACCATTACGTCGCCGTAATCCATCACCACCCAGTATCCGTTCTGTCGTCCCTCCACCCTGAAGGGTTTCTGGTTGTTTATCTCGATGAGCTTCTCCTCTATCTCGTTCGAGATTGATTCCACGTGTGTGGTAGAGTCGGCGTTGCATATCACGAAATAGTCGCATATGGAGCCGTCGATGCCTCTCATGTCGAGAGATACGATTCCTTTGGCTTTTTTATCCTGCGCTGCCGATATTATGACTTCAAGGTTGTTCATGTCTGAAAATTAGATTCGATTTGAGTTACAAAGATATAAATTTTTCGGGAATAAATCGTTACGTATCTGTCTGCCTTTCCATGACAGCCGCCGTTTGTGCCGTTTTTAGTGCGGACAGCTCTTTCAATGTGTCCGTTTCACCTTGACTTTACTCCGTCTTGCGCGGTTTACTCCGCTTGACGGATGTTTTTGTGTCATTGAGGTAAAATATTGTAGCGGCGTGTTCTCTTACGCTTCAGCAAACATGGCGACAATCGCTTCCGCCACCGCTTCGGGGTTTTCGATGTGTGTCTGGTGTCCCGTTTTTTCTATTGTCAGATGTTTCATCGTCGGGGTGGCATCGATGATTCTTGTTTTCGCCTCCTCTGATATAAACGAGTCGTCGCTACCGAAAACCGCCAACATTGGGAACGGCAGTTTAGAGAGAGTCTCGGCGTAATTCTTACGGGTCATCATGGCGTTAAGCGCGGTCAGCAATCCCTCGTCCTCGGTAATCATCGCCTGTTCCGTGAGCGCGTCTATATGTTCCTCCATTCTCTTTATGTTGCACGGAGCGAATCCTTTTGCGGGTCCCATGGCTGCCAAGAGCTCTTTTTTACCCTCTTTTATCAGTTTTATCTCCCGTTTTCTCGCTTCGGCTCTTTCTGGGGTGTCTCCCAGCGGCGAGCTGTTGAGCAAAACCAATCCCGCGCATCTGTCAGTATGTTCAGATGCAAAGGCTGACGCCACATATCCGCCCATCGAGTGTCCGACGACGACAGCTTTTTCGACACCGTATTTGTTGAGCAACGCGAGTGCCGTGCGGGCAAAATCGCTCATTGAAAAATCTTCTTCAGGTGTCTGCGAGACGCCGTGTCCCGGCAAGTCGAGCGAGAGCACGCAAAAGTCACGCTCCAACAGCGGGGTGAGCGTATCCCAAGTCTCCAGCGACTCCATGTAGCCGTGTATCAGCAGTATGGCGGGTTTGTCCGCGTTTTCGCCAACATAGCAGCGGGTCGCGATACCCGAAAGCATAACGAGTTTTTCCATTATAGATTACCGTTTACAAAATAACCTGCACCGTTTGTCGATGTGTCCGCATTATTGCAGGAAAAGCGGCATTTTGTCGATGCCGCTCTTTTATGGTTGTTGTAGAATTATGTCGGAATGATGCCGATGTTCCGAGATGTCGGATGTCGTTTTTATGTGATTACCTTTCAGTCTGTTTAGTTTTCCTCATCCTCGCCGTCGTACTCCTCGTCGTCCTCGTATTCGTCTTCGTTGTCGTCCTCTTCGTTATCGTCGTAATAGTCGAGTATCGACTCTTTGCGAGGGTGGTATATTTCTTCGTCTTCTTCGTCTTCGATTACGATACGGTCTTTCCCGCTTCTCTTGTTGGGTTCGAGCTTCATGTGCTTTTTCATCAGGTCATTCTGATCGACGCCATTGTCGCGGAAACCTTTGTTGCTTTTCATTTCTGTTGTTGTGAGAAATAATGTTTTTAAAAATTTGGTTTAAATGATATAGCAAGTATAGCGATTTTTTTTGTCTATACAAACATTTGCGATTTTTTTGGTTTTTGAAAAGGGAAAATCGTGCCGATTTGTTTACTTTTGCGGTAATGATAACAGGAATAAGATGAAAACCATATTTGAACACCGTTCCATTCGCAAGTTCAGCAACCGTAAGGTCGAAGAATCTGTAATCGAGCGTCTTGCGGAAGCTGCCGGCAGGGCTTCTACTGTCGGTAACATGCAACTTTACTCTTTTGTTCTCACATCTGACGAACAAATGTTGAAAAAACTCTCTCCGCTTCATTTCGGACAGGTCGAGAGGATGAACGCGCCGCTTGTGGCGACTGTCTGCTGTGATGTTCACCGTTTTTCACGTTGGTGCGAGGCGTCGGGAGCGACACCGTCGTACGAGAATCCGTTGTGGTTTGTCAACAGTGCCATTGACGCGTCTCTGGCGGCGCAAAACATGATTTTGGAGGCTGAACATCTCGGTTTGGGTATCTGTATATTGGGTACGACGCTTTACACCGCCGAGCAGATAAGCGAACTGCTCGAACTTCCGAAAGGTGTGATTCCGCTTACTACGATAGTCATAGGCTATCCCGACGAGAATCCGCCTCTTGTCGAGCGTCTTCCCTCGACATCTTTTATACACAGAGAGCGTTACGAGGATTATTCCGACGAGAAAGTAAGAGAGATATGGTCGGAGAAAGAGTCGATGGATTATGTTAAGCGTCTTGTCGAGGAGAACGGCACGCGTAATCTTGCGGAGGTTTTCACTCTCAAGAGATACAACGCCGAGGACAATGCCACTTACAGCGCAAAATACCTTGCCGCACTTGAAAAACAAGGCTTTTTCAAATCGTCAAAATCGGATAAATAACAAATAAATCCGACATCATAAAATTAAAAGAGACCCGAAATATCATTTAATGTTTCGGGTCTCTTGTTTTTATTAGTCCGGAATCAAACATAAATTATATCCGTCATCTTTTTTATTTTTAGGAAAGCCGTTAAGTTTTGGTGTTGTCGGTATTGGTCGTGAAAGCAGTAGGCGATAAGCGAGAGGCGATAAACGGGGAGATATTGACTTCGTAGAAGATAATGAGCCAACGGGGTATGACATGGTCAAAAGGGGCTGTGCCCCCTCGTTTTGGTTACTTTGTCGAGGGACAAAGTAACGCCGTCGGCAGACAGAGCTGTTCTGTCTGATAATCAAGCAGGCGAAAGAGATGAAACAGAGTGTCGGACTGCATTACACTATCGACTATCCCGTATGCGGGGATAACACAAAGAGTTTTGGTTAACATCGCAAAAAATTTTAGGCGGAACCTTAAACAGGCTCCGCCTAAAAAATTTTTATGCAGATGTTAATTAAAACTCTTTTGCGTTATCCCCGCATACGG
The DNA here is from genome assembly GCA_949285535.1 of uncultured Alistipes sp. Classification (GTDB taxonomy): domain Bacteria; phylum Bacteroidota; class Bacteroidia; order Bacteroidales; family Rikenellaceae; genus CASDZP01. The sequence goes on from CASDZP010000013.1 coordinate 60,474, forward strand.
GATAGTCGATAGTATAATGCAGTCCGACACTCTGTTTCATCTCTTTCGCCTGCTTGATTATCAGATAGGCAACGGCTATCATGTTGCGGAGTTCGCAGAGGTGGCGGGAGAGGGTAGAGGTTTTGTAGAGTTCTTCCGTCTCCTTGAATATTATCTCAAGACGGCGGAAGGCTCTTTCGAGCCTCATGTCGGAACGGACAATGCCCACATAGCTGTTCATAATCTGCTGAAGCTCTTTGTAGCTCTGCGTTACGAGTATCAGCTCTTCGGGTATCGAGGTGCCTTCATAGTCCCAGTCGGGCAAACCCTCCTGCAATGTTAGGGAGTCGAGACGCGATGCCGCATGCTCGGCGGCACGATGCGCATATACCACCGCCTCTATCAACGAGTTGGATGCAAGCCTGTTGGCACCGTGAAGACCTGTCGATGACGCCTCACCTATGGCATACAACCTGTTTATGGAGGTCTGTCCGTTGCCGTCAACCTTTATGCCTCCGCAGCTGTAATGAGCGGCTGGAGCCACGGGTATCATCTCCTTGGTTATGTCAATGCCGATAGAGAGACACTTGTTGTAAATATTGGGGAAATGCTTTATTATCTCTTCGTCGGGCTTGTGGGTCACGTCGAGATAAACGAATTCCTCACCCCTGCTTTTGAGCTCGTTGTCGATAGCCCTCGAAACTATATCCCTCGGCGCGAGCGAGCCCATGCTGTGATAACGGTCCATGAACTCTTTGCCGTCCTGCGTCCTTAATACGGCACCGAAGCCTCGCATCGCCTCCGTTATCAGGAACGACGGACGCTCTCCGGGATTGTAGAGAGCAGTGGGGTGGAACTGGATGAACTCCATGTTCTCGATTACCGCTTTGGCTCGGTGAGCCATGGCTATGCCGTCACCCGTCGCTACGGGGGGATTGGTGGTTACGTTGTAAAGGTTACCCACGCCGCCGGTCGCCAAAACCGTCACTTTCGACAATATGGTGAATACTTTGTGGTCTTTGAGGTTGAGGATATAGGCGCCGTAACACTCGATGTCGGGAGTGCTTTTCTTGACAAGCTTACCCAGATGATGTTGTGTCAGCAGGTCTATGGCGAAGTTATGTTCGAGCACTTCAATATTGGGGTGCTCTTTCACCCTCATGACCAGCTTGTCTTCAATCTCCCGTCCCGTAGAGTCTTTGTGATGAAGTATTCGGTGTTCGCTGTGACCGCCCTCGCGCGCCAGCTCATAGCGGCCGCCAACCTTGTCAAATGATACACCCCACGCCACAAGGTCCTTTATCCTGTCGGGAGCGTTCTCCACGACGATACGCACCGCTTCGGGGTCGCACTCGTTTGAGCCGCAGACCATGGTGTCATGTATGTGTTTCTCGAAATTGTCGGGCGGGTAGGTCACCGATGCGATGCCGCCCTGCGCCTCCGCCGTGTTGGTCTTTGATATTGTGCTCTTGGTTACAACTATGACGTGACCGTGTTCGGCGGCTTTCAGTGCCATGCTGAGCCCCGCCGCTCCGGAACCTATGATCAGAAAATCACACTCTCTGTTCATAACCTTTATCGAATCATTGATGAATTTTTAAGATATAAACGGCTCTCTTGTGAGCAACTTATACTACTGATATATATTAAATGTTGTATATTTGCGGAATAGACAATAAGATAACCGTTTTCATAACTGACGTAAAATTACAACGATATTAATGAAAAAACAACTTTTTTTATCATTTTTATTTCTGTCGGCACTCTTTGCTGTTTGCCCATCAGACGGTTATGCTTCGGCTACCGTATTGTCGGATAAGGAGATCAAAAACAGCAACGCATCCGATTTGGCGTCGCTTCTTTCCCGTTATATTCCAGGAGTGGAGGTGTCGCAGACCTCTTTCGGTCGTACTATACACATACAGGGTCACGGTGTGGGCGACGGTATTCTGCTGCTTGTTGACGGCAAGCGACAGAGCGGAGCGGGAGAGAGTTTCAATATTGACCGTATCCCCTTGTCGTCTGTAAAAGAGGTTGTCATCGACTATGGAGGTAACGTCATATACGGCTCCGACGCTTCGGCAATGGTAATAAACGTCATCACGCATGACGCCGACTTCAAAGGCGCTCAGGTGGAGGTCGAGGCACGCTATACCTCACCGTCTGGACGAGAATTCGGGTCGCACGACACCGAATATCGCCGCCGTATGGACTCGCCGCAGATAGAGGCGTCTCTCGGAGCCTCTTTCGGCAGTGACAAATTCCTTTCGCAGACGCACGTGTCGTTCCGCAATACCGAACCTTATCTGCTCAACGGTGCCTATCGAGGTGCGGCAGTACCCCTGTCAGGCGATTATAAACCTTTCTCCGTTGGCGGTTCCATGGCTGTGGAGGGATCTCGTGACATGAGCCTGTCGCAATATTTCAAAATAGTCCTGCACCCCAAAGTGACACTCAACATATCGGCTACGGTATGGAGTAACAGCCGAACCAACTTTGTAGGTGCCGACAATTTCATCGTGCCTCTCGATTACGACCCTTACGCCTATGACGGCGCGTTGAAGTATAACAGCGATATGGGCGGCAGCGGCGACATCGACATAACATATAGGATAAACGATAAAAACAAGATTGTGTTCGACCTTTATGGGCTTGCCACCTATGACAGATTTGTCGCCGAGACAAAAGAACCACGAAATAAGAGTTTCCTTATAAACCCCTCTGTCAGATGGGAGAACAGACCCAACGACAAACACCTCATCCGTGCGGGTGTCGAGATGTACAGCCGTAGGGTGCAGTCACCTCTGTTGTCGGGCGGATACGCAATGTCGCACGACTATAACGTCTTCTCTGTATACGCGATTGAGCGATTCACACATAAAAGATTCTTCGCCGAAGGCGGTCTGCGTGTGGATAACTTCGGTTGGGACAATCTCGCCGATATATATATCAATTTTGTGGGCAAGCCCAAAAACATGCGTGACGCCTGCGTCTCACCCCAGGTGGCGGTAGGTTATAAGAGCAACACCGTGACAGCCAAGGCGTCATACGAGCTCGGATATGTGTTTCCCTCGATTTATGACATGAACCTCTCTGCCGCCGAGTCGATATTGGGTAATGTCTATCATATGACCGGTTCCGTGGTCAAGCGTAATAAAAGCCATAATGTAAGACTTGACGGAGCGTATGAGTCCGACGCGTTCAGATTGTCGGCAGGACTATATGTCAACCGATTTAAAAACACTGTCGTTCCGCAGTTGGTCGGTGACAAACTGATAACTTCCAACGGCGACTCGAACGAGTATTATGGTGCGACCCTCTCGGCGAGCGTGCCTCTGTTGGAGGGGTGGAATATAAACGCGTCTTACAATTACATGCGTAAGAGAGATGACTCCGTTCCCGTCATCGATGACTACGGCTATCGTCCCCACACATTTGTAGCTAATACGTACTATACCTTGACGCAAAGAAATCTGGAATGGAACTTTTTTGTATCGGCAAGTTATCTCAGTCCTAAAGATTTCTATTTCACAGATCCTGCTACCACCATATATCGCATAAACCTTCCGTCACAGATAATAGTAACCGCGGGCGCGAACCTCACAATCCTTGGCAGGTATCGTGTCTTCGTAAGTGCGGACAACATACTGAACAGCAAACCCGACCTGATAACCCAATATAGCCCTGTCCTGACAGGCGCAACCGTTTCGGCAGGTTTTGCACTGACATTCGGAACAGCCAGATAGATAAAAAAGGCTTTTGTCATGTAACGACAAAAGCCTTTTTTCTATTTTATGTTATGCGGTTTCCCTTTCTTCAGCATCTGATGTATATCCAAAGAGAGAGTCAGCATCTCTTGGTTGGCGACGTTGCCTTTGGTGGCGTGGAGGATTATTTCACCTTTTATGGAGAGGAATTTTTTTGACCACTTGCCGTAAAGGGATGTTCTGTTGTATCTGTCGGACTGGTAAAATGGTGATCCTGAATAGATACGGCGGCTGTATTGTCGGTAATAGGTCTGCTGGGGGTCACCGAAATAGAAGTCGTTTTTCAATCCGACCCATTTCCACCTTATGTCGGCCTCGGCTTGAAAACCGATGTTGTGTTGCCATGTGGTATGTGTGTCAAGCACTCGTTTGTGTTCCATTGACGAGAGGGTGCCGAAACCGAGACGGAACTCGTCGAAGAGAGGAATCACCTTGTGCAAATCGGTTGACAGCGAGGCTTTGTAAAAGGCTCTTTCAAGAAGATAGGAGTCTTGGAGAACATAATCGTTTTTGAAGTGACTCAACATGCCCGCGGCGTCGAATATCAGAAGACGGTCGAAAAATGAATAGCGTCCTGAGGCGCAGAGCAGAAACTCGTCTATTCGGAATTTCTGGTCCTGACCCTGCCAGTCAACGAAAAATTCGATATAGCGGTGCTTGGGTTTGCGACCAGACTGAAGCATTATACCGTGTATGTTCTCGTTATAGAAAGACCAGTCGTTGTCGAAAAAGGTTATAGGATAGTCGCCTATTGAGTTTCGGCGTGAGAAACTTCCCGCCAACGCGCCGAAACGCTTGCTTTTATATCGGTAATAGACAGAGTAGTCGGCATGTGTTAGAAGTGTGTCGCCCAAATCCTGTATCAGGTTGGCTCCGACCATGAGAGAGTGACCGCCTCCGAGCTGTAACCCTATCTCAGGAGCGAGTTTTACGGCGAACAATGTGCGTGTCGGCTCCCATTGTTCACTGCTTTCGAGGTTATCGAAATAGGTGTCGAAGCGTACTCTGTATGCGAAATTCTGTGCCGAAACGGCGGAACAGATAAAGATTGTCGATATAAAAAGAATCAGTTTTTTCATTTTGTTGTCTGTTTTGCTAACCGTGCTTAATCGTCCTCCTCTTCTGCCTGCGCCGCCTCTGCCGAGTCATCGAACTGTCGGTTGTCGGTTATGCGTTCACGCACCATGGATATGAGCTGTTCGGGGCGTTCGCAGCTTATCAATATTCGTTCATTATAGATTGTCTGTATCATTATCAACCCCGACAGCCTGCTGGCAAAGACTCGTATCGTGCGCAGATTACGCAGGTCGATGTAGTAACCGAAGTATCCGCCGAATCCGTAACTTCCTATCAGCGGAATCACAAAACGGAGGCGGCTTTTGCTTATCGGGTGTATGCGTTTTATGTCGTTGTAGGGGATATATGTCGCTTCGAGTATTCCTTTCAGCGCCATCTCATCCTCGTCGAGGTCTATGTTTCGGGGGAATGACAAAATAAGCAGCAGCGCCACCGCCAACGCCAGGCTTAAAAACCACGCCGACAGATAGGTGCCGCTACTCGAATAGAGCAGATAAAGGAATATCGCCGTCAGCAGCAATGACGATATCCATGTGACCCAGCGGCAATAACGGCTCGGTCTGTAAGGAAAGCGAATCTCGCCTCTTTTGGTCTGTTTTATCTCGTAATCACGCTCTTTCATGTGAATGATACGTTTTTGTATGTTCTAAATATAATCGACCGCACCCGCTCCCTCGCAGAACAACAGGTCTATAATCGACAGGTTGGGTACGAAAGGCAGGCTCTCGGAAAAGACCTGATAATAAGGCTTCGCCTCGTATTGCGGAATATCGCCCCTGAGTCTGCTTTTGGGTGAGATTGCGAAACGCATGTCCGTAAAATCGTTTTCGAGGGGTACGAAATCATCGGTGTAGCCTATCTCGACCCTGTCGCCGACTTTTAGTATGTCGAGGATAAGAGTTTGCAGTTTTGTGTTGAAGTCAACCAGAAAATGCTCTCTGTCGTGAAAAAACGGTGCGAAGAGATGTTCGTAATGGTCGAAATACGGGGAGTTGCGGTAGGCTGTCGTCAACGCGTTCCAATGTTTTTTCTGCCACGGTGTCGAGTAGTCAATCTCGACATCTTTTGTCTTTGTCTTGGCGAAGTGGTGTTTCACCGTGGGTATGCTCAAATCGACCGCGCCCGAATCGGTCATTATGCGGCACCTGTTGCGGTAGCTCTGTTTCGGATAGGTCTCATGAAAATCGAATAGGCACTTCTCGCCCGACAACAGAAGCGAATATTGCTCTATCGGCGCAAGATAGGCTGTTGACAAGAGTATCATTGCGGCAGTTCGTTATTCTGTTTCAACAAATCGAGCAGTTCGTCAATCGCTCTCTCTTCGGGTATCGCCCTCTTGACAGCCTCACGACCTTTGTAGAGGGTCACCTTACCCGGACCCGCTCCCACATATCCGTAGTCGGCGTCCGCCATTTCGCCCGGACCGTTGACGATACATCCCATTACGGCTATTTTCAGTCCTTTCAGCTCGGAGGTCGCCGCCTTTACACGCCTTAGTGTCTCTGTCAGGTTGAAGAGCGTGCGTCCGCATCCGGGGCATGATATATACTCCGTCTTTGTGAACCTTACGCGCGCCGCCTGCAATATGGCGTACGCCGTCTTCTCGCATACCTCTTTCGACAACCCTTCGCATTCGAGCATCAGACCGTCACCGTATCCGTCGATGAATAGCTGACCGCACTCCGCCGCTGCCCGCAAAGCGAAATCTTCCTCCGACATGGCGGGATAGCGTCGTACAATTATAACGGGGCAGTCTATACCAGCATTGTCGAGTCGCAGGAAAAAGGCTCTCAGCTCCGCCGTGGCGTTGATATTGTCGCTCACCGCCGCCACAACGCACGGCTCGCGTCGTAATTTTTCGAGCATCTCGGCGTCGAGTTTCCATATTGAAAGTTCCCTTGTTCCCTCCGGTAACGAATCGGGTACAACGGGTGGCTGACCGTCACCTACTTCACCGATGCGGCGACTGTTGCGACGTTTATATTCGTATGGAGAATAGCTGTCTGTCGCCTGTTCGGGTATCGGCGCATGTTTCTCACGTCCCTCGAATATCGAAATCAGCGCGTTTGCCACGGGTATCTCGGCTTCGGGCGCCTCCGTGAGCGATACTCTTATCGTGTCGCCCAGACCGTCAGCCATAAGCGCGCCCATGCCGACAGCCGATTTTATGCGTCCGTCCTCGCCTTCGCCCGCCTCGGTGACACCCAAATGCAACGGGTAGTCCATGCCCTCGGCACGCATGGCGGCGGCAATCATGCGGTACGCCCTGACCATTACCTGCGTGTTGCTCGACTTCATCGACACCACCACATTGTCGACCCGCTCGCGCTTGCATATCCGTAACAGCTCCATTGCCGACTCCGTCATGCCCTGCGGTGTGTCGCCGTACTCGGACATGATACGGTCTGAAAGCGAACCGTGATTAACGCCTATCCTCACAGCGGTGCCGTGCTCTCGGCAGATGGCTAAAAAAGCGGTGAAACGTTCGTCGAGACGTCTTTTGTCATCCTCATACTCCTGCGGCGTGAACTCCACATTCTCAAGTGTCGCCCGCTTGTCCACAAAGTTACCCGGATTGATTCGCACCTTTTCAACGACGGTCGCCGCTATGTCCGCCGCCGCGGGGTTGAAGTGTATGTCCGCCACCAGCGGTACGTTATAACCCATTTCGGCGAGACGCTCCTTTATGGCTTTCAGATTCTGCGCCTGGGAGCGACCCTGCGCCGTGTAGCGCACCAGCTTGCCGCCCGCATCCGCTATCGCCGCCGCCTGTCGTGCCGACGCCTCGGTGTCAAGGGTGTCGGTGGTGCACATGGACTGGGGCACGACACCGTAAGAGGAGCCTATCTTCACGTCTCCGACGGTGACCGTGTGGCACCGACGACGCTCATAACGGAAAAGTGAGTCACAGAATTTGTCCATATCGACGAAATTTTTGCTTTACCTCACAAAAGTAACGTTTAAAGGCGACAAAAACAAGGGGCACAACCCCTTATATCCATGTTACGAACAACGGATTCATTATCTTGCGGGTAGTCAGTGGCTAATCCCGCACATCCTTGCGGGGCAATAAAACAGTTTGGTAATCTGTTTTTATCGGACGACAATAATTTTTACTATCTTTGTAAGATATTATCCTTGAAAGCAAATGGCTCTTCTCGAAAAAATAGACTCTCCGACCGACCTTAAAAAGCTCTCGATAGACGAGCTTCCGCTTCTGTGCGACGAGTTGAGGGCGTTCATTATCGGTGAACTTTCGACCAACCCCGGCCACCTTGGGTCGAGTCTTGGGGCTGTGGAGTTGAGCGTGGCGCTGCACTATGTATATGACACTCCCGACGACAAACTCGTGTGGGACGTGGGACATCAGGCATACGTGCATAAGATTCTGACAGGCAGAAGAGACGTTTTCCACACCAACCGTAAGACGGGTGGTATCAGCGGCTTTCCGCGACGCTCCGAAAGTCCGTATGACGCTTTCGGTGGTGGTCACTCCTCTGTTTCCATATCGGCGGCTTTGGGTATGGATGTCGCCTCACAGCTGAAAGGCGAAAAACGTAAATGCGTGGTCGTGATAGGCGACGGCGCAATGACGGGCGGTCTCGCTTTCGAGGGTATCAACAATGCTGGCGTTGAGGCGGGTGACCTGCTCGTGATACTCAACGATAACGACATGTCGATAGACCCCAATGTCGGCGCGCTGAACAGATACCTGCTCTCGATAACCACATCAAGACGATATAACCGTTTCAAAAACAAGACGCAGAACATCCTGCGAGCCTTCCCGTTCCTGTTCAAGGTGATAGACCGCTCGGTGGCGGGTGTGAAACGTTTTCTGTTGCAGAGAAGTAATTTCTTCGAGTCACTCGGATTCAGATATTTCGGACCTATCGACGGTCACGATGTCAAAAAACTTGTGAAGGTGTTGCAGGACCTCAAACAGATAGAGGGTCCGAAGTTGTTGCACGCCCTTACGGTCAAAGGAAAGGGATATGCCCCCGCCGAACAGAGCCAGACCACATGGCACGCACCAGGCGTTTTTGACCCCGACACGGGACGACGCAAACGTGTAAAAGCGAACAGCCGAAAATTTCAGGATGTTTTTGGCGAGACACTGCTCGAACTCGCCCGCCTCAATCCGTCTATTGTAGGTGTGACACCCGCGATGCCGACAGGTTGCTCGATGAACATAATGCAGGCGGAGATGCCCGACAGAGTATTCGATGTAGGGATAGCCGAGGGTCACGCCGTCACATTTTCGGGCGGACTTGCGGCTCAGGGTATGCTTCCGTTCTGTAACATATATTCATCGTTCATGCAACGAGCCTACGACAATGTCATTCACGACATCGTGCTCCAAGGCGTAAACGTTGTGTTGTGTCTCGACCGAGCGGGTCTTGTCGGTGAAGACGGTGCCACACATCACGGCTCGTTCGACATAGCCTTCTTCAGAGCCATCCCCGATATAACCATAGCGTCGCCGTTCGATGAACATGAGTTGAGAAACCTTATGTACTCTGCACAGGCGAAACCATGCGGCGCATACGTGATAAGATACCCCCGTGGCGAGGGTTACAGAGGCGAAGAGTGGCGTAATGAGTTCGAGATGATAGAGCGAGGCAAGTCTCGTACGCTCCACAGCGGAAATCAGGCGGCTATGTTGAGCTTCGGACCGATAGGCAACGAGGCGGCGGACGCCATAGACGAACTCGTGGAAGAGGGTTACTCGATAGAACATGTCGATTTACGTTTCGCGAAACCTCTCGACACCGATATGCTTAACGACATCTGGAGCCGATTCGATAAAATCATGACACTCGAAAACGGTGTGATAAACGGCGGTGTCGGAAGCGCTATACTCGAACACTTCTCCACACTTGAACAGAACAGACCTCACAGAGTAGTGAGACTGGGTCTGCCCGACAAGTTCGTACAACACGGTCCCGTGGATGAACTTGCGACAATATGCGGCATAGACAAAAACGGCATAAAACGGGAATTGAAAAAACTCATTTCGGATTAACATCGGACACCGTATTAAACAAGACTATCTGCCACTACACATCGTATCATATAAAAACAGACAAAGCCGGGTTTCACAACCGGGCTTTGCCTTAGAAAGTATGGCTTACTTCCGTTTCCAATTATTATATTGACTATTGACCTTGTAACTACTTTATGTTTTATGTCGATAAGCGGACTTTGTTCCGCAGGTTTAAACGTGTACAGCTGTGTTGATTGTCATACATTGATCTTGATTGTCATATTTTGATTATCACGATTTGATGTAATTATTTGACTATCATATCTTGATTGACTATCATACTTTAACAATCATACTTTGGTTGTCATATTTTAACTGTTATGCTTTGTCAGTCACGTTTAATGAACCGCAATACCTAAATATTGTCATCCGTACTGCTTGTTCTACTCATCGTTTCTGCTTATCAGAGAACTTATTTCGTCAAATTCGACCAGCTTGTTAACAATGGCGTATATTGTCAGACCCGCCGCCGAATGTATCTGAAGTTTCGACGCTATGTTTCGACGGTGTGTTATCACGGTGTGTGTCGAGATACATAACGTGTCGGCTATCTGCTTGTTGGTGAGTCCTTTTACCACACCTACCACAATCTCTTTCTCACGACTGCTCAATGCGTTCGCTGTCGGCTCTTTGGCTTTCTCGTCCGCACCCGCAAGACGTGTTATCTTATCGTTTATCTGTTCGGCGGAGTCATAGAGGCTTATTGTTGCGTCATAGAGCTTTGTCACCGCCTCATCGACAAGCGTGTTCGAGAGTGCCACGCATCTGAGGGTTTCGGGTTCGACCTCCGCTTTTATCTGCGAGAGTGAGAAGTGCGCCGTCAGAGACGGATTTATTATCAGAATATCAGGCTTGTGCCACCTCAACAGCGACGGCAGGTTCGATACTTCCGATACCTCTTCTATCTGAATGTCGAGCGCGTCTATTCTTTTGAGCACCGCCAACATGCCGCTTCGTATTATCAGCGACGGCTCGGCAACCACTATTTTCACGCTCCTGCCCATTATTCGACCTCCAGTTTCTTTATCGCGGGGACGAAGAGCAGGTCTTCGACCTTGTTGTGTGACGCCAAATCCTGTTCACACAGAAATATGTCGAACAGAACGCCGTTCAGTTCATTGCCTCCCGCTCCGGGATAATACTTGATGATTATATTTTTCAGCTCCGTTAGTTTCGACTCGATTTTGTCGTGCTGTTTGCTGAAAAGGTCTATCGAGTACTCTTCGGAGCGTCTGTTTTCGAGCAGATTTCGGACATACGGGAATACGTTTTGTTCTTCATATTCCATGTGTTTGCGCACCTCGGAGCAATAGTCGTCGAAAAATCTGGTCATCGCTTTGGCGACATCCTCGCTTACGTCAAACATCGCCTTTGTAAGGCTGTTTCTTATTGCGGGGAGGCGGAAATTTAGATAATAGTCGTGTGAGCTGTGGAGGTAATCCATCATCGCACGGAGAGAGAACGATTCGAGACTCGGCTCGAACGATTCCTCATCCATGAACAGGTTTACGACGGCGAGAAAGGTATCCGTATCGACATTGTTGAGGCGACACACCTCTCCTATCGACTTGTCAGCAAAGCCGAGAGATATTCCGAAACGGCTCAACACCAACAGCACCTGATAGTTATCATTTATCAGGTCGCTCATGATGTCGCTATCCTTATATCTTCCGAGTCTGTGCATAAAATTTTTTTTTGCAAAAATACGAACTGGGGTAATCGGTCACAATACCGTAAGTTAGGTATTTCTCCTTTTGAGCTATTGTGACTTACACACAAAGGTAACGACAACTTTTTACATTTTATTACTACCGTTCATTATCACGAGGCGATAGCGTGATGATGCCGACTTCGTAAAAGACAATGAGCCAACCGAATATGACATGGTCAGAAGGGGCTGTGCCCCCTCGTTTTGGTTACTTTGTCGAGTGACAAAGTAACGCCGTCGGCAGACCCCTCGGAGAGCCCCGCGGGAGCGGCTGTCGGCAGACCCGTCGGAGACACCCGCGGCAAACGTGTCGGTACGGCATATCAGCTTCCCTCGGATGAGATTATATATGTTCCCGAATAGCGGATTGAAATAGTACTTATTAAAAAGTCCGCCTGAAATAATCAGACGGACTTTTTAAAAGTACTATTTCAATCCGTTATTCGGGAACATATATAATCTCGCCCGAGGGAAGCTGATACGCCGTACCGACACGTTTGCCGCGGGTGCCGCTGCTTTCCTGATTTTCCGACGGGGTGTATTTCTCGATTTTTTCGCCTTTCTTTGTTATTATCTCCATCTGCTCGGTGCCTGGGTTCTTTACCACCGTGAAGTCTTCCTGCGAAAATATCTCGTTCATGTCGAAACGTGTCACGAGAGCCACCATGAGAGCGACGGCAAAGACCATAGCCACATCGAACAGATTGGTGAGGACCGCCATAGGGTCGTGATCCTCCTCCACAAGCAATCTTCTCTTTCGTGCCATGTCAAACTACTTTTTCAGCTCTTTGAGCGATTCGGTTACATACTCCAGAATATTCATGTCGTCGGCATACCAACGCTGTTTCACCTGCAACGTTATGAACCCGACCGCGCCTATCACTATGCCGACAACCGTAGTGGCAAACGCCACCTGCATGTTCTGCGCCATAGACGCCACATCGCCCGTAGCCAGACCCGTAAGGGCGGGACCCATGGGTATGAGCGTACCCATAAGACCGAGCATCGGACCTATCTTCACCAACAGTTTCGATTTGCCCAGCTCTTTGTCGGCGACAATCTCGTAATCGCCCAGTTGTCTGTCGAGTGCGGGCGCCGACTCACGCGAGCGAGAGACGCGTTCGAGAGCGGTTATCAGCTCGTTGTTTCTGGGATAGCTGTCGAGAGTGTCGAGAAACGATACCACAGAGACTTCGTCGAGAGCCCTGCGAACCTTTACGTTCACCTTCGAGCGGCTGACATAGCGACCGTAAAAGCCGCCTATCATCATCAGAGAGCGAACGAAGAAGAACAACAGAAAAACAATCACGGGGACAAGCATGCCTGTCGAGAGCCAGTAGAGGGCGTTATTGATAAAATCCATAAGTCGCTTATTTTGATGTTTTGTTTAAAATCCTTTTTATTCGGTTGTTTATTTTGTGCTTTGTCTTAAAGAGAACCATTCCGCAAAGGGCGAGAACCGATACCAGCGCCAACAGAATGAGCATCGGTGCAAACTCCAGCTCTATGTGGCTCGACGAGACGCTGTATGACGCTATCGAGGCGTTCACGAAGAGTCCGATAAAGAGTATCACCATGTCGAGGAGTATTTTTGCTTCGAGTTTTGTGCTTTCACCGGGCATGAGGTAGCCGAGCAACAGCGAGAAACCCATTATCACGCCGAATATCAGTGCGGAATATATCAACGCTGTGGTGACAAACTCACGCCCCGCCGACGCCTTGAAGAACAACAGCTCAAAATATGCCACGGCAAAGAAACAGACCACGCCTGGAAGCACTTTCAGCACGAAAACGCTCCTTTTGCGTCGCTCTTTGGGCATAAAATAGTTGTCGAGTACGAATATCGTTATGAATATCCCCGCTACCGCCTCAAGCGTTATCAGCAACGCTCCGTCCGCCACCAGAGAGGTGTCCGCCAGCAACGACGCAATCACATCGCCCCGCGTCTCGACAACGAGCGGCCATATCGCAAAGGCAACCGCGGCGGGCACGGCGGCGTAGAGCGCCATGACGGACGCCCTGCGCGTGAGTGCCGCGTTGACACAGTATTTGGCGAGCGCCAATACGAATATGAACTGAAGAAACTGTTCCATTACTCTCTCTTTCTGCGTTTAATGACAAGTACGACAAGCAGAAACACCACTACGCCTATCATCACGTATATCGCATAACCGACGTTGTCGCTCTTTTCGGCACGCTGTGAGCTTTTATCGGATGTCGCCTCCTCTTTTTTGAGGACGGTGCTTTTCTTGTCGCTTTCGAGTTTCACTTCACGAGCTGCCGAGATGCTTTCCTTATAACTTTTCGCCTGTTCGGGTGACACTTTCGAGGCTATAAAGGCTCTCAACTTGGCGTTGTCGCAGACGAAACCGCTGCATGCCGCCTCTTTCTCGTTCACCAGTTCGGTATGGAGACGCGCCACGTCGCTTATCTGCTCGTCACTCGCCTGCCACATTCCCTTGCGTGCCGCCTCAAGCATCACGGCGGTCATCTCCTGAAGGGCGTAGGCGTTCTTCTGCTCGAAGCTCTCCTTTATACCCATATCGAACTCGTCCTTGACGTATATGTCATAGTATCTGTTCCATATATGGTTGTCGATTGCGGAGGGCTTCATGCTGTTCCAGCCGTAGGTGTTGCGGAATGTCTCGGCGAAGTGCTCCATCGAGCTTGCCTCTCCTTTCATCATCTCGGCTATATATTTGGGGTTGAACAGCGTGGAGTTGCTTTCGACACCGATTGCCTCTTTCAGCTCCTGTACTTTGGGGCGTGATGTGTTGCGGAAGTCGTTGAAGTATGCGGCGGGGTCGTTGCCCGTCACGCTCTCGACAGCCGCGGATAGTCCGCCCATGAACTCATATACGTGGTCGAGGCTCAAGGGTCCCCATGTGTTGCTTGAGCGGGGCTGCACCACCACCGAGGTGTTGAGCAGAGCCGCCTCAAAGACGCCCTCGTGCATCGCGCCCCAGTCGCTACCGCCGTCAGCCGAATATATCGCGCCCATGTTCTCGATATATTGCGTGGCTATGGCGTTACGGTCATCCCAGCTGTCGCCTTTCTCAACCATACCCATGATTCCCGTGCCGTAGTTTCCGTTAACGCCGCCGAAGATACGCTCCGACGAGTAACGGCGCGCCTCCGCTGGCGAGAACCCTTTTTCGAGCAACAGCTTTTCGGCATCCTTGAAACCTTTGCTGACATAGTTGGCGCCATTCTCGTCGCCCGCCTCCGCCGCCATTCTGACGGCTCTGTTTATCAGTTCGAGGCGAGAGGCGGCAATGTCACGCAGCTGTCCCGATGTCTGAACCACCACATCGATACGGGGACGTCCAAGCTCCGAGGCGGGTATGAGGCGCAACGAGCGAATGTAGCCGAAACCGTCACGCAACGGCTCGACACCCAACAGCGACAGTATCTGTGCCATCGTGGCTCCCTCGCTCGATATAAAGTCCGTTGACCAGAGCGTGAAGCTGACTTTTTCGGGATATTTGCCCGTGCGTTCATATTCTGCCGCAAGCAGATTGTCAGCCAGACGGCGACCCACCTGCCATGATTCGGGCGTGGGTGTCGTTTCGGGGTTTATCGAGTAAAAATTACGTCCTGTGGGAACGGCTTTCGGGTTCACAATGGGGTCGCCCGCGCTCGAGGGCTCTATGTATCCGCCGTCAAGCGCGGTGAGCAGAGCTTTTGTCTCGAGCGATGTGCTCGCTCCGATGTCGTTTTTAAGGCTCGGTATGGCATATATAGCCTCTCGGAGACTCAAAAGAGCCGACGAGAGTTCAAGGTCTTTTCTTGCCTGCTCGTCCATACCCTGACGCTCATCCATAGAGGCGGGTTTTGCCTGCGCCATCTTCTCCATCATGGATACAGACGCCTCTGCGGGCTGTGTGGTGACGGTGTCTGCGGGGGTGTCGGGCAACAGACGACCGTTCTCGCCCAAAAAGCGGGGAAGGGTGTCTCTTTTTTGGGTCGCCGCGTTCATCATGCCGCGCATCATGGCTTTTTTACGCTCCGTCTCACGAGCCTGACCCGCAATTGTTTTTTCAAGTGTCACCATGTCGGCGGGCGACATTAGCGACGAGAGTACACTCTGCGGGGTAGCGCCTTTCAGCACCTTGTTTATCGCCGCCTCCGCTGTAGCATGGTAACGGCTCTTTATAAAGAGAGGGTTATCCATATTCTTACGGTCGATACGTCCGTGCGCCGCATCTGCCGACGCAAGCGAGTAGCTCACGGCGTCTATCGACATGAGCCGTACCGTGTTGTCTATATTTTCGGCTGAATAGGGAACGCCGAGAGTATAGAGACCGTCAATAACTTTCGAGTCGTTAATCTCCTCGACATGGATATGCACCTTTTCTATATCTTCATCCGAGAGGTTGGTTGTCGAGTCGAGTCCGAGCGACGATATGATGTTCTCTTTTGCCGCGAGTTCTGTAATGGTGGCACGGTAGCCCTCCTTTACCGCTCCCTCCTCGGTCGATTCAAAGCGGTGTATTCGTTCCTGAAGCATGCGCAGATTGTCGTGCAGTTCGCTCTGCATGAAAGGCGCGGTCAGGTGGTCTATTAGCGTTGCGTATGTTCGGCGTTTGGCGATGATACCCTCGCCGATGTTGTTTATCGTGTATATATAGAAGTGCGGCATGTCACCCACCAGCACATCGCTCCAGTCATAGTCGGAGAGAGCAAGCTGTTTCCCAGGTATGAATTCCAGATTTCCGTGCGTACCGAAGTGCATGAGCGCGTCCGCGCCGAAACCTTTGCGAGTCCAGAGGTATGATGCCACGTAAGGATAGGTGGGCGCGCCCTCTACGCCGTGCATAATCTTTTCGGTGTCGTCACCTACGGCGGGAAGAGGTTGCGGCAGTATCACCACGTTACCGAAACGGATACGTGCGACGGCTATATACTTTCGACCCTCTTTCTCGACACCCATATAGTCGCCGGGAGCCTCGCCGTAACGGGCTTTCATGTCGGCGACAAGTTTTTCGGGCAGTATCTCGGCGCACCATGAGGCGAACGTATCGACAGGCACAAGTTCGGGGTCGCCGTTTTTCAGAAATTCGTCATAGGCTCCGAGAGCGTAGGGACCGAGTACGGGACCTTTCGTCATCACCGCTTTCTCGAAACTTTTGAGGTCGTCGGGCAGACCTGTAAGGTCATATCCCGCCACTTTCAGACTTTTGAGCGTGTTGTACAGCGAGGGGAGAGCCTCAAGGTCGGCGGCGGCGAGAGCGCCTTTGCCGTGACCTTTATAGTAGTATATCGCTACCTTTTTATCTTTGTTATCGAGCGTGCGGAGTCGCGCGAAGTTCTCGACCAGCGAGCAGAATTTGTCGGTGTGGACGGGTATCTGGTCAAAGATTCCCAATCCGTCTCTGTCGAACTGCGCCGCTACGGCAAAGGGAGCGATTGCGCCGTCGAGTTCGGGCATCACCACGCTCATGGAGGTCATGCCGCCGCCACTCATCCCCTGTTTGCTTTCGAGCCACTTGTCGTAATACTCGCTCACGGTCACGGGCGCGAGTACGGGTGCGCCGAGCCGTTTCAGCGTCTCAACACCGGCATCGGCCATACCCATGACAAGACGTCCGTGAGGGCGGTTTATGATAACGTCGGGGCGCACGGCGGAGAGCATCGCAAGACGACCTATACCGAACGAGTTTATCGGATAGACATTCAGTCCGCGCGACTCAAGACCCTTTATCAGTGCCTCGAAGTGTTCGGAATTGGAGTTCTGGAGGTTTATGTTGCCCGAGAGCAACGCCACACGGGGTGCGCCCTCTTTATAGAGACCGCTCTCCTCGTAATATTTCTGATACTCTTCGTATGTGGCGAAGAAATTATCCTCTCCCAAGTGGAAGAAGAAGTCGTCGGGAACCTCTATCGGCTCGCCGTAACTGCCGTTAAAGAAACTTTTGCCGTCAATCTCACGGCGTACGAAGTTGAGCAGACTGCGGTAGTTGGCCGCCGCCTCGTTATCCATAAGCGCGGTCACATATTTGAGTTTGCGCCCCGTGAGCGAGTTTATTCGGCTGTTGTCGCTCTCCGTCGAGAAGACCGCCACTCCTTTGGATATGGCGTTTTCGATTGCGGTGAGGTGTTCCGCCGTAAGCGACGAGCCGTGTATGCGCACCAGTACGAAATCGTAGTCCGATATACGCTCCGCCTCATCGAGCGGCACATTCTCGACAGTGATGAAACCGTTGTCGTTCGAGCGTATCATCTTCTCGACCGTGAAGTCGGGAAAGTTGAGCATCGCCACGCGTGTCACGGATGCGGTGACACGGTAAATGACCGCCAATACAACGAGCAACACAACCGCCGCAACCGCAATCAATATCCTTTTTCTGTTTTTCATCTCTTTCAAAAAGTTGTGGTTTGCGAGACTAACCGTCTCAAACGCGAATTGCGAAAAGAGAGGTTACCAAATACCGCCCTTTTCGCCAATCCGCTCAAAAAAAGAATCTACTGTTATTAGTTGAGAGAAGCATAATCGAACATCACCATTCCCGATACGTTGTTTTCGTCCTTATACTGGGTGAACTGCACTTTGTATATTTTTGTTCCGTCCGCAGACCTCACCGCATATACGGGAGCCTGAAGATAGACGGGAGGCATCACCGAACTACCGTCGGGGTTTTTCTTGAAGAGGATTACGGTCGCGTCCGATTTTACGGTCACGGTCGTACCCGACATGCCTTCAGATGTAACCGTTTTGTCTGTTGCGAAGATTGCGTCTGCGGGAACTTCAGTCACGCTGTTGAAAGTCACATCCGCGGG
Source organism: uncultured Alistipes sp. (assembly GCA_949285535.1). Taxonomy (GTDB): domain Bacteria; phylum Bacteroidota; class Bacteroidia; order Bacteroidales; family Rikenellaceae; genus CASDZP01. Next base: position 78,829 of record CASDZP010000013.1, read on the forward strand.
GAATGTATAGACGCCGCCCTGCGCGCCTGCCGTTGTCGATTCGCCGCCGTTGAATCGGAGGTTATAGCGGCATACAGCCATATCCCAATCTTTAGAGGCACGCCATTTTGCGTTATCCGCTTCCGTGTCGGCACCCGTACCTATCACCTCGCCTGTCGCAAGCGATATGTAGTTCCATGTGTCTTTCGATGTTGCGTCAACGCTCATCTCTTTTGTGGGAGCGGTGGTCTTGTTTCCTTCTTTTTTGCAGGCGGTTGATGCAATCGACATAACCGCAAGAGCAAGTGCGAAAAATTTTTTCATGTTACTGTTTTTTATTGTTATTATTATTGTTTTGTCTTTTATCGAGAGGTCGGAAAGCGTACCCCGACAAATTTTTAAGAATCTCTTTTTAAAAAATCTCATACTTGTTCGACAGGTTGGCACGCGTACCCCGTACCTTTCCTTTTTACATCCGAATTTTCATGTGTGAGAATGGAGTATAGTCTTACACTATTTGAATCGGTATCTTAAACCGACCATATACTGACGACCGGGGTCGATGAACGATGTGTCCTTAAATTCAAAAATGTTATCTACCTTGAATGTTGCCTCAATGGTGTGTTTGTTGATTCGGAACGGCTTTACAAGTATCGCTTTCCAGATGTTGTATCGTTTCGACTCCTCTTTGAGTATCGTTGTCGAACCGTCCGCCGCCGTCTCCTGCGTGTGGTAAAGTTTCGGAGAGCTGAAACGCCCCGCCATCTGCAATGAGAACGGAGAGTTCAGAATCGTACCGTTCCATGTGACCGATACAGTACCGCTGTGTTTCACGTTGCTTTCGAGCTGTAACCCTGTCGAATTATCGACGGCGTCGCAAAAGCTGTAATTGGCGCGCATCGTAATCTGACGCATAAGAACATAGGATGCGCTCACGTCAACACCCGAAAGAGTGGCGCTGCTGACGTTTTTGTAGTATTTTTCAAGCTCACCGAGAGAGTTGACCACATCGTACTGCGTTATCTTGTTGTCGATGTTGTTATAATATCCCGATACCGATGCGTTGAACGTACCCTTGGTATATTCGACCGAAAGCGAGCTGTAAAGACCGTTTTCCGCTTTAAGGTCGGGATTGCCGTAAACCCAGAACATACCCTGATGGTCGAAGTCGTAATATAGCTCCTTTATGCTCGGCGCCCTGAACGCCGTACCAATACCGCCGCGGAACGTGAAACCCGATACGTTATACATGACCGAGAATTTGGGACTGAACGCGCTGCCGAACTGCGAGTGGTAGGTGTATCGCGCGCCTGCCACAAGGTCGAGGTTCTTTATAGGGTCGTACTCTACCTGTCCGAACAGATTGGCGTCATCGAGTGACTTACGGGTGGGCGTTACGCCGAGCGACTTTTTTGAAAAGACCGTCTCGTGATTGTGTTCGACACCGCCGACAACCTCCCACTTCTCTGACGCCTTGTAGGTGTCGAGTATGCGGGTCGAGATATATCCCGCGTCGTTGACCTTGTCTTTTTGATTATCCTTGCGTTCGAGTATGTCGAAGTCGAAATATTTGTCATATCCCACGCTCGCCCTGATGTTGTTGCGACCGTCCGCCGAGGTGTAGTCGCCGCCGAGTGTAGCCGCAACCGTCTGCGTGAAGCTGTGGGTGGCGTTCATGCTCCCCGCGGGGTTGAATGTCTCGTGCTGAAAATAGCGTCCCGTCATGTTGATGTTGAATCTGCCGCTCTTGCCTGGCTTTATGCCCATCTTGATGTCGCCGCCGTAATCGGTGTATTTCGCCGCATAGACGCCGTTCACGTCATAACCGTCCGAGCTGTTGCGGAAACCGCCCGCACGCACGGAGAATTTTTCGAGGACAGAGCCGACATCGGCACGGAACTTCATCGTGTTATAGTTCTGCCATGAGCCGTTCACTCCCGCCTCGAACTTATGCACGGGGTTTTTCGTTATCACGTTTATCACCGCGCCGACAGCGTTCGAGCCGTAAAGAGCCGACGCCGCGCCGTTGATGACCTCGATGCGCTCGATGTTGTTCACGTCTATCTGGTCGAGATTCACATTGCCGCCCGCACCCTCCGACACCATGCGTTCGCCGTCAACCAGAAAAAGGACATAACGGCTGCTCAGACCCTTGATGCGCATGTTGTTGCCCATGCCGTTGGGAGAAAAAACAATGCCTGGAATGTTGTCCTGTAACGATTCGAGAAGTGAGGTTGACCCCGACTTTCTCATCTCACGCTCTTTTATCAGCGTGGTGAGTACGGGCGCGTCAGCCAGTCGCTTCTCCGTTCTAGTGCCCGTGACAACGACGTCATCGACCGTGATGAGTTCGGGTTGCATCTTCAGCACAATGCCCTCAAGGTCGCCGCCGCTCACCTCCACGTCCATAACCGCCATGCGGTAGTCGTTGTAGTACATCGTCATGAGGCGGTGAGGGCCTTCGGCTACATCCTCTATGACGAAGTGTCCGTCCCTGTCGCTCTGTCCTCCCTCGTTGGCGGTCGTCACATAGACTCCCGCAAGAGGTTTGCCGCTCAACGAGTCGATGACGACCCCTTTTATGCTGTGACGGCTCTGCGCGTACAAGCCCGCGAAAGAGAGCGTCGCAATAAGTGTCAGTATCGTTCTTTTTGTAATTTCAGTCAGTTTCATACGCCTGTTTTTTTAACACTGCAAATGTATTCCGACCCCGAAAAATCCTCAATCCCGATATGTAGGTAAAAAACAGGCGGCGCATACCTAATAGGTATCACTCCTCGCCCGCCCCGACACCCGAAAACCGCCCCGAAACAGCCACCGACCCGCTCATAACTATTTGCAGGCTGACTAATTATGTCTATCTTTGCGGCAAAACAGAAAGAATAATGATTACGGTATCGAACTTAGAAGTACAATTCGGCAAGAGAGTCCTTTTCAAGGATGTAAACATGAAATTCACCCCCGGTAATTGCTACGGCATCATCGGCGCCAACGGTGCGGGCAAATCGACCTTTCTGCGTGTCCTCAGCGGCGCGATAGACCCTTCACGCGGCTCTGTTACATTCGGTCCGGGCGAGCGTCTCTCGGTGCTGAAGCAGGACCACTTCGAATATGACGACAAGACGGTACTCGACACGGTGCTGATGGGTCACGAACCCTTGTGGAATATAATTCAGGAGAAAAACGCCATATACGCGAAAGAGGATTTCAGCGAGGAGGACGGCATCCGCGCGGGCGAACTCGAAGAGAAGTTCGCCGAAATGGATGGCTGGAACGCCGAGAGCGACGCCGCCAACCTGCTCAGCGGTCTTGGTGTGAAAGAGGATTTGCACTACCGCCTTATGGGTACGCTCAACCCCAAGGAGAAGGTGAGGGTACTGCTCGCGCAGGCGTTATTCGGCAAACCCGACAACCTGTTGCTCGACGAGCCCACCAACGACCTCGACGTCAAGACAATAATGTGGCTCGAGGAGTATCTCGCGCAGTTCGAGAATACCGTTCTCGTGGTGTCTCACGACCGACACTTCCTCGACTCAATATCGACACATATCGTCGATATCGACTACAACGACATAAACCTCTTCTCGGGTAACTACTCTTATTGGTACCAGTCGAGCCAGTTGGCTCTGCGTCAGCAGGCACAGCAGAACAAGAAGGCTGAAGAGAAACGTAAGGAACTCATGGAGTTCATCGCCCGATTCAGCGCTAACGTGGCGAAGTCCAAACAGACCACAAGCCGCAAAAAGATGCTTGAAAAGCTCAATGTAGAGGAGATAAAACCCTCTATGCGCAAATATCCGGGTATCATATTCACCCCCGAACGTGAGGCGGGCACAAAGATTCTCTCTGTCGATAACCTGTCGAAGAGTATCGATGGCGAGCTGTTGTTCTCGAACATATCGTTCACCGTGGAGAAAGACGACAAGATAATCTTCCTCTCACGTGAGCCGCGCGCCATAACCGCGCTTTTGGATGTGTTGGCGGGTGTCGAACATCCCGACAGCGGCATGATGGAGTGGGGTGTGACCATAAAACACTCTTATCTGCCTCTGAACAACGCTCCATACTTCAACAGCGAGCTTAACCTCTGCGACTGGCTTGCGCAATACTCTTCAGACACATCGGAGCTTTACCTTCGCGGTTATCTCGGAAAGATGCTTTTCAGCGGCGAGGAGATATACAAGCAGGTGAAAGTCCTTTCGGGAGGCGAGAAGATGAGGATGATGATAGCCAAGATGATGATTGAGTGCTCGAACACCCTTATTCTCGACTCTCCGACAAACCACCTCGACCTCGAAAGTATTCAGGCGTTCAACAACAGCCTCACGGGATTCAAAGGCAACATTCTGATGAACTGCCACGACCACGAGTTCATCAATACCGTCGCAAACCGTATAATCGAAATCACTCCTTACGGCATGATTGACAAATACATGAGCTACGACGAGTACATCGAATCGGAGAAGATTCAGGAAACTCTTGACAAACTCTATAAAGGAGAGAGACGATAGGTTTTCCGAACGGTAGGATACAATAATAAAACTCTATAACAAATAGTAAATAAGCAGAAAAGGGATTGTTTCCATATGGTAACAATCCCTTTCTTTATATCTTCTTACTTAATAGTGAGTATGTCTTATCTTTTAAAGATATTTATCAAGCAATAAAGACATCTCGTCTCTTACCGCCTCCGCCGCTTTTGCCGCCGCCGTAGCGAAATCCTTTCCGTTGTCGGCGTATATTATTGCTCGTGACGAATTGACCAAAAGTCCGCAACGGCTGTTCATGCCGTAACGTGCGACATCGGAGAGACTGCCGCCCTGCGCGCCCACTCCGGGTACGAGCAGGAAATGGTCTGGGATGATGCGGCGTATCGACTCCAGCATGTCAGCCTTTGTTGCGCCCACAACATACATCGTGTTGTCAACTGTACCCCATGTTGACGATACTTTCAATACCTTTTCGTACAGCTTTGTGCCGTCAGCCAGTTCATGCGTCTCGAAATCCGATGCAGAAGCGTTCGAGGTCAGGGCGAGAATGGTAGCCCAGCGACCCTCATACTGCAAGAAAGGCGCGACCGTGTCCAGACCCATGTAGGGAGAGAGTGTCACCGAATCGACATCGGTAGTCTCGAAAAATGTACGGGCGTACATTTGTGAGGTATTGCCTATGTCGCCTCGTTTGGCGTCAGCTATGATGAAAATATCGGGATGATTGGCTCTTATGTAAGAGACGGTCTCCTCAAAGGCGCGCCAACCATCTATGCCCGCCGCCTCGTAGAACGCGAGGTTGGGTTTGTATGCCACGCAGTAGGGCGCAGTCGCGTCTATGATAGCTTTGTTGAACTCAAAAACAGCGTTTGGTGTGCCTTTGAGATGTTCGGGCAGTTTGCGGGTGTCGGTGTCGAGACCCACGCAAAGAAAACTTCTCTTTGCCTTTATGTTTTCAAAAAGCTGTTGCGATGTCATGACGAAAACAATTTTATCGGTGATTCTCTTTGTCGTTCGGCTATGCCTCTTCGGCTGCCGCTTTGAGACGTTCGGCGTTCTCTGCGAACTGGAGCTTGTCGATAATCTCCTGTATGTCGCCGTCCATTATAGCCGCCAGATTGTAGAGTGTCAGGTTGATGCGGTGATCGGTCACGCGACCCTGCGGATAGTTGTACGTTCTGATTTTTGCGGAACGGTCACCCGTCGATACCATGGTCTTACGTTTCGATGATATCTCGTCGAGATATTTCTGATATTCGAGGTTGTATATTCGGGTACGCAGTTCTTCGAGCGCCTTGTCGAAGTTTTTGAGCTGTGACTTCTGGTCCTGACACTGAACGACGATACCAGTGGGTATATGTGTAAGACGTATCGCCGAATAGGTCGTGTTGACAGACTGACCGCCGGGACCCGACGCGCAGAAGGTGTCCTTTCTGATATCCTCCATTTTAAGTTCGATGTCGAACTCCTCGGCTTCGGGGAGTACAGCCACTGATGCCGCAGAGGTATGCACACGTCCCTGTGTTTCGGTCTGGGGTACGCGCTGGACACGGTGTACGCCCGATTCGTATTTGAGCGTTCCGTAAACATTCTCGCCCGTAACCTTAAGGACAATCTCCTTGTAACCGCCCGACGTACCCTCGCTCATGCTTGTAATCTCGAAACGCCAGCCGCGTTTCTCGAAATAGCGGGTGTACATCCTCAGCAGGTCGCCCGCGAAGATTGCCGCCTCGTCGCCACCCGCGCCGCCGCGAATCTCCACAATGGCGTTCTTCGAGTCCTGCGGGTCGGCGGGAATGAGCATCAGTTTGATGTCATCCTCAAGCTGTGCGATAAGCGGTTCGAGCTCCTCTATCTCGCCTTTCGCCATTTCACGCATCTCCTCGTCCTTCTCGTTGGCAACGATTGACTTCGCCTCTTCGAGGTTGCTCACGGCGAGTCTGTAACGCTCGCTCGCCTCAACAATCGGTCCCAGCTCCTTATACTCCTTGTTGAGCTGGACGTATCGTTTCATGTCGGACATTACCTCGGGGTCGGTTATCTGCGCCGCGATGGTTTCATATTTGGCTTTTATGCCGTCGAGTTTTGATAATATCGAATTGTCTGCCATAAGTGTTTTGTTTTGCAGCCTGAAAAGGAAATTCCTTTTCAGACGTCACAAAGGTACTCTTTTTTTGTCAAATTTCAATCACACTGCGCCCGCTATTATTCGCGCCAGCTCCTCTATCTTGCTGACATAGATTATCTCTATGCCTTTTTTTGTTCCCGACAGTCCTTTTTTCGCGTATGACGATACCACTATGCGTTCAAAGCCGAGACGCGATGCCTCCATAATCCTCTGCTCCGTACGTGAGGCGGGGCGCACCTCTCCCGAAAGACCTATCTCTCCAGCAAACGCCGTTCTCTCCGCCACGGGCTTGTCGAGCGCGGATGAGAGTATGGACGCTACGACAGCGGCGTCGAGACCGGGGTCGCTCACCTTGAAACCGCCCGCTATGTTGAGGAAGACATCCTTTGTTCCCATTCTGAAATTCAGTCTCTTCTCTATCACCGCCAGCAACATGCTCAGACGCTTGCCGTCGAATCCCGTGGTGGTACGTTGCGGCGTGCCGTAAGCCGTAGCCGACGCCAACGCCTGCACCTCTATCATATAGGGGCGCGCTCCGTCCATTGTCGCGCCTATGGCTATGCCGCTCAACGGCTCGTCGTGGTGCGAGAGCAATATCTCCGACGGGTTCTCCACCTCTTTGAGACCGTCGCCCCGCATCTCGAAAACACCTATCTCCGAAGTGGCGCCGAAACGGTTTTTTACGCTTCGCAAAAGACGGTATATGTTGTTGGGGTCGCCCTCGAACTGAAAGACCACATCGACGATATGCTCCAGAATCTTCGGACCCGCTATCGTTCCGTCCTTTGTGATATGTCCGATTATGAATATCGGGGTCATTGTCTGCTTGGCGTAGCGCATGAGTATCGCCGCGCACTCCCTTATCTGCGAAATGCTGCCCGGAGACGACTCTATCGTGTCGCTGTATAGTGTCTGTATCGAGTCTATCACCACCATGTCGGGGTTCAGCTGCCGCATGCGGTCAACTATTGTCTCACACGATGTCTCGGATAGTATGTAACAGTTCTCGGTGTTGCCACTGAGCCTGTCGGCACGCAGTTTTATCTGTTCGGGGCTCTCCTCGCCCGATACGTATAGCACTTTCAGCCCCGATACCCTCATTGCGAGTTGCAGACTGAGGGTCGATTTGCCTATACCCGGTTCTCCGCCGAGCAATACGAGCGACCCAGGCACGAGACCGCCGCCGAGAACCCTGTTGACTTCAGGGTAACCCATGTCTATACGCACCAGCTCACGCTGACGCACCTCGTTCAGAGGTATGGGCGTTGACCGTGACGTACGTTCGCCGTCACCCGACGAGGGTGCTTCATAACGGCTCGGCTTGGATATGACCTCCTCGACAAATGTGTTCCATTCGCCGCAATCGGGACAACGTCCGAGCCACTTTGGCGACTCGCTGCCGCAGTTTTTACAGAACCAGCTCTTTTTTGTCTTCGCCATGTCAGTCGATAACTACTTTATAGGGTATGAACGCCGACACTCTGTTGTTGAGACGTTCCAGAGACTCCATTTGAGCGACGGTTTTCTCAGCCATCATGCCGACAAAGCCCCTGTCCTCCCGTGACTGTTGCGAAAGCATGTTTAGAATCATGCCGAAAGTGTCGGGCGCTTTCTGTGACGAGGTGACGGTAAAATCGCTCAGACCTGCCATTGATGCGGCGAGAGTGACAGCCGCATGTAATCCGCCGTTGATATCCACCAGTTTATTGTTCATGGCGTCCGTACCGCTCCATACACGACCCTGCGCTATGCTGTCAATCTCTGCACGGGTGCAGTTGCGACCCTGCGCGACAATATCGACAAATCGGTCGTATGTGCGATCGACGGAGCGTTGAAGCAGATCTTTTTCATATTGTGACATCGGACGCATGAGAGAACCGAAATCGGAATAGTCGTTGCTGTTGACAACCGACGAGGTGACGCCGAGTTTGTCATCGAGCGCGCCGCCTATGTTGAAAGTGAGACCGAACACCCCTATCGAGCCCGTCACCGTGGCGGGTGAGGCACATATCATGTCGGCGGGAGCGGCTATATAGTAACCTCCCGACGCGGCGTAGTCACCCATAGACACAACCACTGGTTTCGTCTCTTTCAACTGCGCCACCTTGCGGGCTATTATGTCCGCCGCCTGTGCCGAGCCGCCCGGGCTGTTCACACGCAAGACAACGGCGCATATATTATCGTCGTCGATTGCGTTTTGCAGAGATTTTACCATGTCTTCGCTGCCAACCATTCCTTTTTCGCCCTTGCCGTCAACAATCTCACCTTCGGCATAGATAATCTCCACACGGTCGCCCGCGGCTGTCGAGGGGGTTGTAAAGAGCAATGAGTAGTCGGCGAGAGCCACCGTGTTGCGGTTGAGTCCCACGAGCGAGTCCAGCACCTTGTCGAACTGGTCCTCATAGAGCAGAGAATCGACAAGCCCAAGACGCACCCCGTCTTCGGGTGTCTCTATCTCAAGTGACGACGCGTAACGTTGCAGGGATGTCGAATCGACACCCTCGCGCAAAGCGGCAACCTCCGCCACAAAGTCGTTCCATATCGACGAGATTAGGGCTTCTGTCTGCGCTCTGTTATCCGCGCTCATGCTCTCCTGCGTGAACGGTTCAATCGCGCTTTTATATCTTCCGTGTCTTATCGGCTCCGCCTCTATACCGAGTTTGTCGAGCGTACCTTTATAGAACAGAGCCTCCGTTGACATGCCTTTCCACGAGAGCGCGCCCGACGGGTTCAGATATATACGGTCTGCCACGGACGCCAGAAAATAGCTTGCCTGCGAGTAGTTTTCGGCGTAGCTTATTATAGGTTTGTTTGACGTGACTTTAAAGCGCATCAGAGCATCGCGCAACTCGCTCAATGACGCCAATCCGACAGAGGGGTAAGGATTGAGGTTAAGGACAATGGCGTCTATCTTCGGGTCGGTAGCCGCCGCGTCTATCGATTTTATCAGGTCGTAGAGCGCGAGTTTGCCGTAAACATATATCTCACCTGTGGTGAGCGACGCTTTGATTTCAGGCTGTTCGGGATTGTCGCAGATCTGCTCGTCGAGGGTTATCTCAAGTACCGAGCCGCTCGTAATGACGCTGTTGTTCGAGCTGCCGCCCATAAAGAGCGAACCGACAAACCCGATTGAGACGAATATGACCGTTATGGTCACTATGTTCGCCGTTATTATCGCTATGAAACAGGCGAACAGGGTCTTCAAAAAGGATTGCATAAAACTATTTTTTTACAAAAATCAATATGGTAAAAATAAAAAAAATATCTTTGTGAACAAAATAGTACTGATTTATATGACAAAAGAAACCATAACCGACCTGCTCTCGGGCATCGTTCATCCCGAACTTGAGCGAGACATCGTCTCTGCAGGCATGATAGAGGGTCTGGAGGTATCGGGCAACGAAGTGAAGTTCACCATTGTGCTGTCACGTCCGCGCGACCCGTTCGCCTCGGCGATAAAGAAGAGCGCCGTGGCGGCAATATCGGAGGCATACCCCGACGCCGTGGTGACGGCGCTGATAAAAGAACCCGCCCCCAAAAACATAAAGAAAGAGCCCGCCAAAGTCGATAAGAAAGGCATAGGCAAAGTGATTGCCGTTTCGTCGGGTAAAGGCGGCGTAGGCAAATCGACCGTTACGGCAAATCTCGCCGTGACACTCGCAGGCATGGGCTATGGCGTGGGTATCCTCGACGCTGACATATACGGTCCGAGTATGCCCAAGATGTTCGGTCTCGAAGGTTACCTGCCGACGGCTGAAGGCGAAGAGGGTAACGAAAAGATTATACCCGCCGAGAGCCACGGGGTAAAAGTCATGTCGATAGGCTTTTTCATAAAACCCGAGGATGCCCTCGTATGGAGAGGACCTATGGCTACCAACGCGTTGCGTCAGCTTATGCACCAGACGCAGTGGGGCGACATCGACTTCCTGCTGGTTGACCTCCCTCCCGGAACAGGCGACGTACACCTGACAATTATTCAGGAACTCAACATAGACGGAGCGGTCATAGTCAGCACACCGCAACAGGTTGCGCAGGCGGACGTGTTGCGAGGTATCTCGATGTTTAAAGGTCCGAACGTGGGAGTTCCCGTACTCGGCATTGTGGAAAACATGTCGTGGTTCACTCCCAAGGAGTTGCCCGACAACAGATACTATATTTTCGGACGCGAGGGAGTGGCGCCGTTGGCGGAGAGTCAGGGTGTCGAACTGCTTGAACAGGTACCTCTCGTCATGGGTGTCTCTGACGGCGGCGACAAAGGCGAGCCCGCGGTGGTAAGTGAACCCGAAACGGCTGAGATATTCGGACGCATAGCGGAGAAAATCATCGACAAACTTAAATAATGATACTTTACGATTTCGCAATAGAGTGTTACGGTGCGCTCGTCAAGGCTGCGTCACCCTTCAACCCGAAAGCTAAAGCGTGGGTGGAAGGACGCAAGGGGCTGTTCGACCGCATGAGAGAGGCTATCTCACCTTCAGACAAGGTGGCGTGGTTTCATGCCGCCTCTTTAGGCGAATTCGAGCAGGGACGACCGCTGATGGAAGAGTTCCGAAAGAGGTATCCCGACCATAAAATTCTGCTTACATTCTTCTCTCCGTCAGGTTACGAAGTACGTAAGAATTATGAGGGTGCGGATTATATTTTTTATATGCCGCTCGACACCCTCGGTCGTGTCAAACGATTCCTTGACATCGCACATCCTGAAGTCGCGGTATTCGTGAAATATGAATTTTGGCGTAACTTTCTGGTTGAGCTCAAGAAGAGGGGAATCAAAAGTTATGTTGTGTCGGCGATATTCGACCAGTCACAGCTGTTCTTCCGCAGCTACGGAGGCGCGTATCGCAAACTGCTATCCTGCCTGACCCATCTTTTTGTACAGAACGAGCGTTCACGCGAACTGTTGGCAGGAATAGGAATCGACAATGTGACCGTATGCGGTGATACCCGCTTCGACAGGGTGATAGAGATAGTGGAGTCGGCTGGACTTCCCGATAAACGGATTGTGGACTTTGCGGGCAATGACCGTCTTTTTGTTGCGGGCAGTACATGGCCGCCCGACGACAAGATTATATTGGAATTGGTGAAACGTCATTCCGACCTGCGTTTTCTTATTGCTCCGCATGAACTCGGAGAAGCCAAGATTGTCGAGATGTGCGCCTCGCTCGAAACTCTCGGAGCCAAAACCGTACGTTTCACCCGTATTCAGTCAGCCGAGGAGGCGGCATCCGCACGAGTGATGATTCTCGACACGATAGGACAGCTCTCACGAGCCTATCGCTACGGCATGGCGGCATACATAGGCGGAGGATTCGGCGTAGGCATTCACAATACGCTCGAAGCGGCTACATTCGGACTGCCGCTGATGTTCGGACCCAACTACAAACGTTTCAGCGAGGCTGTCGGACTGATAGAGGCAGGCGCCGCACGTCCGATAGAGAACACGGAACAGGCGGACGAATGGCTCTCGGAGATGCTCACCGACCAATCACTTCTCGAAAAGAGGTCGCAGGCGGCTCGCTCATTTGTGCTGGCGGGCAAAGGCGCCTCAAAGAAAATCCTCGACCACGGATTGTTGTAGTGTCAACCGATAAGAGCAAAGGAATTATTGATACCGTCTCTCAAACAAAACAAATGAAGATAATATTTCTCGGAACGGCGCACCCTTATAGAGGTGGAATCGCATCATTCAACGAAATGTTGGCACGACAGATGATTTCGGAAGGTCATCAGGTCGAGATAATAACATTCACGGTGCAATACCCGTCGTTTCTCTTTCCGGGCAAAACGCAGTACAGCGACTCACCCGCTCCCGACAATCTCGATATAGAGAGGTGTCTCAACTCGATAAATCCCGTGAGCTGGATTTTGACCGCCCGTGAGATAATAAAACGACGTCCCGACATGCTCTTTACCCGCTATTGGACACCCTACATGGCGCCGGCTTTGGGAACAGTCTGCCGTCTTGTGAAAAGAGCGGGAATACCCGTTGTCGCGTTGGCTGACAACATCATACCGCATGAACGTCATTTTTATGACAATGTACTGACCCGCTATTTCATAGGCTCGGTGACCCGTTTTGTCTGCATGAGTTCACAGGTGGAAAATGAACTTAAATCTTTCGGCACGGATAAACCTGTCTCGATAGCTCCACACCCAGTATATTCCAACTATGGGGAACCCGTAAACCGTGAGGAGGCTTGTCAACGTCTCGGTCTCGACCCCGAATGCAGATACGCTCTCTTTTTCGGACTGGTCAGAGATTACAAAGGTCTTGATATTCTTCTTAACGCGTGGAGCGAACTGAAAAAAGACAAGCGCAACGCCGACAAAAAGCTGATTGTTGCGGGCGAGTTCTATACCGACCCCGCACCATATATAGAACAAATCGGTTATCTCGGACTTGTTGACAGCGTCATAATACATGACCGTTTCATCCCCGACGATAAAGTCGCTCTCTATTTCTCCGTTGCCGACATGGTTGTCCAGCCATACAAGAGCGCTACACAGAGCGGCGTGACACAAATAGCGTATAACTTCGACCTCCCCATGATTGTAACCCCTGTCGGAGGTCTCCCCGAGATAGTTCCAGATAATGAGGTGGGGTATGTATGTACCTCCGACAAACTCCCCGAAGCAATAGATAAATGTTTCGATACTGAAACAAACTTGAAGTTCAGAGAAGGGGTCAAACGATTGAAACACCGTTTCTCTTGGGAATATATGTCATCGGTAGTCCTTCAAAATAAAAAGTAGAGTTTTAAAGACTCTACTTTTTTGTTTTGGGAAACATAAATATAATATTCAAAAACAGATACTTTAGATGTCTGCCTTTTTTATGTTTATGTTTCAAGTCATTCAAATTATCCAAATCATTCGTCTGTTGTTTCGTCTGCTTCCACAAATAATGGTATATGGTCGTTACCGATAAATGAAGTTTTGAGATTTTAGTTATCTTTGACCCGCTTTTTGAAATATTATGAAATATATTTTATTTGTCGGAATAGGTAGCTTTTTCGGAGGGGTAACACGTTATCTGCTCTCCCGTTTCGTCGATTCGTTTATGCCCGCAATACTCCCTTTCGGCACATTTGTAGTCAACATCGTGGGGTGTTTCCTCGTAACATTTTTGTATGAATTATTCTCAAAGGGTTTGGTTACAGACGAAGGTACACGCATAATGTTGACAGTTGGCTTCTGCGGAGGATTGACCACATTCTCAACATTCGTACATCAAAATTATCTCTTATTCAAAGATGACGATTTTTGGCGACTGCTGATTTATGCAACCGTCAGCTTTATTTTCGGGATGATTGCCTCTCACCTCGGTCATCTGTGCGCCAAAAACATATAATTTCTTATACCATTGTTGACAATGGTGAATCTATTTTAATGATAAAAATGACGGTAAATTTGCCCCTTTAAAAGGGGTATTTGTTTTTTATGCTTTTTTCATTATCTTTGTCAATGTCTATTAGTAAGAAAGAGAGACGTTTACGAGCCGTTTTTTACTATTTCTGATGATTTTGTCGACCCCAACAAGGTCGATTTTTTCGTTTTTAGACCATTTTTAGCGAAAATTATACTTTCAGATTGTAAGCAAATGAACTTTTCTTGAAATTTTTTTCGTTAAAATTTATTAATCGTGCATACTTCGCAGTCTCCTCATCGGGCATACTTCGCAGTTTCCTCGTTTTTTCGAGAGAGCAACGGAGTGAACAAACGAGCTATTTTAGCTCTTCCGCACGATTTCATCATCGACAGCATCACTTTTTGTAATGAAATGAACGTTAAAGACTCATTATTTCGGATGTCTCCGAAATTAGTTGCAAGTGAGCCGAGTTCGTGGTATGTTAGTGGCGAAATATCTGCGCAGGCAGGAGCGTGTGTCGGTGTAAT
>CASDZP010000014.1 GCA_949285535.1 uncultured Alistipes sp.
AAAAACGGCTCGTAAACGTCTCTCTTTCTTACTAATAGACATTGACAAAGATAATGAAAAAAGCATAAAAAACAAATACTCCTTAATTTTCACAAAATTACCCCTTGTTTCCCGTTTTCCCGTTTCCCGAATTTCTATTTTATCCTCGACAGGTTGGCAATCGTACCCCGTCACATTCTTTTCTTCCTTATCTTCATTTTTTATTTTTCGTAGGCGATACGAACTTACGATGCAGACTTCGTAAAAGATAATGAGCCAAATGAATATGACATGGTCAAAAGGGGCTGTGCCCCCGAGGGACAAAGTAACTCCCGCGGAAGGCGCCTTTAGTGAGTATGTATTGGCAGATGTGGCACCGACCGTCCTCAAAATAATGGGTATTGAACAACCCCACTGAGATGACAGGCAAACCGCTGGTTTAAAGATAAACAAGCATAAAAAAGGCTGACATTAAATTAATGCCAGCCTTTTATAAAGCTTGTTTATCTTTAAACCAGCGGTTTGCCTGTCATCTCAGCGGGTTGTTCGATACCCATTATTTTGAGGACGGTCGGTGCCACGTCTGCCAATACGCCGCTTTCAACGTGTTTGATTGTGTCTGAAACAACGATGAAGGGAACGGGGTTGAGAGAGTGAGCCGTGTTGGGAGAGCCGTCTGGATTGACTGCATAGTCGGCGTTACCGTGGTCTGCTGTTATCAGGACGGTGTAACCCATGCTCTTGGCTGCCTCAACAACCTCTTTTGCACACTCGTTGACGGTGCGGACTGCTTTTTCTATCGCTTCATATACGCCTGTGTGACCGACCATGTCGCCGTTGGCGAAGTTTACGCAGATAAAACTGTATTCGCCTTTCTTTATCTCTGCAACAAGGGCATCTTTCACTTCGTACGCGCTCATTTCAGGTTTGAGGTCGTATGTGGCAACCTTGGGTGAGGGTATCAGGATACGGTTTTCACCTTCGTAAGGTTCTTCACGACCGCCGTTAAAGAAGAATGTCACGTGGGCGTATTTCTCTGTTTCGGCGATATGGAGCTGCTTGAGACCTTTCTTTGAGACAATCTCGCCGAGAGTGTTCTCGATATTGTCTTTGCCGTAAACGACGGTTACATTCTTGAAACCTTCGTCATAGGGGGTCATTGTCAGATAGTGAACGTTGGGGATTACGCTCATACCCTGTTCGGGCATGTTCTCCTCTGCGAGCACCATTGTGATTTCACGGCCACGGTCTGAACGGAAGTTTATAGAGAAGACAACGTCACCGTCAGAGATGCAGCCTACTGGTTTGTCGTTGGCGTCCACGCATACTATCGGTTTCACGAACTCGTCGGTCACACCCTCGTCATAAGATTTCTGCATGGCGGCAACGGGGTCTGTCGTGTGTTCGCCGACGCCCGATACCATAAGGTCGTAAGCCTGTTTTACACGGTCCCAGCGTTTGTCGCGGTCCATGGCATAGTAACGGCCGATGATAGAGGCGAGTTTGCAGTTGCTGCCTTTGATATGGTTAACCAATCCTTCGACATAACCTTTACCGCTCTTGGGGTCGGTGTCACGACCGTCGGTGAAGGCGTGAACGAACACTTTGTCGAGACCGTATGAGCCTGCCACGTCGCAGAGTTTATAGACATGTTTGTCGAGAGAGTGTACGCCGCCGTCAGAGAGCAGACCGATGAAGTGAACGGCTTTACCGTTGTTTTTTGCGTAGGTGAAAGCCTTTTCTATTGCGGGGTTCTTAGCTATCGAGCCGTCCTCGCATGCCTTGTTTATCTTCACGAGGTCCTGATATACGACACGACCAGCGCCGAGGTTGAGGTGACCCACTTCAGAGTTACCCATCTGACCGTCGGGAAGACCTACGTTCTCGCCGCAGGTGAGAAGCTGTGAGGTAGGATAGCTCTTTTTGAGAGACTCGATGTATTCGGCGTGTGAGTTGAAAATGGCATCGCTTTTCGAATGGTCGCCATTGCCGTAACCATCGAGAATCATGAGAATTACTTTGTTCATTGTCTTTATCGTGTTTTACAAGTTAAAATATCTTTTACTAAAGACATCCTATTTATGTTTGGATGACATGTATATATCTATAACGCCCGCTTCGGTCAGTTTCTTGCTGTCGATGAAGAAACCTTTGAACGGTTTTCCTCCTACTGTTATGCGGTCGATGTATATATCTTCGGGTGATTCTCTGTGAGTTCTTATGGTGAGGCTGTCGCGACCGTAGAACTCTTTGTCGAGAGCAATCGTCACCGTGTCAAACAGGGGCGAGCCTATGATATAGTCGGGCACGCCGGGAACAGCGGGATAAAGCCCCATCATCGAGAAGGCGAGCCATGCCGACATCGTACCCGTGTCGTCATTGCCGGGAAGACCGTCGGGAGCGTTTTTGTAGTGTTCACGCATAAGCTGTCGCACTCTCTCCCATGTGCGCCACTCGTTGCCGGGGAAGAATGAATAGTAGTAGGGGTAGCCCATGTCGGGTTCATTGGTCATGTCGAAGTGACCTTCGTTGAAGCATTTGTCGAGGTGCGCCACGAATTTGGAGTTTCCGCCCATGAGTTTGGCGAGACCTTTTATGTCATAAGGAATATAGAACGAGTAGTTCCATGACGTACCTTCATGGAATCCGTTTACAGGCTCGAAGTTCTCACCCTCTTTGGGGTCAAAACCCTCCATGAATTTGCCGTCGGGGTGTACGGGGCGCAACAGACAGTATTCTTTGTCGAAATAGGTTTTGTAACCCATTACCCGTTTCATCAATGTCTCGTAATCATCTTTCTTGCCGAGTGCGAGCGCCATGCGAGCCAGCGCGTGGTCCGCCACATAATATTCGAGCGCCTGTGACACGGAGCTGTCATATTTTTTCAGATAGGGGACATATCCGTGTTGCATATAGAAATCGTTGTCGGGGCGCACTCTGTTGTTTTTACCCTCGGTGAACGAGTTTTTACGCATCGCCTCGTAGAGTTCTTCCGCCTCAACATCCTTGATTGCGCCACGCATATAGAGGTCGGCGAGATAGGGAACGGCGGGGTCGCCCTCCATAACCATAAACTCGCCCGAAGCAATCTCGAATTTGGGCAGGTTACCGCTCTGACGGTACATGTCCATGAGCGATACCGCTATGTCGTTACCTCTCTGCGGGTCGATGAGCGACATCAGAGCGGCATTTATACGATAGACATCCCAGCCCGAAAACATGCTCAGGTGGTTGCGTCCGTTGCTGTTGACAACCTTACGGCTGACCATTGCGGGGTACTCGCCGTTGACATCCTGGAGAATGTTGGGGTGGATATAGGTATGATAGAGCGCGGTATAGAACATTGTTTTTTCGTCGTCGCTACCGCCCTCGACTTTCACTCTGCCGAGTATATTGTTCCACTTGTCGTAAGCCTCTTTTCTTATCGTGTCGAAGTTCTTGCCGTTCTGTTCCTTGTCGAGGTTCTGACGCGCGTTCTCTATGCTTACGAAAGAGACGCCCACCGATACCTCTACCTGTTCGCCCTCTTCGGTGTCGAACGAGAAAGCCACGCCTATGTCGTCGCCCGCCATAGAGCCTTGGTAAGAGGTATAGAGTTTATATTTGTCGCTGAACCGGTCCCAGTCGTGACGGAGACCTTTGAGACGGTCGAGCTTTTTCCAGTACTGCATCTTCACGGGTTTGCTCAGGCGCACCACGAAATAGACGGGCACTATCGACTGCGGCTCGTTATAGCAGAAACCGCCCATTATCCTGAAACCCTCTATCTCTTTGTCGGATACGATTTTAGCCATACCGCCCGACTCGTTGGTAAGACCGAGACCTATATTGAAGAGGATGTTCGAGTTACCCGCGGGGAATGTGTATCGTGAGAGCGACGTGCGTTCGGTCGTCGTCATCTCCGCCTTTACTCCGTAGCGGTCTATATTGGCGGAATAGTATCCCGCTTCCGCCTTCTGGTCGGATACGGTAGAGCAATATTCCGCCGCCGCAACTTTCACCTCACCCGTGGTGGGCATAAGCAACAGCGAGCCGAAGTCGGGGCAACCGACACCGCTGAGGTTGACATTGGTGAAGCCCGCGACATACTTGTTCTCATAGACGAACGGCGTAGAGCACCAACCCGCGTCGGTGTGTATCTTGTGCTCCTCCATGCCGAAGGTGTTGTAGGGAGACATCGAGACCATACCCATCGGGACGACGGGACCCGGCATGGTGGCGCCGTAGTTTGAGGTGCCGATAAAAGGATTCACATAGTCGGCGGGATTCTGCGCCGAGGCGGTCAGCTGTAAAAAGGCTGTCGCCAAAAGGGTGAAAGCTGTTTTTTTCATTGGCATCGTGTTTTGACGTGCAAAGGTGTTACAATACTATGTTGCAAAGATATTAAAAGAGCGCGAAAAAATCTCGCTTTCACTCCTCTATTTTTATCCGTCACGCGGCAGGTCTGTTTCTTAACATTATCTTAACATTCGCAGAGCCGTTTTTTTGTATATTTACACCCAATTATGCACAACCCATTCAATCATGCGGCACTAAAACACGGATTTGCCGCAATAAAACAAAACACATAAGCGAAGATGAAACAGACGACGCATCATTACAGCGGACTGAGTGAGAAAGAGGTCTTGGAGAGCCGTTTGAAACATGGCGAGAACACCCTCACTCCGCCCCCCAAACGCTCCTTGTGGTCACAATTCCTCGACAAACTGAAAGACCCGATAATAATAATCCTGCTTGTCGCGCTCGGGCTGTCGATAGCCGTCGCGCTATATCAATATTTCGCGGGACTTCACGGAGCGGATGTCTTCTTTGAGCCTGTCGGTATATTTATCGCCGTCACAATGGCTTCGGTCGTTGGTTTCCTATTCGAGGTAAGCGCCAACAAAAAATTCGAGGTGCTAAACAAGGTCAATGACGACACCCCTGTCAAGGTTATGCGTGACGGAGTGATAAAAGAGATTGTCAAACGTGACGTCGTTGTGGGCGACATCGTCATACTCGAAACGGGCGAGGAGGTACCCGCCGACGGAGAACTGCTGGAGGCGGTGTCGTTGCAGATAAACGAATCGACACTCACGGGAGAACCCGTCATAACCAAAAGCACCGACCCGTCGCAGTTCAAGAGCGACGCCACATATCCCACCAACTGCGCGATGAAAGGTACGACCGTCGTCGAGGGTCACGGTATCATGCGAGTGACTTCCGTCGGTGACTCTACCGAGTACGGAAAGGTCTATGAGGGCGCGCAGATAGACAACAGCGTGGTGACGCCTCTCGACCGACAGCTGCGCCGTCTCGCCGCGCTCATATCACGAGGCAGTTACGCCGTGGCGGCAATAATAGTGATAGGTCGAATAGCTGCCTATATGCACGAGATGCCCGTGTGGGACTGGATTGACTTCGGGTCATATCTGCTCAACACCGTCATGATTGCCGTAACCGTGGTTGTGGTATCGGTGCCTGAGGGTCTGCCCATGAGCGTCACCCTCTCGTTGGCGTTGAGCATGAAACGAATGTTATCGACAAACAACCTTGTGCGTAAGATGCACGCCTGCGAGACAATGGGCGCGACAACCGTAATATGCACCGACAAGACGGGTACTCTCACCCGCAACCAGATGAGCGTCTATTCTGCGGACTTCGGGCTGGCGGACGGTAACGCAGAGATTGACGACGCTACCTTTGAGGTAATAAAAGAGGGCTTCGCCGTCAACTCAACCGCCTTTCTTGAAACATCGGCGGAGGGCAAGACCCGCGCGTTGGGTAACCCCACCGAAGGGGCATTGCTGCTGTGGCTCAAGGATAAGGGAGTCGATTATCTGCCCATAAGGGAGGAGACCCCCGTTGTCGAACAGCTCGCTTTCTCGACAGACCGAAAATATATGGCTACCGTCGTGGAGTCACGTCTGACGGAGAGCAAGAGAGTGCTTTATGTAAAAGGCGCTCCCGAAATAGTTCTGTCCATGTGTGACAGGATTCGTTCTGTCGGCGGCACCCGTCCCATTGAGGAGGTGCGCTCAAGCATAGAGGCGAAACTTCTCGGCTATCAGAATCAGGCGATGCGAACGCTCGGTTTCGCTTATCTTCCCCTCGACGATGACAATTCCGTCATCAAGGATGACAAACTCGCCACATCACCGCTTATATTCCTCGGTATCACAGCCATATCCGACCCCATACGTCTCGAAGTGCCCGAAGCGATAGCCGACTGCATAGGCGCGGGTATCGACATAAAGATTGTGACGGGCGACACACCCGCCACGGCAAAAGAGATAGGCCGTCAGATAGGCTTGTGGAAAGAGTCGGACACCGACCTGAACCACATATCGGGGCCCGACTTCGCCGCCATGCCCGATGAAGAGCTGAAAGAGCGAATCGGAAAGATAAAGATAATATCGAGAGCCCGTCCTATGGACAAACAGCGTCTGGTGCGTCTGTTGCAGGAATGCAATCAGGTTGTGGCTGTCACGGGCGACGGTACCAACGACGCTCCCGCGCTCAAAGCCGCACAGGTGGGTCTTTCGATGGGCGACGGGACATCGGTGGCAAAAGAGGCGAGCGACATAACAATCATGGACAACTCATTCAGCAGCATATCACGCGCCGTGATGTGGGGACGCTCGCTGTATAAGAACATACAGCGTTTCATACTCTTCCAGCTGACGATAAACGTGGCGGCGTGTATAATAGTGGCGGTAGGCTCGTTCATGGGTACCGAATCGCCGCTGACCGTAACACAGATGTTGTGGGTGAACCTCATCATCGACACATTCGCCGCACTCGCCTTCGCGTCGCTTCCGCCCGACAAGAGCGTCATGAACGACAAGCCGCGCAAGACAACCGACTATATCATAACAGCCAGCATGGCGCGCGGAATCATAATGACGAGTCTTTCATTCGTGGTAGTGCTGTTCGGTCTCATGCAGTATTTCAAAGGGGCGGAGCTCACATCGCTCGCCGACTTCTCCCTGCGTGACTTCTTCTCATGCTACTTCGACTTCTCGAACGCGGAGAACGGATTTTCGGCATACGAGATGTCCGTATTCTTCACCATATTCGTGATGATGCAGGTATGGAACATGCTTAACGCCAAAGCCTTCGCGACAGGTTCCTCGCTCTTTGCGGGACTGACAAAGGGAGGCGCATTCATGCTTACCGTCCTTGTCATACTCTTCGGTCAATGGCTTATAGTAACCGTCGGCGGACGAATGTTCAGCGTCGTACCTCTGTCGCTTAACGACTGGATTATAATAGTGGCGGTAACCTCCGTTGTACTGTGGGCTGGAGAGATTGCCCGTTTCGTGGTGAGAACATACAGAAAATTGGTTTAATCATTTGGCGGGAGATATTTTTAAGCCCCTGTCATTAATTTACATAAATCATCGACCGCACATTGACAACCGTTACTATTGTCAATGTGCGGTCGATGATATTATGATTCAGTAACCGTTACGAATATATAATATCACATTTTCCTGTTTGTTGATAATAAATTTTTAAATAAAAAAGAGATGATTTATATTAATAAATACCATACCGACATCGTCACCCCTGACACGACAGAGAGAACAGAAGAAGTTATTACCTCTCTGGTAGAACTATGGAAAAAATCGGTGAAAGCAAGTCATGAATTTCTAACGGAAACAGATATTGAGAACTTAATCCCGACAGTTCGTGACGCGTTAAAAAACATTAATCACCTCATTATAGTCCGTAGCAGCAATGAAGAGATTGGTTTTATGGGTATAGAAGAGAGTAAAATAGAGATGTTGTTTATCTCTCCCGAATATTTCGGTCACGGATTAGGGAAACAGCTTGTCAAAAATGCAATAAACGATTACGGATGTATGTTTGTCGATGTCAATGAACAAAATCCCAAAGCCGAAAATTTTTACAGACGCATGGGATTTAAAGAGTTTGAAAGGACAGAATTAGACGAACAGGGAAATCCTTTTCCGATAATAAAAATGAGGCTGTATGAATGACATAAAGTTCCTTAACTTCTTTATAAACAAAAAACGGATTAACAAAAGTTTTTGTTAATCCGTTCGCTTTTATCTTGGTATGACGTAATCTTTACCTTTAAATTAACCGTTTATTTATGGTGTTCAGGTCGTTTCTGTCATATTGCGTTACAACTTGTCTATCACCGCTTTCTGTAACGCCTTGCCGAATTTTGTAGTGGTGCGGTGAACCTGATTTATATAGCTGTAATTCCACGGTTCGGGGTATATTGCCATACCGCAGTAGCTTATTATGTCGAAACCGTCGCCTCCCGAAAGATTCTGACCGAATGTCTTGGTCGCTGCCTTATAGAGTACAACATCTTTTATTGCGGTAGATATTCTGTCCATCTGCTCGGTGGTCGAGAACTGATGCGTATAATCTATCAGGTCAAGGAAACAACGTCTGTACTGAAGTCTGCCGAAACGCTGTACATAGTCGATGTAGCCGTCCGAGCCGAGATTGGGAGTCGATGAAATGGGGTCTATCACAGCGTCAACGAGAGCCTGCATCTTGGTACAGTCGTAGAGGGCGATTGTGGCGTATGGATAGTTAGTTTGCGACAACCAGTAGTTCATGTATGCCCTGCCGAACGCTTCGAGATCGGGAGTCTCCTGATAGAGATAAGCGACGCACTGGGGATATATGTTGGTGAACCCAGGAGACACAATCTCTGCGGGCGACGCCAAAATCTTGTTTGTCTTGTCCGAAAGTTCGTATATGGTTGTTATGTCACCCATAAGGCACGCCTCCATTACGATGAAGTCGAATGTGTTGGCGGGAATGGCGGCGGCGAAGTCGGTTATCGACATGCTGTTGTTGCCGTCTGTTATGATAGAGCGCTTGTCCGCTCCTGCCGATGTCGCCGAAGGTGCGGTCATGCTCTGACCCACATTAGTCGATGAAAGCTCGCTCTGGTCGGCGGGCAACCAACCCGAACCGTGCGAGAAGACAATCATGCCGTAAGACTTGGCGGGAGCCGCCGCGACGGCATCCGCGATGGCGGTACTCAATGTCGTGGGGTCGGCAGAGTCTGACTCGCCGTATCTCTTGATTTCAGAGGCTACATACTGACCGCTCGACGTGCGCGCGACCTGATAAAGGTACGCCTCTCTGAAACCGCCGAGTCGCGCATCCTGATAGATAATCATCTTACCGTTGATCTCCGACGAAGAAAACGCACTGCACAAAGCGTCTATCTTTTCATAAGTCTCGGTACTCAGATTATTGTCACCACCCATATAGACGAATATCGTTCTGGGATTATCTGTTCCGTCCGAGCCTCCGCCGTTATCTTTTTTACAGCCTGACAGCGAGAGAGTCGTTATCGCCAAAAGTATGAATACTAATCTGTTCATTATCATCAATCATCAATTTATTCCCGACAAAAATAATAAAAAAAAGATATATTGACACATCGACAGATGTGTCTGTCCACAAAGGTCAGGAGATATATAGTGCCGTCAACCTCTCTGTTCTACCAGCAGTCTGTCAACGAGCGGCGGCACTCCTTTAGCCGCTGTGTCGGCGATGTGTATGACGCCATCAACACGTGGCGCTACGGGGTCAACGAGGTATATAGGAACATCCCGACGCACATATCCGAGCAGTGATGCCGCAGGATATACCTGCAACGATGTTCCCACCACTATCATGATATCCGCCTGCGAAGCGACCTCCACGGCTTTTGTCATGAGTGGCACCGCTTCACCGAAAAAGACGATGAACGGTCGCAACAGAGAGTTGTCTTTAGGGTGGCGTTCGTCATAGCCTTGGTCACGGAACCCTATATTGACCGTCAGGCTCTTGTCACGACTGCTGCACAGCTTGGTTATCTCTCCGTGCAGGTGTATGATGTCCGAACTCAAAGCCCTCTCATGCAGGTCGTCGATGTTTTGCGTCACCACCGTAACATCGAATCCCTCTTCAAGTCTCGCAATAGCTTTATGAGCATCGTTAGGCATCGCCTTGGCAACCTCACGTCTCCTCATGTTGTAAAAGTCGATAACCCCTGTATAGTTCTTCACCAATGCCTCAGGAGTACACACATCCTCAATCCTATGCTTTGCCCACGTCCCGCTGTCGCCTCTGAACGTAGCGATACCGCTCTCGGCACTGACACCTGAACCTGTAAAAACAACACATTTTTTCATGACAATTACATTTTTTACAAAAATAATAATTGTAATGAAAAAGTGTGCTGTTTTTACAGGTTCAGGTGTCAGCGCCGAGAGCGGTATCGCTACGTTCAGAGGCTCCGAAATGTCTGCCGACAGCGTTACTTTGTCACTCGACAAAGTAACCAAAACGAGGGGGCACAGCCCCTTCTGACCATGTCATATTCAGTTGGCTCATTGTCTTTTAGGAAGTCGGCATCTGACCGTGCATAGTCTCATAAAAAAAAGGGTCGGAGTGTCAATTAAATCACTCCGACCCCTTTCTACAATCAATTTAAACTTAAAACCTGAATTTATCTTCGTTCGTCATATACGCATACCTCCTCTATTCGGGGGTCTTTGCCTTTCTCAGGCGTCAGCGTAAGTCTCACTTTTTCTGCCCATACCCTGTCGAAACGGACTATTTTAACGGCAGAAGCATCGGGGCGGCTCTCTATCTCATACCACTTGCCGCCTGAAAGATATTCAATCTTGAAATCGGAGAATGTCTGTTTCGCGTCGCTTATGGCAATGGCGTTTATCGGTTCCGAACGGGGGAACAAAACTTCTACCCACGGAGCATCGTCACCCGAATGAGCCTGCCAATATGTTCTGAAACTGTCGTCGGTTATGAAATCGGATATGTGGATGTCATAAGGGTAACTGCTGTATGTAGATTGCTTTTTCGCCTTGTTGGGCGCGGTCAGCGGAGCGGGAACGGGGTCGAGAACGGGAGTCTTGCCCGGGTGATTCCATATCTCGCCTATCTCCTTGAGTACCTGAAGCGCGTTGTCGTCGATAAGACCGTCCGTGTTGGGAGCGACATTGAGCAACATCGCGCAATGAGCGTTGTTGAGAGGTATTACATGACCCTCAACAAGATCTTTGGCATTTTTTACGGGGTCTGTCGGGAAAGTGGTTTTCCAGAACCAGTTTTTGTTTATGGGAAGACTCGACAGAGCGGGCAGTCTGTTGGTGTTGCGTGACACATGCTCGCCCGCGTTCTGCTCATAAGATTTTATGTCGGTGTAGAACATACCGCTCTGCGGATATTTTGCGGCGTTGAGCTCCATTACGAGACATTGCGGTTGCAGGCTCTTAACCAAAGCATATATGTCGTCGAAAGGCACTTCGTCGTATGATATGCGAGACCACGGAGCATCCCAGCCGTCAATGAAAAGAGCCGTAACTTCTCCGTATGATGTGAGCAACTCGGTGAGCTGTTCCTTTATCATCTCGACATCTTTTCTATCGACAAAACCCGGACGTATGTCATGATGAAGGTCAAGGATAGAATAGTAGAGAACGACTTTCAATCCTTTGGCTCTGAACGCGTCCGCATACTCTTTTACCACGTCACGTTTGAATTCGGGAGACGACATCACGCTGTAATCGGTCGTTTTAGTATCCCACAGACAGAATCCCGAATGATGTTTCGTCGTGAGACATCCGAAAGTCATGTTTGCGGATTTAGCCGCGTCCGCCCATTGGTTGCAATCCATTTTTGCGGGATTGAACAACGATGCGGGAGCGTCTGCGGGAGCCCAGTCGTCATTGACGAACGACGACATGTTGAAACTGATGAAAAGTCCCAGACGCATATCCACAAACTGCTGCTGAAGCTGTTGTAAAGATACCGCCTCCTGTGAGGGAGTTGCTTTTACCGTCTCGGCATTACATGGCGTCGAAACGCACAGAAGCGAGCATAGCGAAGCTGCCAGCGTAAAAATTTTCTTCATGACCTTTGTCTTTTATTGAACAAATCAGTTCGAGTTAAAGCGGGATAACTAAACCGCATAATCGGCACCCATGCTGTGTTTTGATAAAAACATCAATCAAACAGCGGGGTAAAAATAAAAACAATTAATCTTAAAAACAAATTTTTCGATTATTTATAACCAATACCTGCCATTTAACTAACAATCGACTTATTTCTCCGAAGATTATACACGATACGATGCCGACTTCCTTTAAGATAATGAGCCAACGGAGTATGACATGGACAAAAGGGGCTGTGCCCCCTCGTTTTGGTTACTTTGTCGAGTGACAAAGTAACTCCCGCGGAAGGCGCCCGTCGGGAGCCCCCTCGGAGAGCTTCCGTTTCAAAGGCATCGTGACAAATATGCCCGTGATTGCCCAGTCTTTGGTGATATCGTTGCCGATATGGCTCGTAATACGGACAAAAAGCGGTGATATACAACCGCTTATATATTTTCAGTTTTAAGCATAAACATTAAAATGTTTACGATTAAAACTGAAAATATATAAACGGCTGTATATCACCGCTTTTTATCTGCATTACGAGCCATATCAGCAACGATATCACCAAAGACTGGGCAATCACAGGCATATTTGTCACGATACCTTTGAAACGGTTCTCGATGC
Source organism: uncultured Alistipes sp. (assembly GCA_949285535.1). Taxonomy (GTDB): domain Bacteria; phylum Bacteroidota; class Bacteroidia; order Bacteroidales; family Rikenellaceae; genus CASDZP01. Next base: position 12,525 of record CASDZP010000014.1, read on the forward strand.
GGTCGGGGATGAAGTGGAGGATGTAACCAGTAAGCATGAGGATGACGATGCCGCGATAGCCGCTGAGGAATTCGGGAAGTATTCCTATATTGAAAGAGGTGAATATCTGAGAGAAGATGTTACCGACCACCTCCATGCTGTCGGCACGGAAGAAAACCCACCCGACGCATACCAGATGAAACGTTATTATTATGCCTATTATGCGTCTGTAAGGACTTTTCATCTTCATGCCTGTCGCCTTGAACGACGGGAAGTGATTCATTACGAATTTATGTACCGCCAACGATACGCCGTGCAGGGCACCCCATATCACGAAACGGAGTGACGCGCCGTGCCACAGACCGCCAAGAACCATTGTCACCATCAGGTTGACATAGGTGCGCACCGTGCCTTTGCGGTTACCGCCAAGCGAGATGTAAAGATAGTCTCGGAGCCATGACGATAGAGAGATGTGCCACCTGCGCCAAAACTCGGTTATGGTCGCCGACTTGTATGGTGAGTCGAAGTTGCGGTCAAAGCGGAAACCGAGCAACAGGGCTATGCCTATCGCCATGTCGGAATATCCCGAAAAGTCGCAATATATCTGCAAGGCGTAGCCATAGACGGCAAAGAGGTTTTCGAGACCTGTGTATAACAGCGGGTTGTCAAAAACCCTGTCAACAAAATTTATGCTTATGAAATCGGATATGACAGCCTTTTTGAACAGACCGCATATTATCAGGAATACGCCCTCGCCGAACATCGCCCTTGAGACGATTATCGGACTGCGGTATATCTGCGGTATGAAGTCTCTCGCGCGGACAATCGGACCCGCTACGAGCTGCGGGAAGAACGATATGTAAAACAGGTAGTCTATCCACCGTCTCACGGGGCGGAGGCGATGACGGTATATGTCGATGATATAACTGAGCGACTGGAACGTGAAGAACGATATGCCTATCGGCAGAAAGATGTCCTTGAACTCGATGTGACCTCCGCGTACGGTATTGATGAGGTCTATAATCATGTTGGTATATTTGAAATATACCAGCAGACCGAGGTCGATGCAGAGACTGAGCGTCACCAACAGCTTGCGTTTGGTGACGGAGGCGGCGGAATATATGGCTTTACCGATAAAGTAGTCGGAGGTTGCCACAAATACCAGCAAAAGGAAATATATACCGCTCGACTTATAGTAGAAATAGAGCGAAAAGAGCGTCACGTATATTATTCGCAACAGCACGCGCCTCGACATGAGGGGATAGAACAGAGCGAACCCCGCGAACAAAAACAGAAACAATCCGCTACTGAATATCAGCGGGTTGTTCGCGTTGTACACAAGGTTGTCGATAAGTTTGGATATGTCTATCGCCTGCAACATCACTATTGCTCTCTTTGCGCTTTGTATTTTTCGTAACTGTTGAGGATAGCCTCGAACAGCAACATTCCTTTCAGTTTATAGCCTTTCTCGTTGTAGTGTATCTTGTCTCTCGCCATCAGGGTGGCTTTGTTCCATGCCACTGCGGCATCCTCGCCACCGCACACCTCGAACATATCCCACAAGGCGAGTCCGTTCTGTCGGGCGTATGCCGCTATCGTGTTGCGTGCCTTTACGGTGTTGGTGTTGGGAATATGTCCTCTGTCGCTTCGGCGAAAGTTCTGTACGGGGGTGGTAAGCATGATTACCGCGTCGGGATTCGCCGCCTTTATCATCGTCACCATTCCGTCTATCTGTTTTGTGAACTGCTCCTCATGGAAAGTCGCTGTCGATGACTCGTTGGTGCCCATAGAGATTATGATAAGTTCGGGAGCGAGGTCGGAGAGACATTTCAGACGTTCACCCAGACGGGAATAGTGCAGATAGCAAGCGCCGTTTATGCCTGTCGAGTGATATATCACACCGCTCTCGTCGTTTTCGAGACTGAAGCCCCAATATTCGGGATTATCAGATCCCTTTTCTCTCGACGGACGCAATCTTATCGAATCGACACACTCTGTCAAATCGACTCTCGAACACCACAGCTTCGACGTGTCGGGACACCCCATGCCGACGGTGAGAGTATCGTCACACTCTATCGGCGGCGCCGACGGCGAATGGTATGCCGTAACGGTGCAGAAAGAGTAATCGGGACGTTCGGGATTCGGGTATTCCCTTATCAGAATGTCGAAATCGTTATCTTTCGAGCGTATCGATAACCCCGTCATACCCGGCTGAAAGAGCGGTTCTCGGTCGGTACATTTGGCGCACTCCCACTCCGCCGACGAGAGTATCGAATAATCCTGCGGCTCGTTCGTATGGGCTAATTTAAGAGGTGTTATCAATCCCCTGCCGCCGTTTCCGAACATCCGCTGCATCATGCCTCTGACCTGCTGCGTAAAGATACCCGCCTGTATGTGCGAGTCGCCCATATGCAATATCGAGAGCTTATCGACAAGCGAGTCGGAATATGATACGGTGTCGCTCCGATGCTTTTCGAGACGTTCGAGATGCTCGAACAGCGGACGCAACAGCGAGTCGGGCGCCTCTATGCGGTTGTCCGCACGTCTTAGGAACTCGAAAGAGGCGAGATATGCCGTGTCGATGACGCTCTCGCTCTTTGCACGCTCCGATGACGCCGCAGAAACGCTGCACCCCGCCGCGACAACAAGCCACGACAGGGTTAGCGACAAAAACGATATTCTCAACTTTGATGCGAGGGTCATTTACACAATGTTATCTGCAACTCTTTCAACTGCTCGTCCGATACGGGCGAGGGAGAGTCTATCATGGTGTCACGACCCGAATTGTTTTTGGGGAATGCGATGTAGTCCCTTATCGACTCCGTTCCTCCGAAGAGTGAGCACCAGCGGTCAAGACCGAAAGCTATACCGCCGTGAGGGGGCGCGCCGAACTTGAAGGCGTTGATAAGGAATCCGAACTGCTCCATGGCTTTCTCACGGGTGAAACCGAGAGTCTCGAACATACGCTCCTGCATCTTGGTGTCGTGGATACGTATCGAGCCGCCGCCTACCTCCACGCCGTTAAGCACGAAGTCGTAAGCCTCCGCCCTCACCTTGCCGGGGTCGGTCGCCAGCAGGTCGAAATCCTCTTTCTTGGGAGAGGTGAAGGGGTGGTGCATGGCGTAATATCTCTCTGTCTCATCGTCCCATTCGAGCAGGGGGAAGTCAACGACCCAGAGGGGCGCGTACTCGTCCGCCTTGCGCAAACCCAGACGCTCGCCCATTTCGAGACGGAGGGCGCACAGACCCGCCAATGTCTTCTTCTTGGCACCGGAGAGAATGAGTATGAGGTCGCCCGCTTCGGCACCACACTTGGCGGCAACGCGAGCCAAATCTTCCTGTGAATAGAATTTATCGACGCTCGATTTGATACCCTGTTCTTCGACACGGGCGTAAACCATTCCCGACATACCAATCTGCGGACGTTTCACAAAAGCGGTCAGCTCGTCGAGCTGTTTGCGTGTGTATGTCGCGCATCCCTTGACGCATATCGCGCCTATATATTCGGCAGAGTCGAAGACAACGAAATTACGACCTTTCACATCCTCGGTTATGTCGTTTATGAGCATACCGAAACGGATATCGGGTTTGTCACAGCCGTAACGCTCCATAGCCTCCGCATAACTCATGCGGGGGAACTGCTCTTTGAACTCAAGACCTTTCACCTTGACGAACAGCTCTTTTATCAACCCTTCGAACATTGAGAGTATATCCTCTCTGTCCACGAACGACATCTCGCAGTCCACCTGCGTGAATTCGGGCTGACGGTCGGCACGCAGGTCCTCGTCACGGAAGCAACGCACTATCTGGAAATAGCGGTCATAACCTGCCACCATCAACAGCTGTTTGAATGTCTGGGGCGACTGGGGCAGAGCGTAGAACTCACCCGCGTTCATGCGTGAGGGAACGATAAAGTCGCGCGCTCCTTCGGGGGTCGATTTGATAAGGTAGGGAGTCTCTATCTCAAGGAAACCTTTGGAGTCGAGGTAACGGCGTATCTCGAAAGCCATGCGGTGACGCAGCTCCATAGCCTTACGCAGGGGAGAACGGCGCAGGTCGAGATAGCGGTAACGCATCCTTAGTTCCTCGCCGCCGTCGCTCTGGTCTTCGATAGTGAAGGGAGGCACCTCCGAGCTGTTGAGAAGCTCGATTTTTTCGAGAGCCACCTCTATGTCGCCCGTCTCCATTTTAGAGTTTTTCGACTCTCTCTCGCGAACGACTCCCGTGGCGGCAATCACGAACTCACGCCCGAGCTGTGACGCCTCTTCCCTGACCTTTTCTGAAGATTTGTCGTCGGCGACCAGCTGTGTGATGCCGTAACGGTCTCTTATGTCGATGAATGTCATGGCGCCGAGGGTTCTGACCTTCTGCACCCAGCCGGCAAGCGTCACGCGGCTGCCTATCTGTTCTGAACGGAGCTCTCCGCAGGTGTGTGTTCTGTACATAATAAAAAATTATTATCTTTGATGTGCGCGGCATCGGACGACAGCCGCAAAGGAACAATTTTCAGCAAAACAACAAACTGTTTCTCATCGTATTAGGCTGCAAACATACCAAATTCGCACACTGCGATGCAAAAATAGTTATTTTTACCCAAAAAAGGAAACATCATGGAGAATAATCGCCACGACGACACTTATTTCATGAAACAGGCTCTTGTCGAGGCTCGCGCCGCCTTGGAGCGCGGGGAAGTACCGATAGGAGCGGTTGTCGTGTCGGAGGGCGGTATAATAGCCCGCGGGCACAATCTCGTCGAATGTCTCGGTGACGCCACTGCACACGCCGAGATGCAGGCGATAACGGCGGCAGCCTCATCGCTCGGAGGCAAGTATCTGACGGGCTGTACGCTCTATGTCACCGTCGAGCCGTGTCCCATGTGCGCCGCCGCCTGCTACTGGTCACGCCCCGACAAGATTGTCTATGGAGCGTCTGACCCCAAACGTGGCTACTCCACAATCTCTCCAAAGCTGTTACACCCCAAGACTACCGTTATATCGGGCGTATGTGAGGCGGAGTGCGAAGAGCTGATGCGCGAATTTTTCAAACAACTGCGATAGACGATGTTGCGTGACGATATTGCACTCTCTCTGTTGAGACTTCCGCCCGACCTCATAATACATCTGCTTGAGGTCTATCCCTCCGCGTCCGCAATACTCTCCGCCACAAAAGAGGAACTCATGGACGAGGGCGGAGTATGCGAGCGTCTCGCCGACAGGATAGCATCCTGCCCGACATACGCCGCCGCCGACAGGGAACTGGAGTTCATCGACCGCTGGGGTATCAGGGCGACGGCTTTCTCCGACGACAACTATCCGACCCTTTTGCGGGAGACACCCGACGCCCCGTCGCTAATATATTCGAAAGGCGATTTCGACTTCAACAACGAACGGAACCGTTTTCTCGGCGTTGTAGGAACACGCAAGATGAGCGCGGCGGGCGAGGCTGTCACCCGAAAGGTGATAGGCGAACTGGCGGAGTTGTCGTCGGACACGGTCATAGTCAGCGGACTGGCTTACGGCATAGACGGCGTGGCGCATCGTGCGGCGCTGGATAACGGACTGCGCACGGTGGCTGTGGTGGCGCACGGCCTCGATACCATATATCCGTCACAACACCGTGACCTCGCAAAGAGAATAATCGAGAACGGCGGCGCGATTGTTACGGAATATCCGTCGGGCACCGCTCCCCTGCCTCCGCATTTCCTTGCCCGCAACCGTATAGTGGCTGGTATCTGCGAGGCTCTTTTTGTGGCTGAAAGTCCGAACAAGGGCGGCTCTCTGGTCACCGCCGACATAGCCGACAGCTACGGTCGCGAGCTGTTCGCCGCTCCGGGTCGTGCAACGGATAAATCGTTCGAAGGGTGCATCGGACTGATACGCTCCAACAAAGCCAACCTCTGCACCTGCGGCGACGACATAGCCCGTCTGATGAGGTGGAACAACGACAATCCAGCCACGGAACGGAAACTGCCGTTCCTCTCGCTCACCGAGCATGAACAGGCTCTTTACGACGCTTTCGAGAGCGGCGAGGAGATAGACAAGGAGAGCCTTATCGAACGGTCGGGGCTGAGTGTCGCCGACGCATCGAAAGCGTTGACCATGATGCAGTTGCACGGAGTCATAAAGGCGGTAAAAGGAATGATGTACATAAAACTGAAGTGACGGAAAACATCTTTTTGACATAACATCCTTTCATTCCTTTTACTGAACAAATCATGCAAAAGAACAAAACACGAAAAGCAGGATATAATGTATATAGACACGCACTCACATCTGTTTTCTCCGGAATTCGACACTGATATCGATATTGTCATAGCCTCCGCTCTCGAAAGGGGCGTCGGCAAAATCATAATGCCCGCCATCTGCGCCGAGAGTTATGACGCCATGGAAAATCTCGCCGCCCGTTATCCCGACATACTCTATTCCACAATGGGACTCCACCCCACGGAAGAGGGAAGCATGGAAGATGTCCTGACCCGTTTCGAGCAGAAAAAGAGCCGTTATGTCGCGGTTGGAGAGTGCGGACTCGACCTCTATTGGAATCCCGAAACAATCGAACGTCAGAAAGAGATACTGCGTTCGCATTTCGAACTGTCACAGCGTCTCAACCTGCCCCTTATACTCCACACACGTGACGCTTTCGCCCCCATGAAAGAACTTTTGAGCGAATACAAGGGATTAAGAGGCGTGATGCACGGTTTTGCGGGTACACGTCAGGATTATCATGAAATTCTCGAACTCGGTGACTTCCTTTTCGGCATAGGAGGCGTCGTGACATTTAAAAACTCCGCTCTTCCCGAAGTAGTTGAAGCGATGTCGCTCGACCATATAGTCCTCGAAACCGACAGTCCCTATCTTTCGCCCGTTCCCTATCGCGGCAAACGCAACGACAGCAGTCGTATACCGTTGATTGCCGCAAAAATTGCCGAGATAAAAGGAATCTCAATGAAAGAGGTTGAGGAAACAACCACACGCAACGCCCTGCGCATGTTCAACATATCGTAAGCGGATATTAACCTCTGGTTATTGCATCATATTTACGGTATCATATATTTACGATATCATAACTATATTTTCATAATATTATCATAGTTATCCGACAACCCGATTTTTGTACTGCGGTTGTCGGTTTCTTATTTATCATTTATCATCTCATCATTAATCGCATCATTATTACAATAATCCGAAGTCCGATTACTATATACTACAAATTGAATTTAAATAACTATGTTTCGGTAACCTTCCCGAAAACATGATTATCGTACCCCATTTATCTGTTTACACAAGTTTTACATAGTTTTACACACGAACTGATACCTTGTTGTAATAATCCGATAAGATTCTATTCGTTTTTATTGCATGGACGGGATAATGATAATACACGACAACAATAAATGAAAACGCCTCCGAAAGATTGACCTTTCGGAGGCGTTTCGTATTTAAGTCTTCGTTTTTTAGAAGAATTTGATACGTGTGTCGTGTATGTCAGCCAAATCGAACACCGCATTGTAAGCGCGGTTCTGTATGTTGGTTTCGGCTGTTGACTGGAGCATCACTTTTTCGCTCTTGTCGTTAGTCTCCATACGTTCATCGACCGCTTTTATCTCAAACACAGCCACGTCTGAAACTGACTCTACGGGAGCAGTGGTTTCACCCTCTTTGCATCCTGTTATCGCGCCTATCGCGGCGGGAGCCACACCGAGGTTGTCGATATAGAACGATGAGAAGTTGACATTGGAAGCCTCTTTTATCTCAAGAGCGAATTTCTCTGAAAGTTCAGTCACGCTCTTTCCTTTCATCTCCTCTTTGAGCTTGTTTGTTTTAGCCTGATTGAGGACAACGGCTCTGATGTCGCCTTTCACCTTGTTGAAGTCAGCCTGACCGTGTTCTCTGATGCTGACAACATTGAGTACATAGTTGGCGTCGCCGATTGAAATGACATCCGAGTTTGCACCTTCTTTGGCATCGAACGCCCAACGTGCCATTTCGCCCGACTGCTCTATGTTGTTGATGAGGTTTTCACCCTCAACGAGACGTGCCACGTGTATCACAAGACCGCTCTCTGTCGCAATCTTGTTGAAATCGGCGCCTTTAGCCGCAAGTGAAGAGGCGAATTTGCTTGCAGAAGCGTATGCCTCCTGCTGTGTCTGACGACCCGGTTCAACGAGGTAGTCGATAGAAGCCACCTGAACACGGGGTATCATCTTACCACGGTATGTGTTCTCGATAACCGCTATGCCGTAAGGAGTCTTGACGCTGAATATCTCACCTTTGTTTGACGCGAGCAATTTTTCGGTGAACTCTTCGAAACCTTCACCGCCGAGGAGAGCGGGATTTATGCGTCCCACGTCACCGCCGGGAGTCTGACGGTCGAGAGAGTGAGCGAGAACGAGCTGTTCGAAAGAGGCACCTTTCTTAAGCTCCGTTATGATGCTGTCGGCTGTATTCTGACTTTCGGGAGCGAGTATTATCTGACGGAAACCGATTGTGTCGGGCATGTTTTTACGAGCCACCAGACGTGCCACGGTATGTTTTGAACCGTCGAACACGGGACCGTATATATCACCTTCAGCCGCCTCTTTCGCGAAGGTGGCGATGTCGCCGCTGAACTCGTCATAACCTTTGAACACGAGAGATATGGGAGTAGCGCCGTTTATCTTGGCGAACTGTACGGGGTCATCGCTGTTTTTGAGCTGGTCTGCCAACTCTGCCACGCTTGTTTCAGCCTCTTTATAGTCCGCCTCAGAGGGGAGAGCCTCGAAAAGGACATACTGCAACTCGCGGATTTCGCTCTGTTTGAAGAGACGTTTGTGTGAGTCGTAGTATGCGCGCAGGTCGGCGTCGGTAACGTTAACCGCAGAATCGGGAACACTCGCAATCGAGCGTGCCACATAATTCACATTGAAGAAACGGTTGCTGTTCTCAACACCCTCCGCAACCTCAAGGTCGGTTGTGAAAATCGCGTTTTTGACAAGAGACATATATTTGTTCATAGCACGTTCCTCGCCAATCTCGTTCTCGATATATCTCCAGAAGAAACGGCTGTTGCCTGTCTGGTCGTTGTCGAGATTCGATATGTAATCGACCAATAACTGCTGGTCGAAAGAGCCTGTCTGCGGATTTACGAATATCGAACGGATAATGGGAGAAACCCATGTGCCGTTAACCATGTCTTTAAGCTCGTCGGGGCTTATAGACAGACCGAGATTATTGATGCTTCCATCGAAAGAACAGTCACGCACCACGCTTTCCCATGCAGCCGAACGAATCTGCTCGTCGTTCACAGTCTCGCTGCCCGACATAATCTGCTGCGCACGTTTAATCTGTTCGACACGCTCCAGATAGTCGTTATAGGTGATAGTCTGACCGTTTACCTCTCCGACATTCATCTTCGAAGAACTCCATAACGCGCCTCCTGAATTGGCAAGGTCTCCGAGCAAAAACGCTAACAGAGAGATACCTATGACAACCGCCAAAACAGCGCCGCCTTTGGTTCTGAGAGTGTTTAATGTTGCCATTTATATTTAAGTTTTTCGTTGTGAGGCAGAGCCTCTTTCATTTAATTATTGACGATTTATGGTCGCAGGACCGCTCATATAACCTGCGAATATAATAAAAACTTTGTAATTACGAAAAAACGGCTTTTTTGTCGCTTTCTTCTTACGTGAAAAAGTGTCGGTTTGAAACCGACGGACGGCTGTTATTTCTTCTTTATCAGTTTGTCCACCTTCTCGTCGTCGGTAGATGCCTTGAGCGATATTGTTCTGCCGTACATTGCGGTGCGTCCCGCCGCTATCGACTGTTCGTAAACACGCGCGTCAGCCGCCTCCGTTGGGTTGTATCCCTCATCGTAGGTAACCTCTCCAACATTGAAGCCAGCCTCCCAAAGTCTGTTTTTCGCCTGAATGACTGACAAGCCTTTGAGGTTGGGAACATAAGGGTCGGGGTCGACCGGGTTGCGACCCACCTTAAGGGTGATACCCGTTCCTACTTCGCCCATCATCTTGCTTCCGTAAGCTATACGCTTGCCGTTATAGCTCTCGTCGAGGACGTTATTGGTCGCAAGGTCATCGACATAGTTTATACGCTCTATTACAAAGCCCGCACCCACAATCTTGTTTTTCGCCTGACGGAGCGAGAAACCCGTAACGTACGGTATGGGTATCATTTTGGGTTTGTGAGTGTTTGTAGTCAGGAAGATACGGCGTCCCGACTTGACCACGTTACCCGCCTTGGGGTATTGCTCGACGATGGCTCCGCGTTTCATGCCGATGACATAGACCGAGTCTATCACCTCCAGACGAAGGTCGTTCTTCGACGCCGCCTTGCGGGCCTCGGCGAGAGTCATGTTCTTGAAGTCGGGTACTTCATATCTCTGTCCGTGACGTGTGGCTATCGCCAACACTATCTGCGTGCAGACAAGGAGTATAACTATTATGGAAACGGCTAAAATTATCTGTTTCAACAGAAAATTGCTGTTTATCTTTTCTATGAGTCTTTTTATCACGTTCATTCCACAAATATTTTTGCAAAAATACGAATTTTGTCTCTATCACCAACCGTAAAGTCGGATAAAAAACAAAAAACTCACTTTGACACAACATTATAGAAGGTGTCTCTCTCAAGAGGGGTGAATCCCGCGTCGCTTACCATTTTCCGCAGTTCCGCCAGAGAGAGCGAGGGCTGTTCAACACCCGCCATGCTGTATATCTTGGTGGTGTCCGCCACCGTTCCGTCAATGTCGTCCGCACCGTAGAACAACGCCTCTTTGGTCGCCTGTTGTCCGTACATGGGCCAATAAGCCTTGATGTGCGGAATGTTGTCGAGGTAAAGACGGCTTATTGCCAAAGTACGCAAATCCTCCGACATGGGACATTCTCCTATCTGTGACATGGAGTTATTGGCACATCTGTATTTGAGCGGGATAAAAGCGTTGAAACCTCCCGTCTCGTCCTGAAGACGACGCAGACGCTCCATGTGAGAGACACGGTGACGATACTCTTCTATGTGTCCGTAGAGCATCGTGGCGTTGGTCTTTATTCCCGCATTGTGGGCAGCCTTATGCAATGCGAGCCATTGCTCGGCGTTAGGCTTGTCGGGGCATATTCTTTTCCTTATCCCGTCGTCAAATATCTCGGCTCCGCCTCCCGTCAACGTATCCATACCCGCCTCCTTGAAACGGGCTATACCCTCGTCATAGCTTATTCCCGCCTTGTCGAAAAGATATATGTGCTCTATCGCCGAAAAGGCCTTTATCGAGGCGTGGGGCATCATCCGACGCACAAGACGAACGATGTCGAGATAGCCCTCAAGCGTCGATGAGGGGTGAACGCCACCCACAAGATGAACTTCCGTTATCCCGCTGTCCATATAACGCGACACAATCTTCTCTATCTGCGGAAGCGTCAAAAGCCAACCGTCGGGGTCGGAGACTGAACGGCGATAGGAACAAAAACGACAGTTGTAGCGACAAATGTTTGTCGGCTCTATATGAAAATTGCGATTGTAAAAGACACCGTCTCCCGATTTCAGGCGTTTCTCTTCGATGGCGATTTTCGATAACGCCTCCAGTGAGGCGTGCTCGAAAAGGGTCACGGCATCCTCTTCGGAAAGCCTTTGTCCGCTGCGTTTTCGGGCGAGTATCTCCTCCACTCGGGAGTCTGAAACTGTTGATGACATATAAGTCTGTTTAAAAATATTCAACAAAGGTATCTTTTTTTGGGTAAATTTGAATAAATTAAATATTTTTGTGTCGCAAAGAACGGATTTCGTCAAATCCGTAACAAACAAAAAACAACCCGTGGAATACATTCTCTCAAAATACGGCATCATCGAACTGTCGATTACATGTGTCGCATTCGTCTCGTTCGTGGTGTTTTTGTGTTACTATCTCGGAGCTTTTCTCTCTGTCGCCAATCACCGTCACTCAAAAAAGGTGGGCGGCTTGCGCAATGTCGAACCTCAACCCGTCTCTGTGATTGTGGTTGTGAAGGATGATTTCGATTATATAGAAAACACCCTTCCCGTCATTCTTAATCAGAGTTATGATGCGCCTTATCAGGTGGTCGTCGTATGCGACACACCCGAGAGCTACCGTACGCCCGAGATGCTCAAAGAGCTTTCGGCTAAATACAAACATCTGTACGTGACGATTATCCCCGCCGACAGCAAGTTCGAGCATACAAACAAGCTGGCTCTCACGGTCGGCATGAAAGCCGCAAAATACGATAACATAATCATAACATCGTCAGAGTGCACCCCCGTCAGCGGCGACTGGCTCGGCGTCATGTCTTACGGTTTTACCTCCGACCACGTGATAATCAGCGGATACAACAGAATATCGCGTGAAAAAGGTTTCTTCAATTCGTTCCAGAGAGCGGTAAACATACATGAGTCGTTCATGATGCTCTCGCGCGCCGTGGCAGGACACCCCTATCGCGTGAGCCGCCACAACAACGGTCAGAGCAAAAAACTTTTCTTCAACAACAAGGGTTTCACGGAATATCTGCGTCTCAATGTGGGTGAATCCGACCTCTACATACAGCAGATTGCCCGATATGCGGAGAGCAACGTGATAATAAACCCCAAAGGCGTCACCGAGAGCAAATCGGCGACAACATTTACCGAATGGTACAACAAACGCAAGTTTTACAGCTATCCGTTCCGATACTTTTCTGCGGGCTGCCGCATGTTCATATCGTCAAGCTATCTTTTCACGGCGTTATTCTGGCTCTCCGTCATTGCCCTGATTTCGCTTATGGTGCCATTCACCTGGATTGGCGCGGCGGCAATGATTCTGATACGCTGGTTCGTGATAGCTGCCGTCACAAAGAAACTGTGCAGACGGACAGGCGACAATCCTCCCTATTTATCGGCGTTGCTGTACGACTTCATATCGCCCGCCGAGATAACAATCCTTACCGTAAGCCGCAATATATTGTCGCTTAAAAATTTATGGGTATAGAGAATTCCGATAACGAGTCTTTGCTCATAGAGCGGGCTGTTAACGGCGACAAAGAGGCTTTCGAGCAGCTTTTTCGTTGTTATCGGGGGGTAGTCATGTCCATGCTCACGCGACTCGCGGGCAACCGATACGACGCGGGCGACCTGCTTCAGGAGACATTCATAAAGGCGTTTCTCAACATATCGAAATACAACAGCTCTTACCGTTTCTCACAATGGCTCGTGACGATAGCGCGAAACACGTTCATCGACCACTATCGCCACCGTAACGTGCGTGACGAGCTCGACAAGATAGACTCCGTGACAAACGGCGATTTTGTGGAGGAGACGCCCGAAGAGCTCATAATCATGGACGAGCGGCGCAGGGAGATGGAGCACAACATCGAGAGCCTCAGCCGAAACTACCGTAAAATAATAGAGATGCGTTACTATCAGGGTCTCTCTTACGAGGAAATAGCCGAAGAGCTGTCAATACCCGTAGGTACGGTCAAAACGCGTCTGTTCAGAGCGAAAGAACGGCTCAACGAGCTGATTAACAAAAAGCAACAGTAGCCTCACAATGGAAGAAATACTGAAATATTTTCCCGAACTCACAGAGGAGCAGAGACAGCGTTTCGCTCTTGCCGCCGAGCTGTACAAAGAGCTCAACGCAAAGATTAACGTAATCTCACGCAAAGACATCGACAACATATTTACGCATCACATCCTGCATTCGCTCGCGATAGCCAAAGTGCATCCGTTGCCGAGCGGTTCTCTCGTCATGGACCTCGGATGCGGCGGCGGATTCCCCGGAATACCTTTGGCGATAATGTTTCCTGAGGTGTCGTTCATGCTGGTCGATTCAGTAGGTAAAAAAATAAAGGTTGTCGAGGAGGTGGTGAAAGGACTCGGGCTCAAAAACGTGGAACCGCACAACAAACGGGCGGAAGAGCTTGACGTCAAGGTTGACTATGTGGTATCGAGAGCCGTGGCTGACCTTAAACCGTTTTTAGGCTGGTGCTGGAACAAGATTAAAGGCGGCGACGGCAGAGGTCTTTTATATCTGAAAGGCGGCGACCTCACGGAAGAGATTTCCGAAGGAATAAAACCGTACAAGGGTATATCATTATGCCGACTTTATAAAATATCGGACATCTTCGACGACGAATATTTTGACACCAAAAAGGTGCTTTACATCAGAAAAGGTTAGTGTTTTCAGGATGAGATATGAGACCTTTAAGGTTTCAATACTGAAACAAAGCGAAAATAAAACGGGAGTACATCGCTGAAGATGTACTCCCGTTATTTTATACGGCTTTCAAACTTTTACTTGAACTGGTTGAGTATCGAGGTAATCATTGCCGCCATTGAGACGCTCGAGTTAAGCATTGAGACAACCTCCATACCGCTTACTGGTTTCTTGTCGGCAGACTTCATCGGAACGACTATCTCGCATCCGGGTTCCACTTTCGGATAGCGTTTGCAGAAGAAGCCGTTACGGGTCGATGCCACTGTGCCGTTCATATATATTATATAAGGACGCTTGCGGGCACGGTCAACATAGTTACCCGCCTGACGTATGTAATCTTTTACCTTGTAAGAATCGTTGTATGTCACTATGTTGGGATACAACACCGCGCCGTCTATCTGAACCGTGTTCATCTTCTGCGGAATGGTGAGTACGTCTCCCTCCATAAGTATGATGTTTGCGTCGGATTCGGGGTCTTCGAGTGCTTTCTCCATGTCTATGCCGACCATCATCATCGGAACCACACCTGCGGTGATTGTGTCTTTACTGCTGCCCGCCTTCATGTCCGAAGATATTTTGGATAGGGTCTCCTGTCTTACCAAATCCTCAACGGTCATTTTACGTTTGAGGTGCGCGCCTCTTATGTAAGCCTCGGGAGTGGCGTTACCCGCCTTTTCGAGAAGGTCGGTAAGACGTGTGCCACGTTCCGTGAGTACATAGTCGCCGGGGAACAACACTTCACCCGCGATTCTGACAATCTGCTGCTCCTGATAACCGGGAGAACGGCGCACTATCACTTCGTCATAAGGTTCGAGAATGAAATTCGCCGCATCCTTGGATAGCGAGAGGTCTTTTCCTATATTGAAAATGAACTCCTCGGCAAGTTTATTGGCAAAAGTTGTCGAGGTGGGGTTCTTGATACGTCGTGCCACCATGATGTTCGCCTGTGACGCAGACTCTTTGAGACCGCCCGCAAGCAGTATCGCATCGGCAATCGTCATGTTCTCGCGGAAAGGTATCGTATCGCTGAGAACACGTTTAACAACGGGTACCGAGTCGGTTTTTGAATAATCGAACGTGAGATGCTCGATATCTCTGTTCAGATAGGGATTAAGTCTATTCTGGTATATCTTGTTGAGAATCTCGTTATAGCCGACATCATTTTTTATGTCACTAATATCGGTTCTGCTGTACAGACGGGCATACAGCTCGAGATAGTCGTTTTTGTTTTCCTTGGTAGGATTCAAGTCAACAGCCTTGTTGACTTCACCCTTAACCACGATATAATAGCTCTCCTGCAAATCATATATCGACGGAATATAAACAGCGTCCTCCGCCTGCAACTGAACGTCGGGAGCCTCTCCCGCAAGTATTTTTTCGAGCGATACGGCGATAATCTCTCTCTTGAAATCGGGACGGGTGCGCTCGATTTGGATACGAGATGTGAACGCATCACCCTTTATGCCGTCGCACAATTTGACAAGTCCCAAGAGTGTACGGGCTCTCTGAAGCTCATAGTTACCCTCTCTCCATACGGCACCTCTGACTGAAACCCTGTTCTCGAATCGCTGTATTGCAGAACCGATAAACACACTGTCACCATCCTGCATGACGAATCCGGGGATGTTGTTCTTGTCAACGGTATATATCGAGTAGCGTCCTGTCGTTTTTCTGTTGACCTGAATGTTCTCGGTATAGGCGTTACCGCTGAAGCCGCCCGCGTACTCTATCAGGTCTTTGAGCGACTCGCCCTTTTTAAGCTCATATATTCGGCTTCGTTTTATCTTGCCGCCGATTTTAACGAGGTTCTGATAGGGTCCGACCATTATTATGTCGTTGTCTTCGAGTCTGAAATTACTCTGACTGTTGCCGTTGAGTATATAGTCATATACGTCCAACGAAGCCACCTCCTTGTTGTTTCTATACAGCTTTATGTCACGGAGAGTACCTATGTCGTTGGTACCTTTTGCCATATAGAGAGCGTTGAACAAGGTTGTGAGTGACGGAAGTTTATAAGTACCGGGCATTTCAACCTCGCCGACCACATTGACACTGATGGTTCTCATCTGACCGAGCGATAATTCCACTCTGACATCGCCACCCTCTATGCCTTCATATATCTTTGAGAAGGTGTTTCTCATCTTTTCGCGAGCCTGTTCTATCGTCAGACCGTTGAGCGAAACAAGACCGATGTTCTTGATGAACACCGTTCCGTCGGGGCTTACCTTCAATTTATATGTTGCCTCCGACTGCCCCCAGACATCTATTATTATTTCATCGCCTGCGCCTATGACATACCCCGACGGAGTAGCCATGTTGTATTGGGGCTCGAACGAAAGATCTTTTATCGAAAAAATCTCACGACCGAACACAACTTTATCCAAAGAGTCGCGCATCCTTACATGCAACTCTTGCTCAATCACAAGCTGGTTGATGAGATTTCTGTCTCTGTCATCCATGTTTGAGAAGAGGAGGTTGTCGGTATTGGAATATATATTCGTAGCTCCACCGAGTGTCGCTTTGTTCGATGACGACTCTCCACTACTCAAATCGAGAAATGAACCCATACCGGCATTATTAAGCTGGCTCTGTATGTCCGATTCAGACAGTCCCATCGACTTTGCTTTCTGCATAAGGTCGGTAACAGACTGTGCCTGAAGTGTTCCGCTAAAGAAAAAAAGAGAAACGGCCGCAAGAAGTGTAGCCCGCAAGTATCTCATGTCGAAAAATTTATTTGTTTGGCGCAAATTTAAACATTTACTATATAAAATAAAAGTATCGTTTTGTTTTAAACGGGTTTTACAACCATAAATATTACGGATAAACAGAATAAAATAGTCAATTAAACAGAATTGTGTATTCTTATGTGCACAGAAAATCCTGAAAGTCAACAAATAAAACTGAGGCTGACAATTACGAAGAACAGAGATTGTTGAAACTTTGAAAAATATTTTTACAAATTAAAAGACATCTTGATTTTTTGGCACGGTTTATGCAAGATGTATTGCAAAGAGTATAAAAGAAAAAATAAAATATACATATAATTTATTCTTTATCTTTTTATATATCAAAAACCAATACAATAAAATATTCAATAATTTATTCTTTATCATCAATCAGCCCTATTTAAAAGGCAGAAGGAGAGACGGTGTCTCTCCTTCTTTTTTATGGGGTGATACGGATAGTTTGCCTCAACGCACAAATAACATGCATGACTTGAAAAGGTTATTTACGATATTATGTGAAATCTTTGTATATTTGTAACAAATTAAATAAGTAAGATGCAACTTGCCAACGGAATAATAATCAACGACAACGAAGGAGAGAGCAGAGAGGTAGCCGTACTGGTCGCCGTTCAGCGACCCTGTGACAAGGATTCCCAGATTGAGGAGTATCTCGACGAGCTTGGGATGCTTGCGGACACGGCAGGGGCCACGGTAAAACACCGTTTCATTCAGAAACTGCCGCAGGCAAACAGCCGTACGTTTGTGGGACCGGGCAAACTCAAGGAGATAGCCGAATATGTCGAAAACAACTATGTGGACATGGTTATTTTCGATGACGAGCTTTCCCCCTCTCAACAGAGAAATATAGAGGGCGCACTGGGCATAAAAGTGCTGGACAGAACATCGCTCATACTCGACATATTTGCGGGTCGTGCCCAGACGGCGTACGCCAAGACGCAGGTCGAACTGGCTCAATACAAATACCTGCTTCCACGACTGGCTGGTATGTGGACCCACCTTGAACGACAGCGAGGCGGTATCGGTATGAGGGGACCGGGTGAACGCGAGATAGAGACCGACCGCCGAATCATCCGCGACAAGATAAAACGCCTTGAAGGCGAACTCAAGAGAATCGACCGTCAGATGTCCACACAGAGGAGCGGGCGAGACGCGATGGTGAGAGTCGCGCTGGTGGGTTACACCAACGTGGGCAAATCGACAATCATGAACATATTGTCGAAAAGTGATGTCTTTGCCGAAGACAAGCTCTTCGCTACACTCGATACAACCGTCCGTAAGGTTGTGATAGACAATATCCCTTTCCTGCTTTCAGATACTGTGGGATTCATCCGAAAACTGCCGCACCAGCTTATCGAGTCGTTCAAATCAACGCTCGACGAGGTGAGGGAGGCGGATTTGCTTCTTCATGTGGTGGACGTGTCTCACCCCAATTTCGAGGAGCAGTATAATGTTGTGAACAACACGCTTGAGGAGTTGGGTGCACTCAATAAGCCTATTTTCGTAATCTTCAACAAGATGGACGCTTACAGGCATGTTCCGAAAGATGAGGATGACTTGAGCGAGACAAAGGCTGAGAATGTTCCTCTGACCGAGCTTATAAACACATGGATGGGCAAGATGCACGAGGCGTGTATCTTTATCTCCGCAAAGGAGAGGATAAATCTGACAACATTCAGGCGAAACCTCTACTCCGTGATAAGGGGCATACATCATATGAGGTATCCGCATAACAACTATCTCTTTTAACGAGACGTTACGAAACAATGGGACGTTACGAACAGGAAAAACAACGGCAGCTCGATATGCGCTATCTGAGAATGGCACGCATATGGGCGGAGAACTCTTATTGTGTCAGACGCCGTGTCGGTGCCTTGATAGTCAAGGAGAAGATGATTATCTCCGACGGTTACAACGGCACGCCACAGGGGTTTGAGAATATCTGCGAGGACGAGGCGGGCAAGACCAAACCGTACGTTCTCCACGCCGAGGCGAACGCGATAACGAAGGTAGCCAAAAGCAGCAACAGCAGTCTGGGCGCGACGCTCTACGTAACGGCTTCGCCCTGCATAGAGTGCGCCAAACTGATAATACAGGCGGGCATAATAAGGGTTGTCTTCTGCGAGGATTACCACAGCGAAGACGGCATCGAGTTGCTCAAAAGGGCAGGCATCGAGGTGGTAAAATGCACATTACAGGAATAAAAACTGCCCGAAGACGATGATAATCAAGAAACTTGCGGGCCAGACGATGACCTATGGGCTGAGCACCATTATAGTGAAGTTCATAAACTATATGCTCACCCCCTATCTGACCACAATCCTCACCACGAGCGAGTACGGTGTTCAGAGTTACTATTACGCGATTATCCCCTTCGGTCTGACCATCCTTACGATGGGTCTCGAGACGGGATATTTCAGATTTGCGGGCAAGAGCGAGACCAAAGAAGAGCGGGAGATGCTCTTCTCCACGGTGATGACGACCGTCATGAGTGTGGCGGCGTTTTTCTTTATGGCGGTACTGCTGTTTCTTAACCCCATATATGAATACACCTCGACATTGAGCGCGGGCAGCAAGCCGATAATCGTGATGTGCGGCGCGTTGATTGCAATAGATGCTGTATCTGCCATTCCGTACGCAAGGTTGCGTGCCGAGGAGCGTACGGGACGTTTCCTGATGACGAGGGTAGCCAATGTACTGATAAACGTCTTTTTCTGCCTCTTCTTCTATTCGGTTCTGCCGCGGGTGTGCCACTCTCCGCTCTTTTCGTGGATGTGGGTAGAGAATTTCGGTTCGGGATATGTGTTTGTGGCTAACCTGATAGCGAGCCTTGCGACGATAGCCATGCTGTTACCGCAGTTCGGCGGTTTCAGACCGCGCATAAACAAAGGATTGCTCAAGGCGTTGCTTCTGTTCAGCCTGCCGTTGCTGATAAGCGGTCTGAGCGGTACCGCCAACGAGTTTATCGACCGTCAGCTGCTGGCGATACTTCTTCCCGATGAGCAGAAGATGAGCTCGGTGGGTATCTACTCGGGTGTCATGAAGGTGGCTGCGTTGATGTATCTGTTCATACAGATGTACAGATTCGCCGCAGAGCCGCTGTTTCTGACCAACATAAAGAAAGACGAGTTCAAGGCGGCTAACGCCGAAGCGATGAAGTTTTTTATCATAGCCTCGGCGGCAATATTCCTGCTGATAACCCTTTACATGGATATATTCCAGTATTTCATAGGTCCCTCATACAGGGAGGGGCTGCGTATCGTGCCGATACTGCTGCTTTCCAATATGATGATAGGAATATATGTAAACCTTTCGTTTTGGTATAAAATCACCGAAAAGACTATCTTTGCGGTAATAATATCGGCGGCGGGACTGGTTGTTACAATCGTTCTCAACCTGTTGCTCATACCGCGACTCGGCTATGAGGGCTCGGCATGGGCGCGTTTGGGGTGTGAGACGTCGATGGTTGTGCTCAGTTATCTGTTTAACCAGAAGTATTACCCGATTAAGTATGACCTTGCGTCGGCGGCGTTCTACCTGGTTACGGCGGGTGTGCTATATGGAGCGTCGGTGCTTCTGTCGCCCGACTCTGCCGTGGCGCGACTGGCGATAAACACGGTTTTACTGTTCATTTTTGCCGCAATATTCTTCAAAAAAGAAAAGATATCCCCTGTGGCGATGCTGAGGGGCATTACCGATAAAATAAAAAAGAGAAGATGATACAACAAGTCAAAGTAATAAACCGTTCTAATAACGAGTTGCCCTGTTACCAGACACTTCAGGCGGCGGGCATGGATGTGAGAGCCTTCATCGACGCCCCCGTGGTGCTCGAACCGCTCAAAAGAGCGCTCATTCCGACAGGACTCTATGTCGAACTGCCCGAGGGATGCGAAATGCAGGTGCGTCCGCGCAGCGGTCTGGCGGCGAAACACGGAATTACCGTTTTGAACTCGCCGGGTACCATAGATGCCGATTACAGAGGTGAGATAAAGGTGATTCTTGTGAACCTCTCGGACGAGAGCTTCACGATAGAGCCGGGAGAGAGAATCGCGCAACTCGTATTGGCGCAATATGTACGCGCCGAATGGGTGGTCGCCGACAATCTGTGCGATACGGAGCGCGGCGAGGGAGGCTTCGGCTCCACCGACAGAAAATAAAAAGATGCAACCGACCGACATGAAGAGGATATTATCGTTCTTGCTTTTACCTGTTTTCGTGCTTCTCTGCGTCAACTCTTACGGAGGCGGCGACAGAGGCGTGTTGAGAATAGAGGCATCCTCCGTCAGAGACAGTTCCGCACGTGCGACTGATTTTCACCTGAGAGGAATCCATCAGCTCGAGTGCGGCAACAATGATATGGCGTTGGCTCTGTTCGAAGCCGCTCTGGAGTACGACTCGCTGCACGCGCCGTCGGCATATCGCATATCGTTCATGCTCGATGACAAAGAGCGTGCGTTGGAGTATGCGCAAAAGGCGGAGTCGCTCGACTCTTCGAATATATGGTATGTTTCGCAGACGGGAGGATTGCTTACAAGGCTCGGACGTTACGAGGAGGCTCTTGGCGAGTTCAGACGATGCCGTGAGCTCGACCCTTCAAACATACAGACCCACAAATATGTGGCTGCACTTCTGCATACGATCGGGCAACCGCTCTCGGCGATAGCCACGCTGGATACCGCGCTCGTCCGTTTCCCCGACGACCTCGACCTGCTCGAATACCGCGGTGAGATATTGTCGGAGATATATCAGCCAAAGGCTTTCATCGAGAACGCACAGCGAATGGTGGCATTGGCGCCCGACAACGCCCGTTACATGGCGATATTGGCGAAAGGACACCACAATAACGGTTCCGATACTCTGGCGACAATATGTTTTAAAAGAGCGATAGAGCTCGACAGCAGTGATGTCAACGTATTAGCTGAGGCGGCGATGTTCTATGAAAGCACAAATAACACGGACGATTTCCTCGATGTGCTGAACCTTATGTTCGCCTCTGACAAGATAAGGCTCGAAGACAAACTCGACTACTTCTCACAGCTGACGAACAATCTGCCGCTTTACCGCCGTTATGTCTATGTGATAGAGCGCATGCTCAACACGCTCCGTCTGTACTATTCTGACGATTACAGAGTTGACAAACATTACGCGACACATCTGGTATATACGGGTGAGACAGACAAGGCTCTCGACATATTCAAGCAGAGAGCGAAAGAGAGTGTCGATTCTATTTCGATAGATGCCTATTTCAACATAATCTCGATAGAGTCTTATAGAAATAATATAGACACGGTCGAGCTGTACACCAAAGAGGCGATGACACGTTTCCCCGATGACAATGACCTGCCGATGCTTTATGCCTCCACACTTCTCAAAAGAGAGCTGTACGACGAGGCGATAACGGTATTGGAGAAGAGATTCAAGAATATTGAAAACGACTCTTTGCGCAGTGTCTATATGGGATTTATCGGTGACATCGCTCAACAGGCAGGACGAATGAAGCAATGTTACAAGGCTTACGACAAGGCGTTGAAATATGATGAGAACAACATAGTCGTACTTAACAACTACGCCTATTTCCTGTCGGTGGAAAACAGAGACCTTGACAAGGCTTTCATCATGTCGTCAAAAGTGATTGAGGCGGAACCGTCCAACCCCGTTTATATAGACACCTACGGCTGGATTCTCTACCAGCTTGGACGCTATAAAGATGCTCGAACCTATCTCCTCAAGGCGATAGCCCTCGATGAAAATCCGTCGGCGGAGGTGCTTACGCACTATGGAGACACGATGTACAAGCTTGGAGAAAAGACCAACGCCATAATATATTGGAACAAGGCGATAAAGGCGGGCGGCGACGAAAAAACGTTGAGAAAAAGAATAGAGGACGGAATCTGACGATAAGCCGTATTTAAAGAGAAACAATAAAAAACAGATATAATGATAGAACGCGAATTGACCGACTTTCTGATTGCCGCGGCAGCCAATGCCGCCGTAACGGCAGGACGAAAGATTATGGACATATACAATGACGGTGAGGCGATAGACGTCAGCCTGAACTCCAACAACACGATTATAACGAAGGCGGACAAACTATCCCACGAGAGCATAAAAGCATCTCTGGCGCCCACCCGAATACCCGTCATGAGCGAAGAGGGACGAAACATACTCTATGAAGAGCGTTTCCGTTGGGACCTCTACTGGCTTGTTGACCCTCTCGACGGAACACGCGAATTTGTCGCACATAACGATGAGTTCGTGGTATGCATCGCGCTGATGTATGAGGGTAAACCTCTCTTTGGTATGATATACATACCGACAGAAGAGCGTCTCTTCTTCAATGACCCCGACAGAGGTGTTTTTGTATTGAACAACCTGAGCTGTTTCGACAATCCCGTCGTTCCGCCGTCAATAAACAAGCTGTTCGCCGAAGCAAAACAGCTTAACCGCGCTCCATGGGACGAAACAAAACCGTTAAGGGTGGCAATAACGCGTTCACATCTTAACAGAGAGACGGAACATTTCCTTTCACAGCTGTCGAAACGTTATCCCGACATGAAAGTGATAGAGTGTGGCAGCTCAAAGAAATTCTGTCTCATAGCCGAAGACAAGGCGGA
The DNA here is from genome assembly GCA_949285535.1 of uncultured Alistipes sp. Taxonomy (GTDB): domain Bacteria; phylum Bacteroidota; class Bacteroidia; order Bacteroidales; family Rikenellaceae; genus CASDZP01. The sequence continues at coordinate 36,052 of CASDZP010000014.1, forward strand.
TGTTTATGTACGATTGAGCGGAATGTTTGATTGGGACGTGGCTGCAGGACATGCCATAACGGAGGCTCTCGGCGCTACAATACACCATATAGACGGTTCTCCGATAGTATATAACAAAAAGAATCTGGATATCGGACCGTTCATCGCCAGATACAGAGCTTTCAAATATGATTTGGAGTAACACGTAACAGCGTAATTATTAACATTTAAATCAATCGGTCGTTTTTTATAACAAAGACGACCCCAACAAAAAAGAAAATGGAGAGAAAAAGCATAGCCCTAGTGGCGCACGACAGCATGAAACGCGAATTGGCGGAATGGGTCGATTGGAACTGGGAGAAGCTGGTTAAACATCATCTTATATGTACCGGTACCACAGGTAAAATGGTTGAGAAAACAATCAGCGCCCACCACAATGTCGAGACAGACAAGGCTGACATAACATTATTGAAATCGGGTCCTCTCGGAGGTGACCAACAGCTTGGAGCCAAGATAAGCGAAGGAGACATCGATATATTAATATTCTTCTGGGACCCCATGACGGCACAGCCTCATGATGTTGACGTCAAAGCCCTCATGCGCCTGGCTTCAGTTTACAACATCCCGATGGCGATAAACCGCTCAACCGCCGATTTCATCATCTCGTCTCAGTTATTTGAGGAGGAATATACAAGAACAATCAGAGATTATACGGACTATATCGAACGCCCGTTATATAAATAGCGAAAGATAAAAGGGAATACTTGTTTTAAGTATTCCCTTTTATCTTTCGCTATTTTACAAACGGCGTTCAATATAGTCCGTATAATCTCTGATTGTTCTTGTATATTCCTCCTCAAATAACTGAGATGAGATGATGAATAATGCTCCGCAGACTCTCCGAGGGGTCTGCCGACGGCGTTACTTTGTCCCTCGACAAAGTAACCAAAACGAGGTGGCACAGCCCCTTTTGACCATGTCATATTCATTTGGCTCATTACCTTTCACGAAGTCTGCATCGTAAGTTCGTATCTCCTACGAAAAATAAAAAAGGGAAAAAAGGGAAAAAAGGAAGAAAAGAATGTTACTGGGTACGCTTGCCAACCTGTCGAAGATAAAATGAGATTTTTGAAACGGTAAACAGGAAAACAAGGGTCAATTTTGTGAAAATTAAGGGGTATTTGTTTTTTATTCTTTTTTCATTATCTTTGTCAATGTCTATTAGTAAGAAAGAGAGACGTTTACGAGCCGTTTTTTACTATTTTTGATGATTTTGTCGACCCCAACAAGGT
>CASDZP010000015.1 GCA_949285535.1 uncultured Alistipes sp.
TAAAATCATCAAAAAATGTAAAAAACAGCTCGTAAACGTCTCTCTTTCTTACTAATAGACATTGACAAAGATAATGAAAAAAGCATAAAAAACAAATACCTCTTAATTTTCACAAAATTACCCCTTGTTTTCCCATTTTTACCGTTTCTAAAATCTCCGTTTTATTTTCGACAGGTTGGCAAGCATACACCGTCACATCATATATACTCGTTTTTATTTTTGGAAGCGATACACGAGATAAATGAGCCAAATGGATGTAACATGGTCAAAAAAACACATCAATATATATTTTACATAACATACATGAAATCCAAACACAATGGTTATCTCGATTAATGATATAGAGTAGTATCAAAACGAATATCGGCTGTTTATTTTTATGGACTATTTAGTAATAAAAATAAACAGCCGATATTTGTTTTGATACTACTCTATATCATTAATCGAGATAACCGCTGTGTTTAGATAATTCTTGTTGTTGTTTTTTACGCAGAGCTTCTTCCTCGGCATCAAGCTGTGCTTTGGATTTACTCTTATTGACGACATAAACACCGACGAACACCAATATAATTGCGACAACCTTTATCGGAGTAAAAGTACCCATGCCCCACATTACAGCCAAAAGCGAAGCAATAATCGGTTGCGTATAATTATATATGCTGACGACGGTCGGTCTGAGTCTCTGCTGTGCTATCGGAACCAACAGATAAGAAAGGAATGTTGCGGCAAATATTATGAAGCCCATATCGAGAATTACATCGACAGGCAATGCCATAGGGTCTATCGCCCGCAAGTCATTATACGAGAACGGCACACAACATATGGTTGCATAAGTAAACATCCATTTCATGAGTGTTACAGCCGAATATCTGCGTATCAGGTCACGGAACACGACATAATATATCGCAATACTTATCTCTCCTGCCAGACAAAGAACATCGCCCAATACCGAGCTTGATGCGTCAGATGACGATGCGCCGGCAGAACTGCTCGTTATAAGAATAAGAGCACCGATTGCCCCGAGAAATATACCCATGACTTTTTTGGGTGTCACGGGCTCTTTCAAATATATTGCGGAGATTATCATTGTTATTATAGGCACCGTGGTAGCCACCACCGAAGCGTCTATCGGTGATGTCATCGAGATACCCGCGATAAAACACCCCTGATTGAGAGATATGCTGAACAATGAGGCAAAAAAGAGCATCATCATGTCATGAGGGGTTACATGCTCTTTTTTGGTGAATATTGATGTCAACCAGAATATTGCCGCCGCACCAATCATCCTTATTGTTGTCAAAGAAAGAGGTGTTATATACCCCGAAGCCATCACGGCTTTTGACACCGGCGACATGAATCCCCAGAAAATATTGGCGAAGAGCACAGCCATGTGCCCTATGGTATTGTAATTTTTTGCCATAAATTCATTGTTTAGGTCGGGCAAAGGTATATCTTTTTTGGTGTCGTTGTTCAAAAAAACGTTTATTTTTTCACAAAAAAAGAAAAAAATGTAAAAAGAGACACAACAAAATTCTCTTTTCGGATTATTTTCATAAATAAAAACACATTTTTAAAAGATGAAACGTTCAGTAGGACAACATAAAAAATATATATACGTTCATTTGAAACATAGAATCAAAAAAATTATCTTTGCGCCATATTTTAAAACTGATGATTAAGGGTTTCCACAATAGCGACAAAGCGGACAAAATCGCATCAATCATATCTGCAATTTTTCATCCTCTTGCCATTCCCACCTATACGGCGATGGCGGTTTTACTCGGAGGGAACACCGTTTGGTCGATGTTTCTGCCGACGGGTTCGATATTAATAATCGTACTATACGTTTTTTTATTCACAGCGCTTTTACCCTTTTTGGCGATGCCTCTATTCAAAGCGCTCAAACTGATAGATGACTATACACTCGGCAAGACAAAAGACCGTATTATCCCGATGCTTTTTGTGGCAATCTGCTACATGAGCGCGATGTTTGTCTTTTCCGACATCATAGGTGCCCTTTTATCAAGACTTTTCTTTCTCGGACCGTCAATAGCAGTAATTCTGCTGACCATAATATCATACCGTTGGAAGATAAGCACTCATACGGCGGCGTTGGGTACTTCAGCGGCATTATTCACAGTCATATCCGGAAGCGGATACGGAGAGATGACAGGCTGGGTGTTTGCAGCCGTAATAGCTGCCGGAATATCGGGTTCTGCACGTATCAGGCTCGGACAACACGACATTGCACAGGTATCATGCGGTTTTCTCATCGGATTTGCGGTAATGATGTTGTCCTTGGCCTTCTGATTCAATTATTAAAAAATAAGGGGTAAAATTTGCATTTTGCTCCATTTTTTATTTACTTTGCATCGCAAATCTGCTCAGGTGGTGGAATTGGTAGACACGCTACTCTCAGGAGGTAGTGTCGGTTTCGACATGCAAGTTCGATTCTTGTCCTGAGCACATGCAGGGCGACACGAAATAAACACGTGTCGCCTTTTTTGTTTTCATATGTTTAACGCAATAAAACATCATATTCAGACATCGGGGATGTAAGTAACCCTTCTCGGTATGTCAATTAAAAATCTCGTGGGAATAGATATAAACAAATAAAAAAGGATGAAAACTTTATCGTAAGTTTTCATCCTTTTTATTTATAAATAAACCGATTATTGAGCTTTCGGTTTACCGCCCAAGTCGGTTATCACTTTATTGGTAATATCGGGTATTGACTCATCCAAATATATCGGGCTGTTCTGCTCGTCGAAAACGACAGTCACCATCATCTGTTTAGATATTTTCTTTACAGACTCCTGCATTTTATCCAAAATGGGCTGCATCAAAGAGAGCTGTACATTAGTATAGTCTTCCTGAGCTGTCTGGCTGCGTTCCTGGATACGGCGAGCCAAATCGTTGAGGTCACGTTCTTTCTGGGCTGCGATTACGGGAGTCAACGTCGCTTTTGATTTATTGTAGCTGTCGAGCTTGTTATTGTACTCAACCTGCATTGTTTCGAGCTCATCCTGCAAATCTTTGGCAAAAGCCTCAAGTTTGACTCTTACAGAATCGACTTCTGACAACGATGCCATTACATCCTGAGTGTTTATTCTTGCAATTTTAACACTCTGCGCAGTTGCTGCAGCGGCAAAGCCGAAAAGCGCAACCATTAATACTAAAATTTTCTTCATGTTCAGTTTGTAAATATTTATTAAATTTATTTCTCTTCAGATGTCACAATCCCTATCACCTCATCGGTAAGGTCGAGTTCGGGGGACTGATAAACGGTCATTTTCATCACCGACATATCAAAAATCATGTCATAACCATCCCTGGTGACAAGAGTTTCCACCGCTTCCATAACCCTCTTTTCAATCGGGTCCATCAAAGATTTGCGATACTCGACCAAATCACCCTCTTTACCGAAAAACTTTTCATTATATTCAGTTGCGGAGCGCTCCAAGGCGATAGGTTGTTTTGCCAATGCTTCATACTGCGATGCCGTTATTCTGTCGCTGACAGCCGTCAACGCTTCATAGCTGTTCTGTGCCTGCTTGTATAAAAGTTCAACGCTGTCACGTCCCTGTTTGGCATAAGCCTCAATTTTTTCAAGAGCCTCGCCATATTCGGGTATGGCTTTAAAAACTTTCTCGGAGTATATGTAACCGTACTTTTGGGCATACCCCATTGAAGAAAGGCCTATCAAGGCTACCATCAAAAACAACAATTTTTTCATATCACTCCATATTATTTCTCAAAAATACGCATTCTATTTAAGAAAAACAACAATCAGCCCTTTTTTATTGTATATCTCTTATGATTCAAAACGAATGACAGCCGTCAGACAACCGATACAAAGAACGGACAGGCTCTTTTGCGCCATATGAAACTGTTGCAAAAGAGCCTGTCCGTCATTTCATCCTCAACACTCAAATCAGAATGTCTGACCGATTGAGAAGTGTATCTGTGAGCCGCCTCTCTCGTTTGTCGAGGGTACTCGGTCGAAACCGTAACCCCACTCTACCCCAAACATACCGATCATCGGCAGATTCAGTCGAAGACCCACACCGGCAGAACGTTTCATGTTGAACGGGTTAAAGTCGCGCCATCTGTCGAACGCATTACCCGCCTCCACGAATATCAAACCATAGACTGTCGAACTCGGCTGAAGGACAATCGGATAACGAAGCTCCGCCGTATATTTGGCATATACTTTTGCCTGCTGACCGCTATATGCGTTAGGTGTAAGGTCACCTTCGTCATAACCACGCAAACCGATTGTTTCGACACCATAGAGGTTGTAACCCGTCACACCGTCACCACCGACAGAGAAACCTTCGAAAGGAGAGAGTTTATTGGGGTTGTAGTGACCGAGATAACCGAACTCGGCTTTTGCCATGAAGACAAGTTTATTGTTGCTCAACATCGGCACGAAGAAACGCGCCATACTGTTGATTTTATAATACTCAATCCAACGGTAACGCTCCTGGTCGCTCATAGAACTGTTTGCGGAATAGTCTTTCTTGTTCTTGTCAAAGAGAGAGTAAGGAGGGGTCATCGCCAGCTTCACGTAAAACTCTGAACCTCGTCTCGGATATACTACCTGGTCGGTAGAGTTTCTCGACAGCGTTCCCGAGAGTGCTATTGTGTTGGCGACACCGTTTCGGAGCAGGAAGTAACTCCAGTTGTCCATCTTATACATCTGATAAGATATCTCACCCATTATCTGGAAATAGGGGTCGGGCCAAGCCAGACGCTTACCGAGACCTATCGACGCACCGACCGTATGGAATCGTCCTGTCGCCTTACGTGTATAGTAGTTGGCGTCCGACTCCATAGAGTAGTAAAGCGACACAGAGAACGGGTTAGGCTTCTTGCCGCCAAGCCACGGTTCAACGAAGCTCATGGATACCGCCTGATAATATATACCGTTACTCTGGACATTCAGGCGCAACTGCTGGTTGTCTCCTGAGGGATAGGGTCTCCACGCATGCTTCTTGAAGAAGTTACGCATCGACACGTTATTGAACGAGACACCCACCGACGCAACGAACATGCCGCCGCCCCAACCGCCTGACACGGTAAACTCATCGGAAGCCTGCTCTTCGAGGTCGAAACGGATATCAACCAAATCATCGCTCACGGGCTGGATATCGGGTGTTATCGCTTCAGGATTGAAGTGGTTGAGTGAACCGATGACGTTAAGGGTGTTTATAAGCATCGACTGGTCGTAAAGCTCACCGGGACGCACATAGAGTTCCCTGCGCACCACCCTGTCGTTGGTACGGTTGTTACCCGCGATAATCACATTGTTGATGGTGAACTGGTTACCCTCCACCATTCGCAACTCTATGTCTATCGAGTCGCCCGCAACTACTGTCTCGACAGGTTCGAGCATAAATGCAAGGTGTCCGTTGTTCTGATAGAGCGACGACACGGTCACCTCACCGCTCATCATCGCCTTGGTTCCGTCCACCCCCAGACCCAAACGGCTCTCCATGGTCTTTTTGTCATATACGTCGCCTTTCTTGATGGCCAACAACATGTCGAGATAATCGTTTGAATATTTGGTGTTACCGACCCACGAGATATTGCGGTAATAATATTTCTTACCCTCCTCTATGTTCATGAGAATACCCATTCGCTTCTCATTAATCTGATAGATGCTGTCAGAGACAATTTTAGCGTCGCGATAACCCTGACCCTGCATATAGTCGATAAGTTCGACTTTGGAGGTGTTCTCATACTCGTCCTCGTTGAACTTGGCGGTCTTGAAGATATTTATCAAGCTCTTCTCCCTTGTCTTCTTCATCGCCATTTTCAACTTGTTCTCAGAAAGGTTCTTGGCTCCGACAATGTCTATCTGTCCGATTTTGACCTTGCTCTTCTTGTTGACGTCGAAAGTAACCATCACGAAGTTGTCGAGCAACGAGTCGTTACGCTGACGGACATCAACCTCCGCATTGAGATAACCTTTTTCAGATAGGTAACGCTTTATTATGTCTATCGAGTTTTTGAGCGCATAGTCTGAAAGCTCGGTACGCTCTTTCAGTTTAAGCCTTTCGAGAATCTCTTTTTTCTCACCGCTTCGGACGCCCGACACATCCCATACAGATACGCGGGGACGCTCCTTAAGCTGTATCTCCAGATAGGCGTCGTCACCTTCGGTCTGGACAAGAGCCTTTACGTTAGAATAGTAACGCTGGCTCCACAACAGCTGAAGCGCATTTGATATATAGTCGCCGGGAATGTAGGCGCTGTCGCCTCTGCGAAGACCCGAAGCATTGATGATAAGCTCCGGACTGATATAACGGACACCCGTAACCTTGATGTCCTTGATAAGATATTTCTTGGGATTCTGATAGTCCACGGGGGGCAGAACGACCTCCGTACTGTCATTGAGCTGAGCCGAAACCGACAGAGCCGACATCGATAAAATGAATAGTAAAAGCGCCTGTATTTTATTCATCTGTCTATAATTTCTCCGTTATTGGTTGGTTTTGCCGAAGCGTCTTTTTCTCTTCTTGAACTCGGCGACCGCCGCTCTGAATGAGTCGCCGTCGAAGTCGGGCCAGAGCGTGTCTGTGAAATAGAACTCGCTGTATGCCGCCTGCCAGAGCAGGAAGTTACTCAAACGCTCCTCGCCACTGGTACGTATTATAAGGTCGGGGTCAGGCACCGACGCCGTGAGCAGATTGTCGGCGACAACCTTTTCGTCTATATCATTCGGATTAATCTCCCCGCGAAGAGCCGCCGCAGCTATATTTCTGACAGCCTCCGCTATCTCCGCGCGCCCGCTGTAATTAAGTGCCACCAGCATCGTCATTTTGTCGCAATCCGCAGTCTTTTCGACACAATAGTCGAGCGACTGTTTCACCGATTCCGACAGACCGTTTCTGTCGCACAAGAAACGCACTCTTACGCCTTTTTCAACAAGAGAAGGGACCTCGAGAGAGATTGTCTTGCAAAAGAGCTCCATAAGCCCGTCAACCTCTTTCTTATCCCTGCCCCAATTCTCTTTCGAGAAAGCGTATATGGTCAGATACTCGACCTTCTCGTCGAGAGCGGAAACTATAAGCTCACGCACAGCCTCAACACCCTTGTAGTGTCCTTCTATGCGTTCGAGTCCGCGTTTTGCGGCCCACCTGCCGTTTCCATCCATTATGACCGCCACATGGCGTAAATCGTTTTCCATAAATCGTTTTTCACACGGTTTTGTCTTTCAAAAGCAGCAAAAGACGATAACAGTTAGAATCTGCAAATATACAAATTATTGCGAGAACTCAAATTATATTTACGCCCCATTTCAACTTACGTCTGAGAGCCGAATAGAACGCCCCTTTTTCAAACTTGACCACGACAGCCCTTTTTGTCGAGCGCCGAAGCACAAACCTGTCGCCTGAGACGGTCTCAAACGAACGGTTGTCGAGGGTTGCGATAGCCGTTCCCCTTGCGTTGACAACCAACTCCATGACCGACGACGGACCGACGACCAGAGGACGCATCGAGAGGTTGTGAGGCGCAATCGGGTTTATGATGAAAGCCTCGCACTCCGGGGTCATTATCGGACCTCCGACACTCATGCTGTAAGCGGTCGAGCCTGTTGGTGTCGAGACGATAAGTCCGTCCGCCGAATAGTCCGCCACCGACATTCCGTCCACCGAAAGCGAAACGGTCATCAGACCAACATTGCTTTTAATGGTGAACTCATTGAAAGCGTGCGGGAAACAGCTCGTCTTATCGAAAGAGCCGTCCACAGACAGCATCATGTGATGTTCAACCATATAATCGCCAGACGCCACCCTCTCAATCACATTTTCCGCTTCAGAGGCATCCACAGACGAGAGAAAACCGAGTCTTCCGCTGTTGACCCCGAGGATAGGCGTCTCCTTACCTTTCAGTTCGGCGACACACGACAGAAACGTACCGTCTCCGCCGAGCGACAATATCAAATCCACACTATCGGCAACATCGAAAAGCGAGTCGAATCTCTCCATACCGCCGCAAAGAGTGGCTCTGACGCACGATGAGGAGAAAAGCAACCCGACACCGCATGCGGATGCGCTTTCGAGAAGCTGCGAAAGGAGTGAATCACTCAAATATTGCTCCGAACGGGTATATACCGCTATCTTCATTATTTCAAATTTGTGTTCGGGTCAAAATTAACACAATTTTTCTCCTTATTAACAAAATAATTTGTCATTTTATTGTCTTTCTTACGACATTTGTCACTCTTTATAGCTTTTTATTACCTTTAAATCACGATTTGACACTATTTGCATCATATTCCCGCATTACATTTCCGCATCATATTATCTCATCATATTATCACATTACATTTACACATTACATTATAGCATCATATTTCCACATTACATTTCCACACCACATTTTCACATCACGTTTTACACCACGGTAAGAATCTTCACAATCAATAAATTTCTCCCAAAAAGGCAGTCGTACGTTCTCTTCATCCGAAAATAAAAAATATAAATCTCCGTCATTGCGACATAAGACGCCACATGGCAATTCAAATACATGTTTCCAATCATCCGCCAACCGCACATTTATTATCCCGTTTTATTGTCTTTTCGGTCTAAAGAGATTACATTTGCATGTATTTTTAAATAGAGTAAAATTTCAAGAAAACAAGAGACTATGACAAGATTAAGCGTAAACATCAATAAGATAGCCACCCTGCGAAACTCTCGCGGCGGCAATATGCCCGACGTATGCAAAGCGGCTCTCGACTGCGAGCGTTTCGGTGCCGAGGGTATCACGGTACACCCCCGTCCCGACCATCGCCACATCAGATACGAGGATGTGCGCGACCTGAGCAAGATACTGACAACAGAGTTCAACATCGAGGGTTACCCCTCTGAAGACTTTATCCGCCTTGTATGCGAAGTACATCCCGCACAGGTGACCCTCGTGCCCGATGCACCCGACGCAATCACCTCAAACGCGGGTTGGGACACACGTACCAACCTCGACATGCTCAAAAAAATCGTCTCTACTTTCAAGAGCGAAGGTATTAGGGTTTCAATCTTCCTCGACCCCGTTAAAGAGCTTGTTCCCTACGCCGCAGAGACCGGCACCGACCGTATAGAACTTTACACCGAGGGATACGCCAAAGGATATGTCACCGACCCGGCGGCGGCAATAGCACCCTACGCCGAAACTGCTCTCGAAGCGGCGAAACACGGTCTCGGCGTAAACGGAGGTCATGACCTGAGTCTCGAAAACCTTAAATATTTCGCGCAACACATACCCAATCTCGACGAGGTATCAATCGGCCACGCCCTTATCTGCGACGCCCTCTACCTCGGCCTTGAAAACACCGTAAGACTCTACCTCAACCAACTGCGATAAACAGACAACATGAACAACCCTCTCGAGAACCCCGTATTCCGACTGATTGGCTCTTGTGCTGCGGAGTGTGGTGCAAAAGCCTACGTCATAGGCGGCTTCGTGCGCGACCATTTTCTCGGTCGCCCGTCGAACGATATAGACGTGGTTGTAACAGGCAGCGGCATAGAGGTTGCGACACTTGTAGGCGAACGACTACACTCCAAGGTATCGACATTCAAGAACTTCGGTACAGCCATGTTACGAAGCGGCAAAATGGAGATTGAGTTTGTCGGCGCACGAAAGGAGTCCTACCGTGCCGACTCACGCAAACCGATAGTCGAGGACGGCACGATAGAGGATGACCAGAACAGACGGGATTTTACCATAAACGCGCTCGCCTTCTCGCTCAATGAGGAGGATTTCGGCGCGCTTGTCGATCCTTTCGGCGGCATGGGTGACCTGAAGGCGGGTATCATACGCACCCCGCTCGACCCCGACACCACATTCTCGGACGACCCGTTGCGAATGATACGTGCCATAAGATTCGCCACACAGCTCGACATGACGATAACGGCGGAGTGTCTCGAGTCGATAAAGCGTAACAGAGAGCGCATATCAATCATATCGCGCGAACGCATCACCACGGAGACGGAGAAGATAATGATGTCGAAACGCCCATCAAAAGGTTTCTTCCTTTTCGACAAGACGGGTCTTCTGGAGCTTATCTTCCCCGACCTCTACCGACTAAAAGGTGTCGAAAAACGTGACGGACGCGCACATAAGGATAATTTCATCCATACGCTGAAGGTTTTGGACAACGTGGCGGCGGTAAGCGACGACGAGTGGCTTCGCTGGGCGGCATTGCTGCACGACATTGCAAAACCGCGCACCAAAGGCTGGGATGAACGTGTCGGCTGGACGTTCCACAACCACGAACTGATAGGGGCAAGAATGGTAAAAGGGATATTCAAGCAGTGGCGTCTGCCGCTCGACCACAAGATGCGCTTTGTCGAGAAAATGGTACTTTTACACCTGCGCCCCATAGCTCTTGCCGACGAGGGTGTGACCGACTCGGCTGTCAGACGTCTGCTTTTCGACGCTTCCGACGACATCGAGTCGCTCATGACGCTGTGCCGTGCCGACATAACCAGCGGAAACGACGAAAAGGTCGCCCGTTATCTGCGTAATTTCGACCTTGTCGAAGAAAAAATGCGACAGATTGAGGAGAAAGACCGCATCCGCAACTTCCAACCGCCCGTAACGGGAGAGACGATAATGGAGACTTTCGGTATAGAGCCGTGCGCCGCTGTGGGTACGATAAAGAACGCCATAAAGGATGCTATACTCGACGGTAAAATCGAGAACGACTATGCGCAGGCATACGAGCTTATGTTACAGCTCGCCAAAGAGATAATCCCCGATAAAAAGCCGCTTAAATGAACCGTGCGGAGTTCGATTACCTGCTCACCGACGACGCCCGCAAGGCAATCGCGAAAAACCTCGGCAAAGACCCGTTGAAAGCGGCGTTGTCGGGGCTTCCCGCCGTTATATGCACCCAACTGAAGCTGTTGGAGCGATGCAGGACAAAACTGCCTGAATATTACGAACACCTCTGTATCATTCCCGAAGTGTCGTTTGAGCAGAGCAGCAGTCGACAGACAGCGTTGTCGCGCGAATTGAAAGGCAAACAGGCTCTCGACCTGACATGCGGTCTGGGATGCGACGCCCTGCACCTGAGCAAACGGTTCGACCGTGTGGTAACCGTAGAGAAAGACGAACTTCTGGCAAAAATAGCGCGCCACAATTTCGCTCTTATGGGATGCGACAATATAGAGGTTGTGACCGCCGACAGCGAAGAGTATGTAGAGGACATAACGGAGCATTTCGATGTCGTTTTCGCCGACCCCGCAAGACGCTCACAGGGCAAAAGAGTGTTTCTGCTCGAAGATTGTTCACCCGACATGACACGCCTCGCCGAAAAGATAGTGGGTAGGATTAGCGACAGACTTATAATAAAAGCGTCTCCGCTTTTCGATGTGGAAGAGCCGTCACGCATATTCGGACATTTGGGAACAGTAAGTACCGAAAGCGTTTCGGTTGACGGCGAGTGCAAGGAACTTGTCATCGACATAACCGCTGAAAAAATCGGGAACGACATGGCTGGGGAAAAATACGGAACCGAATTACAGGCTACAAGAAATGTCACGGTGATACATGGCGACATTATCGAAAAACTCTCTTTTACGGCAGACGAGACGGAAGCGGCAAAAAGATACTACAAAGATGATGTTACCGACGTCGAAACGGACGGCTACGAATGGCTGTTGCTCCCCGACGCCGCTCTGACACAAAGCAGGACGACTCATTGCATCGCCCGACGTATGGGTGATGCAGTTGTCACATCCGCTCACGGAGTCATATTGAGCCGACACAGACCTCAGTCCGACACAATAGCCCTGCGATGTTTCAAGATAGTGTCGAGACAAAGATACAAACCCAAAGAGCTGAAAAAATGGCTCGCGACAAACGGTGTCGATACCGCCACAATAATAAAACGTGACTTTGCGGTCGATACCGCACTTTTACGCCGTCAGCTCGGAATCAAAAAAGAGGGAGGCGGACATTATATCATAGCCTCAGGCAAGACACTCTATCTCGCCGAACTTCAACCTCTCTCACCCACTCAATCAGTCACAGAATGATAAAGGTCATACATACCGCCGACTGGCATCTCGGACAGACATTTTTCGGCTACGACAGAGAGAGCGAACACCGTATTTTTCTCGACAGCCTGCGCCGTACCGTCTCCGAGCATAACACCGACCTGCTTATTGTCGCGGGAGATGTATTCGACACCCCCAACCCCTCGTCATCGGCACAGAAGCTCTTTTTTGAGTTTCTGCTCTCTGTGACGAGAGACAATCCGAATCTCGAAGTGGTCATAACGGCGGGTAACCACGACTCAGGCATGCGTCTGGAGGCTCCCTCTGCATTGCTCGAATGTTTCAAGGTGCATGTTGTCGGTACGGTAAGGCACCTCGACGACGGCACAACGGACTATGAACGACACATCATACCGATAGAGCGTGACGGCAAACCCGTCTGTCTCGTTCTCGCCGTTCCCTATCTCCGTTCGGGTGACTACCCCGAAGCGGCGACATACGGTGAGGGTGTCGGAGCTTTTTACGCCTCCGTCCTCGCCACAGCCAAAGAGAAATTCGGCGACAAGATACCGATAATAGCCACAGGACACATTCAGACGGCGGGCGCGGCTCTCAATGACGGCGACCGAAGCGAGCGTATTATCGTTGGCGGTCTTGAAGCTGTACCCTCATCGGTATTCGACAAGTCGCTGTCATACGTGGCATTGGGTCACCTGCACAAAGCGCAGAGAGCTTCGGCGGCAAGAGAAAACGTACGTTACTCAGGCTCGCCGCTCCCCATGTCGTTTGCCGAACGTGACAGCGTAAAGAGCGTCTGTCTGGTCGAGATACCCGAAAGCGAAGACAACTTTACGGAGACAAAGACGACGGCGATAGAGACCCCGGACCCCGTACGGCTCGTGCGTGTGGAGGGAGACACCCGACACCTCGACGAGCTTCTCGAACGTCTCGCCTCATTCGAAGAGGGCAAAGCCGACGAATTGTCGCCGTTCGTGGAGGTAACGGTGGGTATCTTCGCACCCGAACCGATGTTGCGCGCAATCATTGAACGGGCGCTCGAAGGACGAAAGGCAAGACTGACACGCATAGAGGCGGTAATCGCCAAAACCGAAGAAAAGGACAACGAGGAGAACGGAATACAAGACAATGTTTCCGTCGATTTAAGACGCATGACCCCGATGAACATCGCTCTCGATACATTCAAGCGAAAATACAACCATTCGATGCCGGAGTCGATGAAAAAAATACTACTTGAGATAATAGCTCAGTCACAAAAGACGGAACAGGAGAGAGAGGCATGAGAATAGAGGCGATAAGAGGATGTAATCTCGCGTCGTTAGAGGGCGATTTCGAGATAGATTTCACAAAAGAGCCGTTACGTTCGGCGGGCATATACGCCATTACGGGTCGCACAGGGTCGGGAAAGACAACGATTCTCGACACGATATGCCTTGCCCTGTTCGACCGAACCCCACGCGGACGCCTCGGCGAGAACGTGAAGATGTACGACGGTATAAGCATGCGTGACAGCCGTATGATTATGCGCAAAGGCACCAACGAGTGCTACGCCGAAGTCGATTTCGTCTCGCTCGGCGGCAAACGCTACCGTTCACGCTGGGAAACCTCTGCGATATCACAACGAGGCGGTACGGGAGACGACAAAAAACGACTCCGTGAGAGCCGAATGACCCTGCGCAACCTCTCGGACGAGACGGATGAGCCGGGCAAGAAGAAAGAGTTGCTCGCCCGCGTAAGCGAACTGATAGGCTTTACCTTTGAGCAATTCACCCGCTCCGTAATGTTGGCACAGGGCGACTTTGCGACCTTTCTGCGCGCCGACAGAAACGAGAAAGCCGAACTTCTCGAAAAACTGACGGGCACAGAGATATACTCGCTTATCTCGATGAACATATACACCCGCTGTCGTGCCGTCGAACAGGAACTGCACCTGATAGAGGAACAGCTCGGACGCATACAACTGCGGGATGAAAAAGAGCTTGTCGCACTACGTCACGAGCTGGCGGAGGCTGACAAGGCGACACTCAAAAACAACGAGACATCGAAGCTCATAGAGGAAAAGCTCAAATGGCTCGAACTCAAAGAGCGTCTCGACAGAGAGGTTACAGCCGCACAAAAAGAGCTGACCGACGCACAGAAAAGCATAGAGGAGGCGTCGGAGCGATACGCCCTAATCGAGCGCATAGATAGCGTACAGGAGATAAGGGACACCTTCAACTCCATGAAAAACGCCTTTGAGCGCATAAAGAGACTGAAAACGGAGTTTTCAGAAAACAGCGACAAGCGTAATGAACTTGCGGCATCTGTCGAGAGCGGCAAAGCGAGCCTCTCGGAACTCGAAAAAGCCGCACGCAAAGCCAACGACAATTTCAACAACGCACGTAACAATATCGCAGAGGCACGCAAAGCCGACACGGAGATAAAAATAGCCGAAAAACTGCTCGCCGAACACCGTCGCAACATCGAAACGCTTGCCCGCGACAACACCAAGGCGACAGAACAGGTCGAAGAGCTGATAAAAAGCATGACCGATACCACAAATCACACTTTTTCGAGTGACGACAAGTCTAGGCAAGCTCTTCTTGAATCACTTTCCGACGAGATATCCCGTTTACGCTCTGCACTCGTCGAAGGTGAACCTTGCCCCGTGTGCGGCAGTCTCGACCACGGAGACGGCAATGGTAAGGGTGACGAACGTCTGCGCCTGATGATAGAACAACAGAAAGAGGCTATAGAAAGCAAACGTCTTCTGATTGAGGCGCAAAAAGAAGAGTTAGAAAAAGAGTCCGCCGCCCTTAACTCGTTAAAAGAAAAACGAAGCACTCTTTTAAACGGTGTCAGCGCCGACAAACTGGAGGCGCAACTGCTCGACGAGCGTAATTCAAGTCAACAGGCATACAACAAGGCATCCGAGCGACTTATAAGACTTACCGCCGAACTCGAATCCGCCGACAAACTCTCCGAAAGACTACAACGTGAGTTTACAGAGCTGCAAAAGAGCCACGAGGCGTTGTCACTCGAAGTTCGCGGCTGGATTGAACCGCGCGGCATCACGCAACGTGAAATCACAGACCTTCTCTCGCACGACATCCATTGGCTCAACAACGAGAAAAAGGCGCTAAAAGAGCTTCAGGACAGAGCCACTTCGGCACAAGCCACACTCACGGAGCGTCACCGCACCATGTCGGCGCACCTGCTGTCTGACAAACGTCCCGACAAAAGCGAGACAATAACAGAAATGAGCGCCACGCTCGAAACACTTCGAGGCTCTGCCCGTTGTCTTGCGGAACGCAAAAGCGAGATAACGATGATACTTGCGGCGGACAAAGAGCGTCGAGACAGCGCCACGGCGATAAGCGCGAGAGCCGAGAGCCTGCGTGAATCAATCACCGACCTGCAACGTCTCAACGAGCTGTTCGGCTCCGCATCGGGTGACAAATTCAAATCGATAGCGCAGGGCTACACGCTCGAACTGTTATTGTCATACAGCAACATACACCTAAAAGAGCTTTCGGGACGCTATCGTCTCAGCCGTGTTCCCGACACCCTAATTCTCGAAGTGATAGACCTCGACATGCTCAACGAGCGACGTCCCGTAAACTCCCTTTCGGGCGGTGAGTCATTCTTGGTATCATTGTCGTTGGCTCTCGGTCTCTCCTCGCTCTCGGGTGGCAACATGAAAGTCGAATCGCTGTTCATAGACGAGGGCTTCGGCTCGCTCGACGCCGAAACGATGCGTTCGGTACTCGACTCTCTCGAAAAACTACGTGCCACAGGACGTAAAATAGGCATAATCTCGCATGTGGCGGAGCTGTCGGAACGAATACCCGTAAGAATAGAGGTAAAACGTAAACCGGCGGGCGGTAGCAGGATAACCATAGTGGGTGACAACAGAGTGATAAAATAATCCGTTACGCTCCGTCACATTACCATACTATTGCCATAAATCAGCATACATTAGTACACTTTAGCATACGTCAACATACACTAACATACATTAACATAACATATTTGTAAAGTAACTATAAAATAGTTCGACCACAAACAATCACACCACAAACTAATTACTCCGTAAGACTGATTACAACTAATTACACTGCAAACAATTACTCCGTAAGAAATTACACCGTAAGAGAATAATTGCGCCGTAAACTAACATAAATAAAAACAGATTGCATCATGGTCATATTGTGGCTTAACATAAACAGCTCCCACTCACACGGAAGTGTCTCGATGTACGCAATCGAGGCGAACCGTCCACACCTCAAAGACGAGTGGCTGTCTGTCGAGGGAACTCTCTCGACACCCGTACATGAGCTTGTGAGCGCCGCCACCGACGCCCGCCCCGACATTATCGCCACCACATGCCGACTGTTCAATCATGACGCGGTAACGTCGGCACTAGTACGCATAAAAGCCTTGATGCCCGATGTGACAATCATTGTCGGCGGACCTGAATTTTTAGGCGACGAGAACGACAATAAAGCCTATCTTTCCGCCAATCGCCATATCGACTATATATTGAGAGGCGAGGGCGACACCGCCTTTCACCAATGGGTGGAGGCTGTCAGAGAGGGTGCAATCACGAAAAAACTCGACGGTATATGCTTTATCGACAAAGAGGGCGTTTATCATGACGGAGGCTATGCGCGCGCACCGTTCAAGGAGATAAAATCATCTCTTGAGAGCCGTCTTTTCGACTGGAGCAAGCCGTTCGTGCAGTTAGAGACGACACGAGGCTGTTTCAACAGCTGCCGTTTCTGCGTCAGCAGTGACGACAAGCCCGTCCGCTCCATAGACACACAGGAGATAGAGCGTCTCTGCGACCTTATCGTCTCGAAAGGTGTCGGCGACATACGTCTGCTCGACCGTACATTCAACCAACGTGACAGCCGTGCCGTTGCCATGCTCGACATTTTTGAACGGTACGCGGGTCGTCTGCATGTCCATTTGGAGGTACACCCCGCACTTCTCGGCGATACCCTGCTTGAGCGTCTCTCCACCATGCCCGACGGCATGCTCCACCTCGAAACGGGCATACAATCGCTACAAGACAATGTGATAACCCTATCGGGGCGACACGGAGACGTCACAGCCTCACTCAACGGACTGCGCCGACTTCTCGAACTCAAAAACCTCGAAACTCACGCCGACCTGATAGCGGGACTACCCGCCTATGACTTGGAATCGTTGTTCGAGGATGCCGCCACCCTTATGAAAATGGGTGTTGACGAGCTTCAAATAGAGTCTCTAAAAGTCCTTCCCGGCACCTATATGCGCCGCAATAGCCACTCGCTCGGACTTATATACTCACCCGTTCCCCCTTATGAGGTTCTCGCCACAGGAGAGATGAGCCTCGCCGACATGGAGCGGGCGATGATTCTCTCACGAGTGACGGACGGCTACTATAATGACCGTCATTTGAAAGGCTGTTTCAGCAGGCTGCTCTCAGAAGATTCCTCATTCCTCACATCGTTCTGCGATTATGTCTCACGTAACGGCGCCATGCTCCAGCCGTTGAGCCTCGAAAGCAGGATGAGGATGCTCCACCGTTTCCTATGCGACACAATGCATGAAAATAGTTACCTTATATCAGTCGCATGGATTTCGGCGGGTCTCTCCATGCACAAAGATGTCGCAAGAGACGTGAAAGCTTATAAAGATACGCTTCCCGAAGAAATTACCGCACTCGAAGGTACCCCCACCTCCGAGATGCGTTTTTACACCCTCCCCACACCTCAAAAACGTTACATTTTCGGTTTCGACCGAATGAACAGCCATTCCCGCCCTCTCTTCATCGGCATACTACCCCACTCTGCCGACGACACAAACAAACACCGAGAATAGTGCGGGGAGATGCCGACTTCCTGAAAGATAATGAGCCAACGGAATATGACATGGTCAAAAGGGGCTGTGCCCCCTCGTTTTGGTTACTTTGTCGAGTGACAAAGTAACGCCGTCGGCAGACCCCGCGGAGCGCTATCGGCAAGATGAACTTCGTTGACCCCAACTCCGACATCGTCGATACCGCTAAAGGTGCAGGATCTGCTTCGGTGTTTAAACGACAATGTCACAAACAAAAAAGCCGTCGTAAAAGTTACGACGGCTTTTATTGTTTATGACATTTGTCTGTTTAGTCACCGAAGCAGATACCTGCACCTTTAGCGGTATCGACGATGTCGGAGTTGGGGTCAACGAAGTTCATCTTGCCGATAGCGTCGGTGAGGGGTACGCTTATGATGTCGGGGTGACGATAAGATACCATTTTACCGAATTCGCCTCTCTTGACAAGCTCGAATGCTTTGACACCGAACTGTGTTGCGAGCACACGGTCGTAAGCGATGGGCACACCACCACGCTGGAGGTGTCCGAGGATTGTCTCTCTGACGTCACCGCTATCGAAGCCTGCCGCCTTGATTGCACGGCTCACTTCGTAAGCCACGCCACCCATACGGGCATTCTCGTAACCGATTTCGGTAGCAGCTTTAGAGGTCTCTTCGCCCTCAATGGGTTTCGCGCCTTCGGCTACCACGATGATTGCCGAACCACGACCTTTCTTGTAACGAGATTTCAACTTGGCAACGACTTTGTTGACATCGTAGGGAATCTCGGGGATGAGGCAGACGTCCGCACCACCGGCGATTGCCGCATGAAGGGCAATCCAGCCTGTGTGACGACCCATAACCTCAAGGATAAAGGTACGGTTGTGAGAAGCCGCCGTTGTAACGAGTTTGTCGATGGCGTCGGTCGCTATCTGTACGGCTGTCTGGAAACCGAATGTAAGGTCTGTCGCAGAGAGGTCGTTATCGATTGTCTTGGGGACACCGACAATATCCAAACCCTGCTCATAAAGTTTCTGTGAAAGTCGCTGAGAACCGTCGCCCCCGATGCTGATGACCGCATCCACACCCATGAACTGGAGTTTGCGAATCATCTCCTCTGAACGGTCGACATATTCCCATTCGCCTGTGTGTTTATTGAATACCGGCCATGCGAAGGGTCCCCCTTTGTTAGTGGTTTCGATGATTGTACCACCCTGATAGTGGATACCCGCTACCGTCTTTTCGTCAAGCATCTTGATCTCAGTGGGTTCCCACAGGATACCGTTGTAGGCCTGGATACTACCGAGCACTTCCCACTCCTCGTCGTCCTGCGCAGCCCTTTTGACAATACCGCGAATCACGGCATTCAAACCGGGGCAGTCACCTCCACTGGTTGAGACTAAAATTCTTTTCATCAGTTAAATATTATTTTCAACAATTTGGCTCTAAACTAAAGATTATCAGAGACAACGGAACGATTAAAAACTATCATCTCAATCTAAATCCGTCGTAAAGTTACTATTTTTTCTCAAAGCAACAAATTTCTTTATTTTTTTTGTTTTGCCGCCTCTAATCTGCGCATGAAAGCCAGCACAAAATATAGTGACAGATAGACGCACAATATAACCATGGAACGTCTTTTCTCCGCTTTTATTACCTGCGCGGGAGATTTTTCATCCAACGACGGCAGAGATGTGAGCATGTTGCGTTTTGCCACGATTGTGCCGTCATACAGAAAAACGACTCCGCTTTTACTTCTGACTATCGATTTGAGCTGCGTCTCGTCCATGTTATAACATGGAATATCTCCGCCGAGACGTTCAGACACAGCCGCTATGTCGAGCTGTGTGAGTGCCGCGAGCTTCACACCCTTCGCTGACAAGGCACGCAGCGAGTCGAGATTCTTTCTGAAAACCTTGCGCTCGGTCTTTTTGAGATCCTTTATCACTATCAAGGCGACATATCCCCTCTGCTGCAAAAGCTCGGCTCCATGTTCCGCTCCATAGGCATCCACAGCCGAGAAAGAGGCTATCGGCGGAGTGTATCCCTCACGCACGACCTCGTCAACCGTCTCGACATACTCCCAACGGGTGGTGTCGTACCATGTGGTGTCCTCTATCTCAAAGAGACGCTCCTCGCCGTTTTTAAGGTCGCGATACAGCAGACGGGTACGATGCTCACCCCTGTCCGCCCCCTCGGGAACGCTCATTGCAGCCTCTATATTGACACCTTCGTCATAAGGTAGAAAATCGAGCAGGGGAAGACGCCCTATCGTATATAGAGGCAGCAACAATGTCCATGCCGCAAGCAGAAGCGTTGTTCTCATATCCCTGTCGGAACCGCTTTCACCGCGACCGTACCAAGCGAACAACATGACGGTCGGAACCATGAACACCACATTCTTAAAGAATGTCTGCGCGTTGGTCAAAGTTATGAAATCGCCGAAACAGCCGCAATCCGAAACAGGGAATATCTTCCATGTAAAAAATGTCAGCAGCGTAAAAAAGCTCATGAAGAGCAGCGACATCCACGCGGTAAAACGGCGATAGAGCCCCATCGACAGCATCACCCCTATAAACAGCTCTGCGGCAGGCATGACAACAGCCGCCACCCATGACAACGGAGCGAGCGCATCGAGAGAAAAGGCTCTGAAATACTCCTCGAACTTTATCTGCGAGCCGACGGGATCGACCCACTTGGTGAACCCCGAGAAGATGAACAGCACGGAGAGTATCGCCCGTGAAACAAACAAAAGAGTGCGTTTCATAGTGTGTGCGTTTTGTTTTACGTTCCTGACAACGAGTCATGACAAGAAAAAGAGAGCTGCCCTAACGGTGGCAGCTCATGTCATTGACTCAAGGGCATTATTCGTCTTCGTCAGCGTCGTCTGCGATGTCGTCTGCGCCCTCTATATCGTCATCGCCGTAATAATCCTTGTCGTCGTCGTCATCTATACCCTCGTCTATCTTGACATCGACCTTGATGAGGTAGTGAACATCCTCGGTTTCGAGATCGACAGCGTAGAAAAAGTCACCCGGACCTTTGTCCACTCTTATCATTGCATCCTGAAAACCTGTCGGATATTTTTTTCTCAACTCCTCTTTCAGCTCTTCCGAGATGTTTTTATAGCTGACAACCAATCGCTTTTTAGTGTTCATATTCTGTGTCAATAGTGCTTTTTGTTTATTTTGTGACTGCAATTATACACAAAAAAAATAAATCGCAAATATTTTAATCGAAAAATAAAAACAGTATCTTTACGAAATAATCGCGTCGAGAAGCGGTCAGAATCGCTAAAACGCTGTCATTTAACAAAAAACGACAAACACCAACAAATGTCAGAAAAAGATATAAAAGCCCGTATCGAATGGTTGCGCGAGGTCATAGAGCGCGAAAACCATCATTATTATGTCCTCAACGACCCGGAAATCGACGACCGTGAGTACGACAGACTGCTCTCGGAACTCAAAACTCTCGAAGAGCAAAACCCTCAATATTTCGACCCCGCCTCACCGACACAGCGTGTCGGCAGCGACATAGTATCGAGTTTTGAGCAGCGGGCACACCGCTACCCCATGCTCTCGCTCGCAAACACCTACAACGCCGAAGACCTGTCCGAGTTCGATGCCCGCTGTCGCAAGGAACTCGGCGAGGATGTAAAATATGTATGCGAGCTGAAGTTCGACGGTACGGCAATATCGCTGACATACGACAAAGGCGTACTCACGCAGGCGCTCACACGAGGCGACGGCACGGTGGGCGACGACGTGACAGCCAATGTCAAGACAATCAAATCGGTACCTCTCAAACTCAAAGGCAGCGACTATCCCGACTTTTTCGAGATGCGCGGCGAGGTGATAATGCCCCACGCCTCATTCGAGAGACTGAACAGCGAACGCGAACAGATTGGCGAACAGCCTTTTGCCAATCCGCGCAACGCCGCTGCGGGAACACTTAAACAGCAGATGTCGCAGGTGGTTGCAGAGAGAGGACTCGACTGCTTTCTATATTATATTGTCGGTGACAACCTGCCTTTCGTGTCGCACTTCGACGCCCTGACCAAATGCAGGGAGTGGGGTTTCAAGGTGTCGGAACATATGAAACGTTTCGGCTCGATGCGTGAGGTGCTCGAATATATAGATTTTTGGGATAAAGAGCGCAAGAAATTACCCTACGACACCGATGGCATGGTCATAAAGGTTGACGACCTGCCCGAGCAACGCCGCATGGGTACAACAGCCAAGGCTCCCCGCTGGGCTGTGGCATATAAGTTTAAGGCGGAGAGGGTCGCCACACGTCTCGAAAGCATCGACTATCAGGTTGGACGCACGGGAGCGGTGACGCCTGTCGCCAACCTATCGCCCGTCCGTCTGGCGGGCACCACGGTCAAGCGCGCGTCACTCCACAACGCCGACCAGATAGCCATACTCGACATAAGGGTCGGCGACATGGTCTATGTGGAGAAAGGCGGCGAGATAATCCCCAAAGTTGTGGGTGTAGATTTGTCGCAACGCCCCGAAGAGAGCAAACCGCTCGTTTTCATAGAACGTTGTCCCGTCTGCGGCACGCCGCTGGTGCGCCCCGAGGGAGAGGCAAGACACTACTGCCCCAACAGCGACGGATGCCGTCCGCAAAAGGTGGGTAAGATTATCCATTTCGTTTCACGCGGCGCAATGAACATCGACGGTCTTGGCGACGAAATAATAGAGATGCTCTACGACAAAGGGCTGATAGAGGATTACGCCGACCTCTACTCGTTGCGACGCGAACAGCTTGCGGCTCTCGACCGCATGGGTGAACGTTCGTCCGACCTGCTCGTATCGGCGATAGAGGCATCGAGAAACGCGCCGTTCCACAAGCTGTTGTTCGCCTTAGGCATACGTTTCGTTGGTGCGACGACAGCATCCAAGCTGGCAGACGCGTTCGGTTCGCTCGACGCTCTCGCCGCGGCGTCATTCGAAGAGTTGCTCGCCGTGGAAGAGGTGGGCGAAAAAATTGCGGGAAGCATAATCGACTTCTTCAAGTCTCAGCATAACATAGAGCTGATTGCTAAGCTGAAAGAGGCGGGTGTGCAGACATCGGCAGCAAAAAAAGAGCTGCGCTCAGACCGTCTGGCTGGCATGACGATAGTCATATCGGGTACATTCTCACGCCATTCAAGAGAGGAATACAAGGATATGATTACGGCTCACGGAGGCAAGAACGGCTCTTCCGTATCGAAGAACACGACATGGCTGTTGGCAGGTGACAACATGGGACCCGCAAAACTCAAAAAAGCGGAACAGCTCGGCGTCGAGATAATAGATGAGGAGAGGTTCCTCGAAACGATAGGAGAGGAATGATGCTCGGACTATTGAAAAAGATGCTCTCGACAGAGCCACGCAAAAACGAGGGTGTGGTTATCTGCGGCGGTGAGGCTGTCAGGTATGACATCGTGCGCTCCAACCGCAGGACCATGTCGATAGTGATAAGGCGTGACGACTGCTCCGTATCGGTACGTGTACCGTTGAGCGTATCTAACGAGACGATAACGGATTTTGTGGATTCTCGCAAGGAGTGGATAGAGCGTCACAGAAGCCAGATAGCCGAGAGCAACCGAAACAGGATTGTACGACGCTACGAAGACGGCGCGACACATCTGTTTCTCGGCAGACCGTACACGCTCCGTCTTAATATTGACAAGGCGGAAGGTGTGGTTATCGACGGTGACACGCTACACGTATCTGTAAAAAGTCCCGACAGATGTCAGAAGGTATTGTATGAGTGGTATGCCCGTATGGCTGAAGTTGAATTGATGAAGGTTGCCCGTCCGCTGATTCACATGTTCGCCGAAGAGAAAGGACGCCAACCCTCCGCCATAAAGTTCGTAAAGGCAAAAAGCTATTGGGGACAATGCAGCTCTACGGGAGTGATAAAATTGAATATCGAGCTTGTCAGAGCGCCAATCCCCTGCATCGAGTATATAGTAATGCACGAGCTGTGTCACTTGGTACATCACAACCACTCGTCACGCTTCCACGCGCTTGTTGAGTGCTATGTACCCGACTGGAAAGCACGCAAGAAACTGCTCGAAGCGACCGTTTCATGCCGTTGTTAAGGGTTGAGGGTTCAAGCTCACTTGTGATTTGCATGAAAATAAAAAAGCGGGATTTTTAATCGTAAAAATCCCGCTTTTATGTTGTAAAAGAATTTATTAATTCAAAGATGTGTCTTCGAGTTTCTCAGGCTCTTTGGGGTTATCCTCCTTGCCTTTTTTATCGTTCTTGAAGGCGATAAGCATCACTATGTCCGCCACACCGTAGAACATGGTAACGAAACCGAAGAAGATGAACAGAGATGTTCTGACCGCAAAGGGATTGAAGCAGATAAACACACCCGAAAGGATGACAATTACGGGTATTATGAACATCCAGAGGTTGAACTTCGACCCGCTTCGCATCGCCATCATCATCATGAGCTGCCCCACTCCGACAAGTATCAGCAGGAAACCGAGTATGAAAACCGTCATTTCGAGCATGAACTCATATTTGACAAGTATGATGATACCCAATATCACCGATATGATTGCCGTAAACGGAATGGCTGAAATAATATTCCTGTTTTTCTCTCCGTCCTCGTTTTTCATACGGAAATAGCTGAATGCGGCAACCACACCGCCGAAAATGAAGATGACACCTATTATCTGAAACAGCTTCTGCTGAATGAAAATAGGTTGCGACGCCATAAGAAAGCCTATTATGATGGCCAGTATGCCGCGACCGTAAATACCGAGTTTGTTTTTTCCTAAACTCATGACAATGAATATGTTTTTGTTTATTATATGTCGGGAGCAAAATCCGTTCACCGACGGATTGCGCCGTCAAATCAAACAACAAAAATAATGCCGACAACAAAATTTTTAAAGCGTACACTAAAAAATTTTGTTGTCGGCTCTGTTTTATACATGCACAGCCGCACCGTGAGCCGCCTCTGCAGCCTCCATAACAGCCTCCGCCATTGTGGGGTGAGGATGTACGGTAGTGGCAATCTGACGTGCCGTCACGCCGAGTCTGAGCGCGAGGGTGGGCTCCATAAGCATCTCGGTAACACATGCACCAATAAGATGCGCACCGAGCAGTTTATCGCTGTTCTTATCGAAAATCAACTTCACGAATCCGTCTTTCTCGCCCATTGCTGTCGCCTTACCCGAAGCGGTATAGGGGAACTTACCGACGCTGTATTCGATACCCGCTTTCTGTGCATCACGCTCACGCATACCCACAGAGGCAATTTCGGGTGATGTATATATGCAGGCGGGGATAGCCGAATAATCGACGGGCTCGGGGTTGCGTCCCATGATTGCCTCGACACAGCATATCGCCTCGGCTGACGCCACGTGAGCCAAAGCGGGAGTCGGTATGATGTCGCCTATCGCATAGACGCCCTCCGCACTCGTACGGTAGAACGAATCGACCTTTATTTTACCACGCTCCGTCTCAATACCCACACTCTCCAGTCCGAGACCGTCGGTGTTGGGGGTGACACCCGCCGCCGAAAGTACCTTTTCAGCCTCTATCGTCTGCGTACCCTTGGCGGTGGTGACGGTAACATGACATCTGCCGTCAACAATGTCCACCTTCTCTACGGTAGCACCTGTGATGAACGGAAGTTTTTTCTTGCGGAAAGAGCGTTCGAGATATTTGCTGACCTCTTCATCTTCAGTAGGCACGAGAGTAGGCATATACTCGACAACGGTAACCTTGCAACCCATAGTGTGATAGAAATCGGCAAGCTCCACGCCTATCGCGCCCGAACCTATTACCACCATGCTCTCGGGCATGCTCGAAAGAGTCAACGCCTCACGGTAAGATATGACTTTCTCGCCGTCAATGGGGATATTGGGAAGTACACGTGGACGCGAACCTGTCGCAAGTATTATGTGAGTCGCCTCAACGACAGTAGTTTCACCCTCTTTTGTCACAGCGATGCGTCCTTTACCGTCCAAAACAGCATTTCCGCATATCGTCTCGACCTTGTTTTTGTCGAGCAGGAAGCGGACACCCTTGCTCATGGTGGCAGAGACACCTCTGCTTCGCTCCACAACCTTTGCAAAGTCGGCATTGACAGCGCCTTCGACCTCTATTCCATACTGCGCGGCGGCTTTTATCTGTTCAAAAACATGCGCCGAACAAAGAAGCGCCTTTGTGGGAATACAACCCCAGTTGAGACACACTCCGCCGAGCTCCGCACGCTCTATCACAGCGACACGCGCACCGAGCTGCGCGGCTTTGATTGCAGCGACATATCCGCCGGGACCGCTGCCTATGACTGCTATATCGAACTTTTCCATCACAAAATTTATTCGTTAATATTCAATATTTTTCAAATGTCTGTCTGAACGGGGATTATAGAGCGGATTGAACTCGAAACGGCGTTTACCCTCGTCCCGTTTCTTCTCGACACCCTTGCTGTATATCCTGCCGTTGTTGAAATAGTAACCTTTGTTTCCGTCGTTCTTTATCGGCAGGTGGAAATACTCCACATCAAAGGTTATATACATTCTCTTTGTAGAGACGGCACCCAGCGAGCTTAGTATGGCGGACTCATCGGCACGGTAGAGCACATGCCACGGCGAATCCTTGCTTATGCCCGTACCTGACGAGAATATCGCCTTTTTGACCATATCCAGTTTTCGGGCTGTCTTGACCGCCTGCTCCATGTCGCCCTCCATCTGTTCGATATATGTCAACAGATTGAGATATGTCATGTCGAACGGACGCTCGTTCAAGGCTTTACCGAGCAGATATTTCAGTCTCGGATAGAGTTCGGGAGATATGCCGCCCTTATCCATGTTTCTGGAAAGCGTCATAGTGATACTGTCGGCGTACGCACTATCCTCAAGCGGCTGATAGCCATCCTCGAAGACAAAACCGTAGTAGAGATGTCTGTAATCTTCGAGATTCAAGGTCGTGTCGCCCTCTCTGTATCTCTCGAAAAGAAGCGGATAATAATATGGTGACGACACATTGGTTACAGCCGCCTCGAGCGCCTTGTCGTCGGGAGGAGTCGGAGCGGTCGCCAGAGTGTCGGCCGCCATGTTTTGGGCATACAACGGGAATACCGCAAAGAGTGCGGCGACGACAAGCACGTATTTGAATATTTTGATGTCAGATGCCATATTTGTCGATTAATTCGGCAAGTTTTGTCTGTGTGGCGTTGCTTGCGGGAGCCAACGGCAGTCGCAACACGTTGTTTATGATTCCCTTGTATGCGAGAGCCGCTTTCACACCCGCAGGATTACCGTCGGCAAATAGCGCCTCCGTAGCGTCAAGCAGCTTGAAGAAGTTCTCACGAGCCTCTTCAGAACGTCCTTCGAGAGCGGCATGCGTCATTCGGCAGAATGTTTCGGGGAAAGCATTGGCGGCTACCGATATTGTACCCTGACCTCCCTGTGCTATCATTGCGAGCGTAAGGTTGTCATCACCCGATATAAGACCGAATCCCTCGGGTTTGCATGCTGCTATGTGCGCGGCTTGCGCCATGTTTCCCGAAGCCTCTTTTATAGCCACGATATTCTCGAAATCGCGGGCAAGGCGCAGGGTTGTGTCGGCACTCATATTGGACCCGGTACGACCCGGAACATTATAGAGAATCACAGGCACGGGAGATTTTTGAGCTATCGCGGCAAAATGGCGATAAAGACCTTCCTGCGAAGGCTTATTGTAATAAGGAGAGACCGACAAAATTGCGTCCACGCCCTTGAAGTCGATTGAGTCGAACCCTTTGAGCAGTTCGGCTGTGTTGTTTCCGCCATATCCGTAAACGATGGGCAGACGTCCGGCCGCCTTATCGACACAGAAACGCAACACCTCTGCCCTCTCCGCGGGGGTAAGAGTGGCGCTCTCGCCTGTCGTACCGAGCACGACAAGATAATCGACACCGCCTTTTATGGTATGCTCGACAACTCTTTCGAGCGCAGCATAGTCTATGGAACAATCGTCATTGAACGGAGTGACCAAAGCCACACCCGCTCCCCTGAATTTCTCTCCTCTCATTTGTATCAAAACATTTAGGCAATTTGCAAACAACGAAAATACAGTCATCCGAGAAGAGACACGCTCTTCCGAACGAAAGTATCATTAACGATAACCATTCAAAACGTAGGTTTATTGTGCCATACTCGTTTTTTACGGGTCCGATTCATGAAACAAATTTAGCATAAAAACCCGAAACGCAAAAAATCGGATACCGATATTTTACATTTGCGCGCTCCTGCACTTTACCGACTACAGAACGCATTGCGTTTCCGACAATAAGTTACTACATATATACAAAAAACAATCAGCCACCGTACAAAAGTCTGATGGCTGATTCCGAGCCTGTTTTTATCGTTTTAAGATTACCCGCCCCAAATAAACCTGTCACGTCAAGAAATCATCGACAAAGCGTCTCACTACTCCATCGTTTTAATCTTTACGGCAGGTACTCCCCCCACCACGGTGTCGGCAGGCACATCTTTCGTCACTACGGCTCCAGCAGCAATCACCGCGTTGTCACCTATCGTAACACCTTGCAGGATTGTGGAGTTCGAACCGACCCACACATTACGCCCCAACACTATCGGCGCGGGATATGTCGATTTACGTCTTTCGGGCTCCAGAAAATGATTCAATGTAGCCATAACCACATTGTGTCCTATCTGACACCCGTCACCTATAACCACACCTCCGTGATCCTGAAAGTGGCAGCAGGCATTTATGAACACCTCTTTACCCAACTTGATGTTACGCCCGAAGTCCGTATAAAAAGGCGGGAAAACCCTCACCGACTCGTCAAGCTCATATTCGAACAGCTTTGACAACAACGTTCTAATCTCCTTCTGTGTGTGATACGAACCGTTAAGCTCAAAAGTTATTCGACGCGCCGACTCACTCATTTCATTCATGAACGCATGAATCTCGTCACCATCCAGAGGAGCCCCGCTCTTCACATATTCCAAAAAATCATTCAGTTTCATTTCGATATATTGTTTTTTGACACATCACGACTTTGTTTGCCTCAAACGACAATTGACTCAAGCACTATTTCCACAAATATAACCAAGAAATGATTATTGTGGTCATAAAAACAAATCTCCTAAATCTGAAAAACAATCGAAAAATTGTGTCCAAGACGCCGCCACATACGTCAAACGGAAAAATCACGTTTTAACAAAACCATACATTTGTTTACGGGTCGCTTCATCGAACGACAAAAAACAGACAAAAACAGACAAAAAACGGAGAAAAAGCAGAGAGAAAAACATAATAGAATGATAATTTACCAACCATTTAAAATTAACATATCAACCGATAAAACAAACAAAAAGACTAAAAACGGACAAAATAAAATTAAGACTAAAACCAACAGCCGTTTTTTTCTACAAAATATTTTTATTGACTGAATTACAACTCCGTAAAAACATTACGGTTCAGACTTTTCTGCAATAAAAATAAATGTATATTTGCGGCGTATTGTTTATTTATTTGCGTTTTAATGACAAAAGAAAATTTTTCAAGGCATCTTTTCGAGGTGCTGGTGGCGGTTTCTCTTTTCTGTTCTCCCGCCATATCCCTGTTTGCAGGTATCGCTTTCGCCATGATATTCGGCAATCCCCTGCATCACCACTCAAAACAATGGTCAAAACGACTTCTCCAGTATGTCATTGTGGGGCTTGGTTTCGGCATGAACCTGCACGATTCGCTCTCCGCAGGCCGTGACGGCATGATATTCACGGTGGTGTCGGTAATCGGAGTGTTGCTTTTGGGTTGGGGTGTCGGCAAATTGCTTGGCATAAGCAAGAAGAGCAGCTATCTGATATCTGTCGGCACGGCAATCTGCGGCGGCAGTGCCATCGCTGCGGTATCGCCCGTCATTGATGCCGAAGACGACGACATATCGCTGTCTCTTGCCACAATCTTCATCCTCAACGCTGTGGCGTTGTTCATCTTCCCTCCCATGGGACACTTCTTCGGCATGACAGAACATCAGTTCGGCACATGGGCTGCGATTGCCATACACGACACCAGCTCTGTGGTCGGAGCGGGCATGTCATACGGACCCGAAGCTCTGCTGACCGCAACAACAATCAAGCTCACCCGTGCGCTGTGGATAATACCCGTCGCATTCGCCTCGGCTTTCCTCTTCCGCAGCAAAGGGAAAAAGGTCACATTCCCGTGGTTCATACTCTTCTTTGTGATTGCAATGGTTATAAACACCTACTTCACAATACCCGAATCAGTATCTACACAGATAAAAGTGGTATCGCACAGCGCGCTTTCAACCACCATGTTTCTCATCGGCAGCACACTGAGTCTGTCGGTTATCCGTAACACGGGCGTAAAACCACTTATTCAGGGTATTCTTCTTTGGATAATAATATCTGCTGTTTCACTGGCGGTCATAATGCTCTAAAAGACATTGTCTCCGAATCGGTTTAACTGTCGGAGCAACGCTTGCGACAAAAGAAGCAAAAACACAAAAGCAGCCGTCGTCAAAATTTATTGACGACGGCTGCTTTATTATTCTCAAACAACGGAGTATTGACAACCCGCCTGACGGCAGACAAACTTTATTCCGTTATTACCTTATTTATGACTATCGGCGTATTGTTGCTCCACGATATAGCGTTTTATCGTCCTTTTTGGGGTCATCGGGAACTGCTCTTTGACTATTTCAAGCGACGACACATACTCATATCGCGCAAGTGTTGAGTTAAGCGTCTTCAGGTTGTCTTCCATGACCTGTTTTATCTTGTTTTCATCGAGCCCCATTGATTCTGCCATTGCGTAATCGGGATACACAAGTGCCACGAGCCGTTTTTTATACTGCAACACGATACAGTCTGAGACGAGAGGAAGGTTTCCGAGTTTCGACTCTATGGCTTCCGGATATATATTCTCGCCGTTCGACCCGAGCACCATTGTTTTCGAGCGTCCTTTGATAAAGATATTACCGTTCTCGTCGATATACCCGAGGTCACCCGTTCTGAGCCAGCCGTCCTCTGTGAATGTTTTTTGTGTAGCCTCCTCGTTTTTGTAATATCCGAGCATCACGTTCTCGCCTCTCACCTGTATCTCTCCTGTCGGGTCGTCGGGATTTTCGCGACTTATCCTAACCTCCATGAATCCGGGAAGAGCCCGTCCCACCGATGTCGGAACGAACGACTCGTGATAGGCGTATGATATAAGAGGAGCGCACTCGGTCATTCCGTATCCTACGGTGAACGGAAGCCCCGTTCGGTAATAGAACTGCTCGACATCGGGATTGATTGCCGCCCCGCCGATGATTATATCGTATGCCGTTCCGCCAAACGACTTATATAGCTTACGTCCTATCGACTTGTATATCAAGTCTCTTACCACGGGAACTTTTAGAAGAAAGGCGATATGCGGTTTTTCTATTATCGGCTGTATCTTCATCTTGTATATCTTCTCCATCACCAACGGCACAAAACAGAGAATCGTCGGTTTCACCTGCTTGCATGCCTCTATCACGATATTGGGCGACGGGATTCTGCCGAGCATCGTAACCTTCGCGCCCGAAGCGAGCTGCACAAGCAGATTGAAGGCTGTGGCGTATGTGTGAGAGAGCGGCAACACACAGAGTGTCGCTTTAAGCTTTTTGCCGAGCACCCGCTCATAGTTGTTGATACCGAACATGATGTTACCAGCGAGAGCGTTACCGCTTATCATTACCCCTTTTGTCAGGGATGTTGTCCCCGACGTGTAGCTGATTGCGGCGATTTGGTCGTTACCCCGTTCAGGATACCTGACGCAGTCGGGAGTGAACCCGTCGGGATATTTTCTACGGAAGTGTGCGTTTATGGATGCTATAACACGCTTGAACTTGCCTCCTTCTGGTTGCCACAGAGCCCATCGGCTTTCAAGCGACAGAACACCCTCAATAGAGGGAAGGTCGTTGCTGTTAAGTTTTTTGAATATCTCCTCGTCACAGAAAAAGAGACGGCTCTCGGAGTGGTTAAGGATATGGGTAATGTCGGTGGGTGTGAACTCGTCAAGAATCGGCACTATAACGGCGCCATAGGTGAGTACGGACATGTATGTTGCCGCCCAGCGTGACGAGTTTTTGCCGCAGAGAGCGATTCTGTCGCCTTGGGCGATGCCCATGTTCTTAAAAAGGATATGATGGCGTGCTATCGAGAGCGCCAGCTGTTCGTATGTGGACTCATGACCTCCGATATAGTCATGCAGAGCGGGTTTATCCCAGTTGGCTTTGAAAGATTCTTCGAATATTTTTATGTAATTCTCTTTCAGCATAATTTTTCTTATTGATTATGTATATACAAAAATAATAAAACAGCCGTCATATCCAAAATTACGGCTGTTTTATTAACGTGTACTATTATTTTATAGTATTTATTTGAGAATATTCTTAAAGAGACTCTTCATTCCCGTTACCTGTTCCACAATCGACGGCAGCTCGTCTATCTTCACACGCTGCTGTTCCATTGTGTCGCGATGTCTTACGGTCACCGTTCTATCCTCAAGGCTCTGATGATCGACCGTCACGCAGAGAGGTGTACCGATTGCGTCATTTCGGCGATAACGTTTACCGATACTGTCTTTTTCGTCAGAGGTAACGTTATAGTCGAACTTGAGCATATCGACAATCTCTTTTGCCATTTCGGGCAGGCCGTCTTTCTTGACAAGAGGCAAAACAGCGACCTTGACGGGAGCCAGCGGCGCGGGTATTCTCAACACCACACGGCTGTCGTTTTCGAGCTGCTCTTCCTGATATGCGGCAGAGAGCACCTGAAGCACCATACGGTCCACACCGATTGATGTCTCGATGACATACGGAGTGTAGCTTTCGTTTGTCTCGGGGTCGAAGTACTGAATCTTACGGCCCGAGAATTTGGCGTGGTTACCGAGGTCGAAATCGGTACGCGAGTGTATGCCCTCAACCTCCTTGAATCCGAACGGGAAGTTAAACTCGATGTCTGTCGCGGCGTTGGCGTAGTGCGCGAGTTTCTCGTGGTCATGGAAACGATACATGTTGTCGCCGAAGCCGAGAGCACGATGCCAACGCATTCTGTACTCTTTCCAATGCTTGAACCACTCCATCTCCTGACCGGGACGCACAAAGAACTGCATCTCCATCTGCTCGAACTCTCGCATCCTGAAGATAAACTGACGGGCTACAATCTCGTTACGGAAAGCCTTGCCTATCTGCGCTATACCGAACGGAATCTTCATTCGGCCGCTCTTCTGCACGTTAAGGAAGTTTACAAAAATACCCTGTGCGGTTTCGGGACGGAGATATATGGTACCGGCACCTTCGCTGACAGAACCAATCTTGGTCTCGAACATAAGGTTGAACTGACGCACATCGGTCCAGTTCTTCGTTCCCGAAATGGGGCATACGATTTCAAGGTCTTCAATGAGCTGTTTGAGTGCGGCGAGGTCATTGTCCGTGAGAGCCTGCACCATGCGGTGATTGGCTTCGTCGCGTTTGGCTTTTATCTCGCCAATTCTGCCGTTGGTCTCTCTGAAAAGCGCCTCGTCAAAGTTCTCACCGAAGCGTTTACGAGCCTTGGCAACCTCTTTCTCGATTTTCTCGTCCTGTTTGGCGAGCCAATCCTCGATAAGGACATCGGCGCGATAGCGTTTTTTCGAGTCTTTGTTGTCGATGAGCGGGTCGTTGAATGCCCCTACGTGACCCGACGCCTCCCACACACGGGGGTGCATGAAGATGGCGGCGTCGATGCCGACAATGTTCTCATTGAGGCGGACCATCGCTTCCCACCAGTATTTCTTGATGTTATTTTTGAGTTCGACGCCCATCTGACCATAGTCATAAACGGCGCTCAATCCGTCATATATCTCGCTTGACGGGAAGATGAAGCCGTACTCCTTGCAGTGGGCTATCAGCTTTTTGAAAAGTTCCTCTTGTGTCATGACTTGAAAAATTCGTGCTATATATTCGACAAAGATAGTTATCTTTGTACAAAAAATATAACTTTGTGGCAAGAATTTTAGCTATCGACTACGGCACAAAACGCACGGGCATCGCCGTGACAGACCCGTTGCAGATAATAGCCTCGGGGCTCACATGCGTCGAGACCTCTACCCTGCTCTCCTTCCTGCGCGACTATGTGCAAAAAGAGTCCGTCGAGGCGATAGTCGTCGGACTGCCCAAAACCGTGCGCGGCGAATTCTCCGAAAGCTACTCGAAGATTGAGACATTTGTGGAAAAGTTACGCAAGGAGCTTCCCGACATGAAAGTGATATTCCACGACGAGCGTTTCACCACAAAGATGGCGATGCAGTCGATGATTAGCGCGGGCGCGACAAAGAAGCAGCGCAACAACAAGGCTGGAGTCGTTGACATGGTCAGCGCGGCTATCATACTGCAATCATACCTCGACAGCCGTCAGATAGCGGCGGACAGAGGTTTATAACATGATTTTTATTGTTTTATTTTTAGTGATATGGTTTATCCTGTTTATATTTACGGTTCATCTGTTCTGCGTAAGGTTGCAGAGGAAGTCACTCCCGACTTTCCCGACCTCGACAAGTTTATAGAAGACATGTTCGAGACGATGTACGACAGCGACGGTGTCGGACTGGCGGCGCCTCAGATAGGCAAGTCTGTTCGTCTCTTTGTGATAGACGCCGACCCTTTTTCTGAGGACTACCCCGAAGGCAAAGGTTTCAAACGCGCATTCATCAATCCCGAGATTATCGAGGCTTCAGAAGAGAAATGGCTTTTCAACGAAGGTTGTCTCAGTCTGCCCGGTGTAAGGGAAGATGTAGAAAGACCTGCCGAGATAACCGTACGTTATCTTGACGCCAAATTCGAACCACACACAGAGAAACTGACAGGCATACAGGCTCGAGTCTTCCAGCACGAGTTCGACCACCTCAACGGCGAAGTCTTCACCGACCGTCTTTCACCGTTGCGTAAGACCTTGCTCAAGAACAGACTCGATAAGATGGCTAAAGGCAATTTCAAGGCGTCATATCGCTGCAAACAGGTGAAATAGACGCTTTTACGAGTAAAGTAAAAAAGGCTTTTATCTGACCAAACAGATAAAAGCCTTTTGCTTTACCCGTAAAACGCCTATTTCACATGTTTACAGCGATATGATGCCTTGAAATTGCCTTTGGTCATCTTATCGAGTCTGTTCTTGAGCAGGGTCTTACACAACGGAGAGAATTAAACAATCATCATATTATCTTACTAATGTCTCCGACGGGTCACTTTGTCCCTCGACAAAGTAACCAAAACGAGGGGGCACAGCCCCTTTTGACCATGTCATACTCATTTGGCTCATTATCTTCCACGAAGTCAGCATCCCCCGCACTCGCCTCAAACAATAAAAAGGAAGCGACGGGGTACGCTTGCCAACCTGTTGAACTTTATTCCAATACAAAAAGGAGCGATGCCGACTGTGACAGCCGGCATCGCTCCACTAATTTAGATTAATTATACATCTACTCTTTTACACAACGTACATTACGCCCGTATAGCTTACTATCAGCAGATGTAGTAACATTTAAACTTGTAGCATTAAAGCCCATAAAACGAGCTTTCGATGCATCTTCGGATAATTCAGACATCCAATACCTACCTATATTCTCTGAACTAAGTTTACCCAACATAGCACCACGATATCCAACAGCTGTAAACTCTAATGTCGTTTTGGAGTTTGTTTTTTTTGTAAGAACAATATAACCGTAATCTGATGCACTCCATCCACCTTTATATGTGACAGTTGTATTGTTTACAAGTGCTTCGAAATCAGCCGGAGTCGGCACACGATAACCGTCAGGACATGGGTCATTGTCTTTTATCCATGTTTTATTTGATGATTCATCTGTCGACCATTCTGTAACAGTTCCTGTCGTAGGCCATGATTTCGTTTTATCCCATTGATAAAATCTTCCATGAGACTTCGTTTTTATCGGATCATCTGCACACTCAGATGGTAACTTAGTGGCAAATGTCGTTCCCTCTGATTCGCTTTTACCAAGATTATATCTCATCCATTCAATCCCCCCGATATTAACTGTTGAAAATGGATAAAAATCACAAGCCTGCTCAACTGATATTGAAATTGTTGTTCCTTTATATGTTACAACAATAGTTGAATTTTTTGTTCTACCTGTATCATTTTCTGCAGTTGTTTTTATTGTTACTTTATTTCCTGACACACTAGCTATAAACCAACCTCCATTTTTAGGCGATACTGTTAAACCACTTGATATTGTTCCATCATTTGTCGTTCCGACTGTAACTGTTGCAGTCTGATTTGGCTGACCATTATCAAATACAGCAGATGCAGGATTTAACGTAAGTTTTACAGGTGTCTGACTCACTGTCGCAGTAGCTCTGTTCACACCGTCTCTACCTTTTAACGTTATTGTCGCATTTGAAGTCTCTTCGTTAAATGTCAATTTCTGTTTAAACGCAACTTTGAATGTTCCTGCCGTAGAAAGAGAGCTAATCTTATGGTTGGTTGTATTCGAACTTGTAACGTAATTACTTTCGAGAATATCCCATACAGAAGCTACAAATGTACCATTTGCAGATGACGAACCGCCGAGAACAGAATATGAAGTTTTGTTCTCTACAAGAATACTCGTCTTCTTCGCTTGAATAACTGTAAACGAACCTGCGACATTATCGTCAATCATTATATCAAATGACGATGATATTTCATTTATCGTAGTATTCGCAGGA
>CASDZP010000016.1 GCA_949285535.1 uncultured Alistipes sp.
ACAAATACCCCTTAATTTTCATAAAATTGGGTATTATTTTTCGCTTTTCTATTTTCAAATCTTCATTTTATCTTCGACAGGTTGGCAAGCGTACCCCGTAACATTCTTTTCTTTATTTTTTCGAAATCGATGCAAATTTACTATACTTATTTTTTCAAATATGAAATCATGCCACTGAATAAAGCAAATTATGATATACGGCTTAAATCAATGGTTTTATCCTTACTTTGAGACGATTTAACCGCTTCAAGTAACAGGCTGTTCTTCTCGCTTTCCAATAGCTCATCTTCTTCAAGTATGGCTTCAGCTACACCTCGCACAAATTGAAGCAGGTCATTATCTTTACCTATCGAGGCTATTTTCAGGTCTAACATGTTGCCACTCTGTTGTGTGCCTTCGAGGTCTCCATAGCCGCGTAGTTTCAAATCCAATTCCGACAGCTCGAAACCGTCGGTTGTTCTGACCATTGCCTCCATTCTCTTTCGTCCGTCAGCAGATAGTTTGTCGCCTGTCATCAGAATACAATACGACTGTTCGGCTCCTCGCCCTACCCTGCCCCTGAGCTGATGAAGCTGTGACAGACCGAAACGCTCGGCACTCTCTATGACCATAACGGAAGCGTTGGGAACATTCACCCCCACCTCTATCACGGAAGTGGCAACCATTATGTGCGCGTGACCGTTCTTAAACATGTTCATGCCGAAATCCTTATCCTGCGGTTTCATCTTGCCATGAACTATTACCGTAACGTAACGGGGCGGCGGGAAAGCTCTGACAATACTTTCATAACCGTCCTCCACATTCTTGTAGTCCATGTTCTCAGACTCTTTGATAAGAGGATAGACAACATATACCTGACGTCCTCGCTCGATTTGGTCACGCAAAAAACCGAAAACCTGAAGTCGTCGGCTGTCGAAGAAGTGCATAGTCTTGACAGGCTTTCGACCCGGCGGAAGTTCGTCTATCACCGAGACATCGAGATCGCCGTATATGGTCATCGCTAATGTTCTGGGTATGGGTGTCGCCGTCATCACGAGGACATGAGGCTCGACACTGCTTTTTGTCCAGAGACGAGAACGTTGTATCACACCGAAACGGTGTTGCTCGTCTATTATCACAAAACCGAGATTGGCGAATTGAACGCTATCTTCTATAAGGGCGTGCGTTCCTATCAATATGTTTATTTCACCAGAGCGCAAGCCCTCATCTATCATCTTACGTTCGCGCTTTTTTGTGGAACCTGTAAGCAACGCCAGTTTTACGCCGATTGTTTCGCACTGCTGACGCAATGATTCGTAGTGTTGGGTAGCGAGTATCTCGGTCGGCGCCATCATTGCCGCCTGATAACCGTTATCGACAGCCAGCAACATGCACATAAAGCCAACTACCGTTTTGCCGCTACCGACATCGCCTTGAAGCAACCTGTTCATCTGACGTCCCGAACGTGTATCTTTACGTACCTCTCTTATAACACGTTTCTGTGCCTCGGTCAAATCAAATTCGAGACACTCGTTATAGAAACGGTTGAATTTCTCGCCCACATTAGTGAAAACGATACCGCAACCGCGCGTCACACGCACGTTACGCTGTCGGAGAATCGACAATTGCAATAATAACAGCTCTTCAAATTTAAGTCTGTACTGCGCACGGGACAACAGCTCTGTCGATGCGGGGAAATGGATATTCACAAGCGCCTCGCGACGGCTCAATAAATCGAAACGTTTTATGAGATATTCGGGGAGTGTCTCCTCTATTCTGTCGGACACCAGCCCCAACAACGCGCCCATCCACTTGGTCATGTTGCGTGTAGTGACGCCCGCACGGTTCAGTTTCTCAGTGGAAGAATAGATACCGTACATATACGACACACGTTTCGACGATTCGGCAAGAGGAATGTCGAGTTCTGGATGAACCATTGACAAGACTCCGTTGAAAATAACCGACTTCCCGAAAGCGATATATTCACGCCCCACCTCTATTTTATCAATAATCCACTTGAGAGCATTAAACCACACCAAATCGACATAACCTGTGGCGTCTCGTGCCACGGCAACGAAACGACGTTTGGCACCCTCGCCCACGGCTCCTACCTTCTCGATTCGAACTCTCAACTGTATGAGCGACAAAGAATCGTCACGCATCGCCTCTTGGACGGTATAGACGCGTGTTCTGTCGATATAACGATAGGGATAAAAATTGAGAAGGTCGCCATAAGTGAATATTTCGAGCTCACGTTTTATCATTGCGGCGCGTTTTTCACCTATGCCGGGGATATATTTTATGTCGGAGAGGAAAATCTTATCCATGACGCCCCTTTTTGTAGCGTAACGTCATCTCGCGGGCTATTGCGAGAGGAACAGATATGTTATTGTACCGCTCTGTCGGGCGGGAGCCGTCTCGCTGACATTAAAGCTCGACTCCTTAGCCGCCGCTATGGCATTCGAGCAAAGACATGCATCTTCGGACGAGATACTCTTATCGACAGACGCAGAGACCACATCACCGTTTCTGTTGACAACGATGTTGACCACTACTCTACCGCCGTTGTGACACTTGTATGAGGGTACGGGCAGATAAACAGCCGTTCTGTTTAGCAAATCATACTCCACCGTCACATTACCGCTGACACGTGAAGCCTTACGTTCTTTCTCCTGAGAGCCTTTACGCTGGTTATTGGTACGCGGCCGTTCGTTCAGCGCGGAAAGTTCCGACTGCGCCTGCTCGTATGCGGCACGAGACGCCGCAAGTTTGGCGTTAAGCTGTTCCGCATCCTTGTATATATCGTTCGCTTTGGTACCCTTGTCGTCTTTCAGACCGCCGTCTAGCTGCGCGCGCGCATCGGACGCCGTGTTTCTGACATCTTCATAAGAGACGGGCTTCATCTCTTTTTTCTTTTCAGGTTCCTCTTGCGGCTTTTCGGGTTCTTCGACGCTCTCGGGTTCCTCAATCTCAATAAGGACACCCTGCATGACGCTTTCAGAGTCTATGTTTATACGAACCGACGCAAAGGCGAAGAGAGCGACCAGATAGACACCGACCGTTATAGATACGGCTACTTTATTGTGTTCTACCCATGTACCGAAATCTATTTTGCGTCCTATGAAAGGCAGTCGTTTATAGAGCAGGAAGCGGTCTTTTTTCTGACCCTCGACATCGACACGTGGTTTGGACGATGATATTTCCGTGTTGACGGTCTTACCGTAAGAAATATGACTGTCGTTGAGCGACTGTACCAAATCATCGGCAAACTTGTCGTTAAGTCTTGT
The DNA here is from genome assembly GCA_949285535.1 of uncultured Alistipes sp. Taxonomy (GTDB): domain Bacteria; phylum Bacteroidota; class Bacteroidia; order Bacteroidales; family Rikenellaceae; genus CASDZP01. The sequence continues at coordinate 3,267 of CASDZP010000016.1, forward strand.
TTTAGACTCATCCAAAACGGTATCGGCAACCATGTCGTCGTTCTTGCGAGACAACACGAGAGCCTTACTCTGGTCGGAAGTCTTCTTTTCAGAGGCGTTGTCATCGACAAGAGGCACTCCACCCGTTCCTCCGGGGACAAAAGTATTCTTTTTCTCTCCCGCGGACGGATTTATCTCGCTGAAGAAACTGCCAGATGTAACCTCTTTTGTTGTTATGTCTTTGTTTTTATCGTCGCTCATAGCAACCACGAAGATACAAATTTTTGATTTAATCGGAAACTATATCCGTTTTTTGGAATAAAAAAACGACCTTTCGGCTTTCATGTAGCCGAAAGGTCGTCGATTCGGATTATTCTAAAAGCGATTATTTCTGTTCCGCTTCAGCACCCTTGCTGTAAACTTCCATTGCGCTGTGGCTCATACCTATGTTAGAGAAACCGCCGTCATGGAAGAGGTTCTGCATAGTCACTTTACGAGTGAGGTCAGAGAAGAGTGTTATAACGTAGTCCGCGCACTCGTCAGCGGTAGCGTTTCCGAGGGGAGACATGCGTTCAGAGAAGTCGAGCAGACCGTCGAAACCTGACACGCCTGAACCCGCTGTTGTAACGGTAGGTGACTGTGACACGGTGTTGACACGAACTTTCTTGTCACGGCCATAGATATAACCGAAGCTGCGAGCTATCGACTCAAGGAGTGATTTGGCGTCAGCCATGTCGTTGTAGCCGTAGAAGGTACGCTGTGCAGCAACATAAGAGAGAGCCACGATAGAGCCCCAGTCGTTGATTGCGTCTTTTTTACGAGCCACCTGCATCATCTTGTGGAAAGAGATTGCAGATATATCGAGCGTCTTCTGGAGGAAGCCGTAATCGAGGTCGTCATAAGTACGTCCTTTTCTAACGTTGGGCGACGAACCTATTGAATGAAGCACAAAGTCGATTTTACCGCCGAAGTGAGCCATTGTCTCGTCGAAAAGTTTTTCCAAGTCTTCAACAGAGGTAGCATCAGCCGCAATAACTTTGGCGTTGCATTTTTCAGCCAATTCGTTGATTGTACCCATACGGATAGATACCGCCATATTGGTGAGCACGATTTCCGCACCCTCTTCAACGGCACGTTCTGCCACTTTCCAAGCTATGGATTTGTCGTTAAGAGCACCGAAAATGATACCCTTTTTGCCTTTTAAAAGATTGTATGACATAGTAAAAAGGTTATGTGTTCAAATTTATTATTTTCTGTTACCCAAGAAACGGAGCAGGTAGAGGAAAAGGTTTATGAAGTCAAGATAGAGAGTGAGCGCACCCATCAGGGCTATCTTCTTGCCGACTTCATCTGTCTGCGCCATAGAAAGGAGCTGTTTCACTTTCTGTGTGTCGTAAGCGGTCAAGCCTGTGAACACAACGACGCCAACCAGTGAGATAATCCATGACAAGGCATCGCTTTTAAGGAACAGATTAACCAACGTAGCTATAATCAGACCTATGAGCGCCATCATCAGGAAACTGCCCACTTTTGTGAGGTCTTTCTTGGTTGTGTAACCGATAAGACTCATCGCGCCGAACATACCAGCTGTTATAAAGAATGTACCAGCTATTGAAGCGGCTGTGAAAGCGAGGAAGATGACCGAGAGCGTCAGACCGTTAAGCACGGAATAGATTATGAACCACATCATCGCCGACGAGAAGCTCATTTTGGCGATACGGGCGCTGAGATATATGACAACTCCGAGTTCACCGAAAATCAATACATAGAACATGTAACGGCTTCCGAACACAAAGTTCAACATCATCTCAGAGCTTGCCGTAAACAACGACACAAGACCTGTCACAGCCAAAGCGAGACACATCCAAGCATATACTTTCTTAATGAGGGCGGAAGCGTCCACCGCGGTGGTGGTATATTCACCGACCTCTGTCTGATAATCCAATGCCATAATTTCCAAATTTTTAATTTATAGACGCAAAGATAATAAGAAAAGTTCAAAAAAAAACATTTTGCCGTTTATTGCGCATTCACGGCATCCGAAAAATGGGATGTTTTCCTGCTACGTTTACAAAAAACGTGCAGTTCTAAACGCACAAGTCGATAGCTGTCAAATTTCACGTTCACGACACCAGAACAAGCCGTTTTACACATCCAACAACGGTTTCCGAACATCATCCGTCCTCATTATGTCACACCAAACAGAACAAACTCCTTTTTCAATTTGCTCAACCGTATCGAAAAAGTTATCTTTGCATCTATTATTTAACTGATGAACCAAAACAAGGCGAATCGAACCATGGACACGAAAAAAACAGATCTTTCGCTTCCCGACAGCAAAAAGACATACATCACCACAGCCGACGGCGATGTCAAGGTCGGCATGCGCCGCCTCGACCTCCAGAACGGCGAGCATATAACTCTCTACGACACGACCGGCGCATATACCGACCCCGACATAGACACGTCTAACGGTCTTCCCAAGCTCAAAGAACGCTGGAACAACGCCCGCATGAACTCGTCGGAGGGTTTTCACACCCAGTTGTGGTATGCCAAACGCGGTATCATAACGCCCGAGATGCGATACGTGGCAATACGTGAGAATCAGGGTGCCGAGGGCGAAAATCTCATAACTCCCGAGATGGTATGCGAGGATATAGCCAAAGGTCACGCCGTACTACCTTCAAACAGATGTCATCCCGAATGCGAGCCCATGATAATAGGGTCACGCTACCTTGTCAAGATTAACGCCAACATCGGTAACTCCGCTCTTGGTTCCGACACCGACAAAGAGGTCGAAAAGGCGTTGTGGGCGATAAAATGGGGCGCCGACACCGTCATGGACCTCTCAACGGGTAAAAACATACACGCCACACGTGAGGCTATACTCCGTGCCACACCCGTACCTATCGGAACGGTTCCTCTCTATCAGGCGCTCGAGAAAGCGGGCGGCAAGGTCGAGAACCTCACATGGGAACTTTTCTATGACACTCTCGTAGAGCAATGCGAACAGGGTGTGGACTATTTCACCATACACGCCGGTCTGTTGCGCGAGCATATAGAGGCTGCGACCAGACGCACCACGGGAATAGTGTCGCGAGGCGGCTCCATAATGGCTAAATGGATGAGCCTCAACAACTGCGAAAACTTCGCCTACACCCATTTCGAGGAGATATGCGAGCTTATGAGACGCTACGACGTGGCTTTCTCGCTCGGCGACGGTCTCCGTCCCGGCTCTCTTGCCGACGCCAACGACGCGGCGCAGTTCGGAGAGCTCGACACACTCGGACGTCTGCAACAGATAGCCTTGGCGAACGATGTGCAGACCATTATAGAGGGACCGGGTCACGTCCCCATGCAGATGATTAAGGAGAACATGACCCGCCAGATAGAGAGCTGTCACGGCGCGCCTTTCTATACGCTCGGTCCGCTCGTTAGCGACATCGGCGCGGGATACGACCATATAACCTCGGCGATAGGCGGCGCGATGATTGCATGGATGGGTACCTCAATGCTCTGTTATGTCACCTGTAAGGAACACCTATCGCTTCCCGACCAGAACGACGTACGTGAGGGCGTGGTGACATTCAAGCTGGCGGCTCACGCGGCGGACATAGCCAAAGGACACCCCGCGGCAATGGCGAGAGACAACGCCATGAGCAAGGCTCGATACCAGTTCAGGTGGCGTGACCAGTTCAACCTCTCGCTCGACCCCGAAAAGGCGAGGGAGTATCACAGCGAGATGATAAAGAACACGGGGCACGACAACGAGTTCTGCGCCATGTGCGGACCCGACTTCTGCGCCATGAGGATAACGAAATCAATAAAAAACGAATAAATAGATGGAAAAAGATTTTATTAAGGAGCTCGAATGGCGCGGCATGATTCACGACATCATGCCGGGAACTGACGAGCAGTTAAAGAAAGAGATGACCACGGCATACGTGGGTATCGACCCCACCGCCGACTCGCTTCACATCGGTCACCTTGTCAGCGTGATGATAATGAAGCACTTTCAGGCGGCAGGACACAAACCTATCATACTCGTAGGCGGCGCCACAGGTATGATTGGCGACCCATCGGGCAAATCGCTCGAACGCAACCTTCTCGACGAGGAGACCCTGCGTCACAATCAGGAGGCGATACGCAAACAGCTCTCTCACCTCATTGACTTCGAGAGCGACGCTCCCAACGCGGCGGAGCTTGTCAACAACTACGACTGGATGAAAGACCAGACCTTCCTTTCATTCATCCGTGACGTGGGCAAACTGATAACCGTCAACTACATGATGGCAAAAGACTCTGTCAAGAAGCGTTTCAACGGTGAGGGCGAGGGTATGTCGTTCACAGAGTTCACCTATCAGCTCGTTCAGGGCTTCGACTTCCTGACACTCTATCAGACCAAGAACTGCAAACTCCAGATGGGCGGTTCCGACCAGTGGGGCAACATCACCACCGGTACGGAGCTTATACGCCGCAAGTGCGGTGGCGAGGCGTACGCCATAACCTGTCCTCTCATCAAGAAAGCGGACGGCACGAAATTCGGTAAGACGGAGTCGGGCAACGTATGGCTCGACGCCCGCTACACCTCTCCCTACAAGTTCTATCAGTTCTGGCTCAATGTATCTGACGAGGACGCCGAACGTTACATCAAGATATTCACCATGCTCGACAAAGAGACTATCGACGCCCTTATCGAGGAACATCGTCAGGCGCCGCATCTCCGTCTCCTTCAGAAACGTCTCTCTGAAGAGGTTACCTGCATGATACACTCGCGCGAGGAGTGGGAGAAAGCGGTTCAGGCATCGGGCATTCTTTTCGGCAACGCCACGACCGACGCTCTCAAGTCGCTGGATGAGGCTACCCTGCTTCAGGTATTCGAGGGTGTACCCATGTTCAATGTCAACAAGTCAGACATTGAAAGCGGCATTCCCTTCTCCACCCTCTTCACGGAGAAAGCGGCGGTATTCGCATCCAAAGGCGAGCTTCGCCGTTTGGTTCAGGGCGGTGGCATTTCTCTCAACAAGGAGAAAATCACCGACAGCGAATCGGCAGTCGATACAAGTCGCCTTATTGCGGGTAAATACATGCTCGTTCAGAAAGGTAAAAAGAACTACTATTTGATTCAGGTACTTTAATATTTAGTACAAATACAAAAAAGAGTGAAGTCCGTTACGGCTTCACTCTTTTTATATCTATATTTATTAAAAATATATGACTAAGACAGTGGTTTTTACTTTTTAAGACAAATATATATTTATACGCAATCAGAATGGCTTGTATTTTCTGCATCCGGCGAAATGTTCCTTAAATATGTAAGAGTAAGACCTCTTTAATCGGTAAGAATAACTAAAGGTCAGCGGTTATTATTATTCTTACCGATTTGAATTGTTCTTTACTTATACATTTAGCCAACATGCTTTTTGCCCGTTTAAGATTTGCGCTCCGCTCTATACGTATGGTGATACTGCGCAGATACTCTCCACGTATTTTATCGACGGGTGGAATGGCGACGTCACCCGTGCGGGTACCGAAGAGACGTTTACACTCGGAGGCAAGTTCTTCGGCTGTCTTTTCGAGACGGGCAAGGTCACGATGTTTCAGTTTCAGCTCTATGAGCTTGAAGAATGGCGGATACATGTAACGGCGACGCTCCTCTATCTCACGATTGAACATGGAGAGATAATCGAAGTTTATAACGTCACCAACTATACGCCTTATATCTCTGGACGACTGAATTATAAGTTCGCCACGTGAAGTACCCCGACACATACGGCCCGCCACCTGAACCAATATCTGAAACGTACGCTCGGCAGCCCTGAAATCGGGGAAACACAACATGTTGTCGGCGTTGACCACGCCTACAAGACCGATATTCTTGAAGTCGAAACCCTTGCTTATCATCTGTGTACCCACTATTATGTCGGCGTCACCAGATGATATTTTGGCAAGCACCTCTTTCAACGCCCTCTGTGAGCGTGATATGTCGGCGTCAAGCCTTACGACACGAGCATCAGGCAGGAATCGTTCCAGTTTTTCCTCTATATTTTCCGTACCTATCCCATCCGTGGTCATGTTGTGCGAACCGCATACGGGACACACACGCATCACGGGAGAGGCGTGACCGCAATAGTGACATTCGAGACGCTCTTTGACCCTGTGATATGTCAGAGAGACGTTGCAGTGGGGGCACATTGGCGTATAACCGCATTCGAGACACTCTATTCGGGAGCTGTAACCGCGCCTGTTCTGAAAGAGTATCACCTGCTCGCCCGCCTCTATCACCTCACGCATACGACGTATAAGATAGGTGCTCAGATAACGTGTATCGGCGTTGTAGCCGTTCTCACGTTTCTCCTTGCTGGCAATGGTACGTTTGTCTATTATTGTAACCTTGGGGTTGGCAAGACCGTTGTAACGCTCTTTCAGCTCCACAAGAGCATACTTCCCGTTCAGAGCGTTATAGAAACTCTCGACCGAGGGTGTAGCCGTTGTCAGCAAGGTACGCGCGCCGTGCAGATGCGCGAGCATTATGGCGGCGTCACGCGCGCTATACCTCGGAGCGGGTTCACTCTGACGATAGCCGGGGTCCTGTTCCTCGTCTATTATGACGAGGTCGAGACGCTCGAACGGCAGCGCCACGACAGCACGTGTGCCCACAACCAACGCTCCCGACTCGCCATGCAGTATAAGATTATATACAGCCTGACGGGCGGCGGGGGTGTTACGTGAATTATATAGTGTCATGGTGTTGCCGAAGTGCGCCGACAGACGCTCCACAAGCTGTGTGGAGAGGGCGATTTCAGGTATAAGCAACATCACGTTGCCGCCTTTGAGTATCGTCTCGGCTATCAGGTGCATATAAATCTCCGTCTTGCCCGCGCCCGCCACACCATAGAGCAGAGCAGGACGTTTCGTGTCGAACGCGCTCTTTACACCGTCGAGAGCCGTCTGCTGTGCCGCCGTGAGACGAGGAAGCTCTCCCGTGACGGGTTCTGCACTCTGACGAGCCTGCAACTGTTTGAAACGGCGGCTGCCTATCGTAGTGGGAGTAAGGGCAAAACTGTCGTCGGCACTCTCTTTCATTGTTTCGAGCTTCATGGTCGAGGGTAGAAAGTGCAACATGACCTCGCCGAGAGTACACATATAATACTCCGACAGCCAACGCCATAGCGCCAACTGACGCTGTGTAACCACGGGCATGGGGTCTATGACGGAGGCTATCGGCCTTAGCTCCAGTCCTACCGCCTCACCCTCATGAATCTCCGCCACGACGGCGGCATGCACCTTGCGTTCGCCTAACTCCACGGTCACACGAGAGCCCACCCTCACATCGCCCTCAAGCGACGGGGGAACGCTGTAACTCAACAGCTCTCGTAGCGCCAATGGCAACAGGACGGTTACATACATGACGGTATGGTCTTGGTATTATATTATTATATGGTATTATTACGCCGATAGTCTGCTGACTCAGAGTATCCGTGAATATTTCTGACAGATAACCTTACGGGTATCGTTGAGGGCCCGCAACTGCGACAACAGCTCAAGGCTCTCCTCCGACGGCTCGTCACTCTCCGATTCAGCCAAAGAGCCGTCAAGCTGTGACGATATGGACAATATTATTCCGTTTATCACCTCCAATTTATATAAGGCTATCGCTTTGGGAACGGCTATCGACAGGTTGTCCGCCTCTGTTCTCACGTTATCGTCGAATCGTGACCATATTTTGCTCGGCTTGCGGCTGTCGGTGCGCATCATCATGTCAACAACGAAGCTCGCGGCGGAGGCGTCGGGGAGATTAACCATGCGAGACAACCTCACTCCGTCAGGGTCGGGTTTATCCTCCTCAGTTTCGGATACATTATCGGTGACAGCTGTATCAGCGGTCTCCGCACCGTCAGCGGCGGCAACTATCGCGGCGGACTCCTCCTCGGAGGCAAGAACCTCATTTTCAGACTCCTGCTCACGCATGATTTTCACATAGCTGTCGAACAGCTCCTTATAGAGAGGTGTTGTCATCGTTATACCGTCAACCTCCAGTTCCTCGACGATAGTCTGCGCCACATTGAGGCTCACGGGTTCAAGTCTATGACCCTCGGCGTCACGCTGTTCAAAGTAGAAATTACGGCATCCGTATCGGAGCATATAGGTGAGCAGTTCTTTTTCAAGTTCCTCACGTGCCGACCATTTACCGACAACAGGTGTCTGTTCCTCCTGTCGCTGTTGCTCTATCTGCGCCTTACGCTGGTAGTTTCGTATTACCTCACCACCCTGCCGTCCGTCAGTCACCGACATACGGCGACGTTCCACCTCCGTGACGATGAGCTGTTCATCGCTATCGAGCATGCGGGCGCAACTGCGGGCGAACTCCGCTCTGGCTATGCTGTCGGGGATAACCGCTATCGAACGCACTATGTCGGTGATAGCCTCCGCGCGCCCCATAGGGTCGTCACGCACCTCGTCGAGAAGAAGATGTGTCTTGAAAGTGATGAAATCGACCTCGTTGGCGGCTATATAGTCGTTAAGCTCCTCAGCGGTATGACTGCGGGCAAAAGAGTCGGGGTCCTCGCCGTCGGGCAGGCTGACGCATCGGACATTAAGACCCTCCGACAGAATCATGTCTATACCACGCAACGACGCCTTGATACCTGCGGCGTCACCGTCGTATATGACCGTTATGTTCTTGGTAAAACGTGATATGAGCTTTATCTGCTCCGTGGTGAGTGACGTACCCGACGAGGCGACCACGTTCTCAACGCCCGACTGCACCATGGAGAGGACATCGGTATAGCCCTCGACAAGGATACATCTGTTAAGCTGCGAAATGCTCTTCTTGGCGTGATAGATGCCGTATAGCGTCTTGCCTTTATGATATACCTCACTCTCCGGAGAGTTAAGATATTTGGCTGTTTTCTTGTCTGTCTTGAGTGTTCGACCGCCGAAAGCGATGTAACGCCCCGACAGCGACACCACGGGGAAGATGACACGTCCCGCAAAACGGTCATAATATGTTCCGTTCTCACGTTTTATCGTCAGACCCGTAGCGATAAGATACTCTTCCTTATAGCCTGCCGCCAACGCCTTAAGTGTAAATGAGTCGCCGTCAGCGGGGCAATAACCGAGCGCGAATTTCTCTATTGTAGAGATAGTCATACCACGCTCTTTAAAGTAGCTCATCCCCACATTTCGTCCTTCGGGGGTATCACGAAGCTGTGAGACGAAGTATTGCGCCGCGAACGAGTTGACCTCCATCATGGAGTCGTAAGCGTCGTTACGTTTTTTCTCCTCGTCGCTCAGCTCTCTCTCCTCCACCTCGATACCGTATCGTTTGCCTACATATTTGAGGGCTTCGGGGTATGTCATGTTCTCATGCTCCATGACGAAGGTGACGGCGTTACCCGCCTTACCGCAACCGAAGCATTTGAAGACCCCCTTGGCTGGAGAGACGACAAACGAAGGAGTTTTCTCGTTATGGAACGGACAGCAGGCCATATAGTTGACGCCCCTTTTCTTCAAAGAGACGAAATCCCCCACTATATCAACAATGTTGACAGCAGAATATATCTTATCTATCGTGGCCTTATCTATCATCACAACATGTTTGCGGTAAAAACAGTACAAAGATAGCTCTAAATTTTGGTTTTATGTTGTCGGCATATCGAAATATTTTTCCGATATGCCTCAAACATAAAACCAAAATTCAGAGCTGTCTTTGTACTGTTTTTACCGCAAACATGTTGTGATGATAGATTGCCGATAACGCTCCGCGGGGTCTCCGACGGGTCTCCCGACGGGGTTACTTTGTCACTCGACAAAGTAACCAAAACGAGGGGGCACAGCCCCTTTTGACCATGTCACACCCATCTGGCTCATTATCTTACACGAAGTCAGCATCTTTATGGCACTCGCCTCAATAAAAAATTCTCCTTATCAATATGAATAGTTGCCTTAAAAAGCAACAAGACATGCCGTAAGATTAAAAACAAGCGAAATAAAAGAAAATATAAAACAGAAATACACCTGACAAACAAACAATTACATTAAGAAAATTTGATATAAAAATGTTTTGAGGTAAAAATAATTGTTTCTGTTTTTGGTGATAAAAAATTTTTGCTTATCTTTGCATCGTCTTTGAAAGAAAGACGTACCCTAAGCCCAGGTGGTGAAATTGGTAGACACGCTACTTTGAGGGGGTAGTGCCTATTTCTGGCGTGCAAGTTCGAGTCTTGTCCTGGGCACCAAAAACAAAAGAGCTTATCTGAAATCAGATAAGCTCTTTTTGTTTATTATCACTCCCTTTACTCCTGCTCCCTCGTTAATATTATCTCTTGTAGTTTGGGGTAAAAATACATATCTTTGTTATGATTTCGACAAAGCCCGATACAATCGGACTGTTTACGGCACGACAAAAATCGTGCTTATCGGATAAACACACTTAAATACGGGAACATCCTATTAAATTAAGTGCACAACAACGAAACAATCGAAATAAAACATAACAATGATGAAAAAAATCTTTTGTTGCGGACTTGTTATCGCCGCAATGTTGATTGCTCCTCTTGCGAGCGTTCACGCCGCCGAACCGGCAAAGAAAAAGAAAACCGAAAAGGTCGAATCGAGCGAACTTTACAACAAACTCAAAGCGCTACCCGGAGTTGTATCCGTCGAAAAGATTAACACAGACCATTTTCTCGAACGTTACAGAGTGAAGATAACACAACCCGTTGACCATAAAGATACGACCAAAGGATTCTTCACCCAGCGATTCTATGTGTCACACGCGGGTTTCGACCGCCCCACACAGATTGTGGCGGAAGGTTATGACGCCGATTACGGTGAAAACGCACGTCACCGCGAAGAGATTTCACGAAAATTCAACACCAATCAGATAATAGTCGAACACCGATATTTCGCTGAATCGACACCCGAACCCTGCGACTGGACATACATGACAGGCGAACAGGAGGCGGCGGACCTTCACGCCATAAACTGCGCCATGAAGACGATATACCCCGGCAAGTGGTTCTCGACAGGCATCAGCAAAGGCGGTCACAACACAATGATATACCGCACATTCTATCCCGATGACGTCGATTTCTCCGTTCCGTACGTAGGTCCCGTATGCTTCGATGTCGAAGACGGACGCCACGAACTGTTCATCTATAACATAGGCGACTCGATAACACGTAATAAAACACGTGATTTCCAGAGAGAGGTACTCAAACGCCGTGACGCCATGACCTCCATGCTCAAAGATTATCTTGTCGAGAACAACATGTCAACCGACGTCATGTCAATGGACTCACTTCTGGACTTCTGCGTACTCGAATACCCCTTCGCACTCAACCAGTGGGGCGACAAAACAATCGATTTCGACGCGCAGACACCCGACAGCGTGATTTTCGAACATTTCGCCAAAATCGGTTCACCCTCTTATTTCGTAGTTCACAACACAACTCCGTTCTTCGTTCAGGCGGCGAAAGAGCTCGGTTATTACAGCTATGACACCTCTTATCTGCAGGACCTTTTGGTTGTGAAAGATGCCCGCGGATACCTGCATGACATTTTCCTGCCCGAAGAGGCGAAAGAGATAAAATTCGACGACTCCCTGCATCTCAAAATCTATCGTTTCCTCAAAAACAACGACCCCAAAATGTTGTTTGTATATGGTGAGATAGACCCGTGGACAGCGGCGGCACCCGCCGATTACCTTTTCTACGCGAAGAATAACATGCACAAGTTCGTGCGTGAAGGAGGCAGCCACTCTACCCGCATAAGCACCATGCCCAAAGAGCAGCAGGAGCGCGCGTGGAGCATAATCGAAGCATGGCTTAACGAGTAAAACCATGAAATATAAAGAGCTGAAAATAACATTCGCCGCTCCGCAGAGCGAAGAGCAGAACGACATCATCGTGGCGGAGCTCGCCGAGCTCGGTTTCGACAGTTTCGAGACCGAATCCGAAGAGGTGAGCAAGGCTTATATAAGCGAAGAGCTGTACGGCGAGAACCGTTCGGAGATAGAGGACTATCTCGCCACTCTCACCGATGCACGTTGCGAGGTCAGCGACATGCCCGACATAAACTGGAACAGCGTATGGGAATCGAATTTCACTCAGATAACACTCAACGACAGATGTGTTGTCAGAGCGCCGTTTCACCCTGTTCCCGATGTCGAATATGACCTTATCATCATGCCCAAGATGTCATTCGGCACGGGACACCACGCCACCACCTGCCTGATGCTCGAACATCTGCTCGAAAACGACATTGACGGACTCAATGTTCTCGACATGGGCAGCGGCACGGGTGTACTCGCCATATTGGCGGTAAAACGGGGCGCCGCACACGTCGATGCTATCGACATTGACGAATGGGCGGCACAAAACGCTGTCGAGAACACCCAAACCAATAATGTAGCTGACAAAATAAGCGTGGAACAGGGCGACGCCTCTCTACTTGCGGGACGCCGATACGACCTTATCCTCGCCAACATCAACCGCAACATCCTTCTTGCCGACATGCAGCGTTACACCGACTCGCTCAACGACGGCGGACGTCTCATTATCAGCGGCTTTCTGCAAATCGACTGTCAACCGCTCGAACAGAAAGGCTCGTCGCTCGGTCTCAAAACGATAAAAGAGACCTCCCGAGACGGCTGGTACTCGATAGTATTCCAAAAACAATAACCCCAAAAGGCTCACGGACAATCCCGCGAGCCTTTTTCCTTTTTTAAGGCTATGCACGGTCAGACGCCGACTTCCCGAAAGACAATGAGCCAACCGAATACGACATGGTCAAAAGGGGCTGTGCCCCCTCGTTTTGGTTACTTTGTCGAGTGACAAAGTAACGCCGTCGGCAGACCCCTCGGAGAGTGCGCATTGCCTGCAAATTTCTTTATCTCCCAAACCGAGAGACAATCGGAGATGTTTTTTGTATGGATAAACTTTGATTTTTAAAGTTTATCCATACAAAAAACATCTCCGATTGTCTCTCGGTTTGGGAGATAAAGAAATTTATAGTAAATTTGTGGTATTAGTGAAAATCAAAGTTTTTATTGAGATGATAAACATTACATTCCCTGACGGCAGCGTCAAACAGTTCGATAAGGGCGTCACGGGTTACCAGATAGCCGAAAGCATCTCTCCACGCCTTGCGGCGGAGGTGCTGTGCATCAGCGTAAACGGCAAAACTCAAGACCTCGACATGCCTATCGAGGAGAACGCCGAAATAAAACTCTTCAAATGGGACGACGATGAAGGTAAACACGCCTTCTGGCACTCATCGTCTCACCTGCTGGCGGCGGCACTCGAAAAACTGTACCCCGGCATCAAATTCGGCATCGGTCCCGCTATCGAAAACGGCTTCTACTACGACGTCGATTCTCCCACTCCCATAACCGAGAATGACCTCCCCGCCATCGAAGCCAAAATGATGGAGATAGCCAAATCCAAAGTGCCTTTTGTACGTACCGCTGTCGCAAAAAGCGATGCTCTCGAAAACTTCAGGAAAAAAGGCGACCAATATAAAGTAGAGCTTATCGAGGCTCTCGAAGACGGCACAATCTCATTCTACCAGAGCGGTGATTTCACCGACCTGTGCCGCGGTCCGCATATCCGCAACTCCGAAGTAGTCAAAGCAGTCAAGCTCACCTCGATAGCAGGCGCATACTGGAGAGGCGACGAGAAAAACAAGATGCTCACCCGTATCTACGGTATCTCGTTCCCGAAAAAATCGCTCCTCGACGACTATCTGGCGATGCTTGAGGAGGCGAAGAAACGAGACCACCGCAAGCTGGGCAAAGACCTTGAACTTTTCTGCTTCTCATCAAGAGTCGGACAGGGTCTTCCTCTGTGGCTTCCCAAAGGCGCGGCTCTGCGTGAGCGTCTCGAAAACTTCCTTAAAAACGTACAGAAACAATACGGTTACCAGCAGGTCATCACTCCGCACATCGGCATGAAAGACCTCTACGTAACTTCAGGTCACTACGCAAAATACGGCAAGGACTCGTTCCAGCCTATCCATACCCCCGACGAGGGCGAGGAGTTCCTTCTCAAACCGATGAACTGTCCTCACCACTGCGAGATATACCGCAGCAAGCCCCGTTCATACAAAGACCTGCCCGTTCGTTTCGCCGAGTTCGGTACCGTTTACAGATACGAGCAGAGCGGCGAGCTTCACGGTCTCACACGAGTGAGAGGCTTTACCCAGGACGACGCCCACCTGTTCGTACGCCCCGACCAGCTCAAGGATGAGTTCAAAAAAGTCATCGACATCATCCTCTATGTGTTCAAGACATTGAGTTTCGACAAGTTCATCGCACAGGTTTCACTCCGAGACAAAGAGAACAGAGACAAATATATCGGTACGGAAGAGAACTGGAACAAGGCGGAGACGGCAATCATCGAAGCCGCCGCCGAGAAAGGTCTCGATACAATCGTGGAATACGGCGAAGCCGCTTTCTACGGACCGAAACTCGACTTCATGGTTAAGGACGCAATCGGTCGTAAATGGCAGTTGGGTACCATACAGGTTGACTACAACCTCCCCGAACGTTTCGACCTTACCTACACGGGTGCCGACGACAAACCGCACCGCCCCATTATGATACACAGGGCTCCGTTCGGTTCGATGGAACGTTTCGTCGCTGTATTGCTCGAACACACGGCGGGTCGTTTCCCGTTGTGGCTCTCACCCGAACAGGTTGTCGTGCTTCCCATATCGGACAAATACAACAACTACGCTTTCGAGGTTGCCCGCAAGCTCGGCTTGTGCGACATCAGAGCCATTGTTGACGAGCGTAACGAGAAAATCGGCCGTAAGATTAGAGACAACGAGCTCAAACGTATCCCGTTCCTGCTTGTGGTAGGCGAGAAAGAGGAGGCGGACGGTACCGTCTCTGTACGTCAGCAGGGTGTAGGCGACAAAGGCACCATGACGCTTGCCGAGTTCACCGCTCTCATCGGCGAGATTGTTTCAAGCGAGGTTCAACCTCTTAAACCTGAGGAATAACCGCTCTTTTCAAACCATAACAAAGGCGTGCCTCTTCACGAAGCACGCCTTTTCATTTTACAACAAAGACGACAGGTACAAAACAAGATTTAAAGGCGCAACCTATTTTTTTGTAACGGATTTGCCTACAATGGAAAATAATTGCTATATTTGTCGTCAGATACAACAGAAAGCCCGTTTCAGGGGTTTTTATTATTAACAAAATTTAGGAGGACAAAGCCATTAATTCACAGAAACCAATTCGTCCCGCGAACAACAATAACCAAAACAACAATCATCGCGGATCTCAAGGTCAACAGAGCAAAGACAACGGTTACAGAATCAACCAGGAGATAAGGGTTCCGGAGGTACGCATCATCGGTGACAACATCGTTTCACGAGTGCTGCCCACGAACGAAGCATTGAAGTTGGCTCAATCGGAGGGGCTTGATTTGGTGGAGGTGTCACCCAAGGCCGAGCCTCCCGTATGTCGAATCATCGACTACCAGAAGTTCCTTTATCAGCAGAAGCGTAAAGCCAAAGAGCTGAAAGCCAAAGCGACCAAAGTGGTTGTCAAAGAGATTCGTTTCGGACCCAACACCGACGACCACGACTATAACTTCAAGCTCAAACACGCGCAGAACTTCTTGCAGGAGGGTGCGAAAGTGAAAGCATACGTTTTCTTCAGAGGTCGTGAGATTGTGTTCAAAGATCAGGGCGAGATATTGTTGCTCCGTTTCGCGCAGGACCTCGAAGAGCTTGCAAAAGTAGAACAGATGCCTCGTCTCGAAGGCAAGAGAATGATTCTCATATTGGCTCCCAAGCCCAAAAAATAGTCACCTCGTCACACGATATATTGAAGCCCGACCGAGTAAGGTTCGGGCTTTTTCATATATATATACAAAAACAATAAGCCGTCTTTCTGAAACAGATTCAAAAAGACGGCTTTACTAATGATAGTGCGCTCTACCCTACTCCTCTTCTTCGGGAACGATTGTGAACCCTGCGGCACGAATCATCTTCAGGTCGTTTTTTATCAGGTCTCCCCCCGTTGTGAGCATGTCGCCGAGAATAGCGCCGCTCACTCCGCATTTAAGAAGACGGTGTTTGTACTTCGATATGATTGTCTGACCGCCCGCCATCCTTATAACGGCTTTAGGGTTTATCACCTTTATTATGGCGAACGATGTCATCACCTCCTCCGCTCTGAGCGGAGCCGCGTTCTGGAGCGGCGTACCCTTAATCGGGTTAAGCACGTTCACAGGGATTGAATCCACACCTATCTCACGTAATGTCAACGCCATGTTGACCCTGTCGCGCATCGTCTCGCCCATACCGATGATACCTCCCGAACATACACTCATTCCCACCTTCTTGGCATTCTTTATCGTCTCGATTTTCTGCTCGGTGGTATGCGTGGTGCATAATGTTTTGAAGAACGACGGAGAACTTTCTATGTTACAATGGTATCTGGTCACTCCGCTGTCATAAAGACGCTGAAGCTCGTCGAGCGACACCAGTCCGAGCGATGCGCACAGTTTCAGATGCGTATCGTCGATTATCTCCTCGGCATAATAACACAACTTATCGACCTCGGCGTCGCTAACACTCTTGCCGCTGGTGACAAAAGAGAATCTGCGGATATTGAACGAGTCGTTATATCTTGCCACCTGCAAGGCTTTGGTGTTGTTTATCAACGGATATATATCTATCGCCGTTTTATAATGTACCGACTGCGCACACCATTTGCAATCCTCCGAGCATCGCCCCGAACGGGCATTCACTATGGAGCATGTATCGAAATAATTTCCCTGATAATGGGCGCGCAATTCGTCGGCAAGTTTCCAAAGGTTCTCTCTGTTCCTGCGTTTGGTCAGTTCCAGAGCCTCATTCACGCCGAGAACATAATTCTCGTTTATTATCTTGCTTTTAAGCTCTTCACAGTCAACAAGAGCCGGTTGTTTCTTTTTTTCCATTGTCTGTATATTATATCGGCAACAGGTGTCGTCGTTTCTGTGCATAATTTATACCGTCCTCCCCACATACGGGATTGACTTTCGGCATGTATATTCAATTACACTGCAAGACAGCCATAAACCGAATACAAAGATAAAAACTTTAACTCTAAATCGAACACCATATATACGACATACACACCTAAAACCGTATCATACGCCCCTTGTTTATCCGAACCGAAATCCAAATACACGACAAATCCCGCAATCTGTTTGACACTCAAAAACAAAACGTTTTTATCATCAAAACAAAATCACCGCAACAAAGTCATGACCATTTTCATACGACTATTGGTAACTCACACGTTAAATTCATTCAAAAACACAGATTTAAAGCCAATTGGAGACACTTTACCTTTGCTTTTTCGAGCTTCATGCAGTATCTTTGCCGCCGAAAACAAACGGAAATATTTTCAACATTCCTCATTAAATATGCCTTAGAGCTGTTTTTACAGCGCATATAATTGAAAATCTCCGTTTGAAAAAACACACATATTTCAATCGAAACACATAAAAAAACAATATGTCAAGGAGGACAACCAAAAAATTTTCAACACATTTTACAATGAAACAATTTTTAACTGCTTTTTGCCTCTCTGTTTCCGTTTTGTTTCTCGCGATCGGATGCGCAAAAGACGACAAGAATTCGAGTGTCGAGTCCCGTCGCGGCGAGATTTTCATGACGCAGGCAGACTATAACGACAGCAACACCTCTTATATGTTTTCGGACGATGAGGAAGACGCCGTTCTATATAACTCACAGGAGCGCAGTTTTTACGTAAACGCTCCCCTTCAGGTAACCGTCACCTCCGATTTGGAGCTTCGCATGCGCTTCTACTGCGGTCGCGCCATAGATGGCGTAACCGTCTGGGCACAGATTCCCGGTTACGACGAACAGTTCAGACTCGCCCGTTTCGAGAAAGTATTGCCCTTTCAGGAGTTCAAACAACAGATTCCGTTCACTCTTGACGACAAGCTCTATTACACCCGTTCGGGCAAGATGATAGAGATAATGAAAAACGACCATGTCTCTCCGAGCGACATCAAACTCGAAATAGAGTGCGAAAGCCCCCTCTACAAACAGCTCACCTCGGTGAAGCCCAAATGGTTTATCTCATTCGGCGATTACCACACGAGCGGCAACCCCAACTGGGGCAAACTCAAACCCGTACACGCTCGCGAATCGGTCTGCTTCATGCTCAACATCGCGGAGGCATTCAGCACTCCAGAATTCGAGGCTGCACTGAGAAGTGCCGAAGGTCAGCTCAACGATAACGGACGTGTCATCTCCACCGACGAGATTCTCTCACGCACTTTCAGCCATGGTTCTTTCCTTATGGGTCTTATCTCCGGCAACACGGCGGTAGCCGGTCTTGGCGGCGGCAGCACATACGGTATTCTCGAAGAGAACTATCTGCAAGCCTACGTTGACGACACCTCTGTCAGCGACATCCCCTTCCATGAGTTCGCACACTGCCTCGGTTACTCTCACAACGGTAACATGACCTACTACGGCTCGACAGGTTATCCCCCCATCTGCATAAAGGTCTTCAACGAACTCGGCAAAGCCAAACGACTTCCCATATACTCCCGCCGTTTTCTCGGCACGAGAGTAAACAAACACGACCAGCTCAACAAAGCAGCCAAATATGTTCCCTCTTGGTACATCATCGAGGACCCCGAACTCGACGCCATTGACGGAGGTCTCAATCCCGCGCCCCAGGGTCAGACCGACCTCGCAGGCAAGGAGGGCGAACCGCTGAACTTCACTATCGGCTGGCAGGATCTCCCCAACGCCTCAAAAGCAACCTTTACACCGAAGGACATCTGCCTCTACGGCAACACCCTATATGTTGTCAACGACGCCGCCAACAACAATTCTCTCGAAGTATTCGACCTGTCGAACGGCGTAAAACACGTCAAGACCATAAGAAGCTGGAACGGCGGTCCCGTCACCTCGTTCAACCGAGTGACAGGCGTTACCCGTGCAAACGGAAAACTTTACGTGACCACAATGGACAGCCGCACGCTGGTATTCGACGCCGAAACCTATCAGTACATGACCTGCATCGGTAACGGCAACTGGGGCGAAAATCCAGGTCAGACCGTTCACGCGTTCGACGTAGAGGTTGCTCACGGCATCGTCTTCATAAGAGACAAACGAAAACTCGTCTTCTGCATCGAAAACGACATGGTGGCAGAACAGACACCATACGTATATGGACGAAGCGCCAATCTGGTGGAATACCAGTTTACCGCAGCAGGCGTCGATTTCGACCGTGAGGGCAAAGTTTACACCACGCATCAGCAACAGAACAAAATCGACGTCTTCAAGATTGAAGATTTGAGAATGAGAAACGACAACGCACCGTTATACACAATCAAACTTAACGGTTCTCCGTTGGATGTGGCGTTCCACGAAAACAGAATGTTCGTCTCGTTCACGGGCGGCAAACTATGCGAAATCAACCCCGAGACAGGTGCCGTGATAAAAGACTTGTCAGGTGACTACACCAAGGGTATCGAAAAGATGACCTCTGCCAGAGGAACCATCGTCTTCATAAACAGAAACGACGGAACCATCAGAGCCATGGACATAAACAATCTTTAAACGATAGTGAAACGACATTCAAAAAGAATATAACATGACCACATCATTCAAATATTTTATCATATCGTCAGTAGCTCTGTTATTGAGCGGTTGCTCTCTCTTCAACAAAAAGGATAAAGAGGATTTGGGCAACTACAAGAGTTATTGGTATTACTATTATGAAGCGACCGACGTTCTCGACGGAACAGCCATAGGTGTTGACACCGAAGGCTGGGTGCCCAGAGGCATCTGCATCAGCGGCGACACCCTCTTTGTCGGTAACAACAAGGACGGCGAACGCTCGGTGGTACTGCTCGACAAGAACACCCTTGCCCACATAGCCACTATCGACAGCTGGGTAAACGGCAGCGACGTTCTCGACTTCAGCGGCTCGACGATAGAGTCGCTTCAGTCCGACGGACAGAAACTCTACGTATGCCGAAACAACTCTATCATAGACGTATTCGAGCTTCCCTCGCTCAAATACATCACCCGTGTCGGTGACGGCAACTGGGGCACGCAGAAGTACCGCATCTTCCAGCCTCAGTCGATATGTGTAAACGACGGCTGGCTCATATCCCGCGAGAAGAACAGATACTGCTCGCACATGACAAGTGCCATGATTGAAGGAACATTCCAGAACGTACCCTTCTTCGCAAGAACAAACACAATCGACAGCAACAACGGTTTCGTACAGAGCCAGATGGTTGTTGACACTTGCGGCGAGAAGATACTCGCAACCGATTTCACGAAAAAGATTGTCACCATCGACATGGGTAATGTCAATAAAGCGCTCGACGGTTCATACGACGCGATTTTTGCCGATGAGGGTGTCAACATACAGACCTCGTTCACACCGATAGGCATCGCCCTGAACAACGAGAGAATGTTCATCAGCGAACTGAACGGCAACAACGGCAAGATACACATCTACGACCGTGCACAGAAAGAGTTTGTCAACACACTCGGCGCTGTCAAAGGTTTCACGTTCAAGCGTCCAGAACACCTTGCCATGAGCAACGACCACATCTTCGTGACCGACTACAACGCCAAACGACTTGTACGTCTGACCGTCTATAAGACCGAGATTCGCGAATACGAAGAGCTCTCGCCCGACCTTGTAATCGTTACAACCGATACTCCCGCTACCGAAAAGGCGACTTACGCCAACGGGAAACGAACATTAGTCATAAATACACGTACTCACGAGGTCGTAAGCGAATACTAAAAGTTCACTTTCACAAAAAGAGAGCACGAACTCTCTTTTAAAGATAAATCCCCGTCAGAATATGCTCTGACGGGGATTTTTACATATATATGTATTCGAGAAATTACACTGGTTTTCAGTGTTTTCATAATTTTATCACATCTGCCTTACATCAAACTGCATTATTCCCGATTCATAAACCCGATTGTCTCCTTTACCGCCTCATTAAAAGCCGTATTTTGTCCCGGTACCGTTATGAACAGATGTACAGCCTCGGGATACTCCACTCTTACGGCATCCACTCCGAGCGAAACAATTCTGTCTGCAAACTCTTTACCTTGGTCGGCGAGAATGTCGCGTCCCGCCGCTATCAGTAGCATACGAGGAAGTTGTTTCAGAACCTCATCTTTCGCACATGACGGAGATATTTCTTCATTTGCGGCTTGTTCCGAAGAGATATAACTTTGATTGAATGCCTCCATCAAATCTCCGTCGAGTCCAAAACCTTTACCATACTTTATCCACGATTGAGAACCGTCGTTCCACGCTTTTGTCACGGGATAGAACAGCAACAACCCCGATATGTCGCCTTTTTTCATTCGCAAGACGGAAGCGATGGCAAGATTTCCGCCCGAACTGTCACCTCCCACAAAGACACTATTTGCAGAGCAACCCCATTTTTCGGCATTTTCTAAAGCAAACCTTATTGCCTCCTCGCAATCATCGAGAGGAATCGGATAGGGATATTCGGGAGCCAAACGGTAGTCCACTGCCAATACGCTTACTTCACCTGACGAACAGATTTCACCGCAAAATTTTGCGCAACTGTTCAAACCGCCAATCGTCCAGCCGCCACCGTGCAGATATATAAGCAACGGCTTATTCCCGACATTTGTCTCTGTATTGGTATATAAACGTGTATTTGAGGTAGGATATGTCACTTTTACATTAGAAGGATATACAGGTTGGGTGTTTCGCGCATTTCTCACCCGCTCCAACTCTTCAGTATCTCCATTAATGGCGGCAATGATAGCGTTGCGTTGCTTAGGTTGCAGTTCCGTTCCCATTTTCACGAGGAAATCGTCCGCCTCTTTCTTCATCAGAGAATCTTTCGATTCACAGGCATAGAACAAACCTACAAAAATTACCGCTATTACAATCTTTACATTCATTTTATATAACATAACAATATTACATCAGTTATCCGCATACACAAAACACCTTTACAAACTTCTAATATTTTCAAAGTCTATCAAGAAGTCTAAAAGTAACAGAGAGCAACAAAATAACGATAATACCATATCTTGTTACGTCTCATTTTTCAAAATGATTATAAACAAACATTGACAAATGTACTGAAAAAGCATAAAAAAGGCTCTTCGATTTTCATAAATAAGCCTTATTTCATCAATCTTCAACGAATATTGTACTGTAACTTGATTTACAAGCAGTCATATTTTTATTCTGACAATCAAATAAATGTATCCAATACAAAATAAATGTACCTTTACCTTATAAAACAGAGTATATAGTACAGAATACAGAGCACAGAGCACAGAGCACAGAGCACAGAGCACAGAACACAGAACACAGAACACAGAGCACAGAATACAGAATACAGAGAATCTAAAAAACGAGAAACAGAAGACGATACGAATTTACGATATTGACTTCGTAAAAGGTAATGAGCCAAATGAATATGACATGGTCAAAAGGGGCTGTGCCCCCGAGGGACAAAGTAACGCCGTCGGCAGACCCCTCGGATAGTTCAATCGACAACAATCAGGCTTTGTACTTCGATGTTCAACTTCTCGATGTCAAGAAAGCCAAAGAGGTAGAAACCAAATAGCTTTATATAAGCTCATAAAAAATGCCAGATATTGATTTATCTGGCATTTTTTTATGAGCTTATATAAAGCTATTTGGTTTCTACCTCTTTGGCTTTCTTGACATCGAGAAGCTGAACATCGAAGTACAAAGCCTGATTGCCGCCGATGGGACCTGAGCCGTATTCGCCGTAAGCCAATTCTGAAGGAATCCACAGTTTGATATGACCACCTTTACCGATAAGCTGCATACCTTCCTGCCATCCGAGAATCACTCTGTTAAGAGTGAATGTTGCGGGTTCGCCTCTTTTTATTGATGAATCGAAGATTTCACCGTTTGAGAGTTTACCTTCATAATCTACCACTACCGTATCTGCTGCGAGGGGGCGGAGATTTGCGTCACCTTCGTTTTCGATAACATAAACGATACCTGAGGCTGTAACCTGCGCACCTTTTTCTTTCTTTGCCTCATCGAGGAATTTCGCGCTGTTGCTCTTATTGCGGGCGGGGATTGTAACCATGATGTAATTCTGCATGGTTTCACCTGCTTCCTGGGGAGATATCTGTGTATCTTTTCCTGTCAGAACGTCGTTAAGACCACCTGCAACGATAGCGGGGTTAATATCTTCTGTTGAAAAGCCCCACTGTCTCAACTGGTTTCCCATAGAGACGCCGATGGCATAAGAGAGAGAATCGCTTGCTGTTTCGATTTTGGTTGAGACACCGTTCGAAGCGTTGCCGCAAGCAGAGATGGTTGCGATTGCAGCGAACGATACCGCAGCCAATGAGATTAATTTTTTCATGATGAATAAAATATGTTTGGTTATTGTTTTCAATAAACAAGAAACGGATATGCGGATAATTTTATTTTTCGCACATTGTTTCCGGATGCAAAAATAAAAATATTTTTCACAATTAGCCTCAACAGCGGCTGTTTATTTGGAGTCCGGCATCAAAGTTTTTCTGTTCACTACGAGTCTTAACCGCAGATACTTTTATATTCACACATCGAGCAGTTATCGGACTCTGAGTCGCACCTC
The DNA here is from genome assembly GCA_949285535.1 of uncultured Alistipes sp. Classification (GTDB taxonomy): domain Bacteria; phylum Bacteroidota; class Bacteroidia; order Bacteroidales; family Rikenellaceae; genus CASDZP01. The sequence goes on from CASDZP010000016.1 coordinate 26,912, forward strand.
AAAAACGGTGTTTCGACGGACAGAATCTCCTCGACCACCCTTTCGAGTTCCTGTAAAAACTCCTCCTCGTATTCGGATATCGAATGCACAGCCTGCTTGTCTATCACTACATCCGCCTCATACGACGGGTCGTTCATACTACGGGCATAATACAGCGCGGGTCTGACTTCGCCACCATTCATTTTTCGCCACATCAGGGCATAGAGCATCGATTGGAACGGCGGCAACATATATTTCGGAGAGCGCACCTCAAAAAGCTCCGACACCGTTTTTATTCCTGCCTTATATCGTCCGCCACTCTTGTAGTCAACAACCCTGACACCTTTTGTATCGAATCTGTCCACACGGTCTATACGTCCGTATATCGTCACTTTCCGCCCGTCTTTCAGCGCGAAAGACATCTCCACCGGACATTCCAGCCCGACAACAGACAACCCGCATGACGAATTGTCGGAAACGGAGAGGTCATAATCGAGAATCGCCTTGACATACCCTTCTATGAATCGCACTTTCATACGCACGGTTGCAGCGAGTGTCTCGCCTTTTCTGTTATAGTGGTTTTCAAGAGCCGTTCTCACATAATCGGAGATTCGCTTTTTATCTGCCGCCACCCGACGCAACAAAGAAACCCCGTCAGCCAAAGAAGAAGCGTCGGAATATATCTGTTCGAGGGAGTCATGAAATATTGAACCGAGAGTCTTCTCGTCCATCTCTTCATCCACGCTGTCGAGAGACCTCACACCCTCGACATAGGACAGATAAAACTTATATGGGCAACGTATGTATGTATATATCGACGACGGAGAGAATCTTCTCTTGCCGTCGGTAAAGTTTTTCAGAACATTCATCACCGCCTCGTCCTTTACCTTTGCTTCACGCTCGTTACGCAACAGACCCACATTCAGCGATATGTTCAGATGTTCTATCTCGTGTCGGTGCGGCGATTCGATTTCGAGCTGACGAATAAATCGGCTCGGTTCACCTGTGCTTATACCGTCGGATGAGGAGTTATATACGATATCCACACGGCGGGCGCGTTGAAGCAGACGATAGAAATAGTATGAATACATCGCCTCATGATAACCTGACGACGGCATACCGTATCCTGTTCGTAGTGAGGCAGGAATATATGAATCGCCCGACCCTTTCCCGGGGAAAGAGTCCTCACCGACGGATAGAATCAACACGTTTTCGAAATCGATGTTTCGGGTTTCGAGGATACCCATCACCTGCAAACCCATCAACGGCTCACCTTCGAAACTCATCTTGACGCTACTCAAATGGCGTCTCAACAGAGAGAGCACCACTTTCGCACTCAAATCTATATCGGGATGTTGCTGTCTGCACTCCGCCAGACTCTCCGAGAGCTCGGCTATCGCCTCCAATGTCTTGTATATCATCTGCCCCGTGACAGGGTCACCCTCGCACTCTTTCAAGACCGATTCCAACACGCCGCCGATATGTTCGGTCACCTCTGACTCGACAGCCTGTTTTGAGAAGAGCAGCTGCATTATGGTGTCCGAATTTTCACCGACAACCATGTCATAATCGACATATCCAATCGAGTCATCGACAATCTCGTCAGCCAACCTGTCGAGACGTTCGGTCTCCTGCTGCGACAGTTGCTTTTTGACAAACGGGTGCGACACAATCCACAACACATCCTTATGGTAGAATGACGGCATGCCGTCATTGTTTTTCATATTGGCACGCAGCGATATGATACGTTCACACAACGCATGTACGGCACTTCCTTTCAGCAGATAACCGCCCGTGACATTGAGGATGGGTATCTGTTCGGGTATCGAATAGAGTACGGGCAAAAGCAGATTTTCATCTGTAAGCACAATCACCGTCTCCGTTCCGAGCCTTGTTCCCTTGGAGGCATGCTCGGCAAGACACTCGTTCAGAAACTCCGTCACATAACGACACTGCAATGCGTCCGATGGAGAGTTAACGATGTTTATCTTTTTGGGGCTCGCGAAATTATCTCGGCTGAACGAAGAGGCGTCATCACCGAAAGCAGAAATATTCTCACGCATGAAAAGCCCCGCTTCCTGTGTGGTATCTTTAAGATAATAGTTGTCCGCATCCCAAAAGAAGAGCGTCTCTTTGGCGTCTTTCCTTATCGCCGAAAATATTATCTTCTCCGCGCGTGACAACGCGTTGAATCCCACTACCGCCCATCTGGAGTCGATATACTCCTGCGGCAGTTCGCCACCCTGTTGCAGATGTTCGGCGGCGGCTCTGTATATCATGCCCGTGTAACCTATTCCGAGCTTTGCGAGCCGCTCTTTAAACTCGTTATATATTGTTTCAAGTGTACGCCACACCTCGAGAAACGCTTTTTTCTGACCTGACACGCCCCCCGCCACGGAACTCCAGAAACGCTCCACCAATTCGCGTTCGGCATCCGACAGATAGTCGAAACGCGCCTCTATCTCCTTTATGTCCGTGATGTTTACAAAAAGTTTCGAGGCATCGACCATATAGTTGTCGATTGAGTCGAAATCCGCCAACAACATTCCGCCCCACTGATAGAAGCGGTCGAAAGAGTCTTTATGATATTTGGCGTAAACCGAATATAGTTCCACCAGCAGTTTGAGCTGTTCTCCTTTTTCGAGGCCTGTAATCCTCTTGGCAATCATGTCAACAGACAGATACTCAGGCTGCCAAATGGGGGCGTCACCCAATAGGGATGCCGTCTCCTTGTCGAAAAAGATACGGGAACGCTTACCGGGAAGAACAATCTTTACATCGGAAAGCTCAGTTCCATACTTACGATAAAGCTCCGTTACGGTCTCATTTATAAAGCTCTTTGCTGTGGACATTTCTCAAAGACGATTTTTATCCGTAAAGATAATATTTTTTATCTTTTCACAATTATTATAATTGGTATGTCAAAAAAGGATTGTCACGCTTCATGTTAGATTGTTTTTATTATTTTTGTAAAAGCATGAGACGTTTTCCACACAAGGCTCCCGCCATTTTCGTCTCTCAATTTAAATACGGTTACCGCATGCTTTTAAAAATGAGATACATATTAGTGGCACTGTTCACTCTGCTGACCACCTCCTGCATGAGTGAATATGCCAATGACTATAAAGGTGGATTCATACACCTCACCACCCCGACAGACGGTGTAGTCGAGGCGGAATCGCAGTCGGTGGACATACCCGAAAGGGTCTCCTCTTTTTCAAAGATGTTCATAGCAAAGAACACGTTGATGATGTTCAACGACAACGGCAAATCGTTCTACGACGCTTACACCTTACCGAATCTGCGGTTCATCGACAACCTCGGCAAGAGAAAAGATTTGGACGGATTCCATATCGCGCCATATCCGAGCAGCATACATGTAACAGGCGACAGATTCGAGATATTGGACAACGGATATATTGACAGCATCGACATCCATTACAGCGAGCTGGAGGTACTCGGACGCACAAGGATAAAAGGACCGACACGTGAGCTGGCATGCTTCACCATACTCGACACAACCCTATTCGCAATAACTCCCGACCCTGGGCTGTTTTCACAAAAAAGCTCCGACCCGCTCGACGATTGCGAGATAATGATTGTGAACCGATATAATGGTTCTGTAACAAAGACAGGCGAGTTTCCGCCCGTAATGAGACAGAACGGCATCGAGACAGGCATTAAGGTAATGACCCCAAACACATCGTTGTGCCGTTTTGCGGTATTCTACTCGCTGCAAAAACAGCTCAAACTGATTGACTTCAACGGTGAAGTCCTTAAAAGCATAGCCATTGATGTTCCCCCTTATCTTAACTATGAAACGATGTCAGCATCAAACAACTGGGGAAACTATGTCTATTACACCGATTGCACATCTTCGGACAAGCATATCTACGCATTATGCAGAAATGAATCACGAAAAAACTACAACACGGGGAAAGGCGCCGAAAAATCAGAGATACACGTTTTCGACTGGGACGGAAATTTCCTGAAGATAATAAAACTTGACGAACCGATAAGTTGTTTCACCGTAAGTGAAAGTTACGGCAAGATATACTGCCTATCCGCAAAATCACCGGATAAAATATCGGTATATTCATTGTGACTGTAACAGTATATTCAGGTGCGGTTTTGTATATCGCACAAACGTATGACAAACCGTCTCGACATAAACGAAACGGAAAGCGGAACAACAGTCCGACTTGAATTTTTATTTATTTAAATTGTAAAAAGCATTACCATGGATATCTTTTTGACGGTACTTGCAGGCATCTGTATCGTTGTCGGTCTTATAGGCTGTTTTTTCCCGTTACTCCCGGGACCGATACTCTCTTATGGCGGTTTGCTTATTTTGTTGGCGACAGACATGCAACAGTTCACCACAACCGAACTGATTGTATGGGGTGCGCTTGTCGTTTTGGTGATGATACTCGACTACTTTGCCCCCGTTGTCGGCACGAAATACGGAGGTGGCGGCAAATGGGGAAATCGCGGGTGTATAATAGGCACAATACTCGGAATATTTTTCATCCAACCTTGGGGTATAATCATATTCCCGTTTATAGGTGCAGTATTAGGCGAGAAATTAAGCGGCAAAAACTGGGATGACGCCGTGAAAGCCGGCATCGGCTCATTCATCGGATTCCTTTTCAGCGTACTGATAAAAGCAGTCCTTTGCGTTTACTTTCTTTACTGTTATTTTAATGCTATTTTTTGACAATCGGCTTTGTCAAAAAATAGCATTAAAATAACAGTAAAGAAAGTAAACGCAAAGGGCTGCTTTTATCAGTACGCTGAAAAGGAACTCGATAAATAAGCTAAATGGCTACCATACAAGCTCTCCGAGATGTCTGCCGACGGCGTTACTTTGTCACTCGACAAAGTAACCAAAACGAGGGGGCACAGCCCCTTTTGACCATGTCACCCTCATTTGGCTCATTACTTTCATTGAAGTCAGTATATTTTTTATAAGAGTAATGATAGCTGTATGAACCTCATCTCTCTAATTAAAACAAAACAATTTATTTTAATTCTTTACACACCTTATAGAACGTCCACACGATTTATAATAAGAATTGAATAAGGAAATCGATTGTTCATAGAAAAGCATGACAACGCCAGCTTTAATCCCGTCATAAGAAGAAGCTGTCCAATAATTGCCACTAGTACCTTGTTCTTTCAAAGAGCCAGTAGAATCATTACGATAACCGATAGCGGGTAATTCTAATGATGCGTTCCCATTTTTAAATATTTTATAACCATAATCACTTGCACTCCATCCGCCAGCATTTGTTTGCGTGGTATTATTTTTTAATGATAAAAATTCCTCTTGTGTAGGTACATGATAACCTAATGGACAAGGGTCATTAGATTCTAACCATGAAACATTTTGTGTAGGAGGATTTGTTTTGTCCCAATCAGTTACCGAAATTTCGGTACTAGGCCAAGACTTATTGCCAATATCCCACTGATAGAATCTACCATGCGATTTAGTCTTTATAGGATCATCTGCACATTCAGAAGGTAATTTTGTTGCAAATGTAGTTGTCCCCTCCAACCTACTTTTTGCCAAATTATATCTCATCCATTCAACACCTCCGATATTAACAGTCTGATTAGGATTGAAATCACAATTTTGCTTAACTGAAATTTTGATTGATGTTCCTTTATAAGTAATGGTAATCTCGTCAGGTCTTGTTACTCCAGTATCGTTTTCTGTGGTTGTTTTTACAATAACTTTATTCCCTGATACACTCGCTATAAACCAATCTTTACTTTGTGGAGAGACAGTCAATCCACTTGATATTGTACCGTCATTTGTAGTACCGACAGTAACCGTAGCTGTCTGATTTGGCTGACCGTTTTCGAATACAATAGACGCAGGATTTAATGTGAGTTTTACAGGTGTCTGACTGACTGTCGCTGTCGCTCGGTTTACACCGTCTCGACCTTTCAAGGTTATTGTGGCGTTCGATGTTTCTTCATTGAATGTCAATGTTGATTTAAACGCGACTTTAAATGTACCAGTTGCTGAAAGTGAACTAACAGCATGCGCAGTCGTATTTGAACTTTGCTTTCGAGAATATCCCATACAGAAGCTACAAACGTACCGTTTGCCGATGTTAAACCGCCAATAACAGAGTACGAAGTCTTGTTCTCTACAAGAATACTTGTCTTTTTAGCTTGAACAACCGTAAACGAAGCGGCAATGTTATCATCAATCGTTATGTCAAATGATGACGATATTTCAGTCGCTGTTGTATTCGCAGGAACGGTCAAGACAAATGAGTATGTATCGTTACTACCTGTCGGTTGTGATTTGATTGTAACTTTTGTTCCTGACGTTTTAGAAACAACCTTAATACGTCCACTACTTGCTGGGGCAGAAGTTTTAATGTTGACCGTATAATCATACGCAACGCTGAACGCTTTGAGTATGTTTGTTTCAAAGACAGCAGGATTACCCGAGCCGTATGTAACATTTTGTATCGTTGCTGTAAAGTTTGCAAGTTGTGTTACCGTAAATGACTGCGAAGTCGTATTTTGACTTTCAAGTACGAATTGCCCCGTCGTATTTTGACTTTCAAGTACGAATTGCCCCGTGCGTTGTTCGGCATTGTTTGGAGCAACGGTTACACTCAATGACGTCCCGCTCGCATTGGTTTCAGTTCCGCCAACAGCAGGCGTAGTGGTAAGCCAACTTTGTGTACTTTTAGAGACTTTCCATGAGGTAGAACCAGTTCCCGCTGACGTATTTACAACAAGCGAAACAGTAGCTCCGTTTTTGACTACATTTTTCAGTTTCAAAGAGTCTTCTTTCGAGACATTAAACACAACAGGAGATTGCTTTGTAACAAAAGAAACTTTATTACCGCCGTTCAAATTCATTGTTATCGTTGCACTCTGCGCCGCGTCATTGTAT
>CASDZP010000017.1 GCA_949285535.1 uncultured Alistipes sp.
CGTGTCTTGCGTGGGCACGCTTCATCAGCTAATTCCGTTAACAACTGCGCGTATTTTCGCGCGATGAGAACCGATACCGCACGGCTATCTTTCATGTTGTCAATTAACGACATAGTGCTCAAATCTTTTGTCATCTGAGCGGGAATGTCTAATAGTTGCTCTAATTGTTTCATATTATTCGTTTCTTGTTTATTTACCACCATTTTCATGAAACCACGAGAATGGTGCGTAAAATTGCATCATCATTTATTAATGTGTGTTATCGCGTATATCGCTCCTATACGAGCAATAGCATATTTCTCCGCATCAGTTATCTTGCGATAATTATTCGTTCACGTAAACTATACATTCTGCCCTCCTTTCTTCAATTCTGATGTATCTTGTCAATCCTCAATTCTTCAGCCATACACGCCTCAATTCGCGCCCCAACAGATTCACGCCAATCTGGCAACAGATAGATTGCCTCACATCCCATTAATAACCGGATATCTGCTTCCATGTGATCTATCCACTCTGCGCTATCCGGGAGTCCGTTTTCGAGAGGGGACACGGGGATATATCCCATTTTCATTACATCCTCTTTCGCTCGCGCAAACTTATCGCGAACCTCTTGAAGTGGTAATCCAGTAATCTTTCCTGATATGTAGCATTTTGACCTCATAACATCCTTCTCAAATCGTTACCGTTAACTCCTATCTGTTCGTATTGTTCTGCCACTCTCGACGCCAGTCTCTCCGAATATCTTTCGCCGATTCTCTCAAGAGAGAGGTTGCTCGTTATGATTGTGGGTCTATTCCCCTCGTATCTTGCCGTCAGCAGGTCGAGCATCGGCAGAAGTTCATTCCCGTAAGCCTTAACATTGAGTCTCTCGGTACCGAGGTCGTCAACAAAAAGTAAATTAGCCACTTTTGCGACCTCAAATGGACGCGTCTTATTCATTGCACTATCCGCCAACTGAACTGCGGTAAATGAGGCTATTTTCGGGGTCTGCGAGCCTACCTCGTCACGGAGATATCGTCGCATCACATTTCGAAGAGCGAACATAACGGTTGTCTTACCTGTTCCGACACCTCCCGCGAGTATCACTCCGCTTCGTCCGTTGGGATTATCCTTTAGCCAAACCACAATGTCTGCGATTGCATCTCTGACCGACGGCGATATCATGGCTAACAACTCTTGCGGGTATGGCGGTGCGGCGACGATACTCTTGCGTTCGAGTATCTGTCGTATTACCTCCGCCGTTAACATTCCTGTCAAGGCGTCGGCAGATATGTGCTTAATGGCCTCGAAGAGTTGACCTGTAATGTTCGGGCGGTTCACTGACCTGTCCGATGCGAGTATCCGTAGAATGTCTGTTCGTGTCATTGCTGTTGCTGTTATCTCGTTTTACCCAGTTGCGGAATGTTAGATTTGCGCTTCGGCTCTTCCGAAGCAATGGCTCGTAGTTGTGCATAGCCAGTATGATGTCTTGGATTTGCGCCAGAGGATAATCTTCCTTGAGCTTAACGAATTGCGAGATGGTGAATGGCTCTTTCATCTTTGCGACCCGTGGCGCGTTCGTAGCTATCCAGCGCGTGAACTTACGGAAGTTCTTAACTTCAGGGGGGGGCGCCGCGGAACTTGGGGGGGTCTCATCGGCGGAGCCGTGTCCCGTAGGTGGAACGGATGAATCATCATCGGCATGAGCGCAAGCCTCCGACTTGTCGGGGGCGGCAATTTCTTTTTCTTTTTCTTTTTCTTTTATATTTAATTTTATTTTATTTACTTTTATTTTGTTATCGTTTGTTATAACATTGTTATCATTTGTTATAACATTGTTATCATTTGTTATAACATCGCCACCGTTTTTAGACCACCTCGCCGCCATTCCTTTCTTTCCTGCTTCAGACCTCATAGAGCGTTTATCTATCACACTCTGAAGTCTTTCCTGATGATTGTGCGAGAAAAGTTCCCCATTCTCGACAGACAACATTCCGAGGCTAACGCAATACCCGACAACATTCTCTAACTCTTCAAGAGTCACATCGAAGTCAATAGCCAACAGCTCTCTGGTTGTGTCATCCCACGGTAGGGAGAATCTATCCGACGCTGTCAGACATTCGAGCAGATAATTCCATACGGCATACCCCATGTTACCGAACTTGCGCCTAATTGCCCTTATCTTAAGGTTATTGCGCATATCTCTGTCATGAGAGAAATATTCTGCGTTATTCTTACTTGGTCGTGCCATTTTTTCTACTTTTTATACTGAATGTTGTGACATGAACTCTGCCACGCCGTATTTTCTGACCTTCTTAAGGCGGCCAAGAATGTGACAGACTCTAATTGTTCGAGCCAAAGACATATTGAGCGCACATCCTATCGCCTGTATTGTTCTTGTTGCACTATCGTCATTCGCATGATCATACAAGTATGTCAGGACTCTTTCTTCGTCCTTGTTGCTGTCCCTATTGGGTTCAATAGGGGTAATAAGCCGATAATAACTTGTTAAGTAATCCATTGCTACATATATCGTGCGTAAAACTCCCACCAATTTCCGCTATTGGGTTGCGGAAGTGTCACCCCCAATTCTTGAGCGGCGAACGCGTTAACCTTATCGAGATATTGAGTGAATTCTGCCGTATTAAGCGTTGTTGTTGTCGCCGGGGAAGTTACTCGCACCCCGAAGATTCGCCTGTAATGTCCGCCGATGAACGCCTGCTTAAAGTAGTCATGAAGCTCGTTTTCCGTGTGTCCTGTTTCGTCTGACAGACATCGAAGCCACATCCAATACAACCTGTTCTGGTCAATACTTCGACGTGACTTCTGACGTCTTATCGAGATTGTGAGCGGAACTCTGTCGGGATATTCCTTGAGAGCCTCCATCAGCGGCTCAACATGAGGCGTGGTTATCTTTATGTCCATGGTTAAAATGCTTCTCCACCATTAGAGAACTCATCAATAGGGTCAATGGTTAATTGATTGTTAGAATGTGACTGCCATTATTCAGGTACTCATAGCCTGCATTGTCTTCAGGATGTGCCTCGCAGTAAGCGATAACACCGAGTGCGGCTTCGTATGCCTCTCGCCCGCGAGCTATGTGCCTCGGCGACGCTACCCTCAACATCCACTCCCCTGTCAGACCGTTCTTGTCTTTCTCGATGCAGATATAGACAATTATGACTTTCTTGTCGGCTCCAGCCATTGACGCGGTTATGATGTCATGATATAACGCCTCAGCGAGCGCGTAACTATGTTTCTCCACTTCCCGCTCAAAGCCGAACGGCGATGCGTCGATAGTTGTCTTAATTGACCCGATTACGATATCGCCTTTCTTCGCACCGAACGCGGCGCACGAATCATCCGTCACAACCTTGATTATATCGGGGCGACACTTGCAACGGACGTCCTCGAATTCGGCGAATATCGACACTTCTGTCATGGCATCGGCCAGAAGTGCCCGTCCCTCGTGTGAGGCTCTTATCTCCGCACATGTCGTCGCCACACTCTGCGCGATTGAGTCGGTCAACAAGTCTTCGGGCATCGAACCGTCAGCGTTACGATATGGCGCAACGAGCGTCTTCCATTCTGCCGTCCTTTTGAGATTCTTGGCTTCAATGTCTGGTCTCATCTCCGCACATTTAGCCAAAAGCTCTTTCTCATTGTAGATGCGATATCGGTCAAGCGACCTTCCCTCCAATACATCATGAGTGTACGACCCAATCGTTAGTGCAGTCTTATCCGCGACATTCAGTCCGTTGGCTATATATTCACGGTATTTCCTCGGAGTAGTCGCGTTCTTCAGTATCGACGCGCTGACGTGCTCGCTCTCTGCATGATATTCTGCATTGTCCATGTCCTCAATCGCAGAGTAATATTTAAGGTCCCCACTTGTTATATATCTGGGCGGTGCAACAAGCTCTTCGCCCACCTCGAACATATCGAGTTCACGTATATCCATTCCCTCTATCATGGTTACTTGATTATTAGAGGTCTGATACTCCAAGTGTCAGAGGTGAACGCGTTGGTCTTGTTGCGTTTCTTGCCGAGGTAGGTTATCTCAAGCGGCGTCCCCTGCGCGATGTTCAGTGATTCTAAAACACCGGTAAGGCGTCGAGAGGAGTTTTTGAAAAACACGTTGTTGCCGTTCTCTCTGCGGACAAATACCGCTGTAAGCAGGTCTATTTCGTTCCCGTTATCGGGAGACATCACCGTTTCATTGCGAAACCCGTAAAAAAAGCATCGCCTCTTATCTCCTGCGTTTTCGGGAGACCAATACTCTACTACAAGGTCAACCGCGGATACCGTCGCCGTATCGAGAGATTCGGCGTTTTGTAGGAATTCGGGCGTTGCGGCAAGCATTATATCTGATGACTTACCTGCTGTCTGCTGTGTCAATTTCTCTGTGTTCATGTCTTTTCTATTTCTGTTCGTTATCATCTGTTGTGTTGCCTGTTTCGCTTCTCATTACCTCTCTTGTAACCGCCTCTAACAGGTCTTTGATGTGATCAAGAACGCTAATCATGCTCTTGTCTTCGTCGAGATAGAATGAAGATGCGAGCGATTCAATCTTCTTTCTAAATACCATACCTCTTGTTAGTTAGTGTTAAGTGTGTTCTGTCGTCTATTGACTGATATCGTGGTTTTCTGCTTGCCGCTGTCGTTATCGCCATCGCCAAAACGATTAGTCCTATGGCTCCTATGGTTATCGCGGCTATTGTCATTGCTCCCGTCATAAATGTGATCTCCAAAATCTTATAATCTCCTGCCCTAAATAGAACTTGCGGCAATTATGTCGGCGAAGTCCGCACTTGATTTTCCCGTTCGTGGTTAACCGTCTTAGCGTACTGCGGTGGATACCGAGTATTGCGCATGTCTCTGTGACGGAATACCGATTGTCTCTGCCGATTTTAGGTTCTGCTGCCGTCATTGTGCACCTCCATTCTATTGTATTCTCGTTACCGAGTATGAGTCATTGTCAATTCGTTTCGTCGTAAAGTAGTATCCCGACTTCTTCATCGCGCTCGCCCTCTGTAACACAACCGACTGACGCAGATGCTTGTCGAGGACCTTATATTCGACGCCCACCTGCATTTTAAGGAGGGTCGCCTTAACGTCTGGTTTTAGAATCAGTCTCAAATTCTCCATCTCTAATTAATCTTACATTGAACTTATTCCCCTTATTGACATGCTGAGAGGGGAAAACACCATGCGGTGTCAATATCATACCGTAAACATAGAATTTCCCGCAGGGGGTTGATGACCAGTAATAACCGTAAGTTCCGTTCCCGACCAGCACCTTGTCGTCATATACGATATGACCGGCTGTCGGCAGGGTGAGCGTTGCACCGGTCTTGTAATCGACAAACGTCCCCTCATTCGTCTGCGGGTCGAATGAATAGCGAGACCCGAAATAGAGCCGTTTCATCTCGGCAGCTGTCGGTATTCGCCACCCTTTGGGAACTGCCTTTACCGCTTCGTCGAACGTGAAATGGCGTTTTGCAAAAATCCCAAGCCATTTACAAATAATGTTGGGATATTTAACCACATTCGTCGTCGCCCACATCATATTGGCGACTTTTACGCAAGAATACTTCTTCATTGTGTCGTTGGTTTTCATGTTAATCCCCAAAATATGAACCGCTCGGCGCATCAGCATACTCCCTTGCAATTCCCTCCATCATACTGCGAGATGTGAACTCAGATTCGTAACGAACGGTGATTTTGGCGCGAGGATTCTTTTCTTCAGTACGTACATTGACTTCCTGCGTGTTCTCTTGATTGACTTTCTCTCTTTCCATAACTCTGTTGTTCATTATTTTTTTATTTTTGTCGTGATTGCAGTTGTGATTAGTTTTTAATCACAGCACAAATGTAAATAATAAATTCACAAAAACAAAATATTTGTGAATTTATTTTTCACAAATAATACTACAACCATGGAATTATCACAGGAAAACACTGCATTACAAAGACTTAAATTAACAATACTTTACCTAAAAAAATGTAGAACAATAATATCTCAAGCAGAATTCGCAAGTATGATAGGCATTAAAGCCAGTCAAATGTCAGAAATTTTGAATGGCAAGCGCAAGTTAAGTGAACAAGTAATTAACAAAATAATAAAAACATTCACTCAAATAAATCCCAATTGGCTGTTGACAGGGAAAGGCGAAATGGTTAACTCTTCTCCTGAAGAGAACACAAAAAACGAAAACAATAACAATAATCTTAATATTGTTCCGCTTTTGCCTGTTTCTGCGCGAGGCGGCTCTCTTGGCGATTTCGTCTCTTCTGTCAAACCTGAAGACTGCGAGAAGATAATTTCTCCGATTAATGGCGTTGATTTCGCGATGCCCGTCTACGGGGATTCGATGGAACCCGAATATCCAAGCGGTTCTACGGTATTAATCAAAAAGATTAACGAGCGTGCATTCATAGTGTGGGGACAGACTTACGTCCTCGACACATGTAATGGGTCAGTAATCAAGAGAATATTACCCGGGCCAGACGAGAACAGCGTCACCTGCGTATCTCTCAATAGCGAATACCCACCGTTCGTTGTGCGCTTTGAAGATATGTTCGGTATGTACAGAGTATTAATGGTATTATCGTTTAAATAAGTGACTATGAAAAGAATGCTACTATCCATTATTGCACTTATCGTTGTGGCTTGCGGCAAGAACGATAGCGACAAAGGTCTTGATGCCATTTTTGATGAGGGCGCCACATACATAGATTACTTCTTTGTCGAACCTTATATAAGTGCTAACAATCAAGAAGTAACGTGCATGCACTATGGAAACCTCGACAAACGAAATCTTGTGTCAATATATGGAGCGGCTCCTTATGAATTAATCGAAGAAGCCGAACGGGTAAATAGTAACAAGAATAATAAGATATATCCTGTAGCTCTTTTCCAATTTACATATAATAACGGTGAATTTACCAACTTGGAAAGAATTGGCGAATGGATTTTAGGAGGAGGTCTCGCCGACACTATAAGAATTGACGGAATGAAACGTATTGTTGTATACAACACCTGCATTGAGACGCAGCCAACAAATCGCCATAAAGCTCAAGGATGGTTCTATTATGAGCATGACCGGAATGTCTTTAACGACCAATCTGTTGTTTGCTTTGACGGCGGCACTATAAGCCCTTGGTGCGGATACGACGCGATTGTCCCTACCTATGTTCCGTCTTCATCACTTATCGAAGAATGTAGAGAGCTGAACGAGACATCAGCGCAGACTTACGTAATTGCCGCCCAATTCAGATATATCGTTACCGATAGAGGGCAGAAAACTTTCATAACTCCCCTAAATGATTGGGAGATAAAAGAGGTAAGGATTGACACAATAATTAACACTAACATAAGTCGTGTATATGTGCAATAAAATTAACTTGCAAAAAACTTGCAACGCACAAAACACACACATATAAACATCTGATTATTACCTAAATACAAAGGGTTAGGGGACGCCTGGGGGGCGTGTGGCCGCTGGTTCGAATCCAGTCACCCCGACTTAACCACAAAGAGGTGAATATCAGAAACATAAAAAGATATTCACCTCTTTATTTTTCACCTCTTTATTTTTACAACTATATTACCAAATGTTTCTCCTAAATAAGCACATGACATTTACTAAAAAATACCGACAAAAAAAGCGACCGATTGGTAATGATACCAATCGGTCGCTAATCTTAATACCAAATACTAAAGGTTGTTTATCTCGTTATATGTTTTATTCACAGAATTCTGCAGATAAAGCATCTTACAGAATACTACAAGATACATTATACCAAATGTAAGCCATCCGAGTAGAAAAACAGTAAGCAGATATGTTGACGGCTGTAATCCTACAGGCTTACTATTTCTTACAAGATAAGCATTACAACGTTCTATCCACGAATATGTCCACACAATTCCGTAAATACCTAAAGTAATTATTGACAAAAGGATAAATACCAACAAACCACTAGTATTCCTTCCATCATCTTTACATGCAATATTAGTCTCTTTTGCAAATGCATAGATAAGATACCAATAATAAAAACCCAACGTTACGATTGAAAGCAAAAGTGTCAACCAGAACCCTCGATTAGTAGTCAATTTTTCCATATTCATTAATTTTTAAGTTAGTAAATGTGTATCCAAGTACTCATCAGATTTTTAAACCAAATATAATATTTTAGCCATTAATTTAATATTAGCGACAATTACATATGTAATGTCTTATAATTTATACAAATATACCTTTTTTTAACAAAAAAACAAATACCATATTATATATCTCTATTTAACCCTACATCAACTATTTTGTATCTTTGTCACATAAAAGCATTACCTTAATGAAAGCTCTATTCTTAACAATAGTAATATTAACTTTATCGTCGTGTTCATGCCACAGCACAAACACCAACGATGTCACGTCCACATCCACCGACACAACCACTACCCTATCACCCGAATCAGACGTTCATATACCCGACACTACCGCCAATAACGCTGAAAAAGAAAAAACTCCCGCAAAAGGTTATTCGGACACAGAACGCAGAATGATAGACATGGGGCTGGTTGACATAGCCGTAACAGATCCCTCGATACCATACAAAATAATATATGCTACCGCAGACAACTTTGTGGGCGAAGTATTATACGAAGACATTAACCACGCCTTGATGCTTCCAGAGTGTGCAGCCAAACTATCCGATGCACAAAGACGTCTCAAAGCCTTACATCCCGACTACTCCTTGTTGGTGTATGATGCCGCCCGTCCGATGAGCGTACAACGCAAGATGTGGAATGTCGTTGTTCCCCTCGGAAAAACAGACTATGTCTCAAATCCGTCAAAAGGCGGAGGATTGCATAATTATGGAGCTGCCGTTGACGTGACAATCATAGATTCGCTCGGCGTACCTCTCGACATGGGCTCGGCATACGACTATTTCGGTGCGGCGGCACGCACAGACAATGAGGCTAAACTTCTGGACGACGGAATCATAACATCCGCACAGCTCGAAAACAGGCTGTTATTGCGCCGCGTGATGAAAGAAGCAGGATTCAGAACAATAACCTCCGAATGGTGGCATTTCAATCTCGTAACCCGTCCGGTAGCCCGACAGACATTAAAACTGATAGATTAGTCCAAAGGTCACCTCAACACTCTGCAAATCACCACTATAATGGCACCACATCTCCATTAAAGCCAAAAATATCGTTAAAAACTTTGCATTCTCACAAAAAAAGCATAAATTTGCCGTGCAAAATCGGGGTGTAGCACAGTTGGTTAGCGCGCTACGTTCGGGACGTAGAGGTCGGAAGTTCGAGTCTTCTCACCCCGACAAAGGCGGAGTTCTTACATGAGAACTCCGCCTTTTGTTTTTGCTTGACTTAATATAAATTAAAGCAAGCAAAAACAAACGATAGCAGACAACGCTCCGCGGGATCTCCCGACAGGCTCTCCGAGGGCGCATTCCGCGGGAGTTACTTTGTCACTCGACAAAGTAACCAAAACGAGGGGGCACAGCCCCTTCCCTCCATGTCATATTCAGTTGGCTCATTACCTGCACGAAGTCAACATCTCTTTGCGCATAGCCTTCCGCATACCGCAGAACAATTCATTAAAAGGCACAAAAAATATCACAAGTAAAACAGAAAAAGAACATTAACACATTAAATAAGAACCCCATACAAAACAACTATCGTCTTTTGACTTTACAAATATATTTCCCGCACATATTCCCATTGAGTTCATATATGTAAAAAAAATGTTCGCAAAATGAAATGGAGTGTCAGGTAATTTCGTAACTTTGTAGGCAAATTCTTACGTTATGCAAGATAAGATAATTATTCTCGACTTCGGATCTCAGTACACGCAGCTTATCGCCAGACGTGTTCGTGAAGATAATGTTTATTGCGAGATACATCCGTTCCACAAGATTCCCGCGTTGGATTCTTCTGTGAAGGGTATAATCTTGTCGGGCAGTCCTTACTCCGTTCGTGACAAGGAGGCTCCACAGATAGACCTTTCGCAGATAAAGGGTACCATCCCCCTTTTGGGTATCTGCTACGGAGCGCAGTATCTGTCGCACAATTTCGGCGGAGAGGTTAAGCCGTCATCCACCCGCGAATACGGACGCGCCAACATCGACATCCTCGACCAGAGCGATGCGCTGTTCAAAGGCGTATCCCAGCACAGCCAGGTGTGGATGTCACACGGCGACACAATAACATCAATCCCCGGTAACTACCGTATAATAGCCTCTACCGACAGCATTCCTGTCGCTGCATTCAAGGTTAACGACGAGCTCACCTGGGGCATTCAGTTCCACCCCGAGGTATATCACTCGACAGAAGGCAAGGTCATCCTTCGCAACTTCGTCCGCGGAATATGCGGCTGCAAAGGCGACTGGACTCCCGCATCGTTTGTTGAAAGCACGGTAGCCTCATTGCGCGAGCAACTCGGCAACGACCGTGTCATACTCGGTCTGTCCGGTGGCGTCGATTCTTCTGTCGCCGCACAGCTCCTCAACCTCGCAATCGGTGACAGACTCACATGTATCTTCGTTGACACAGGCTTGCTTCGCAAGAACGAATACGAAGATGTAATAGGCATGTACAAGGAGATGGGTCTCAACGTCGTTGCCGTAAAGGCGGGCGATAAATTCCTGTCAGACCTCAAGGGTGTTACCGACCCCGAGGCAAAACGCAAAATCATCGGTCGTGACTTTATCGAAGTGTTCGACGCGGAGGCACAGAAGATAAAAGACGCTCGTTGGCTTGCACAGGGTACTATCTACCCCGACGTAATCGAGTCGGCGTCGGTTGCAGGTCCTGCCGCAACGATAAAATCACACCACAATGTCGGCGGTCTTCCCGAGAAGATGAACCTCAAGATTGTGGAGCCCTTGCGCCTTCTCTTCAAAGACGAAGTTCGCCGCATAGGACGCCAGCTCAATATGCCGGCAATGATGCTCGACAGACACCCCTTCCCCGGTCCCGGACTCGGAATCCGCATACTCGGCGAAGTTACCGCAGAAAAGGTTGCGATACTTCAGGAAGCGGACAGCATATTTATCAACGGTCTGCGTGAACACAACCTCTACGGCGAAGTATGGCAGGCAGGCGTAATGCTGTTGCCCGTACAGAGTGTCGGTGTGATGGGCGATGAGAGAACATACGAGAGCTGCGTGGCTCTTCGTGCAGTCACCTCGACAGACGGCATGACAGCCGACTGGGCTCACCTCCCTTACGAGTTCCTCGCTAAAATCTCCAACGAGATTATAAACAAGGTCAGGGGGATAAACCGAGTTGTTTATGACATAAGTTCAAAACCACCCGCAACAATCGAGTGGGAATAAAAATGATAAAAAGGATGTCTGATTTTCAGACATCCTTTTTTATTTTTAATCGACGGCAGTCAAAGCAATGACAGGCGAAAATCATCAGACAGCATAACTAAGAGAGTAAAGGCTTAATAAACATAAAGATAAACAGCATCAGCATCTGCGACAACAAACACATAAATCAACCATACTGAAAGACAAGCATTTACATAATACACCCGACAAGTTAACAATAAGGTAACATTGAGGCAAACTTTCGGTAACATTGGCATCATACTTTTACGGCGTCTAAGAAGTAGTAAGGAATAAAAACAAGACGCATGAAAAGAAGAATTTTGACAGCTGTATTGATGCTTTTGTCAATTTGCGCCTATTCGCAGGAAACAAAAAAAGAAAAAACGGAGTCTAAAGGGAAAGCCATCATCCAGGTGTTCGGTAACTTCCACACCGGATTCGGCGAGAACAAAGACGACAGAGGCTTTGAGATAGAGCGAAGCTATCTCGGTTATCAGTACTCTTTCGGCAACGGTTTCACGGTACAGGCCGTTATGGACGTAGGTAAAACAGACGCCGTGAACGACTATCACAGAATCGCGTACCTCAAAAACGCGTTTGTAAGCTGGAACAGAGGCAAATTCACTATCGCCGGCGGTCTCATCCCAATCACGCAGTTCAATCTTCAGGAAAAATTCTGGGGATACCGATACATCAACAAATCATTCCAGGACAAATATAAATTCGGTAACAGTACCGACCTCGGTATTTCAGCCGCATATAAGTTTACCAAATGGCTCTCGGCTGACGCTATCATTGTCAACGGCGAAGGTTACAAGAAGATACAGGTAAACGACGGTCTGCTCTACGGCGTCGGTCTGACTATCAACCCCGTAAAACAACTCACGATGCGTGTTTACGGAGGCATCAACGAGGGCGACAACACCGTAAAAACGGAACTTTACAACGTGGCTACCTTCATCGGTTACAAGATGGATAAATTCTCTGTCGCTGCCGAATATAACCTCATGATGAACTCTGGTTATGTGACAGGTCGCAACCAGTATGGTGTTTCCGCGTACAGCACCGTAAAACTGAACAAAATAACAAACCTCTATGCCCGATATGACAATCTCATGTCGAACAACGCATGGAACATCGACAAAGACGAACAATCGATAGTGGCAGGTCTGGAAGTAAAACTGCACAAGTTTGTCAAGCTCGCCCCCAACTTCAGAATGAGCATACCCAAAGCGGCAGGCGCCCGTAATGTCTATATGGGTTACATAAGCTGCTCTTTCGGAATCTAATCCACAAAACAACTCAAACAGGAAAACAATAAAAAGCTATAAAGAAATGAAAAAGTTATTTACCACATTGCTCGGTGTTGCCGCACTCGCTACGGTTTCATCTTGCTCATGCAACAATCAGAAAACAAGTGCTGACGGTTCTGCACGCGAAGCCATGGAGCTTTCAGGAGCGGGCGCCACATTCCCCCTGCCTTTCTACAACATGGTATTCGAGAGCTTCTCTGAAGTAAACGGCGACAAGGTGGCATACGGCGGTATCGGTAGCGGCGGCGGTGTTCGCAACCTCAAAGACGGTATTGTCGATTTCGCAGGCAGCGACGCTTATCTGACTGACGAAGAGATGGCGGAAATGCAGCCCGTGGTACACATCCCGACATGTATGGGCGCAGTTGTGTTGGCATACAACCTCCCCGGTATCGAGAACATCAACCTTGCGGGTGACGTTGTGGCAGACATCTTCGCAGGCAAGATACGCAAATGGAACGACGCGAGAATCGTTGCGCTCAACCCCGATGTAAAACTTCCCGACACGGAGATTGTTCCCGTGTTCCGTTCAGACGGTAGCGGCACCACTTTCGTATTCACCGACTACCTGAGCAAAGTGAGCCCCGAATGGAAAAACACCTACGGCGCAGGCAAATCCGTAAGCTTCCCCGTCGGTCAGGCAGCCAAAGGCAACCCCGGTGTTGCAGGCATCATCTCACAGACAGCAAACGCGATAGGTTACATAGGTTCTGAATATGCTTTCGCACAGCGCATACCCTACGCAACCATGAAGAACGCAAACGGCGAATTGGTGAAACCGACGGCAGAGTCAATATCGGCAGCCGCTTCGGGAGAGATACCCGCCGACACACGTACTTCTATTACTAACTCAAACGGTAAAGGCGCTTATCCCATCAGCTGCTTCACATGGATTCTCATCTACCGTGAACAGAACTACTCAAAACGTACTATCGAACAGGCTCAGGCAACTATCGACATGCTCAACTACATTCTCGACAGCAAGACACAGGCAATGGCGGAAACGGTACACTACGCTCCGCTACCCGCAAAAGCCGTTGAATTGAGCCGTCAGAACCTCAAGAGCGTAACCTTCGACGGTAAGCCTCTGACAAAGTAAAAGAAGGATATATTTTGAGACTATGAATGATAAAATCTTTAAAATAGTCCTCTTTACGGCAGCATTGGTAATACCGTTCATTTGTGGGGGAATAATATATTCCCTCACAATTGATGCGTCTGATGCCATCAGTCACTTCGGCTTTTTCGAGTTTTTGAGCTCGTCGGAATGGGACTATACTCCGGGTAAAGAGCAGTATGGCGCTCTCCCGTTCATAACAGGCACACTGCTGACAACGCTTCTCGCGCTGTTGTTCTGCATACCCTTCTCGCTGCCCGTATCGCTCTTCGTGGGCGAATACTTCAAAGGCACTCGCATGGCTGAGATTCTCAGCACCGTGACCGACCTTCTGGCAGGTATTCCCTCTATCATCTACGGTCTGTGGGGTTTCTATATGTTGCGACCGATAATCATGGCTCTCAACATATCTCCGCAGGGTTCGGGTATCCTTACCGCCGCTCTGGTATTGGCGATAATGATTGTACCCTACGCCGCCTCTTTGAGCGCGGAGTTCATAAAAATGGTACCCTCCGACCTTAAAGAGGGCGCATACAGCCTTGGCGCCACCCGCGCGGAAGTGATTCGACACATTGTCTTTCCCGTGGCAGGCTCGGGTGTCTTCTCTTCTTATATTCTCGCCATCGGTCGCGCGTTGGGCGAGACGATGACGGTGACAATGCTGATAGGCAACACCAACCAGATGCCCGACTCGCTCACGGCGACGGGTAACACAATGGCCAGTATCATAGCCAACCAGTTCGGTGAGGCTGACGGCCTGAAACTCTCGGCACTGATAGCGATAGGCTTGCTCCTGTTCTGCATAACGGCAATCATCAACATGATTGGCAAGGTGCTGATAAAACGCGCACGAATCGTATAAAAAGTATCTACAATGCAAACACATCATTTGAAACGCCGACAGTTCATCAACAGGCTGCTCTTCGTGCTGGTATGTTTCTTCGCCGCGCTCACGAGCGTACCTCTGCTGGCAATACTCGGCGAAGTGCTTTTCAGAGGATACAGCCAGTTCAGCTGGGACTTCATAACAGAATCGACACCGACCGCCTTTAAGGCTATGCAGGCGATAGCGGCGGGCGAGACAATACCGGGAGGTATAGCCAACGGTATCGTGGGTACGCTCCTGATGCTCGCCATGGCGACGGTGGTGGCGGTACCCGTAGGCGTTCTCTGCGGCGTCTATCTGGCAGAGAACAGAAAGAGCAAGTTTGCCAATTTTGTGAGCTATCTGACCGACCTTTTGCAGGGTACACCCTCGGTAATCATCGGTATAATCACCTATATATGGGTTGTAGTGCCCATGAAAACATATTCGGCGATAGCCGGAAGCGTCGCTCTTTTCATCATGATGCTCCCTTTGATAATACGTTCTACGGAAGAGACCGTCAAGATACTGCCCGCCTCACTCAAGGAGGCAGGACTCGCACTCGGAGGCACATATTCGAAAGTTGTGCTCAAGATACAGCTTCCGACAGCCTTCGGCGGTATATTCACGGGTATTCTGCTCGCAGTCTCTCGTGTCATCGGTGAAACGGCACCGCTGATGTTCACCGCACTCGGATGCTCGATGCTCCGCTGGGATGTGGACAAACCGATAGCTGCCGTACCGTTGCTGATATGGGAGTTCTTCAACGACCCCAACCTCCAGCAGTTGATATGGGGCGCCTCGCTCTTCCTTTTAATATTCGTTTTGATGTTGAATATCACAGCTAAAAAAATAGCAAAAAAATGGAAATCATAGAACCTATCATAGAATTTAAAAACGTGTGCGTGTCGTACGCAAAGAACACGATGGCGGTAAAATATGTGAACGCTGCCGTGGCACGCAACAGTATCACCGCCATCATGGGTCCTTCGGGATGTGGCAAGAGTACCCTGTTGCGCGCCGCCAACCTCATGCACATGCTCTACCCCAACATCACCGTGGGTGGCGAGATACTGCTCAACGGCAAAAACATCCTCGACATGGAGCCGATAGAGGTACGCCGCCGCGTGGGGATGGTGTTTCAGCGTCCCACTCCCTTCCCTACGATGAGTATCTATGATAATGTGCTCGCAGGCTTCTCACTCAACGGCATACGTCTTTCGAAATCGCAGAAAGAGCAGATTGTGGAGACCTCGCTCCGTAACGTCTCACTTTGGGATGAGGTTAAGGATGTGCTTAACAAGAAAGGTACATTCCTCTCAGGCGGTCAGCAGCAGCGTCTCTGCATCGCCAGAGCCTTGGCGCTCAAACCCGACGTGCTTTTGATGGACGAACCGACATCCGCACTCGACCCCATTGCCACAAAACACATTGAAGAGTTGCTCGTACAGCTCAAAGACGAAGTCACAATCCTGATTGTGACTCACAACATGGGTCAAGCCAAACGTATCTCTGAACGCTCCATGTTCATGTACCTCGGCGAACTCATCGAATACGACGACTCAGCAAAGATGTTCACCGACCCGAGAGACGAAAGAACTAAAGCATATCTGACAGGTAAAATGGGTTAATCCGAAATAAAACGCATAATAATAGGGGTATTTCATTTAAATTGAAATACCCCTATTATTATGCGTTTTTATTTCGGATTAACCCATTTTACCTGTCAGATATGCTTTAGTTCTTTCGTCTCTCGGGTCGGTGAACATCTTACTGAACTATCTATCGTTCAATCTGTCTCCGACGGGTCTCCCGACGAGCTCTCCGAGGGGTCTGCCGACGGCGTTACTTTGTCCCTCGACAAAGTAACCAAAACGAGGGGGCACAGCCCCTTTTGTCCATGTCATATTCAGTTGGCTCATTATCTTCCACGAAGTCGGTATCTTTTCGTTTATAGCCTATCATACATCGTCTTCTGCTTTCTGCCTCATCCATCGTCACACATGACACCATATTTTCTGGATTCTATAAAATATATTATGACAACGGATATTAATCAAGCTGTCAATCCTATTCATGTGCTTCGGGTATCTTTAAATTCCTGCAAATGTAAGTTGATTCGTGTACATCATTTGTATCTCTAAACTTCTGCAAAGACAAGTTGATTAGTGTACGTCGTTATAATTTATGTTAATAAAGACGGGGTGTTATGTGTCAGGCGTGTAGTATATGAAAGCGGGAGACGATATGTGTAAGGCTATAAACGATGAGATGTTGACTTCGTAAAAGATAATGAGCCAACTGAATATGACATGGTCAAAAGGGGCTGTGCCCCCTCGTTTTGGTTACTTTGTCGAGGGACAAAGTAACGCCGTCGGCAGACCCCTCGGAGAGCCCGTCGGGAGACATTTTATGACGTATAATGTTTGGGGCTTGAATATCATTTCGATATTCAAGCCCCAAACATTATACGTCATAAAAACAAAAGGCGACTCGGTGAGTCGCCTTTTGTTTTTATGAAGGTTCGTTATTTTTTAACGATTACCACGAATTCTTCAGCTTCGAAATAGGGAGCGAAGTCAACTTCGGTGAGAGCCTGTTTAGCGTAGTTTTCATCCTGTTTAACGGCTTCAGCGAGGTTTGAAAGCATAACTGATTTGTTACCTTCTTTAGCAGCGATAAGGGCTTTGAGGTAGCAAGCTTTCGCGCTGTTGTCTTTAGCGAGGAGAGTCTTAGCGTAAACGAGGTTACCGTTGCAAGTTTCAGCTACTGCGAGGTTGTAACCGTTGAGCACTTTCACAGCTGCTTCGTAGTTACCTTCCTGGAGGTAAACGAGACCCATGTTGTATTTAGCCTCTTTGGTGTTGATGCTTGAGAGGTATTTTTTAGCTTCTGCTTTGTTACCTTCATAGAGAGCGATTACACCGAGGTTGTTGGCAACTTCAACTGAAGAAGAGTTGAGGTCGGCAGCTTTTGCGATTGCGTTTTTAGCAGCGTTGATGTTACCTTCTTTCACGAGAACCACACCGAGGTTGTTCCAACCACGATAGCACTGCGGGAATTTCTTGGTTACAGCTGTGTAAACTTTAACTTTGGTAGCGTTGTCTTCGTAGAGAGTTGCAGCGTAAAGCATCTCTTCTAGTTTGAGTGAGTTGATGTCAGAAACGACAGCAGCTTTGATTTCTTCATCGCTGAGACCTTCAACGTCAACATTCATGATAAGTTTGCTACGACGAAGTTCGGGGAGGATTTTCTCTTTGAGGATAGAGAATACCTGTGACATGTTTTTGATTTCTTCGTCACGTTTAACGGGATCAGAGTACATCTGAAGGATCTGAAGAATCACATCTTTTTCAGGTATGTCTGATTCGGCAACGAGTTTCTGGAAACCTTCCCAGTCTTCACCGAGAGCGTCAACATCGAAAGTCGGAGTAACGGGCATTTTGTCTTTTTTGAACTTTCTTGAGAGCGCTTTCTGAGTGTTTTTACCACGTTCGTTAGAAAGTCTGTTGTTGAGAGCCACGGGACCTTCGGGAGAAGCGTATGCTTTTGTGTAAAGATCGCTGAGAGTTCTTCTCTCTTTGTTCGCGTTTTCTTTGATGAAGTCCTGAAGAGCTTTGATTTCTTCAGAGTTGAGCTGATTGTTGCGAACGTTAGACTGGTTTACAAGGAACATCACGTTAGCCTCGTTGGTTTCGGTGGTGATACGTTTGAACTGGTCGGGCGCAATCATCATTTCAGCGAAATCGTCAGCGAGGAGCTGGATTGTGCTGACACCTTCTGCCAATGCGTAAGTTGTGGGAAGTTCAGAGAAGTCAACGGGTTTAGCGTTGCAGTCTTTGCAGCATTTGCCTTCGAGACGAAGCTCGAGAACCGCCATCTTTGCTTCCGGTTTGTAGGGGAAAGATACTGTCTGTGAGAAGCTACCGCCGTTAGCGTAGCTGATTACAGTGTAGTTGTCTTTCACGCTCTGACCCTGGATGTATGTAGGAGTGCCTACCATTTCACCGCCTTCATATACGAGAACGGGAGTCACTTTAACAACACCTTTTTTGGGGAATACCTTTGCGGGGAATTCTACGGTGTAGGTGGCAGCTACATTGTCACCTTTGAGTGTGAGTACGGTGGGAGTGCATGAAACCGCAACTGTATCTGCTTTCTTAGCAATTTTTTTGAAGCAGTCGCAGCTTGTCAGCACCAATGCCATAGAGGCGAGCACCATACCAAGTTTAACAAACTTTTTCATAATTGTTAAAAATTAAGTGTTTTTGAATTAAATTCTATTTCCTTTATTTTTCGCAAATATAGCGATATATTCAAGAATTACCAACTATTTATCCGCAAAAATAAAATCAACTTCCTTTTCTATTGTAAACGGATACGAAACATCCGATATTACTCTTTTTTACGCT
Source organism: uncultured Alistipes sp. (assembly GCA_949285535.1). Lineage (GTDB taxonomy): Bacteria > Bacteroidota > Bacteroidia > Bacteroidales > Rikenellaceae > CASDZP01. The sequence continues at coordinate 19,054 of CASDZP010000017.1, forward strand.
TTTCGGGTTTCGGTATCAACGCTTTTCTCGAGAGTCTGAGTTTTCCGCTCTTCTGGTCTATCTCGAGGAGCTTCACTTCGATTGTGTCACCCTCTTTGAGACCGGTCTCTTCCATTGTTTCAAAGCGGCGATGATCTATCTCTGAGATATGCAACAGACCGTCTTTACCCGGAAGTATCTCTACAAATGCGCCGAAGGGCATTATAGAGCGTATCTTGCCTTTATATACCTCGCCTACTTCGGGACCTGTCGTCATGCCCTTGATTCTGGAAACGGCAGCGTCGAGCGACTCTTTGTCCACCGCGAAGATGTCAACCACACCGCAGTTTTCCTCTTCGGTGATAGTGATTGTACTGTTGGTGGTCTTCTGAATCTCCTGAATAACCTTGCCGCCCGGGCCGATAACGGCACCGATAAACTCTGTCGGGATAGTCAGGCGCACAACGCGCGGAACCTGGGGTTTGTAGTCTTCGCGGGGTTCTGAGATTGTCTCGAGAATTTTGCCGAGGATGTGAAGACGACCCTGACGAGCCTGTTCGAGAGCCTTTGCGAGAACATCATAAGAGAGACCGTCCACCTTGATGTCCATCTGAGTGGCGGTGATACCGTCTTTGGTACCTGTCACCTTGAAGTCCATGTCGCCGAGGTGGTCTTCGTCGCCGAGGATGTCCGAGAGAACGGCATACTTGCCTGTCTCCGTATCGGTGATAAGACCCATCGCTATACCTGAAACGGGTTTCTTTATCTTGACACCTGCATCCATAAGTGCGAGTGTTCCCGCGCAGACGGTTGCCATTGAAGAAGAACCGTTCGATTCGAGAATGTCTGAAACGACACGTATCGCATAGGGATTATCCTCTCCCAGCGGAACCATGTTCTTGAGGGCACGCAAAGCGAGGTTACCGTGACCTATCTCACGACGTGAAAGGCTGCGTGCGGGACGAGCCTCACCTGTCGAGAAGGGAGGGAAGTTATAGTGGAGAACGAACTGCTCCGAACCTTTGAACAACACCTCGTCGATAAGTTTCTCATCCATTTTGGTACCGAGAGTCACGGTTGTGAGAGACTGAGTCTCACCACGTGTGAATATCGCAGAACCGTGAGCCGAGGGGAGATAACCGACCTCGCACCAGATAGGACGTATCTGCTCGGTGGTACGGCCGTCGAGACGGATACCCTCGTCGAGAATCATGTTACGCATCGCTTTTTTGAGCACGTAATCGTGGAAATATCTCTTCACGAGAGGCTCTTTTTCGAGGCGTTCCTCTTCGGTGTACTGTGAGAGGAATTCCTCTTCCACGGCGTCGAATTTTTCAGAACGCTCATGTTTTGTGCTTGTAGCGCGCGCTATCGCATAAACCTTGTCATAGGTGTCGGCGATGACTTTGGCTTTGAGTTCCTCGTCATTGACCTCGTGACAATATTCGCGTTTCACGTCTTTGCCGAGTTCACGGCTGAGCTCCATCTGAACGAGACAGTGCTGTTTTATGCTTTCATGGGCGAACTTGATGGCTTCGAGCATGTCAGCCTCGCTGACCTCTTTCATTTCACCTTCGACCATGAGGATGTTATCGTAAGTGGCGCCGACCATTATGTCGATGTCGGCTCTGTCCATTTCAGAGAAGTGGGGGTTTATCTTCAACTGACCATCGACACGTGCCACACGCACTTCAGAGATGGGACCGCCGAAAGGAATGTCCGAAACAGCAAGTGCGGCAGAGGCTGCCAATCCTGCCAGAGCATCGGGCTGAGTGTCGGCATCTGCCGAAATCAGATTGACGGTAACGAACACTTCGGCATGGTAATCCGAGGGGAAGAGAGGACGAAGAGCCCTGTCGATGAGACGAGAAACCAGAATCTCATAATCCGAAGGACGAGCCTCTCGTTTGAGGAATCCGCCGGGGAAACGTCCTATGGCGGCATATTTTTCTTTGTATTCAACCTGAAGAGGCATGAAATCGACTCCCTCTTTGGCATCCTTGGCTGCGACAACCGTAGCCAACAGCATGGTGTTACCCTGCTTTACGACAACCGACCCGTCCGCCTGTTTGGCGAGCTTGCCGGTCTCGATTTCGATTTGGCGTCCGTCGCCAAGATCAATCACTTTGCGTGTTGCTGTGTACATATTTTCTTTTACATTTATTTTCAAGCGGTAAAGATAGTTATTTTTTCCCACTATAAGCCCTCTGACGCAAAAAATATGCAAATCACAGAGCGTTTTACAAATTTCTCGCGACAAAAGCGGTCGCTTTATCCGAAAAGGAGGTGATTTTTATTCAAGCCTCCCTATTTCTGCTGATTGGCGACATGCTCGTCAGCCATCTCTTTGAGTTTGGCAGCTCTTTTCTCGCTATCGGGATGAGAAGAGAACATCTTTGCAACGACTGACGCTTTTTCACCGCCCGCAAGATCAACGAGTTTTTGGAGAGCTCTTGATGAGGCGTAAGGGTCAAAACCTCTCGCTACGATGAAGTCGAAGCCATATTTGTCGGCGTCATACTCCTGTGATTTTGAGAACTGCGACTCGGTGAAAGCCACAACGAGGTCACCCATAGCACCTTCAGAGAGTTTTCCTGCCACGCCGCCTGCTGAAGATGCCGCCTTGACAGCCGCTGATGAAAGATAAGCTCTTTTGAATGCGGCTTTTGAGTCGCCGTGAACGACATGACCTATTTCATGACCTATTATGCTCATAAGCTCGTCATCGTCCATTATGTCCATAAGGGAGCTGAACACTCTGACGCTGCCGTCTCCGCAAGCAAAAGCGTTGACGTCAACGACATGATACACCTTGAAGTTCAATTTTACTCCGTCAACCTCTTCAAGTCCTTCAGTGAGACGTTTGAGGCGGGCACCGTATTCCGTTGTCTCGTCGGCAATGGGATTGTGGGCATCCATCCAGTCAACAGACTCTTTGCTAAGGCGTGCCACATCCTCATCCGAGATAGTGACAGCCGTAGCGGCATCGGCTGCGGCTCCTGCCAACTTACCCATGTTGAGTTTAAATTGTGCGAACGAATCCGCTGAGACAAACATAGCCACGGCGGTAAATAAAATTGAGGCAATTTTTTTCATCACGATTATATTTTTGTCGGGTTCAAATACAATTACGAATGTAAAAGTATAATTTTTTTAACACTTTTCCAATATGACTGGAAGCACGCCCAAATATTTTGGAGTAGTCTGCAACTATTCACCATCCGCTGTCGGACATTCTTTCACCCAAATGGAACAATGAAAGCCATACGGCTGATATTCCAGATAAAAACTACCACTCCCGCAAAAAGAAGAAGCAAAAATATCACAAAAAACAGTGATTAAAAACTTTCCGACACCAATGACGACACAAAACCGACAAGATTATGCCATAATTCCAAAAACAGATTTTGGAGTGATGCAAACATTTCAGAGAAAGCGAAATCGGGAAATTCTGCGTTCGGAGACAAGAATATGTATGCAGAAAAAGCGATACACGCTCCCATGGCGACAAAAGCCATAAACAACATCAGGTCATAGCCTCGACCCGATTTTCTTTTTTTATCCTGTATGTTTCGGACAGGTCTTGTCTGAGGCTTGACGATTTGCAAAGACTCGCCCACAACCTCGGTTGTTGTCGTCTCAACACCCTTTTCGTCGTTCACGCTTATTGTCTCGACATGCCCGGCATCATCGCTACCATTATCTTCAATGACTTCAGCTTCACATTCAACAACTTCGGCATCGACAAGCGGTTCGGCACCTGCAATATGTTCCGTATCTGCAACCGTTTCGAACGGTTTGGCCACATCTTCATCGTCCGTATCGGTTGACTCGGCAGTCGGAGAGGGTCGTTTTCTTACCGCCCTGCTCTTCATGTTCCACTCTTTATCGGGGAGTACAACCTTGTCTTCGGGCAAATCATGTCCGTAGGGATTAAGCAGCACACGCAATTTGTCGTCCATTGTGAACAACGCCGCCCCTTCCGAAAGGATATTAAGTCGTCCGACACCATCGATTACATATCGTGTTCCGTCACCCATACGGACGGACACATTGTCGAGCCAGCTGTTGAAACGTTCGGTAGCCGCCGCCAATGACACATCTCTCGTGCGAGCTATCACATCGGGCAGTAGCGCCTCGTCTATGATTTCGTTTGAGTATTCGACAACATGACGCGGCGGTTCGATAAAGTCACCGTCAACGACTGCGGCAGGCACACGTGTCGTTCTCAGTGTGCCCACGGTCGGCAACGATACAGAGCCGTGAGAGGAGAGTATCTCCAGAATCAATTCGTCTATGGAGCCGTTGACACCCATTCGCCGTTACTGTTTTTTGGTCACTTCCTTACCGCCGAACTTACCCATATATGCCATCACCGTTATGACGATTCCGACAGCGATGAAAGGCAACGAGAGCGCCTGACCTATGTTGATGCCGTGTTCAGCCATGAAGAGTGCATCGACCTCGTCCTGCACCAGTTTAAGGTTCTCGACAAAGAAACGTGCAGTGAACAGCAATATTAGGAAGATACCGAAAAGGGCACCCGGATAGCGTGTTGCCGTCTTGGTACGCAGGTAGATGAACATGAGTATGACGAATATGACGGTGTATATGACCGCCTCGTATATCTGGGTCGGGTGTGACGGAGCGGAATAGATAGGTTCCGCTCCGTTAAGCCATTGGGGTATGTTCTGAATGAATCGGAAAGCGAAAGGCGCATCGGTCGGATGACCGTATATTTCGGAGTTGAAGAGGTTACCGAGTCGGATAAGCGCGCCGCCTATCGGCACGGTGAGTATAGCTCTGTCAAGCACCCAAGTGAAAGAGAGTTTATGTTTACGTGAGAAGAGCAGCAGTCCGATAAACATACCGACAGCCGCGCCGTGGCTGGCGAGTCCTCCTTGCCACACGTAGAGTACCTGTATCGGGTTTCGCCAGAAAGCCGCGTCTTCATAGAAGATGCAGTGGCCGAGTCGCGAGCCTATGATGGTACCGACAAATGCGTATATAATGATACTGTCGAGTAATTTTATATCTTTATTTTCACGTTTAAGTATATACCCGAACAGATAATATCCGAGAATGAATGCCGCCATCCACGTCAGCGAGTAATATCTCAGTTGAAAATCGCCTATTTCAAACAGCGACGGATTAAAATTCCAATCTACAACCTGTAACATATCCCAAAATTTCCGGCAAGTTACGAAAATTTCCCGATACCGTCAAAAAGATGATTTTTTGTATTGTAAAATCTTCATCATGAAAGATTTTACAATACAAAAAATCATCTTTTTGACGGTATCGGGAAATTTTCGTAACTATACTTGATAAGTCTCCGACGGGTCTGCCGACAGCCGCTCCCGCGAGGCTCTCCGAGGGGTCTCCCGACGGGCTCTCCGAGGGCGCTCCCGCGGGGCTTACTTTGTCCCTCGACAAAGTAAGACAAAACGAGGGGGCACAGCCCCTTTTGACCATGTCATCCTCATTTGGCTCATTATCTTTTACGAAGTCAGCATCTCTTCGTTTATAGCCTTACACATACCGTCCTCCGCTTTAACATACTCCACGCCTAACGCCATAACACCCCATCTCTATTAACATAAATCATGACGACGTACGCTAATCAACTTGTCTTTGCAGAAATTCAAAGACACAGACGTGGTACACGAATAAACATGTCTTTGCATAAATTTAAAAATGCTGACTCCACACGAATAAACTTGACTCTACAGGAATTTAAAGATGTACGGAATACATGGATTGAATTGACAGCTTGATTAATATCTGTCGTCGTAATGTATTTAACAGAATCAAGAAAATGTTATATCATGCGTGACGGCGAATGAATCAGGAATCGGAAATTGATTTACGGTAGGCTATAAACGACAAGATTCCGACTTCGTAAAAGACAATGAGCCAAATGAGGATGACATGGTCAAAAGGGGCTGTGCCCCCTCGTTTTGGTTACTTTGTCGAGGGACAAAGTAACGCCGTCGGCAGACCCCTCGGAGAGCCTGTCGGGAGACCCCCGCGGGAGCGCATAAAGCTGTGGCAGTTGCGGCTGCGGCGGTTGCGAATAGTCTCAGACATAAATAATTCAAGAGGGGTATTTTTATCGACAAATGATAAAAATACCCCTCTCGAATTATTTTATGTCTGAGACTATTCGCAACCGCCGCAGCCGCAGCTGTCACAGCTACATCCGCCGCCGCAGCTGTGGTGGGGCATGTCGGCGTCGGTGGCGGGACGGACTTCTACGATTTTGCCTGTGAAGTGGAGGGTCTCGCCTGCCATGGGGTGATTGAAGTCCATTGTGATTGAGTCGTCGTTGATGGCTTTAACCATGCCCATGAATCTGTTGCCGTCATGATCCGACATGGGGAGGACATTGCCTACAACCAAGAGTGACTCATCGATTTTGCCGTCAACCTCAAAGAGATGCTTGGGAAGGTCGATGACGTTCTCTTCCACTCTCTCACCATATCCTTCGGCAGGCGCAAGCACAAACTCAAATGTGTCGCCAGCCTGCTTGCCTGCAATATACTCCTCAAACTTGGGAAGAAGCATGCCCGCACCGAAGACGAACTTGAGAGGATTCTCTTCACCCGCTTTGTCTGCCACTTTGCCGTTGACGGTGAGCGTGTATGTCAATGCCACGAATTTGTCTTTTTCGATAATCATGTTTACTGCTTGTTTATTAATATTACAAAATTTTGCGTCACTAAATCGGAGTGACAAAGATAATATCTTTTTCAAAAAACGTCCGCTTTACAAAACATATTGTTTGTTGTTTGCAAGATACAATATTAAAGACAGGATGCGAGACCGTTCCGAAAAGACATATTAAAGGGGCGGTGTGCCCACCACCCCTTCGATTCATTATTTATACTCTTCAATAGGTGCGCAGGTGCAGACGAGGTTACGGTCACCATAACCGTTGTCAATCTTAGACACATAAGGCCAGAACTTGTTCTGCGCCACCCATGCGAGAGGATATACAGCCTTGCTTCTGGGATAAGAGTGCGTCCACTCGTCGGCAGTCGCTTCTGCGGCAGTATGGGGAGCCATTACGAGGACGTTGTCGGCGGGATCGGCTTTTCCTGCCGCTATCTCTTCCGCCTCGCGTTTTATCTGAACAAGCGCCTCGATGAATCTGTCCATTTCAGCCTTGCTTTCGCTCTCTGTGGGCTCTACCATGAGAGTGTCATGCACGGGGAACGAGAGGGTGGGAGCATGGAAACCGTAGTCCATGAGACGACGTGCTATGTCACCGCACTCTACACCGTAATCCTTACGGAAATGACGGCAATCGACAATCATCTCGTGACCTACACGACCGCATTCGCCTGCATAGAGTGTCTCATACTCGCCTTTGAGAGCCGATGCCATATAGTTGGCATTGAGTATCGCCATCTCGGTAGCCTTACGCAAACCATTCGCACCCAACATCTTGATGTAGGCGTATGTGATGGGAAGTATTCCGGCACTACCCCACGGAGATGAAGCCACGGCGGTTATACCGTCACGGCCGCCAACGCCCGATACGATAGAGTGAGTGGGGAGGAAGTCAACCAGATGCGAAGCGACGCATATCGTACCCACACCGGGACCGCCACCGCCGTGAGGCATGGCGAATGTCTTGTGCAGGTTGAGGTGGCATACGTCCGCACCTATGGTGCCGGGGTTGGTGAGGCCGACCTGCGCGTTCATGTTGGCACCGTCCATGTAAACCTGTCCGCCGTTGGCGTGAACGATGTCACACAATTCGGTCACGCTGCTCTCGAAGATACCGTGAGTAGAGGGGTATGTAATCATGGCGCATGCGAGCTCGTTTTTGTACTGCTCCGCTTTTGCCTTGAAATCTTCCACAGATATGTTACCGTGGGGGTCGCAAGCCACAACCACCACCTTCATGCCAGCCATGGCGGCAGACGCGGGGTTGGTACCGTGAGCAGACGCGGGTATGAGAGCGACGTTACGACCTCCCTCGCCACGGCTCTGGTGATAGGCACGGATAACCATCAGACCCGAATATTCACCCGCAGCACCAGAGTTGGGCTGGTTTGACACGGCGGCAAAGCCTGTGATGACAGCCAGGTCGTGCTCAAGCTCTTTCATAAGCTCCGCATAACCCTGTGCCTGTGCAGAGGGAACGAAGGGATGTACGTTGAACTCGGCGAGCGAGAGGGGCATCATGCTGACGGCAGAGTTGAGCTTCATTGTGCAAGAGCCGAGAGAAATCATGCTGTCGGCAAGCGATATGTCGCGACGTTCGAGCTTCTTGATGTAACGCATCATCTCTGTTTCAGAGTGATAGCGGTTGAATACCGTCTCGGTGAGGATGTCGCTCTCACGTTTCATCGAGGGGCAGAACGAAATCTTCTCTTCGATTGCTGTGAGAACGGGTGCGTCGCACTTCTTGTACTCGGCGAATATCGCAAGGATTGTGTTGACCTCATCGAGAGTAGTAACCTCGTCGCAGCTCAAACGTACGGTGTCGGCATTCGGATAGAAGAGGTTTATCTTGTGCGCTTCGGCTATCTCTTTCATGCGTTCGGCGTCCGCTTCAACCTCGATGGTATCGAAGAAGCAGGGAGAGGCGAGCTTATAGCCCATCTTACCGAGTTCCTGAGCCACGGTTGCGGCACAAGAGTGCGCGTGAAGCGCAATCGAACGTATGCCTTCGGGACCGTGATATACGGCGAACATACCTGCCATTGTGGCGAAAAGCGCCTGTGCGGTACATATATTCGATGTAGCCTTGTCACGTTTGATGTGCTGCTCACGTGTCTGCAACGCCATGCGGAGAGCCTTGTTGCCGAGACGGTCAACAGAAACACCGATGATACGTCCGGGCATGTGACGTTTATAGGCGTCACGGGTAGCGAGGTATGCGGCAGAGGGACCGCCGTATGCCATAGGCGCACCGAAACGCTGTGTAGAGCCGACTACGATGTCGGCACCCCACTCACCCGGTGATTTCAAAAGGGCGAGACTGAGTATGTCGCAGGCAGCTGTTACGAGAACACCGTTGTCATGCGCACGTTTTGCGAAATCGCTGTAATCGACAATGGCACCGTTGCATGCGGGGTACTGAACTATTGCGCCGAACTCCTTACCAGTAAACTCATAATCGGCGTAATCGCCCATCACCAGCTCTATGCCGAACGGCTCAGAACGGGTCATAAGCACATCGAGAGTCTGCGGGAAGATATTGGCGTCCACAAAGAGCTGATTGCGACCCTCTTTTACGGCGTCACGGCTGCGGAGAGCGAACATCATCGACATCGCCTCGGCAGCGGCAGTACCCTCGTCGAGGAGTGAACAGTTGCTTATCTCCATGCCCGTGAGCGAGATAATCATTGTCTGGAAGTTCAGAAGAGCTTCAAGACGACCCTGTGAAATCTCCGCCTGATAGGGAGTGTAAGAGGTGTACCACGCGGGGTTCTCGAATATATTACGCATCACCACGGCGAGAGAGGCGGTAGGATAGTAACCCATACCGATAAATGTCCTGTAAGGCTTGTTCTTGGCTGCAAGTTCACGGATGTGAGCGGCAAGCTGATATTCGCTCATACCCTCTTCAGGAAGAGCCAACGGCTTTTTGAGACGGATTTTGGCGGGAACCACCTGATCCATAAGCTCGTCGATAGAGCCGCATCCGATAACTTTCAGCATCTGTTCCACGTCAGCTTCAGCCGAGCCGACATGGCGGTTTACAAACTGATCTTTCATTGTATGTCGTTTTGATTATTGTCAAATTGCACCGTAACGTCCGAAACGTCGCTTCACGAACGTTACGATACCCGAATTCTTCAACGAACATGTCTTGACCGCTTGTCTCTCCGACACCCTTCGGGCGGCAAAAAGACACCCTCACGGTTCGAGACAGACAAGCAGCCAAGACAGCTCGAAACAAGAATCCCCATTTGCGGGGTAAAGTTAATCTTTTTCTTTGTATTTAGCCACTCCCGAATTCAAAAAGTCGATATATCCGGGAACGCTCAAATTATATCCGCGCGGCTCAACCAACTCCTTACCCTCGTTGTCGAGTATGACATAGTAGGGCTGTCCGTTGACACCGAAACGTTCCGCCTGGAACTGCGCGTTTATCTTACCGAGGGTTTTGAGGACCTTGCCGTTGGGAAGAGTCACCCAATCGCTTTCGGGAAGCTCTTTCTTGTCATCCACATAGAGTGATATTATGACATAGTCCTGATTGAGTATTCTGAGCACCTCTTTGTCCGACCACACGTTAGCCTCCATTTCGCGGCAGTTCACGCAACCATGACCCGTGAAATCGACGAGGACGGGTTTACCGACCTTGCGGGCATATTCCATACCCTCCTCATAGTCGAAGAAGCCGTTGAGACCGTGAGCCATGTGGAGGAAATCGCTGTATTTCTTACCTCTCGCCTCAACATCGGCAGAAGATACGCTCTGTGAGCCCGCCGCCTCCAACAGATTGAAATCATGCGTGTGCATGGGGGGCAGATAACCCGAAAGTGCCTTGAGGGGCGCACCGAACATACCGGGAATCAGATACACCACAAAAGCGAAAGTGATTATCGCGAGAATAAGTTTCTTAACCTTTACATAAGGCTCTTCAGAGTCATGCGCGAAACGCAGTTTGCCGAGCAGATAGAAACCGAGCATCGAGAATATCACAATCCAAAGGGCGATATATACCTCTCTGTCGAGCAATCCCCAGTGATATGTCTGGTCAGCCACAGAAAGGAATTTCAGACCGAGCGCCAGCTCTATAAAACCGAGCACAACCTTAACCGAGTTTAGCCAACCGCCAGACTTGGGAAGATTTTTGAGCAGTGAGGGGAAGAACGCGAATATCGTGAAGGGAAGCGCGAAAGCCGCAGAGAATACGAACATCGTAAGAATCGGCTCCCACACGGCGCCCTGTGTCGACTGAACCAATATGGTACCGACAATGGGACCCGTGCATGAGAATGACACCAAAACGAGTGTCAATGCCATGAAGAATACACCCACGAGACCGCCCTTGTCCGCCTTGGCGTCACTCTTGTTGACGAGCGAGCTGGGCAACACAATCTCGAACGCACCGAGGAACGAAGCGGCGAAAATCATGAACACAAGGAAGAATACAATGTTGGGCAACCAGTGAGTAGAGAGCCAGTTGAAGATATCGGCTGTCACGGCGTCACCGCCCGCTATATATGTAATGAGTATGATTATCGCAATCGGAAGAGTGTAGAGCGCGATTATCGAGAAACCGTAGAAAGCAGCCATGAAGCGTCCTTTACTCTTGCTGCCGCTGCTCTTCATGAAGAAAGAGACCGTCATCGGCACCATCGGGAACACGCAGGGGGTCAGAAGAGCCGCAAAACCCCAGAGAATGGCAGCGATGATTGTGCTCCATATAGAGCTTTCACGTTTAAGTTGTGACACCTCTCCGTTACCTTCCTGTACGGGAACGACAGTCGTCTCCGTAGCCGAAACATCAGCCGACGCTCCTTCTGAAGCCGCAGCAACGGTTCCGCCTTTTACTCCGTCGAGTTTGAAGATGAAATCCTCGTCAGCGGGAGGAAGGCAGGTCACGTCGTTGCATGTCTGCCACTCTATGTTCATCTTTACGGTAACAGGTTCGGCAGAGGTCACTTTCACATTCTGAACAAAAGTCACAGAACCTTCATAGTAACCTATTTCCATACCGAAACCTTCGTCGAACATCTTTTTAGGTTCGGCTGATGCGGTGACCGTTCCGACGGTATCGACACCCTCTACGGGAGTGAATGTCACGGTAGTGGCATTGGGACCGTCCACATAGGGACCCATGTCGTACATGTGGAACGGATGCTCGATGGTGGCGGTCATCCTGAGCTCATAGTTGCCGTCACCCTTATCGACGCTCTTCTGCGTCCAGCTGACAGGCTCCTCTATCTGCCCGTTCGCCGAAAAGGCGACAAAGAGAGCCGCAAGAGCAAAAAGTAACGATTTCAATTTCATACTCCTCTTGTTTTATTCGTTTTTGATAGTAGTTTATTTCAATTCCCAGTCAACACCGTCCTTACGGTCCTTGACCATCACACCCAAACGGGCAAGCTCGTCTCTTATCTTATCCGAAACCGCCCAGTTTTTATCCGCCTTAGCCTGCTGACGAACCTGAAGAATCATCGACACAAGCCCCTCTATCATAGAGGCGTCGTCTCCCTCCGCCTCCGCTTTGAGACCGAGCAGGTCGCCGACAACAAAACGGAACTGCTCCGAAAGCGACTTGAGGTCGGCTTCGTTTATCGTCTGCGTTCCGTCAACGAGCTGGTTTATGACCTTAACCCATTCGAACAATTCAGCCATGGCTACGGGACTGTTAAGGTCGTCGCACAACGACGCCATGCAGTTCTCCTTGAGATTAGACACATCGACCGTAGAAGTTGATGACGGTTTAATCTTATCGAGTGACGAGAGTGCGTTCATCAATCTTTCAAGACCCTTTTCCGCGGCGGCAAGAGCATCATTTGAGAAGTCAAGCGTACTGCGGTAGTGAGCCTGAAGAATAAAGAAACGTATCGTCATGGGTCCGTAAGCCTTGTCGAGCAACTTATTGTTACCCGTAAACAACTCTTCGAGCGTAATGAAGTTTCCGAGCGACTTACCCATCTTCTTTCCGTCTATGGTAATCATGTTGTTGTGCATCCAGTAATGCACAGCCTCATGACCCATTGAAGCGGTACTCTGCGCAATCTCACACTCGTGATGCGGGAACATAAGGTCCATGCCGCCGCCGTGTATATCGAATCTCTCTCCGAGATACTTACGGCTCATTGCGCTACATTCGAGATGCCATCCGGGGAAACCGTCGCTCCACGGAGAGGGCCAACGCATGATATGTTCGGGCGCCGCCTTTTTCCACAACGCGAAATCGAAGCTGTGACGCTTGTCGCTCTGTCCGTCGAGTTCACGGGTCGTCGAGAGCATCTCATCGACAGAACGTCCCGACAGCTTACCGTAATTATATTTCTCGTTATATTTTTCAACATCGAAATAGACCGAACCGTTGCTTTCATAGGCATATCCTGCATTTAGAATCTCCTTGATAAGCTCTATCTGCTCTATGATATGTCCCGACGCCTGCGGTTCTATCGAAGGGCTGAGCACTCCGAGCTTCGCCATGGCATCACGGTATCTGTTGGTATAATACTGCGCCACCTCCATAGGTTCGAGCTGTTCGAGACGCGCTTTTTTAAGCAATTTATCCTCACCGTCATCCGAATCATGTTCCAGATGCCCCACATCGGTAATATTACGCACATAGCGCACCTTATATCCCAACGCTTTAAGCAGACGGAACAAAAGGTCATAAGTAACGGCAGGACGTGCATGCCCCAAATGCGGATCGCCATATACGGTGGGACCGCAAACATAAAGGCCGACAAAAGGCGGGTTATACGGAACAAAAACCTCTTTTGTACGGCTCAAAGTGTTATATATCTTCAAATCCATAATCAATCTCATAAAAATATCGCACAAAGATACTTATTTTTTTTGAAACGACACTTCTCCGAATACAATATTTACAATTTAACCCTAATCAGCTTACAAAAACCAACAAAAACCAACACTTTTTAATTAAAATATCCGTTTTATAATAAATTATATTTCCCCCATTCATTATATCCTAAAACTAACAATACTCTGATTAATCAGGGTAAAAAGAGTAAAACACTCAATAACACCAAATGACCTCCATTATTATTTAACACAAAAAATACGCTTACAACTCATAAGCTAAAATCATTTTATGAAAAAGCTCAATAGTAAATCAAAGACATGATCGCCTGTTTAACAAATAATTACCAACAAAATTAAGACTACAAATTATTCTTACTATCCAATTAAATTAATCTACTACATTACAACAATTGAAAACACAATGCAATCTAAATAACTTTTCTCAATAAAATCACATATGGACATAAACAACATAATTCACAACAAACATATCAACGACACTTTTTATACCAGCTAAAATTGTTTTTTATACTAAAAATAAGTATTATATTTGCAATTAAAAGGGGCTTCAAGACATTATGGCTGTTTTTATATTATTATCTCTTGTCATATCACTGTTTATCGGGTGGATAACCATCCCGAACATCATAATCATATCAAAACGCAAGAGGCTTTTCGACTCCATAAATGCGAGAAAAGTTCATTTAGGTGCCATTCCGAGACTTGGGGGTATCTCTTTCCTTCCGGCAGTAATTGTTGCTTTCTGCCTCTCTTTGGGGATAAGGACGATAACGGGACACGATATCGACATAACATACAAAGACGAATTTTATCTTGAAATCCTATTCTTCTTTGCGGGACTAATATCGCTGTTTTTCGTCGGATTGGCTGACGACCTTGTGGGCGTAGGATATAAGAACAAGTTTCTCATTCAGATATTCGCAACCATAATGCTTATTCTGGCGGGATTGAACATTATTTCGCTCGACGGACTTTTCGGCATATATGACATGCCGTCAGCAATAAGCGTAGCGTTAACTATATTGGTTGTTGTCGGAGCGATAAACGCCTATAACCTCATCGATGGTGTGGATGGACTTTGTTCAGGATTGGGAGCAATAGCGCTTTGTGTACTTTCAGGATGGTTTTATTATCACGAGTTGTATGTTTATGCGATGCTCGGAACAAGCCTTCTCGGATGTGTAGCGGTATTTCTCCTGTATAACGTCAAGGGGAAGAGATTAAAAGTCTTCATGGGTGACAGCGGCTCTCTCATGCTCGGATACATAATATCGTTCCTCGGTCTTAAATTTATCTCGCTAAACGCTGGAATCGGCGAATATGTATATAACACGCCGAACCCTGAAATCATGGTGTTGTCGGTTATATTCATCCCCGTGTTCGACACCGTAAGGGTGTTTACGGAAAGGATAATGCGAGGGAAATCGCCGTTCTACCCCGACAAGACCCATATACACCACCTGTTTTTGGGAATGGAATTCACACACATGCAGAGTACAGGTATCATACTTATAATGGCAATCGCGTTCATCATGTTCAACTTCACGATGCAGATGTACACGATAAGCACCACATTGCTGTTTGTACTGAACGTAATGTTGGGTATGATATTCCTCAATCTGTTACCTAAATATTTGATAAAAAAGAGAGAGTCGAAAAACAAGACTCTCCGCAAATAACACACACAATGGAATTCAATGCCGAAATGATAGCCGCCTTCCTCGAAGGAGAGGTTGCCGGCGACAAAGCGGCCGTGGTAAGCTCGGTCGGAAAGATAGAAGAAGCGAAAAAAGGTGATTTGGCGTTTCTGTCAAACCCCAAATATGAGCACTACATCTATGAGACTAATGCCTCGATAGTGATTGTCGCCAAGAGTTTCAATCCCGTGAAAGAGGTTAAGGCTACAATGGTTAAGGTGGACGACCCTTACGCATCGTTCGCAAAACTTCTCGACCTTTACATAGCCAACAAGCCGCAGAAAAGCGGAATAAGTTCACTTGCATCTATTTCAGCGAAAGCGAAAGTGGCGGATGACGCCTATGTTGGCGAATTCGCCGTGATAGACGATGGAGCCGTAATCGGCGAGGGAGCGAAGATATATCCTCACGTATATGTGGGCATGGGTGTCAAGATAGGCAAGAATGTCATACTCAACAGCGGCGTCAAGATATACGAAGGATGCGTGTTGGGAGATAACGTTACCATACACAGCGGCTCGGTGATAGGCGCGGACGGTTTCGGTTTCGCTCCGCAGGCTGACGGAAGCTACAAGAAGATACCGCAGATAGGTAATGTGGTGATAGAGGACAACGTGGAGATTGGCGCCAACACATGCGTTGACCGTGCCACCATGGGTTCGACATTCATCCGTAAGGGTGTGAAGCTCGACAACCTCATACAGATAGGTCATAATGTCGTGATAGGTCACGATACGGTTGCGGCGGCACAGACAGGCATCGCTGGTTCCACAAAGATAGGCGCTAACTGCATGTTTGCGGGACAGGTCGGAGTTGCGGGACACATAACCGTTGCCGACAAGACACAGGCGGGCTCGCAGTCCGGTATCGGTTCGGCTGTAAAGACGGAAGGCGCTGTTCTTCTGGGTACTCCCGCTTATAAGGCCCGTGATTTTCAGAGGGCATACATGGTATTTAAGGAGCTTCCCGAAATGAGAAGGGAGATTGCGGCTCTGCGCAAAGAACTTGAGACACTCAAAGCGGAGAAATAGGCGTCATGTCCGAACGTGTCATATTGGGGATAGACCCCGGCACCAACAAAATGGGATACGGCGTGATAAGCGTCAAGGGACGTACCGCATCGTTCGTAACGATGGGCTACATCGACCTTGCCAAGTTCAAAACGCCATACCTCAAATTAGGGCATATATATGAGAGGGTCTCGTCTCTGATGAACAGATACAAGCCCGACGCAGTAGCTCTTGAGGCTCCTTTCTTCGGAGAGAACGTGCAGAGTATGCTGAAACTTGGACGTGCGCAGGGCGTGGCGATAGCCGCCGCGTCGGTGTCGTGCGCCGAGATATTCGAGTATGCGCCGACAAAGGTTAAGATTGCCGTAACGGGAACTGGTAGCGCGACAAAAGAGCAGGTGGCGGACATGCTGAAACATATACTCAACATCAAGGAGTTGCCCAAGAACCTCGACTCGACGGACGGATTGGCGGTGGCTCTGTGTCATCATCTGTGGGAATGTTCACCGCTGAAAACAAGCCACAAGAAAGGCGGATGGGAGGAGTTCATAAGTCGTAACCCCGACCGTGTCAAATAGACGTTTTGTCGCCGAAAAAAGTTTATATGTCTATTTTTTTGCTCTTTTTATTGTTTTAATTATTACCTTTACGCCACTTTTAACAATCAACCTAACAAAAACAGAAGGTATATGAAAAAAGGTTTACTTGCAGCCGCAATCGCCGTAATGGCGTTTACCGCTTGCACACAAGGCAACGGCGGCTACACTATCGACGGTGCTGTCGAGGGTGTGGAAGGCAAAGTTTATCTCAATGTTTATGAGGGTAAGATGCCCCGTGTCATTGACTCGACCGTTGTTGAAAACGGAAAATTCTCTTTCAAAGGTACTCTTGAGACTCCCATGCTCGCGTCTGTAAACGTGGCTGAAGGTAATGTCTCTCTCGGACAGTTCTTCATTGAGAACAGCCCCATCGCAATCTCAGGCTCAATCGAAGACAAGAACAACATAGCCGTTACAGGCTCAGCGACAAACGACCTCTACAACAACAGCTATCTGCCCGTAAGAGGCTCGCTCGACTCGACAATGCTTTTTGTTCGCAACAACCCCAATTCGGTAGCTGCGGCATACGTACTTTTCCGTCACCTCTCTTATCAACTCACATGGCAGCAGCTCGAAGAGATGATTGCAGCTTTGTCTCCCGAAATGCAGAATACTGTTTACATCAAGATTTTGGGCGAACGCATAGAGGCACTCAAACGTTCTGACGTAGGACAGAAATTTACGGAGATTGCACTCCCCGACACTGCCGGTAACATCATCAAACTTTCAGAGGTTGTTGCGGCAAACAAATATGTATTGCTCGACTTCTGGGCTTCATGGTGTCCTCCCTGCCGTGCGGAGAATCCCAATGTAGTAGCCAACTTCAAGAAATACAACGAGAAAGGCTTTACCGTGTATGGTGTATCACTCGACCGTCCCGACGGTGCAGAGCAGTGGAAAGCAGCCATTGTGAAAGACGGTCTCACTTGGAACAACGTCAGCGACCTCAAGTTCTGGGAATGCGCTCCCGCCGTAACTTACGGTGTAAGCTCTATCCCCTCTAACTTCCTCATCGCCAACGACGGCACAATCATCGCCAAAAACCTCCGTGAAGCGGAACTCGGCGCCAAACTCGAAGAACTTCTTGGTGAAGAGAACAAATAGTCTGTAATATATTAAAAAACAAAGGCGTGTCATAATGGCACGCCTTTGTTTTTTAATATATTATGACTATTTGTTCTCTTCACCAGGAAGTTCTTCGGGGTTGGCGCCGAGTTCGCTCCCGCGAGGCTCTCCGAGGGGTCTGCCGACGGCGTTACTTTGTCACTCGACAAAGTAACCAAAACGAGGGGGCGCAGCCCCTTCCCGCCATGTCATATCCCGTTGGCTCATTATCTTCCACGAAGTCGGCATCTTGTCGCTATATGCTCACAAAAAAGGCGTGACTCGATTAAAAGTCACGCCTTTGATATTAGGTAAAAAATGATTTTAGCGTTTGGTTACTATCTCCATACCCCTCTTTATCGCCGCCTCGTTCTGCGGAAGTGTGTGATGCACTCGTTCGGGAAGAGATTTCTTCAAACCTTGACTTACGTACTGAAGCTCGACCAAAGGTTTAACCTTCAAAAGAGCTCCAAGCACTATCATGTTAAAGACTTTGGAGTTTCCGCTTTTAGCCGCTTCCGCCGCCGCCTCAACGGTATATACGTCGATGTCTGTTCTGCTCGGCGGTGTCGATATGCCGTTCGGGTCATATATGAGCGCGCCGCCGGGACGGACACTCTTCTCGAATTTGTCGAGAGACTGCTGATTCAAGACTATGACCGTGTCATAAAAATGAGATATGGGTGAGCTTATCTGCTCGTCACTTATTATCACGGTCACATTGGCGGTACCGCCTCGCATTTCAGGTCCGTAAGAGGGCATCCATGTTACCTCCTTGCCCTGCATGACAGCCGAATAGGCGAGTATCTTACCCATAGACAGGACACCCTGTCCGCCGAAACCTGCTATTATTAGTTCGTGTGTCATCTCTGAGTCTGTTTAAATGTCCTTGATGTCGCCTATCGGATATTCGGGGAACATATGCTCCTCCATCCATTTGTTGGCAGCCACGGGCGACAGTTTCCAACCTGAGTTGCAGGTCGCCACTATCTCCACGAAAGAGGTACCCTTGTTCTCCATTGAATAGGTGAACGCCTTGAGTATCGCCTTTTTGGCTTTGCGTACCGCCGCGGGAGTGTGAACACTCTGACGGGTGATGTATCTCACGCCGGGAAGGTGGTTCAACATGTCGGCAATCTTGAACGGGAAGCCGTGCAACGACGAGTCGCGTCCTTCGGGACACGTAGCCGTCTTCATGCCCAACAGCGTTGTCGGCGCCATCTGACCACCCGTCATACCATATATGGCGTTGTTTACGAATATTATCGTTATGTTCTCGCCTCTGTTGCATGCGTGTATCGTCTCGGCGGTACCTATCGCCGCCAAGTCGCCGTCACCCTGATAGGTGAACACCAGCTTTTCGGGCGAAAGTCTCTTTATCGCGGTCGCCAATGCGGGAGCTCGTCCGTGAGCCGCCTCCGCCCAGTCGATGTCTATATAGTCGTATGCCAATACCGAACAGCCGACGGGCGATATGCCGACGGCATTCTCGGTCATACCGAGTTCGTCTATCGCCTCCGCAACAATCTTGTGTATCACACCATGGCTGCAACCGGGGCAATAGTGCATGGTGTTATCGGTGATAAGAGAGGGTTTAGCGTAAACCAACTTCTCTTCGTTGTTGTTCTGTGTCATCTCTCCCATTCTCTTAATTCTTGTTTACCAACATCTCTTTGAGAGCCGTGAAGACCTCTTCGGGCGAATGAACGGCGCCACCCATACGACCGTAATGGAGTACGGGTTTGTCGTTTCCTACCGCCAATCTCACGTCTTCGACCATCTGACCCGCACTCATCTCAACAGAGAGAACGCCCTTGCAGTGAGACGCGACCGCCGCAATCTCTTTCGACGGGAACGGGAAGAGTGTCACGGGGCGGAAAAGACCCGCTTTGATACCTTCGTTACGCGCCAGCTCGACAACCTTGCGGCAGATACGTGCCGACGAACCGTAAGCTACCATCAGATAGTCGCAATCGTCGGTCATGTAAGTATCGAAACGCACCTCGTTCTGCTCTATGAGGCGGTATTTCTCCTGCAAGTGATGATTGAAGGTCTCCTGCGCGATAGGATCGAGACGCACGGAGGTGATAATGTTACGTTTACGTCCGTTTTTGCGACCCGTGAGAGCCCAATCGCCATAAAGACGCTCTATCTCGCTCTCAGTCAGTCTCGGTTTTGCCTCACGGAGCGTCACTCTCTCCATCATCTGACCAATCAGACCGTCAGAGAGGATAACGGCGGGAGTACGATATTTGAACGCCAACTCGAAAGCGAGCTCGACAAAGTCGTACATCTCCTGAACAGAGGCGGGAGCCAATACAATCAGCTTATAGTCACCGTGACCGCCCCCTTTGACCACCTGAAAATAGTCGCTTTGAGAAGGCTGTATCGTACCCAGACCGGGACCGCCTCGCATTACATCGACCAGCACGCAAGGCAACTCCGCGCCAGCCAGATAAGAGATACCTTCGCACATGAGCGACACGCCGGGGCTCGATGATGATGTCATCACCCTTTTACCGGCAGACGCGCCGCCATAAAGCATATTTATGGACGCGACCTCGCTCTCCGCCTGCAATACGACCATGCCTGTCGTCTCCCACGGCTTAAGCTCCATGAGAGTCTCCATAATCTCCGTCTGAGGAGTGATGGGATAACCGAAGAAACCGTCGCAACCGGCTCTGACAGCCGCTTCCGCAACGACTTCGTTACCCTTCATCAGTCTTATTTCTTCTTTCATTGACTTACTCTTTGTTGTTTATGCTACGATAGACTGTTATACAGCTGTCGGGACATACGAGTCCGCAGCTTGCGCAACCGATGCAGTCATCGGCGCGGGCGGCAATAGCATAATTGTAGCCGCGAGAATTGACCTTGGGTGCAAGCTCCAACACCTGAACGGGACAAGAAGCGACACAGACGCCGCAACCCTTGCACCGCTCGATGTTTATCTCAACCCTTCCTTTGATTTTTGCCATACTTTATGTTGTTTAAGCACTTAGGCTATACGTTATAATCGAAAATTTCGATTTAATCGTTTCCAAAGTTAATCAAATTAATCCGAAAAACGAAAAAAAGAGGAAAAATCATAATCATCCCCAATCAAACACTTTTTCACTATATAAAAAAAGAAAAACGAAACGTATATAATAGAGAGTAAGAGATATGGGGGTATGTGTTTGTGGGTCAGGTGGTTCGGGGTGTGATGCGGGGTCAGCTTTGGAAAAACGAAACGTACATGAACTATAATTCTACTATAATTCTACTATAATTTCGGGGGGTATTTCGGGCGGATATTATAACGCTACTATAATTGAAG
>CASDZP010000018.1 GCA_949285535.1 uncultured Alistipes sp.
GGACAAAGGTAGGCATAATTTCAGTATTTAGGACAACGTTTTTTGTCCTAAATACTGAATTATGTCAGCCTTTGTTCCGTTAAAATGGATTGTATGATAGTGCGAATATTAAAAGGCCGGGCACTTCCGCTGGCGATGATTGCAGGGGCTTCGCATAGTCTCCGACGGGTCTGCCGACAGCCGCTCCCGCGAGGCTCTCCGAGGGCTCTCCGAGGGCGCCTTCCGCGGGAGTTACTTTGTCCCTCGACAAAGTAACCAAAACGAGGGGGCACAGCCCCTTTTGTCCATGTCACATTCATTTGGCTCATTATCTTTCAGGAAGTCGGCGTCTTGGCGTTTGTAGCCTCGAAAACGAAAAGAAAAGAAGTGACGGTCGGGTTGTTGTGTGGAAACGATGTAAATGTAATGTTGTAATCTTATAATATTGTGATGTTGTGATGTGAAAGGGATTATGATGATAAAACAAAACACCGCAAAAACATATTGTTGATGCGGTGTTTTGTTTTGTGTTTAGGAAATTATGGAAATTATGTATGGAGTACGTTATTTGTTGTAGTGCCCGTAAAAGCGGATAATCGTCTCGATACCTTTTTCGAAATTTTCGACGGGGTAGTTCTCGTCAGGCGAGTGTGTGTTGTCGCTGCCTAATCCGAAGCCCAATAATAACGCTTTGGCGTTCAAGAGAAGCGACAATTTGCTGATAATGGGAATACTGCCTCCGCTGAAGTAGGGTAGCGCCTCTTTTCCGAGCGTCTCTTTGAGTGCTTTGGATGCCGCCTCATACGCTGGGTGTGAGGGTGACATCATGTAGGGCGCGCCTCCGTGTGAGGGTTTGACCTCTACTTTTACCGTTTTGGGCGCGACACGTTTGATGTGTTTCTCGAACAACTCGGCTATCTTGTTGTGGTCTTGGTTTGCGACAAGTCGCATGGATATTTTGGCGTGCGCCTGTGACGGAATAACCGTTTTTGAGCCTTCACCCGTATGTCCGCCCCAGATACCGTTTACGTCAAGGGCTGGACGTACTCCCGTGCGTTCAACGGTGGTATAACCGCTCTCGCCCGTAAGCTCATCGACTTCAAGACTTTTGCGGTAAGCCTCCTCATCGAACGGACGTTTGGCTATCATCGCCCTGTCTTCGGGGGTAAGCTCCACAACATCGTCATAGAAGCCGTCAATCGTGATTTTACCGTTCTTGTCGTGCAATCCCGCTATAATCTCTGATAAAACATTGAGCGGGTTTGCCACCGCACCGCCGAAAAGTCCCGAATGGAGGTCTCTGTTGGGTCCTATCACCGTTACGTCGAGGTAGGCGAGACCACGAAGTCCGCAGGTGACGGTTGGGCAGTCGAGTGACGCCATAGCCGTATCGGACACAAGTATCAAGTCGGCGGCAAGCAACTCTTTCTTGCTCTCGCACCACTCGGTCAATGCGGGTGAACCAATCTCCTCCTCACCCTCGAACAGAAATTTGACATTGCAGGGCAGTTCTCCGCTCTTTACCATTGCCTCGAATGCCGCCACGTGCATAAATCCCTGTCCTTTGTCGTCGTCGGCGCCGCGTCCCCATATCTTGCCGTCTCTTACCTGAGGCTCGAAAGGCGGTGTCGTCCACAGCTCCAACGGTTCTACGGGCATGACGTCATAGTGACCGTAAACGAGAACGGTCGGTTTCGACGGGTCAACTCTCTTTTGCGCGAAAACAACGGGCGCGCCGCTCGTCTCCATAACTTCGGCGCTGTCGGCACCAGCCGCAAGAAGTCTCTCTTTAAGAGCCTCCGCACAACGAATCATGTCGGGAGCGTGTGATGATAACGCGCTTATCGAGGGGATGCGCATTAACGAGAAAAGTTCTTCGAGAAAGCGTCCTTTGTGTTCTGACGCGTAAGATATTGATTTATTCATGTTTTATCTGTTTAATTATCGTTATGTATGTGTTTTTCTTTAATTATTGTATCGAAATTCTTTATCGTTGAAGCGTCTATCTGTGTGAAATTGTCGATTATCATGTCGTAGTCGCTGTGTTTTTCTCTCGGAAATGTTGTCGCCAAGGCTATAACGGGTGAGCCTGCGGCTCTTGCGGCGGCTATTCCTGCGAAAGAGTCTTCAAAAACGAGACATTCGCTGTTGTCGAGACCGAGAAGACGTGCGGCAAGCTGGAATACTTCGGGGTCGGGTTTGGCGTTTTTAACCATGTCGCCGTCCGCTATCGCGTCGAAATACTCTCTTATTCCGCACTTGTCGAGTACAAAATCGACATTGAGCCTCATACCCGAACTTCCGACAGCCATTTTTATACCCTCCGCGCGCAGACCTTCGAGCAGGGCGGGTAGTCCTGTTGTCGGTTTTATTTTCTCTGCGAATATCTCTCTGTAAATCTGTTCCTTTTCGTGAGACAGCTCTTCTATCTGTCTTTCGTCAAAATCTTTTTTGAATACGGCTGTCATAATCTCTCTGTTTCCCATTCCGAAGAGGGGCATGAGGTCTTTTGTATCTATATTCATACCGTGTCTGTGACAGAATCTCACGAAAGCCTCTATATGGATGTCTCTGTTGTCTGTCAACACACCATCCATGTCAAAAATAACACCTTTTATCATACCTTAAAATCCAAAAACGAACAAATATACTAATTTGTAATCAAGTTGCCATATCCTACAACACATTTTCAAATCCCATTTATCTCCGCCACTCTTTTTTATCTTATGCACGGTCAGATGCCGACTTCCTGAAAGATAATGAGCCAATGAAATATGACATGGAGGGAAGGGGCTGTGCCCCCTCGTTTTGGTTACTTTGTCGAGTGACAAAGTAACGCCGTCGGCAGACCCGTCGGAGACGTTGTACCCCCGAAGGGTTACCCGGTGCGGGATACAAAAACGGATATTTGTGTGATTGAGATATTCATACTTAAAAAAAGCCCTCAAGACTGAAATCTTGAGGGCTGATTTTTTAGAGTATGAATATCTCATCCGCAAATATCCAGTTTTTGTATCCCGCACCGGGTAACCCTTCGGGGGTTATCGGGTTGACGGCTGATACTCGGATGTAGCGGCCTTTGAAGTTGCCTTTGACAGTCAGCTCCTTTCGGAGAACTTGTGTTTTTGTGTCAAAGGAATTTTCTGTTCTGCCTGCTTCGACGAAGTTTTTGCCGTCGTCAGATACCGATACCACCAAGGCTTCGGGGAGATATGCCCAAACACCTATGCTCTGCGTGAACCATGCCGATACGGTGTTGAACTCTACGACCTGAACCATGTCGAAAATCACGTCGAGGTCTCTGTTGGCGATACCGATGCTCTTGCCGTCACGAATGTCGGATGTGCCTGTGGCTCCGTTGTTGAGCGTGTTGTCGCCGCTACCCGCATAATCCTTGCTGTAAGGGTTGACAAAACGTGCCTCCTTGCCGATACCTTTGTGATAACCGATGAGGGTTGTCGAGGGGAGTTTTGAATAAACGGAGTCACCTCTTATCACAACCGCTTTTATCACGGTGGGCGCGGTTATCTTGAGCGGTGTGCCGTCGGTACGGGGTGACGATACCGTCGGGTCGGTGCCGTCGAGGGTGTAGGCAATTTCCGCGCCGTATATCTCGCTGGCGAGAGTTACGTTGAAACAGCTGTCGCTCTCTGACAATTCCGTGGTGAAGTTCACATAACCCGGACCTTTGTGGTAATTGATACCCATGCGGTCGTATCGTGGCATCTGCTTGGTGTAGAGCCTTTCATAGAATGTGTCGGTACCCAGACCGTCGCCTGTCCACGCTACTTCGGCAATAGCCGCTATGCGGGGAACGGTCATGTACTCGAAATGTTCGGGTGTGGTTATGTATTCGCACCATGTGTTTGCCTGCAAGCCTATAACGTGTTTTCTCAGGTCGGGAGTTGAGTCTGTCGGAGCGAGCTCCTGAGGTATGGGTGAGAATGACAATACCTTTGATATGGGAGTGAATCCGCCTATCGCCGCGGGTTCCGCTTCGGGTGTGTCCTGATACATGTCGAAATAGAGGTGCGAGCCCGGAGTCATGACGACATCGTGACCCTCTTTAGCCGCAGCGATACCGCCCTGTGTGCCTCTCCACGACATTATGGTAGCTTCGGGCGCGATGCCTCCCTCAAGAATCTCGTCCCAGCCTATCATTTTGCGGCCTTTTGAGATGATGTATTTCTCCATGCGGGTTATAAGGTAGCTCTGAAGTTCTTTTTCGTCTTTCAGGTTCTCGTCCTTTATCTTTTTCTGACACTTGGGACAGCTCTTCCACGGGGTCTTGTTAGCCTCGTCGCCACCTATATGTATATATTGCGACGGGAATATCTCGACAACCTCGTCGATTATGTCCTGATAGACCTCGTATGTCTTTTCGTTACCCGCGCAGAGCGTAGCCGTTCCGCCCGTGTAGTCTCCGCCTGAGAGTACGGGCTGCGGTTTGCCGCTGCATCCGAGTTCGGGGTAAGAGGCAATCACTTCCCAGCTGTGTCCGGGCATCTCGATTTCGGGTACCACGGTGATACCTCTCTTCGCGGCGTAAGCGACAACTTCACGGGCATCCTCTTTTGTGTAGAAGCCGCCGTAAGTGGCTTTCTCGCCCTCTTTCATGGGTGAGCCCTCGTTCCACGGACGGTCGGTGCGGTCAACGTTCCACGCTCCTATCTCCGTGAGCTTGGGATATTTCTCAATTTCGAGTCTCCAGCCTTGGTCGTCGGTAAGGTGCCAATGAAAGACGTTCATTTTGTGCATCGCCATGATGTCGAGGAAGCGCAAAACAAACTCTTTGGGGAAGAAGTGACGGGATACGTCCATGTGCATGCCTCTCCACCTGAATGCGGGAGCGTCATTGATAGCCACGCACTCCACATTGTATGAGGACATGTTTGCCCCGTCGGGTGAGTAGCAGTCGGCGGGCAGAAGAGCCATGAGCGACTGGAGAGCGTAGAAATAGCCGTTGTAGCTGTCCGCCACCATTTCGATACCCTCTTTGTTGACATTCAGCATGTACGCCTCCTCTTGCAGAGAGGTGTCTCGGCGGAGTGTTATGCCGTTTGCCGCCTCTGTCTCGACAACATTGAACTTGAGGTTTGTAGCCTTGCCGAGCATCTCCGCCACGGTGAGAGCCGCCTCACGTGCCGTGCTGTCGGCGGCGGGGTAGCTTATGTCACAGCTTTTAATGGTGAAAGAGCCGCTGTTACGTGCGAACGACTTTGGCTCGGGTATGATAGTGTCGTTCGTCGGGGTTACGCCGTCTCCCCCGCAGGAGAAAAGAAGCGTCAGGGCGGCAAATGAAAACGCCGCTGCTGAAAGTAGTCGTTTGGTCATGGTAATTTTTTATCGTATCACAACTTTTAGGTATTTTATACAACAAATATATGAAATAAAACAATGAAACTCAAAAAAAGTGTACCTTTGTCAACTGTAAAAAAGCAGTGTTTATGAAGCTATCCGAACTGACGAAAGGTCAGAGTGCCGTTATATTGAAAGTGGGCGGAGACGATGACTTCCGCCGTCGAATCATAGAGATGGGTTTTGTCAGGGGCAAAACCATTACTGTGGTCAGAAATGCGCCCATGAGAGACCCGATAGAGTATGAGCTTATGGGCTATGAGGTATCGTTGCGCCGTGCCGAGGCTGAAAACATAGAGGTTGTCAGCTGTCAGGACGCCGCCAAAGAGGGTCTGTTCTGTGATGTCGAGAAGGTGTCGTTCCCTGAAACCTATCATGAGGGTGAAAGCTCCGAGCCTGTTTCGCACGTGATAAAAGTGGCTCTCGTCGGTAACCCCAACTGCGGCAAAACATC
The DNA here is from genome assembly GCA_949285535.1 of uncultured Alistipes sp. Taxonomy (GTDB): domain Bacteria; phylum Bacteroidota; class Bacteroidia; order Bacteroidales; family Rikenellaceae; genus CASDZP01. The sequence goes on from CASDZP010000018.1 coordinate 5,792, forward strand.
ACTCTTCAACTATATATCGGGGCTTAACGAGCATGTGGGTAACTATTCGGGTGTCACCGTGGAGTCGTCAACCGCTACGGTCAGATTCCGAGACTACAAGATTAAGTTCACCGACCTGCCCGGTACATATTCAATTTCGAGCTATTCACCCGAAGAACGTGTGGTCGCCGAACATCTTGAAAAAGACAGTTTCGATGTGGTTGTCAATGTCATCGACGGTTCCAATATCGAACGCAACCTGTTCCTTACCACCCAGCTCATCGATATGGAGCTGAATATGGTTGTCGCCCTCAACATGTACGACGAGCTTCTCGCCTCGGGCGACAGTTTCGATCATAAAACCATGGGCAAGCTGCTCGACGCTCCGTTTGTGGCGACAGTGGCAAAAAAAGGACGTGGCGTTCCTCATCTGCTCGAACATATAGTGGAGCGTTACAATACGCCCGTGTCGTCACGAAAAAGAGTCTATATCAATTACGGGCAATTTATTGAGGATTACCTGTCTGTCCTGACCGAGAAAATAGTAGAGGACGGAAACGACGCAATCGACCTGTCACCTCGTTTTGCCGCCATAAAACTTATTGAGGGTAACGAGCGCATAAGAGAGCTGTTCCTCGACGAAGCGTTGCTCAAATATGCTGACCAGGCGCGTGCGGCGATAGAGAAAGAGTATGACGACAAGATAGATACCGTTTTTGCGCACTTCAGATACGGTTTTATCAGCGGCGCACTCAAAGAGACATACAAGGCTGCCGAGGGCAAAAACCATAAGGCGGATAAAATCGACTCCGTATTGACGCACAGGATATGGGGTTTCCCGATATTTTTAGCCGTCATGTGGCTGATGTTCTATGCAACATTCACGCTTGGCGAGTATCCCATGGCGGGTATCGAGTCGTTTGTCGCATGGATTCAGTCGCTCGTGAGTGACGCGATGCCTGACGGAGCGGTCAAAGACCTGCTCGTGGGTGGTATCATCGGCGGTGTCGGAAGCGTGATTGTATTCCTGCCCAACATATTGTTGCTGTTCCTGTTCATTTCGCTACTCGAAGACTCGGGGTATATGGCAAGGGCGGCTTTCATCATGGACAGAGTCATGCACAAGATAGGCTTGCACGGCAAGTCGTTCATTCCCCTTGTCATGGGATTCGGATGTAACGTGCCAGCCGTAATGGCGTCGAGAATCATCGAAGACCGCAGAGGTCGTCTCATAACGATGCTTATAACGCCCTTTATGTCGTGCAGCGCGCGTCTTCCCGTCTATCTTCTTATACTCGGAGCTTTCTTCCCCGAAAACGCCGGAACAATGCTTTTCGCTATATATTTCTTCGGGGTGGTGATAGCGATATTCACGGCACACGTGTTCCGTAAATTCATCCTTAGAGGCAAGGACCACCCCTTTGTAATGGAACTGCCGCCTTACAGAATGCCGTCGGCACGCTCAACCATACGTCACATGTGGGTCAAAGGGTCGCAGTACCTCAAAAAAATGGGGGGTGTAATTCTTGTCGCTGTGGTTATCGTGTGGGCGTTGAGCTACTATCCCACACGTACCGACAGCTACATGAGCCGTATCGGTCATAAGATTGAGCCTGTGGTCGCTCCGCTCGGATTCGACTGGAAAATAGGTGTGGGTCTGGTTTCGGGAGTCGCTGCCAAAGAGGTCATCGTATCGACAATGGCAGTTGTAAACAATATCGACAGCGAGGATGAAAACGCCGATAACCTGCTCTCGGAGACGCTGAAAAACGAAACATTCGTATCGGGAGAGAGAGAGGGACAAAAGGTATTCACAACCGCTACCGCGCTTTCGTTCCTTACATTCGTGCTGGTATATTTCCCCTGCGTGGCTGTCGTCTCCGCCATACGGCGTGAGAGCGGAAAATGGCGATGGGCGCTTTTTACGGTGGTTTACACAACCGTTTTGGCGTGGATTTTGAGCTTTATCGTCTATAATATATTCAAATGACGTCGTTTGGCGGCGTATGTGTACGTTGCCGAATAAAATAACAGATTATGAAAATTGATGATATACTTGCGATTGCGATAGCCTCGCTCATCGTTATCGTCGCCGTGGTAAGAACGGTACGCTCCTTTACTAAAAAAGATAAGGGAGGGTGTGACTGCGGATGCGGCGGATGCCATTGAGTGAGTTAATCGCTGAAACGAAGAGTGCCGCCCGATAAAATCTTTGATATAATGTCAAAGTTTTATCGGGCGGCAATTATTTATTATCTTTGTCGAGTTATTGCTTTTGTTATGATGGAGACCATAAAGGAGATTCTGCTTTCGGAGAAGGTGGAATATCTGTGTGCCGACAATGATTACATAGCGCTCAATGAGCTGTATCACCAGTTCTCCGATGAGCTTGTAGATGTGGGTTTCATGCCCTCGTCCGCATACGATATGCTCCTTATGCCCCATAATATTCTCGTAACGGAGCTGTATCGTTGCAAGTACGATTTCAAGATTGTCGCCGACAGCGGCGATAGAATCATACCTCAGCTGATGCCCACTTTGGAGGGTGTTGACAGGGAGCGCGCGCGTCTTGTCAACGCTTCCGTCTATTCGTTGACCCTTTCGCTCGCCATTCTGAAAGATGCACCCGAGCTTTACGCCTCCTATTCACGTAAAGACGCTCTGCTGTTCGGTCTCGACAGCTTTTTGTCGATGGGTAAAAGCGGTATCGACAAGCTCATAAAAGGGAAATACATCAACAGTCCTGACGTGGCTCGATGCTATGCCGCAATCAACTCATTGAGGGTAAACTATACCGTCGGTATCGAATCGGCAGGTAAATATTCTTCTCTGCCTGATAACGGGGAAGAGGTCGATTCAAACGGATGGTATCCGATACACAAACTCGCGGCAAGCGGGGATACCGACACTTTCATTGAGCTATCTCGCAAAGAGAATTCGCATATTGGCGACAGAGTGAGAGACGGCCGTTCCGTTTTACACATAGCAGTCCAAAACGGTCATTTTGACATTGTTCGTTATCTTGTCGAAGAGACAGGATTCAATGTGGATGTCAGAGAGAAGACCCTCTCCAAGACACCTCTCGACAGAGCCATTGACAATGACGACTACCGCATGGCTTCCTACCTTATGGCTCATGGTGCAAGCTGTGGCGGAAATTCTCAAAAACCTATATTTTATGCGGCGGAGCATGACAGCGAATCGTGCGTGCGCCATTTTGTGGAGAGCGGAGCTTACGGAATAGATGAAAAAGATATTGACGGTAACACGCCGTTGGTTTACGCGCTTGCGGGTGATGCGGGCGATGTTGTACGTTATCTCGTTTCCGCAGGGGCAACCGTCGATATGGAGTGCAATACGGGCGAGACACTCGTTGAGCTTGCAATAGACGGCGGTGATTTGAGCATAGTGCGTCTTATCGTGTCGGAGATATCTCCTTCGCTTGAACAGTTCAAGAAAATATGCGCCTATGCCACGAAAAAGGCTACGGCACACAAACATCATCCGAATAAAAAATCATCGGCTGATGTGGCAAAATATCTGAACAATCTGTATAAAAGCGCTTACGGAAGCCTTAAAAAAGCTCCCGCCAAATCTTCCGCTGTTAAAAATGCGGACAAGGAGCAGTCAACTGATAATAAAACAGCCGTTTCAGACGGCGTGCATGGTACGGATGAACAAGAGGTTCTGATAACTTCGGAAATTGTCGGAAAAGATGTAGCCGTTGAGAGCGTGGCGACAGAAATGGTGTCGGAAGAGAAGCATGTTCATATTGTTGACGGGCTTCCGACGACAAATGAAAGTACTGATGCAGAGATTGTCGAGACGGGAAAAGCAGATGAAAAGGTTCCCGAAAAAGAGGTAAATGAACCTCTTGAGGATAAAGAACCTCAAGAGGTCGCCTATATGCCAAATGATGCCGATGTATCCGAGACGGATGACGCTATTCATGCTAAAGAATCGGAATCGTTTGAATTAAAGGAGTCCACTGAATTACAGGAATCTACCGAAGTACAAGAATCTACTGAAGTACAAGAGCTTGTCGAATTACAAAAATCGACAGAATCACAAGAATCGATTGAATCACAAGAATCTATTGAGGTTAAAGATGTAGTCGATGTAGCGGGATCTGATGAAATAGCGGTAGAAACTGCGGAACATGAGTCTGTTGTTGATAGTGATGTCGCATCGGAACATGAGGCGGTAACCGAACAGGAGGATAAAGAACTTTTATCCATACAGAAATCTGTATCCGTACAGGAAACTCTGTCAAATGAGATTGATGATGTTCAGAATACGGTTATTATAAGTGATGTTGAGGCGGAATCGGATACTGACACGGTTGCTGAATCGGAACCAAACGAAACGGTATCTGAAAACATACATGCTTCTGATGAATCTGAAAATGATGTTCCGAGTAGGACAGATTTTGTCGGAGATACAGCTTTAGTCGATGATGACGGTTCAGTTGTCGTAAACGAAGAGCCTGCTTTTGATTTGCATGAATCGAAAGACGAAAATACGGTTGACATATCGTCAAAAGATAAAGGCAATAAGGATGTCTATGACGGTAGCGTGTCTGTTTCGGAGCAATCTCGAAAAGAGCAGAACGAAAACAATGGTTCGGCTGTAAACGATGAGTTCATAATCCCCGAAATGGTTTCGGTTTCGGATGATTCCATGGTTGTCGAATTGTCTGAACATTCGGATTTGCTTTCCGACTCTCCCGTGTTCAACGAGACGATTGCAGGGGCAGAGGATGAGAATATCTTGTCGACAGACGGATTTGTCGTATGCGATGTGTGTGGCGACACCTCTGATGCAGATAATTCCGATGCGGGCAGAGAATCGATAGCCGCTGTCGAATCGGATTCAGATAAAGATATATTTGAAGAATCTGAAAATAAAAACGCCGAATTGGAGTTGTCGGAAACCGTAACGACTATTGAAACAGATTCCGTTGATGATGTTTATGTCGAGGATGTTCCGAAAGATGTCGAACTGTCGAATAATGTCGAATCGACGAAAAATGTCGAATTGACGACAAAACTTGTCGAAGAGACAAAGCCTGTCAAGGAGACGGAATTGTCAGAGACGGACGGAAATGCGGTAAATACAGATGTTGAGGCTAATGTCGGTTTTGTTGATTCGTCCAAAGATGACGATGCCCCGTTTTACGGCTCTTTCGTTACCGAAGATTCGGAACCTGAGGTTGCCGCTGACGGTGTGGTGATTGACTCGGAAAAGTTGGATGCCGCTGCCGAGATAGACGCCGTTTCGATGCCCTCAGCGGATGAATACAAGGAGACGGAACAAGAAGAAGCGGTTGTCTTAACTGAAAATACCGTAACAGAATCGAAGCAGGAGAGCCTTGCCGCTCAAGAACAAGCGGTAGATTTTGAGCAAGCTGTCGATGTGGAACAAGTCGTTGATAGCGGGCGTGAGGCTGACGATAAAAAGGTTGTGGATGCAGATGTCGAAGATGTCCGAATCGACAACCGAATGGAAGAGAACAGACGCAGGTCGATGTCTCCTTTTGAACTGATTGAAAACGGATATGCGGATGATTTGCATAAGCTGTTGTCTGTACGTCGTTCAATGGTCGATTTGAGAGATTCGGAGGACAGAACGCTTCTCATGCGGGCATGTGATTCGGGTAATGCCGATATTGTCAGAATGTTGATAGATATGGGTGCCGATGTCAATAAATCCGACAACACATACGGCAAGGTGGCTCGCTTGCTCTTTTATCCGTGTGGCGTGACCCCTCTGCATATAGCCGTTTCTCGGGAAGATGTTTCCGTTGTCGGGATGTTGGTTGAGGCAGGTGCCGATGTCAATGTTTCCGATTATAATCATATTACCCCTTTGCATATCGCGGCGGAGAAGGGAAACGTGGAGCTGGTGCACTCGCTGGTTGAGCACGGCGCGCGTCTTCTGTCGAGAGATGATTTGGGTAGGGAACCTTTATATATGGCTGTCGGACGGGGAAATGGACGTCTGGTCGATTACATGATAAAAAAAGGTGCCAATGTGAATTGCGCGACAAATGACGGAAGCACTCCGCTTCACAGGGCTGTCGCTCTCGGACTTGTAGAGATTGTCAAGATACTGATTTCTGCTGGTGCCGATATAGACAGCTGCGACGACGAATATCGCAATCCCTTGCATATCGCCGTCAAAGGCGGATTCAGGGATATTGCCAAAATTTGTCTTTCAAAAGGTGCCGATACGCTCGCTCTCGACATATTCGACAAGACACCTGCCGATTATGCCGCCGAATCAAAGGACAAGGCGATGTGCGAACTGTTCAAAAAGCCCAAATATCAGAATCGCAAGAATCACTCTTTTTAATGTCCGGTTAAATCATGAAAGACGACGCTCATTACGGGTGTCGTCTTTTAATGTATTGGAGGTAAGTGTGTTATTCCGTTTTTTGTTGTTTCGATGACGAAAAACGTGGTTGCTGTCTGAAAAGATAAAACGACAATAAGTGATTTTAATCAAAAAAGATTTATATTTGTATAGACGAAGCATCGGCGGTGCGATACCGTCGTATGGTTCTGTTGCTGTTGACAACTGTCGTGCGTGTGTTTTTTAATGCGCTGTTTTGACATCCGTTTCAAACGGTGTCTTGTCTCGGTTGTCTGCGACACCTCCCGTTTGACGGGTATCCTGCCTCAATAATAAGGCGAAAGGGAACTGCGTTTTTTGATTCGGTCTCATCTGTTTTTCGTGTTTGCGATAATATGTGAGACTCGGATGTTGTTTTGTCGAACCCAAATTCACAGAAGATGAACGGATACGATAAACCGATTACGCGAAAAGACCCGTCCATGTTTTTGTTCATGCTCGACTGTTCCACCAGCATGAGCGAGCCGATAGAGTATAACGGTGTGGAGATGACCAAAAGCGACGCTTTGAGCCGAATAATAAACATAACTCTCGAAGAGATAAAGTCGCGTTGTCGCAGAGAAGAGGGCTTTTATGACTATTTTCATATCGCGGTAATCGGTTATGGCGACGATACGGTGGAGTCGATGCTCGACTATGTCATTCCCGACAAACAGGTAATTCCAATCAGTGAACTCGCCCACGCTGACATTCCGTCTGTCACATACGAGTCGCTGCGTACATACGAAGGACGCATAATAGCCTCTCATATAACTCTTCCCGAATCGGTGAGACCGCAGGCGGCGGGAAACACGCCGATGGGTGCCGCTTTCAAACATGTCCGTTCCATTGTGGAGAGGTGGGTTTCCGCGCATGGCGACTCTTTCCCTCCCGTAATCTTCAATATTACTGACGGAGAGTGTACCGATGTGACCGACGGAGTACTGCTGTCCATGGCGGAGCGATTGAAGTCGTTGCACACCTCCGCGGGTAATGTGTTGCTGTTTAATGTCCACCTGACCAACGACCGTACAAACAAGGGTATCCTCTTTCCGAAGCGCAGAGACATGGAGATGCTTGAAGACAGGCGTGCGTCACTCCTTTATGAGATGTCGAGCGACCTGCCGGAGGCTTTTGCCGTCTCCGATTCGCTCAAGGGGGCGAAAGCGATGGCGTACAATACCTCGATGTCCGAGCTGGTGAAGATGATAAACATAGGTTCCATAAGCATAAACAAGATTCAGTAATGGCGAAGCAGCGTTCCACATTCACCTCTCTGAAAGAGGCCTTGACGATGAAGAGTCTTAACCCGTCTGTCGGCGAGGTTGAGGATTTTTCCAATTCGGGGATAATGAGAGACGATTATGTCACTGACCGTTTCTCTGTCACTTTTGCAGCCGATGTCGATAACGATGCCTCACCGCTTGTAAGAGTGGTTCTTGAACCGTCGGACTCACGTGCCCGTAAGCTTATCGACGATGTCACCCTTATGCAGAGGTCGGGTTCGCTGTTTACATCCGTACGTCTGTTTACAGACGGGATAAAGGTTGTTGACGCGCTCTCGGGTGTCTTCGGGGTTGATGCGGTTCTCTTCGGTCGTGGTCGCGGTATCGATTTCGACGATTGGACAGAGGGGCGTCTGTCGCTGTCGCCCGAACTATCGGCACGTATCGTCAGAAACATAGCGTCGCTGTACAGACGACTGAAAGCCTTTGACATAAAGGTATCGCCTTGCAGACTATTTGTCGCGACGGACGGCAGAGTGTCGGTAGATGCCATGCGCAGCGTTATCGTTACAGACGCCGAAACCGATATGTCGCCTCTCAAAAAGGCGGCAGGTATGGCTGGAATATGTTGCGGGGATATTCTGTCAATGGCTGAACATGTAGATGAGACCATGTTCGGCGGGGGAGTGTGTCGTCAGCGCATAAACTGCCATGACGACAGAGAACGTTATGAGATTTTATGCCATGACGCACCCGAAAACCGTTTTCCCGTTAGGGATAATATGACAGGTCGGGTCGGCTATTGCGATGAGGATGGATTTATCGTGATAGAACCGCTTTACGAGGAGTTCGGATTGTTCGACGAGGGGCTGTCGGTTGTATCGCGTGCAGGTAAATCGGGCGTCATAGACCGTTACGGTGATGTGCGTGTCTGCTTCGATTATGATGAACTCGACTATGACAGCTCTTCAATGACCATTGTAGCGTCTGTCGATAATTGTTATATCCTGCTGTCGAGAAACGGGCGCCGATTGTCTAAACCCTATCTGAAAATAGGGGCTTTCAAGCTCGGCAGGGCAGTGGTATGCGCTCTTGATGGTCGTTACGGTTATATCGACAATTCGGGTGAGGAGGTGATTCCTGCGTCGTTCGATGCTGCATATCCGTTTGATGACAATCTCGCCGTGGTGGAAAGAAACGGACAACGGTTCAGAATAGATGTCGATGGTAATCTTTTTTAGCATGCGCGGACATGCGTCACATGAAAAGAGAACGGTTAACGTCTCTTCTTCATTACATAGTTTGTCAGTAACACTCCGTCTATTTCGACCTCCTGACTTTTTATTACATTGTAACCGCGTCGCTCGAAGAAAGGTCTTGCCGTTATGGACGCGTTTACCAGAAATGACCCGCACTCTGTTTCGCTTTCGAGCCTGTCGCATATCGCTGTGGCTATGCCCATGCCTTGAAAATCCTTATGGACGAAAAGCCTGTCCAGATATCCATTTTCGTCCATGTCTCCGAATCCTGTAATCATCCCGTTTTCAACGGCGACATAGGTCAGATGCTTTTGCAGAGAAACACTCCAACGTGTCGGTTCAGCTCTGTTCGCCCATGCTTCGACCTGATTTTGAGCATAATCTTTTCTGTTTACGCAAAGGACGGTCTCTTTGAAGAGAGCGATAATCTCCTCCAAATCATCATGACGATATTTTCTTATCTCCATGGCGGCTTGTGATGTTGTTTTGCCAAAAATAACCTGTTATCCGTAAAAACGCAAAAATGAGAGGCGAATAACTGTCCGTATAATTGCCTTCCGCTAACCGTAAAATTGCATCACGTTTGTGTAGTAGTGTCATTAAATAAAAAACGGCTCAATATTTTGAGCCGTTTCAATCTTTGTCTTTACTTTTAGTTAAGTATCGGGAAGTCTATCGTTTGATTCTCTTCGTTCCAGTTGGTTATCGAGAAATCTCCTGTCTGGTCGCCTGCCACAATCTTGCCGATTACTATGTTGACGGTCATCATGGTGTTTGGAGCGAGTGCATCTTTAAGATTCTGCGAGAGTGTGTGAACGGAACCGTCCTTGAAGGTGACTACAAGTTCCATAAGCGGTGACGGAGCCGAGGGGAACATCATTACGGTGGCATTGCTCATTGTAGTGCTGTCAGCCGATCTGGTCAGACCGAATTTGACCGTTTTTGTCATGTTTTCGGGTTCTGCGGTGTAGAAGTTAAGTTTTTCGGCGATTCCGTTTATCTTTATCGACATGTCCGCTATGCTGGAGTCGAAAATGCTGTTGTCCGCCTGTTTTACGATTACTTTCATCCCGACACCTACTCTTGTCAGAGATGCCTGAAGAGGCTCTTCTCCAATCTTTACGCTGTTGAGCGCATAGACAAGGTCGTATGTCGGCATATAGGTACCGTCTTGGTTTGCTCTTAGTTTGAAGTATAGTTCAGACATGTCAACGCCGTTGGTTATGCCCGGCACGTTTATCGCGGGAGAGTTGTCTATCGGGTCGTCGTGTTTGGGCGTTCCCCAATATATCATGTTGTATTCGCCTGCGGGAACGCTGATTTCACGGTTGTATTCGCCGAACACACTGCCTCTTACGATTGTGTAATAGCCGTTGAACACCGTCAGCTTGCCGTTGACATAGTTGCCGTAATATGTTGAACTGTTATTCACGCACGGATAAGCCTCGAGTATCCCCGTAAACGGATTGTCGTTCAGCGGATCGGCTATCCTTGCCACTATTTCCGGAGTCACGAGCGCCGGAGTCTCTCCGGATTCACCGTCCATATATAAGTTTACCTTTGAGCATCCGCTTCCTATCAGCAGAATGGATAATGCTCCGATTAAATAGTTTTTCATGGTTGGATTATAAAAATTGTTTCTTTGTATAAAATAAATATGGGTTATTCTTGTTTTTTAATTAAGGTTCCATATCCTTTTGTATATGATAGAGCAACAATCATACCAACATTTACGTTGTTGTGTGTTTTTTTGACCTTGTTCCGTAATCACTTTATTATCAATCTTGTCTGTGATAATGTGATTTTATCCGCTTTTATGTGTATGAATGTTATTGTAAATTTACTATAAATTACTAAATTTGGTGAACAAAATCTTAAAATTTTTCAGACATGAATAATTTTGTTTTCTGCAATCCGACAAGACTCGTATTTGGCAAAGGAACAATCGCTTCCATAGATAAATATATCCCTTCGGACAGTGTTGTCATGATGACCTATGGCGGCGGCAGTATCAAGAAAAACGGTGTTTATGATCAGGTTAAGCGTGCGCTCGGCTCACGTCGTGTCGTAGAGTTCGGCGGCATAGAACCCAACCCCCATTATGAGACCCTTATGCGTGCCGTGGCTGAAGCCAAATCTGCGGGCGTCACCTATTTCCTCGCAGTTGGAGGCGGCTCGGTAATAGACGGTACCAAATTCATAACCTGTGCCGTCGGTTATGACGGTGAAGACCCGTGGGATTTTGTCCTGAACGGCTCTCTTACCAAAAATTCACGTCCGCTGCCTTTGGCAACCGTGCTGACCCTTCCTGCGACAGGTTCTGAAATGAATAACGGAGCGGTCATCACACGTGCGGAACGTGGAGAAAAACTCGCATTCAAACATCCCGATGCCTATCCCAAGTTCTCCATACTCGATCCCGAAGTATGCTATTCGCTTCCCGAACGTCAGGTGGCTAACGGTGTTGCCGATACCTTTGTTCACATCATAGAGCAGTACCTCACATATCCTGTGGGAGCCATGGTACAGGATCGTTTCTCTGAAGGCGTTCTCTCGACTCTTGTTGAGATAGGTCCCAAAGTGGTTAAGAACCATAATGATTATGACCTTGTTGCAAACTATATGTTTGCAGCCACAATGGGTCTTAACGGTATTGTGGCAATGGGTGTGCCCGAAGACTGGGCTACTCACATGATAGGTCATGAACTGACGGCTTTGTGCGGATTGGACCATGGCGTAACACTTTCGATTGTGTTGCCCTCGCTTATGTCGGTTATGCGTAAAGATAAGGAAGCAAAACTCTTGCAGTATGCGGAACGTGTGTGGGGCATAAACAGCGGAGATACCGATACCCGTATAAACGAGGCTATCAAAGCCACTCGCTCATTCTTCGAGTCTCTTGGCATCAAGACACATTTGTCTGATTATGGAATCGGAGACGATATAATCGCCGAAATAACATCACGCATGCAACAGCGCGGTTGGAAACTCGGTGAACGTGGCAATATCGACTTCAATGTAGTGAAAGAGATATTGATAAACGCAAAATAGGTTTATTTTTCATAATATGCAAGAGCTGCTCAATCGTTGGGCAGCTCTTTTATTTATATATGTTTGGTGTTATATATGTTAGGATGAATGTCCATTTGATATGTACGGAAAAAGGTCTGTTTTAATGGTTGCTTGTGGGTAGTGTATAAAAAAGAATGCCTCTATGATAAATTATTTGTGGTAAAAAAACGGACACCAGAAAACAGCCCGTAAAAGACGAAAAACGTATGTTTTCATGGTGAAAAACGAGTATAATTTTCAGCTTGTCAGGGGTATTGTTTTTTTATCTTTTTTTTCATATCTTTGTGAACGTCTATTAGTAAAAAAGAGTAAGTTTTACGAGCATTTTTTTACTGTTTTTGATGATTTGGTCGATCCGTAAGGGTCGATTTTTTTGTTTTTTGGCGATTTTTATACTTTCATATTGTAAGTAAATGCACTTTTTTTAAATTTTTTTCGCTAAAATTTATAAGTTGGGCATATTTTGCCGTCTCTTCGTTTTTTCTGGAAAGCAATGGTGCAAAAAGATTTGTAATTTTTGTCTTTCCGCACGACAGCATCATTGAATGAATCACTTTTTGTAACGAAATGAACGTTAGCGCCTCGTTCTTCGAAAGAGTGGAAAGACATGAGGTCACAGACTCCAATTCGTGATACACATTCGATGGCACATCTGTGTAATTGAAACATTCCGTCTCCGTAATGTTTTTGTTTTCAGCTTGTTTTAATGTCTCTGTGTCGAATGGCAGATAATCGTCGAACGAGTATGTCAGTAAAAGTGCGCCAGGTTCGGCATCTATTACAAACGGAGATTCACGTTTTATGGAAATCACTTTTTTGTCCATCTCAATTGAACGACCGCTCTTTTCGTCGAAATAGCGTGCAGAGCCACTCAACAACCATATCAGAATGTTGTGCGACGCCTCGTCGCTCCAAAGTTGCGTTTTATGTCGGAACTCTTTGAGCATAAATCTGTTGAGTAGGCTTATTGCCGACTCTTTTTCGATGTAAAATGCAAATTCGACATTATTTTTCATGGTCTCAATTTTTACGTTTTTTAGGCTCTGAAAAATTTCGCATGAACTTTTGCCCAAAAGGGCTTCGCCGAATGTATCGAAATTTTGAGCTTTACTGCGTCTAATATTCGGATTTCCATTGCCTAATAATAAACATTGCTTTTTTAGAGTCCGTTCATAAACATCCTAATTCCGACCTTCATCCCTCTATCTTTTGCCTGAAATTCGGGAAAAGCTGTATTTTCAAAAATAGACTTTAAAAAGTTAATTTGCTGATATTTAATATTATAGCTTCTTGAAAATCCATCTTTTACTAATAGAGGGAAGCGAGTAAAAAATGATATAAAAATGAAGAGGGTAATATTGTTATTTGTTTTATTATTAGTGGGTTGCGCCACTCGGAATGATGATTTGCATTCCGATACTAAAATTCAGGTGTTTTTACAAACCTCGGACTACATTGAACAGGGTGTCCAAAATATAATAGAAATGTCCAAAAATGCAGTTTCGCATCAAAATGACCTGCAAAAAAATGTTAAAAAAGGTAGTATTGAGGTTAAATATTTAACAAAAACTGCTTACAATTTGAAAGTTGGCAATTTTGAGGCAAAAAACGGAACACTTCAAAACGGAGGTTTTGCCGAAAATGCTGCATTTTTGGAAAATAATAAGCAATATATTGATTATGAGTATGTTGCTGGTGATAAAAGCGGTACTTTAGCCCTAAAACAAAATCTTGACTCAAAAAATCATTACTCACATATAAATTTATCGGATGAATATTTCGGTGAGATTGCGCTTGATGAATCGGCGCATCAAAAAGATGTTTCTGTGAAGAACTCTGTCGCCGAAACCGACATAATAGATGACATAGTGTTTTATCTGTTCGATGAAAACGGTGTTCAGTGCGGACGGGAATCATTTTCATCGGCTGACCAATGTATTTTGGATATACCGAGAGACGGACGTTACACTATTTACGCTCTTTGTAACGTGAGCCGTTTGACGGAGCTTCCCGAGAAAACAACCGTTTCGGAGATTGAACGTTTGACCATTCCGCATACTGATGTTTATGACCGTTTGCCTTTTGCGGGTAAGGGAGTGGCGAATGTTACGGCAGGCTGTGGTTCCGATGTCGTGATAAAACTAAACCGATTGAACAGTCTGATAAAATTTGAAAATAAAAATCCCGAAAAAGTTCATCTGGATAAAATTTCAGTTACAGGTTTGCCCTCTCGCGGATTGTTGTTTGGAGGCGGAGAGGCTGACGGTGTCGAATACAATGTCACCTCGGAGGCTGTTCTCGACGAGAACGGAGATTATTGTGTTTACAGCTTCTATATGCCCGAAAATCGTCTGTCAGCGGTTGGTATAGACGCTGATGCTGAAATCATTGACGGAGTGGTCGGTTCCGTGACAAAAACGTCCGTATTGTCGAAAGCTCCGTTCGGAGAATCTTTGGAGACAGGCATGAGAGCCACAGCCTATGTCGGTTATCTCGATAACGGTTCGCTGAAAGTCGGTTCGGCGGATGATTGGGGTAATACGGGCGGTTATATCCTCGACGGCGATGTGACTGTCAAGATTGTCGGCGGTATGTTCACCGATGACGGCGAACTGAGATCTCACGGTGGCGGAGATGTCTTTTCTTATTCGATAGAGACAAAAGCGGGTAAAGGACAACTTGTCAACGACCAGTCGGCTGGGTGGGTAACCGTTACCGATGAGACAATAACGGTTTCTAAAAACGATACGGGTGTTGAGCGCAGGGCTCGCATAGCCGTAAGATTCGGAACGACGGATTTCGGTGCATTCAATATAGTTCAGGGTAAAGGTATAACATTCAGCGGTAAAGACGGTGTAACGATAGACAACGGCTATGTGCGTGTTGTCGGCGGAACGGGTAGTTCTTCCAAGCGAATAGTTGAGTATGACGCCGACGCAATCGAAATGGAGGACATTGTCATAGCCACGCACGGAGCTGTTTCCGATAACAAAAACGGTATCTCGATAGACATTAACCGTGCGGACGGTACCATAACCGCCACATTTGTGGAAACTGTCGATGCCGCACTCATGAACATGGACGGCGTTGAGGTGCCTGTTACGTTTACCGATTCGAATGGTGAGGAGCGTGCCCGAATCGTCTTTGCACAGCGTCCTGTTGAAATATCTTTCTCACCTCAGAGACTGCCTGCCGTTTCGTCAGCGGAGGGAGACGCAGAGGTGACTGTCACAACCGAAGACAATCATACATGGATTTTGAACGGAGATATTGTCGATGCGGATGGCTCCCCTGTTTCATGGGTTACAAAAACATCTCCGGCTTTAACCGGTAACAGCGGAGACAAGCTTGTGCTCCATTTTACTGAAAATAGTAGCGGAGCGGTAAGAACAGCCTATATAAGAGTGAAAAGCGGAAATACCTTGTCGAAGGTTCTTGAGGTAAGTCAGCAACCGTGATATGACCGCCTGCTGTTTTTGATCTGATTATGACCATGTCGGAAATAGCGGTACGCCTATTCTTAATAATGCCGTTCGGATAGTCACGAATAATAGGACTGCGGCTTTTTGATGTGCTGAAGCATAAATAAAAACATATTTCCCCATAGCGGAGAACAATCGGAGAAGCATGATAAAGGGTAAATATCTCCGCTGTGGGTGGCTATTGAGTATAAAAGTAGATTTATTATGAAGAGGGTAATTTGGTTTGTTGTTTTATTGCTGATGACGGGATGCGCCACCCGCAATGAGACTTTTATGGGGAAGAACAAAGTGTCGTTTGTTCTGCAAGCAGACGATTTCCGTATTGAAAGCAGTACCACTGAATCGGCAGACGGTTCATTGACAAAATCGGAATCATCAAAAGAGAATGGTTCGGATGCGTCGGAATCGTCTGACGGCGGAGTTGTCACGGCTAATGGCGGGCAAACGAGGAATCCGAGCGCGTCAAAAGATATAATTGATGATGTTGTTTTCTACCTGTTCGATGAAAAGGGTGTGATGCAGAGCAAAACGCTTTTCTCGTCGGTGGAGGGTTGTTCTCTCGAAATAACGAGCAACGGACGGTATAACGTTTATGTTTTATGTAACCTGAGCGGAATTATAGACCTGCCCAACACCGTCACCATGACCGAGCTTGAGGCTATGACCATTCCGCACAAGGAGAGTTATGACAAACTTCCGTTTTCGGGTAAGACAACGATAGACGTCGTGTCGGGAGCGGCACCCACGATACATATAAAACTCAACAGACTCAATAGCGGTATAAAGTTCGAGAACGTCTCTCCGTCAGACATCAAGATTGATAAAATAGTTGTCAGCGGTTTGCCCGACAGAGGTACTCTGTTCGGCGGAGCCGTCGAGGCTGAAGACGTATCATATAGCGCCACGGCAGAAGCTGTTGCCGATGCCGACGGTAATTTTTACGTATATGGTTTTTATGTTCCCGAAGCTCATCTGTCCTCATTGTCGGCGGAGGCTTACGCGACAGTCATAAACGGAGATGTGAACGCCGACGGTAACGATAAGGCGGAGACTTCCTCTTCTCTTAATTTTGCCGAGCCTCTTATTCCTGGTGAGATGGCTACGGGATTGGTAGGCTATCTGTCGAGCGGTTCTCTGAAAGTAGGCTCTTCGGACAACTGGGGCAATGTGGGTAGTCTGACGCTTTCAGGCAATACCAAAATTCAGGTTGTCGGAGGCTCTTTCAATGATTCGGGCGAACTGCGCGCTTATAGCGGCGGCAGTGAATTTTCGTTTATTATAAAGACCAACAAGGGAGTCGGCGAGCTTGTCAACAGCCAATCCGTCGATTGGATTGAGATACGCGACAACGTCATAATTGTGGACGCCAACAAGAGTGACAAGCAACGCAGCGCACAGATTGCGGTGAAGGTCGGCGGAGACAATATCGGTGTTTTCACAATCGTTCAGGGGCGTGGCATAACTTTCTCAGGCTCTGGCGGAACCACGATAGAGGACGGATGCATCAGGATTATAGGCGGTGTCGGAAGTATTAACAACAGCCGAACCGTGACCTATGAGGCTGATGACGCCGAAATGGAGGATATTGTTATAACTCCGACAGGTAATGCTTCCGACAACAAAAGCGGTATCGTGATAGAGGTAAACCGTGAGACAAAGAGTATCACCGCCAAATTCATCGAGACAATCGACGCTTCGAGCGTTAGCGAGGAGGGTATCGAGGCGACAGTCTCGTTTGTCGATCCCAACGGCGGGGAGAACGCCAAAATCATCTTTGCGCAACGTCCTGCCCGTATCGTCTTCTCACCCGCCCGTCTGTCAAACGTCAGTTTCAACGAGTGTGACGGAGAGGCTATCGTAACCACCGAAAATGACGCATCATGGTCTGTATATGGTCCCATAACCGAAACAGGCGGTTCTACCGCCTCTTGGGTTACAAAGACAACTCCTGCCACCAATGGCGTGAGCGGCGGTAAATTCGTCCTTCATTTCGCCGCCAATAGCGGTGGCGCGGGACGTGAGGCGTTATTGAAGGTTATCAGCTCAAACACCATATCCAAACCGTTCGAGATAATGCAGTTGCCCTCTTACGGCATAAAGAGTATCTCAGCCACGGAGGCATGGGATGCCTCCGCAACCATGCTGCGTTCGTACAGCAAGGGACGCAGTTATGATTTCACGTTCGTATTACAGAATCCTGCTCCCGCAGGTAGCGTTTTCGTTGTCGATTGCAAGAGCGGCACGGCGGCGGAGAGCGGCATCACGGCAAGCGGAGTGACACAGCTCGAAGGCTCTGCCGACAGCTATTCGTTCACACTCACCGTTCCCGACAGCAAGAATGAGGAACTCGAAGAGGAGTATGAGATAAACATCACGACAAACGGTGTCTCGATAGGCTCGTTTATCGTGAAGAAGGCGTTAAAACCCCGTTTCGTCCAAACGGCGCCCGAAGAGGTATGGGGTGGTGTCAAGAATCGCCCCGAACTTAAAACGGCTGTTTTCAGCGCCTCTGATTGGGATATAGAAAAATTCTCCACCGATAATGAGAAGATAGGCGTTAGCCGTTCCGGAAAATACGGCGAGATACTTGTAGGTTATGCCGAGACCATGAAATATGACGATGAGTCTCAAAGCGCAACCGTTACAATGACCCTGAAGGGCGGTAATTCGTTGTCATTCCCGACGAAGCAGTCTCCCGTCGTGTTCACCGTTACCGATACGACTCTCTTGAAGAGCATAGGCAAAGGCGGTGACAACATTCCTCTCACCGTCAAGACCACAGCGGGTGAGAACACTTCACAATGGCATGTCGCCAAGAGTACGCAGACATGGCTCACGACCACTCCCGCCGTTGGCGGCGCGGAGACCAATCCGAGCGGTTCCACTCTGACGGTCAACGTCGCGGCGACCACAACGGGCGACCGTACGGGGCAGTTCGTTCTTGAGAGCCAGAACACCACTTCGCAGTCATTCACCGTGATGCAGTTGGGTACGTTCTCTGCCAACATCACCAAGGCTGTTTACGGTTCGGCAGGTGCCGCCGTTCTTGAAAACAACACCCTCAAGGCGTTCAGTACGGCATACGACTATACCCTCACCATAACCACCAACAACAAAGTGACTGGCAACCGTGTGAAAGTGGTATCCAAGACTTCGGGTACAGCCGTTTCAATCAAGAGCCAGCCGAGCGGAACCTCTCTTACCAACACCGTCACCTGTGTGTTGACCGTTCCCGCCAACAGTACTACGGATGAGATTACCTCCGACTTCGACATAACAGTTGACGGTAATGTATCGGGCAGCTTTAGTGTCATACAGGCGAAGAAAACTAGCATACTTGTCGGCGGCAAGGCGTCTTATCCCGTGATTGGCGGTTTGGCGTCAGCCAACGGTACGTTTGTGGCGTCCGTATGGGATATTCCCGACAACGGTTATGTTACCAGCTCGAACGCAACGGCACATGCCGTCGGCTCGCTCTCGACGGCAGGCACGTTCAGCGTGGCGTTCAAACCGACACTTCTCTATAATTCTCCCAACACGAGCGCAAATATCGTGTTGAAAGGTCGTGACGGTGTGGACCGTGCCACGGCGACAGTCAGTCAGACCCCCGTCAAGTTCACATTCGCACCGACAAGCTATGCTTTCGACTATCAGTCGGGTTTGAGTACGACCGTCACCGTGACCACCACGAATGCGGGAACCATAGCAAGCGGTATGACCGCTTCCACACCGAGCGGAGGTTGGGCTGCCACAAGTGTGTCCGCCAACAAAGTGACCGTCAGCACGACGGCTGCCAATGCGACGGGAGCCGCACGCAATTCGTCGTTCACCGTCACCTATAAGGGAACGACCTCGCAGGCGTTCGCAATCTCGCAGAACTATCAATATACGGGTACGCTTTCATGCACCACTTCGGGCGCGGTCTTCGCATCCAACAAGCTGAGCGCGTTCAGCGTCGCCAAGAGCTACACTATACGTCTGACGCTCAACAGAGCTGCAGCCGCAAATACTGTGACGGCGACACGCACGAGCGGAACGTTGACCCTTACCAACCCGAGCGGCACCGCTTCATCGACAACGCACGATTTCACGATAAGTGTTCCCGCGTCAACGACTACCACCGAGCCGATATCTACATTCGACATCAAGGTCGGTTCGTTGAAAGTTGCGACACTCACCGTACAGCAGGCGAAGAAAGCGAGCATACTTGTCAACAACAGCGCGGCATATTCTGTTGTCGGCGGTCTGGCATCGGCAAACGGTACGTTCGTGGCATCTACATGGGATATCGCCACAAGCAACTATGTGACCAGCTCGAACGCAACGGCACATGCCGTCAGCTCTCTTGCCACCACAGGAACATTCAAGGTCGCGTTCAAATCGACGCTTGCCTACAATACGGCGGCAACCAACGCTACAATCGCGCTGAAAGGACGTGACGGCGCCAACCGTGCCACGGCAACGGTGAGCCAGACGCCCGTCAAGTTCACCTTCTCTCCGACAAGTTATGCGTTCGGAGGTACAGCCAATCTCTCGACTGTTGTCACCGTCACAACCACGAATGCGGGTACGATAGCGAGCGGCATGACGGCTACCACTCCGAGCGGTAACTGGGCGACTACAACCGTGTCTGCTAATAAAGTTACGGTCAAGACGACGGCTGCCAACACGACGGGAGCAACACGCAGTTCATCGTTCACCGTCACCTATAAGGGAACGACTTCGCAGGCGTTTGCCATATCGCAGAAACACAACTATACGGGTACGCTTTCTTGCACCACTTCGGGTGCTGTATTCGCATCCAACAAACTGAGTGCGTTCAGCGTTGCCAAGAGCTATGCGATACGTCTGACACTCAACAAGGCGGCGGCAGGCAGTCTTGTGACCGTTACCCGCACGAGCGGTACGTTGACTCTCACCAAAACGAGCGGAACGGGTTCATCGACGACACACGATTTCTCTGTTAGCGTTCCAGCATCGACCGCAACTACCGAACCGACATCGACATTCGATATCAAGGTTGATGGACAGAAGGTGGCTACGCTCACCGTGCAACAGGCGAAGAAGGCAAGTATCCTCGTAGGCGGAAAAGGTTCTTATGCGGTCATTGGTGGTCTGGCATCAGCCAACGGTACGTTCGTGGCATCTACATGGGATATCGCCACAGCGAACTATGTGACCAGTTCTAACACAACGGCGCACGCTGTCAGCTCTCTTGCCACCACAGGAACATTCAAAGTTGCCTTCAAATCGACTCTTGCCTACAATACGACGGCAACAAGCGCCACCATTACGTTGAAAGGACGTGACGGCGCCAACCGTGCCACGGCAACAGTTAGCCAAACACCTGTCAAGTTCACATTCTCTCCGACAAGTTATACTTTTGAGGGTGATGCTAACCTTTCAACAGTAGTTACTGTTACGTCTACCAATGCTGGTACTATTTCGAGTGGCATGACAGCAACTACACCGAGTGGCGGTTGGGCAAGTACAACTGTTGCTGCCAATAAGGTTACAGTTAAGACTATATCAAAAAATACACTTGCACAGAGAAATACAACCTTTACAGTTACATATAAAGGAACAACGTCGCAAACTTTTTCAATAATTCAGAAAAGCTTGTTTAAAATAGAAAAATGGTCTGATTATAATGTTGGAGAATATAGAAAATTTGTGGCAAAAAAACCGTCACAACTTACAGGAATAAGACTTGGGGCTCAAGGTAATGTATATCAATTTAATAGGACAAAACCTTGGCCGACAACAGGTAGTGTTACGGGATGGACTAGTGTCATAAATGAAAATAGTGATTGGGTGACAACCAAAGATCCGTGCCCTACGGGATATAGATTACCTACATATGAAGAGTTTGTGATGCTTTATAATAACACAACACAAAGTAATGGTGGTGGTTGGACTATATATGATTATGGATATAAGATCTTTAAAAGTGGTAATGTAACAAAAGAATTTATAGCCGCAGGTCGTCGTCATCCAAATGCTTCTTTGAGTGGAACTGGAAACTGGGGCGGTTATTGGTCTTCTCAACAAGCAAATACTACTATTGGTTATTATATGAACTTTAGTAGTACAAATATATGGCCGTTTAGTTCAAATGACAAATCATTTGGTTTCCATATACGTTGTGTGTTGAATGACTAAGTTGTTTGTTTGAATATTTAGTGTTTATGTTGTTTTTATTTATAAAACGATTTTAAAGGATATAGATTTATAGAGTAGAATTGAAATAAAGATAGGTTCCTATAATTCCTTTCCTATTATTTTATTATCATTTTTACTTTGTAATAAAATTACCCTCTAATATATCCTTTCCCCGGAGTGACGTCTGAGATGGCCGGCACTCCGTTTTTATTTTTGGGGATATGTAAACGTATTCTGTCGTCATCTATCATATCAGGAGGGGCGGGTGACTTTGGTGTAATGGGTGAGGGTAGGTAAAGCGGTAGGTGATGTGGCGAGGCGAGTGCGGGGTAGATGCCGACTTCGTGGAAGATAATGAGCCAACGGGGTATGACATGGTCAAAAGGGGCTGTGCCCCCTCGTTTTGGTTACTTTGTCGAGGGACAAAGTAACGCCGTCGGCAGACCGGAGACCCCACGGAGTGCCTGTCGGGAGACCCCTCGGAGAGTACATTTTGCCGATATGGGGGTAACTTTAACAATAAGTTATCCCCATATCGACAAAATGTATTATCTTTAGGTGTAAAAACCGACGGTATGAGAAGAAAGGCGGAGGTGGCTGTTTTGGAGATGAGCTGTGCCGTGTGCGCGGGTAATGTCGAGAAACGGGCAAGAGAGATAAAGGGTGTTGCGACGGCAAATGTTAACTTTGCCGCCGAGACGCTGTCATTGGAATACGATAGCGACATTGTCACTCTCGATGATGTAAGACGTGAAATCAGAGCAATAGGATACGATATAGTCATCGACGGCGAGACGTCTCGGCAGGAACTCGAAGACGGCGAACGGGAGCGATACAGAAGACTGCGTCGGCGTGTGGTCGTCGCATGGGGATTGTCGGTCGTTGTCATGGCGTTGTCGATGCTCTTTATGGAGAGCAGGGTGTCGGCATGGCTTCAAGCCGCCGCCGCTATCGTCGCGCTGACATATTCGGGCGGCGAGTTCTTCCGACACGCCGCGGGACAACTGCGCCACGGCACGGCGGGAATGGACCTGCTCGTGGCTTTGAGTACCTCGATAGCCTTTGTGCTGAGCCTTGCGGGCACAATCTTTACGGACGCGGCGGGCGCGGAACACGCGCTCTATTACGACGCCTCTACAATGGTTATAGCCTTTGTGCTGACGGGGCGTCTGCTTGAGGAGCGAGCCAAGAGAAGCACGGGCGCAGCCATTAAAAGCCTTATGGGTCTGAAACCGCAAAAGGCTGTGAGAGTGCGTGAGGACGGGGTAGGCGAAGAGGTCGATGTCGCACGTATAGCCGTGGGCGACAGGATTATGTTGCGCCCCGGCGAGAAGATAGCCGTTGACGGGGTGGTGACAGGAGGGTCGTCATCCGTCGATGAGAGCATGATAAACGGCGAGCCCATGCCCGTGGACAAGAGCGTGGGCGACAAGCTGTTCGCGGGAACGATAAACATGAGCGGGAGTGTCGTTATGGAGGCGCGCGCAGTGGGTGACGATACGCTGCTGGCTCAAATCATAGATACCGTGCGTAGGGCGCAGGGCAGTAAGGCACCCGTTCAGCGTCTCGCCGACAAGGTTAGCGCGGTCTTTGTGCCTGTTGTCGTAGGGGTGTCGGCACTCACCCTCGTGCTGTGGCTCACCGTGGGCGGAGCGGCTCTGTCGTTCGCACTCATGAGAGCCGCCGCCGTGCTTGTCATTGCCTGTCCTTGCGCTCTTGGTCTGGCGACACCTACCGCCCTTATGGTGGGCATGGGACGTGCCGCGCAGAGCCATGTGCTGATAAAAGACGCCGTGGCACTCGAAAAGCTGTGCAGGACGGAGTGCGTGGTGCTCGACAAGACGGGTACGATAACCGAGGGGCATCCCGAAATGACGGTGTACGTCAGGGATGATGACGATGAGAGGTGCGACAGCCTGCTGTGCGGGATAGAGACATGCTCTGAACATCCGCTCGCACGTGCTGTGGCGGCGGGGTTGACAGGCAGAGGTGTCACTCCTATCATGCCCGACAGATTCGACAATATGCCAGGCAGAGGTGTGGAGGCGTACTATGGCGAGCATCGTTACAGAGTGGGTAACAGAGCGTTTGTAGCGGGTGACAGAGCGTTGCCGCAACCGCTGGCTGATATGGCGGCGGAGCAGGAGGCTACGGGCGCAACCGTGATATTCTTCGGCGACGATGAGCGTGTGAGGGCTGTTGTAGCCATTGCCGACAAGGTCAAGGAGAATGCCGCCGAGGCTGTCGGAACACTCAAAAAACAGGGTATAGAGGTGCATATGCTCACGGGTGACGCGGCGGGTGCGGCGATGAATGTGGCTCGGATTGCGGGTATAGATACTGATAAGGTTATGGCGGGTGTCATGCCGCAGGATAAGGAAGAGTATGTGAAACGGTTGCAGGGTCGAGGAATGAGGGTGACCATGGTAGGCGACGGAATAAACGACTCGCAGGCATTGGTGCACGCAGATGTGGGTGTAGCAATGGGGCGGGGTACCGATGTCGCCATGGATGTGGCGCAGGTCACTCTGATGAGCTCGAATCTGATGTCTCTGCCCGTGGCGATAGAGCTCTCGGCGACATGCGTCAAAGTGATAAAGGAAAACTTATTTTGGGCGTTCTTCTATAATGTAATTGCCATACCGATAGCCGCGGGCGCGTTATACGGTCTCGGTGTGGTGCTGACTCCCGCAATGGCTGGCGCCGCAATGGCTTTCAGCTCGGTGTCGGTGGTGTTGAACAGTCTGAGACTGAAGTATGTGAAGATAGCATCGGGTTCGGGAAAGTAACATAAAACTATAATACGTAAAAATAAGAATCATGGGAACAATGAAATTCAAAACCTCTGCCAAGTGCGGCGGATGTGTGGCAAAGATAGACGCCGCACTGGAAGGACGACTGCCCGACGGCAGTTGGTCGGTAGATCTCGAATCACCCGATAAGGTGCTGACCGTGGAGGCTGACGCCTCGTCCAAAGATATTATCGAATGGGTGAAGTCGGCAGGGTTCAAAGCCGAACAGTTGTAGGCGTGATGCCGTAAAGACAGAAACAGCGGAGCAAATGGACTTGTTCCGCTGTTTTTTGTTGCAAGAGCCTCAATGAAGCTGTTTCATTTCTTCCTGTTCTTGCGCTCACGTCTGATTGAGAGAAAAACTTCCGTTCCTATTATCAATATCGCCACAGAGCCGACAAGGATGACAATGCTCCCGAAGCTCAAATCTGAAAGTTGAGACGCAAATAGAGACACCGTGTGCATGACTATGTTGTTTTATGTGTTTGTTTCATTTACTTGTTCTGTTCGGCTTCTCCGCTCTTTTTCTTCGGAGTCTTCTTGCCGCCGTTGCCGTTTGCCGAAACGTCCCTTACGGCGTTGTCTCTGTTGACCTCCGTTATCATGACGTTGCGGATGCTGTCAACATTCTTGTTTATGTCGGCAAAGTCCGCCTTTTTCAGCTTGGCTTTGGTTATCTTGAAATCGAAATCGTCGAGATTGCCGAAAATGTCAACCCCTGCCTTTATGGGTAACGGCGATTTTATGATCGAGATATTATACTTGAAGTCGATGTCGAAATTGTTGCTTACGGTCTGCGTTCCGCCTATTATAGCCCTGTAACGGTCTATCTCCAGCTCAAAGGGCGGAACATCCATGCGACCGTTCTGTGCCACAATGTTAAGACCCAGAGAGTCTATCAGATTGCGCTCCTTGTTCTTGAACATCAACATCTTGGAAATCTCCGCAAAAGTCTTGCCGTCCATTAGGACAAGGTTCTGCCCGTCGAGCGATATGACACCTTTGAGCGACGGCATCTTTATTGTCATGTCTTTGGCGAGATTGCCCGTCATCGCCATCGACATGTTAACGTCGCCGCGCAAATCCTTAATCATCGGAGTAGCCTCCACGATAGAGGGCATGAGCTCGCCGATGCGTGATATGTCGATGTCGTTGATGCGGAGCCATGTCTTGATAAAGGCTCCCCTTCGGTTGGTCGCCCTGTAATAGATGTCCGCTTTCATCGCCGCGCCCAGACCGTTCATGTTGAATCCTTTGAGCCTCATTGCGCCCCTGTTCATAGAGAGGTTGCCGTTGATGCCTGAGAAGAGCAGCGAACCGATACGCACGGTGTCCACATTCATGTTTACGTTCATGGTGATTGTACGGGGAATCATGAATATGGTCAGTGTGGTGTCAGCCTCCGCGCTTGCGGCCTTGGGTTGACCGCTTTCAGCAATATCTTTCGCCGAGAGCGTGTCGCCTGTGTTTGCCGTTGTCGTTGTAGTGCCGAGAGAGTCGGTCGTCGCACTATCCTCATAGAGCGCCGCCGCGTCCAATGCCGCCAACAGCTCGTTGGCGTTTATGTTTCTCGAACGAAGGCTTATTTCTCCGTTTAGACGGGCTTTCTTGGAACCGAACATCGTGCGCAGAAGGTTATCGAAATAACCCGTAATCGTCAGGTCGGAGTCGCCGACCCTCATGCGGGTACGGTTGAGTGTTATCCTGCTGCCGTCAACCGATACCGACGATACGGGCATGCTTATAGGTAACGGGAATATGTCCGAATAGCCTTTCAGTCCGCCGAAACCGAGAGCGCCGCGAAGATACCATCTGCCGCCTTTGCGTTCGGGCGCCGTCGCCGTCAGCTTGAAGCCTCCCTTGTTCATTGAGGCGTAGGCGTTGGTCAGTTTCGAGGTGGCGGACAACGAGTCGGCGTTCACGATACCCGTGATGAGGGCTCGGCGGCTGTGTGGCGCAAACGGCTCTATCTTAAGTGAGGCGAAACATTTGCGTAATACTCCGTCGAGCGTGTCGGGCATGAGGATACTCATGCTGTCGATATTGAGTTGCGTATATACCGTCGAGAGGGTGGTGGTGTCGCTCGAACGTTTGCTGTCCGCTTTCAGCTCGATACCAGCCATGTTTATTCTTGCGCCTCGGTCATTGCGGAAACCCATGCCGTTGAGTATGATGTCGGCGGTGAGGTTGGAGGTGTCCGCAACCAGCTTGTCTTTTTTTACCGAGTTGCCGAAGTTGAAGTCGCCGCGCTTTATGGATGCGTAGAGATAACTGCTGTCAGCCGCTCCGCCACGCAGTATGAGAGTCATGTCGCTGAAACGGCTTGAACCGTCGAGCCACATGCTGCCGTAGTCCCTGTCCTTGAGCGCGCTCATGCGGAAACGTCCCTTTATGGCAGTCGTATTGTGTCCCTTGAGCGTCAGACCGTCGGCAAGCGGGAATATGCGGGCGAGTTCCGTGAGATTGACGTTGCTGTTGAGTGAGAATCTGACAATGGGGTCGCCGAGTATGTTGGCGGCTCCGCCTTTCAGGTCGATTGTGGCGGGTCCGCTCTTCATGTTGAACTTGTTGACACGCAGGAACGACTGCTTTTTGTCCATGGGGTTGACAAAGGCTTCGGCGTCTATGTCAAGGTTATCGACACCGACAGGCATCTTGTCATAGTGGAATGAACCGCCGTCAAGCGTGAGACGTGCCTTTATTTCAGGCATGATATCCTTTCCGTAGTAGCCGTTGAGCTTTATTACGGTGACAGCCTCGCCGTCCGATTTCATGCCTACGTCTTTACGCAGTATGGTGGGCGGGATGTAGGTCATCACATCGGCGAACGACCTTATCTTCATGCCGACACCGACATTAACCTCAATACGTTTGTTTACGCTGTCGCCACGGAGCGTACCCGCCGCTCCGAAGACAAGTCCGCCCATGTCGAAACGTGCCGTGTCGATGTTGAGACGCAGTGAGTCGGGGTTATAGCGTACCTGTGAGTTTATGTCAAGAGACAGCTTTTTGAACAGCACTTCGCCAGATTGCCATGCCAACATATCCTTGAACGCCATTTTTGCCTTTATCGCGCTCATCTTTTCCGAGAGTAAGCCCGCCAGCTTTACGTCTATGCTGTCCGTAGAGGCGTAAAAACCGTTGCTCCTGTCGTCAACGGCTATGCGTCCGTTGTCTATTGAGAAGAGGCGCACACCCAGGTCGAGTTTCAGCGATGAGGTGTCGTTTTCGGTCGAGTCGAGTTTGAACACCGAGATAACGGAACGCCCCGTCGAATCGACATAGAGATAGATATTTGGCTCTTCAAGCCTTATCTGTCCAATCCTTATCTTCTCCTCGGTAAGGTATTTAATCGGATTCAGAGATACTTCCGCCTTTTTCAGCTCGACAAAAGGTTTGGGCGCCCACTCGGGCGATATGTGCATGTCGTCAAGTATCACGGAGAAACGGGGAAACGTTGAGAAGAACGTGAGCTCCACGCTGCCTATCTTTACGTCGGCGTCTATGTATTCCGCCGCAACCTTGTTTATTGCGGGGGTTATCTTCTCCGGGGTGAAGATGAAATTGAGTACGACCGCTATCGCCGTAGCGGCTATGACGATAAGGGCTCCAATCGTTATTGACGTGATTTTCAGAGCCTTTTTTACACCTTTTTTCATCGCTTTGGTGCTTTGTTATATGATTAAAAAACAGGGTGGAGCAGTTTTCCGAAGAAACTCAGGAAAAGACCCGGTTCCATTAACCCGAAAAAGATGAAACCGTAAATCGCGCCCCAAATGTGCGCATTATGGTTTATGTTGTCGTTGGAGTGTCGGCTCGAATAGTTCTCGTACCAAATGTATAACGCGCCGAAAATGATACTCGGAATGGGTATTACACCGAAAAGCAGTATCGATTTCCACGGAGTTATGAATATGGATGAGAAAACAACCGCCGAAACGGCTCCCGACGCTCCTATCGAGTTGTAGTAGGGGTTGTCCTTGTACTTTATTATGTCGGGAATCGACGAGACCACTATTCCACCGATGTAAAGAGCCAGAAACCAATAGTTGCGCGCGCCTCCCAACATGCCTGCAACCATCTCCATCTGTCTGCCGAACGACCATAACACCAGCATGTTGATAAACAGGTGCATATAGTCGGCGTGTACGAACGCGTGCGTCAGGACACGTTCCCATTGGTTGCGGCGGGTAATGTTATACGGATTTAACGACAATCTGTAAAAAAGATCCCTGTTCCTGAAACAGAGCATCGAGACGATTATCGTAATAATTATTATCAGTGTGTTGGTAGTCATCGCTTTTTATCTGTTAAAATCTTTAGTGTCAATAAAACAATCGTTTCGTACAAAATGTAACGCGTATAAACACACGGAACACACCCCGTATCCCGAACATATTGCGATACGAACGCTAAAATACCTATAAATAATTGAAAAAACAAGAGTTGCGGATTAAATAAACCAACTCTTGTGAGGTTAAAGTGTGTGAGTGTGACCTTTAGCGTAACAGCGTCAGTTTCAAAACCAACTCTTTCAGCAGTTCACCGTTACTCATTGCCGCCGCGGAATCGAGCCCCTTGCTTTTGAGGTCATACTTCCGTATAAGTCCCAACGCCGCAAAACTTGCCCTTGTCGGATACCTGTTGAGCGCGCTTTTATACTCTTTTAGAAAAAAGGCGCCTTGCAGTTTGAGTGCGGCAATCATCTGGCTGTCGGTAGGAGGCGGTAATTTTTTGACACGCGCGTTCCATATCATGATACCGAGCGTAAAAATACGCTGAAAATGAGTGTATAGCGTCTGTATTGTCACCACATAGGGGTTGTCGTTCGGGTTTCGGGCGAAATGGTCGCAGATAAGCAATGCGCGGGCGGCGTTACCTTCCGACAAGGCACGTGTAAGCTCAAAATTATTAAACTCCTTGCTTATCCCGATGTTATCCTCTATGTCGTCAGCAGTTATGTTTTTACGGCTGTCGCCTATACGCATGATAAGTTTCTCCGTCTCCTGCTCCATTTTGCCGAGCGAGGTGCCGAGGTGGTCTGTCATCATGGCGGCGGCACGTTCGTCGATAGTGTAACCGCGCGAGACGAAAAGTTCGTTGAGCCATCCGCCAATCTCGTAGTCTCTCGGCTCATAGGATTCGAGTACAATGCCGTGTTCGACACAACGTTTATATAGTGCGGAACGTTTGTCGAGTGTTCCCTCTTTGCATACAAGAACCAGCATCGTGTTATCCAACGGTGCCTTGAAGTAATTGGCGAGGTACTCTATGTTTTTGAGCGCCAACGCGTCTTTTACGATGACAATGTTTTTGCCGGGCATCATCGTATAGGTGCGGCATCTCTGTATCACCTGTTCAGGAGTGGTCTCGCCGCCGTATGTTACATATAGATTAAAACTTTTCGACTCCTCGGGCAGAACGTTGTTCTCGATATACTCCATAACCTTGTCGATGAAGTAGGGTTCGTCGCCCATGAGAAGATAGACGCCCCGACAGACACCTCCTCTCAACTCTTTCATGAGCGTCGAGTAGGCTCCGAGCGTCTCCTTGAAACCGACTTTGGATTTTGTTACCGCCTTTTTAGCCATATGTCATCTCTGTTTTGAAGGCCTCCCGCCGATAACAGCTCCGTCACAGCCTTTCGTCCATCCTCGCCGAGCGAAAGAGAAAAATCGTTTACGAACATGGCTATGTGCTTGCCGCATACTTCGTCCGACATCTCTTTTGCGTTCTCTTTTACGAAAGCGTGTGAGTCTGACGGGTTGTCGAATGCGTGTCTGATACTATCGTGTAACAATCTGTCCGCTATGGCGATGAACTCCTCTCCGAGTGAGCGTCGAACCGCTATCGCTCCGAGCGGTATGGGTAACGATGTCGATTTTTCCCACATGCTGCCCAAGTCGGCGACTAAAGACAACCCTTTGTCGGCGTATGTGAAACGCTGTTCGTGTATCAATACTCCAGCGTCCGCCTCGCCGTCGCATACAACGTCGGCAATGTCGCTGAAAAGATACGGGCGCTTGTCGAGACCTTTGCCGAACGCGTGGTCGAGAAGTAGGCTCGCTGTGGTATGCACACCCGGAATGGCTATGCGTACCGATTTGACCTCGTCGGGGTATATCTTGTGTTTCGATACCAGCAGAGGACCGTTGCCGTAACCCAACGCGCTTCCCGAGTCGAGCAACATGTATTCGTCGGCGATGAGAGGGTAGAGCGCGTAACTGATTTTCGTAATGTCGGGAAAACCCGTCAACGCCGCCTTGTTAAGTTCCTCTATGTCGCTTATGGTTAGCGATATGTCGAAAGGAATTTCTTCAGACAGTCTATTGTGCAGCAGCGCGTCGAACATGAATGTGTCGTTCGGACAACTCGATATGCTCAGTTTGATTACGGGTTTCATCTCTCTTTGTCACTATTTCAACGGTAATCTCTCTTTCAGTCTTTCGATGAAATTCTCGAGCTCTTTTCCCAAGCAGGTTATGGAGCCTAAAAAGTCCCATGTTCCACGATTCAAATCGACCTTGTTGGAGATACTTCGCAGCTCGAAAAAAGGAATGCCCTCTTTGAGACACGCCTTGAAAAACGGTATGCCCTCCATGTTTTCGATGTCGGCGTCTTTTGTCGGAATGTATGACGACATCGAACAATTGGCACTGTTGGATGCCGCCTTCGGCAATTCAATCCAATCGCATTCTGCCCATGGGCAGTCATACCACTCTTTTACTGGGAAATCGAGTGTGTTTTGCGTGTGTGCCAAAAGTCTCAATCCGTCAGGGTAGAAAAAACCGAAATCCGCCTCACGCTCTTTCGATACTATGACCGTCTCGCCAATTTTGAAAGGAGAGTGTTCATATACACCCGCTATACCGCCCATGATTACAGCGTCGGGTCTCTCCTCCGTGGCGAAATAACGCCCCATGAACAGCGCGCAGTCGGTAAGCCCCACACCGCAGATGTGAACCCTTACGCCATCGGGGGCGTTAAAGTGTTCTGCCTCGGTGGAGGTAGGGAAAATCACGTCTATCATCTCAGAAAAAAAGTGAAGATATTATGTGGTCGGAAATAAGAAAATATTTCGGGTCTATTCTCAAATTTCCGTTCTCGAAAATCATTTTTTTGCTCTTGATGAAAGGTTCTGCGCCTTTCATCATTCTGGCAAGTCTGTCTTTACCGAATCGGCGGCGCATGACAACGGTATCAATGCCCCATGCCGTGCGCAGTGACAGCATCACAAACTCATGCAGACGGTCACTGTCAGTCAGCCTTTCGGTGGTGAAGTGCTTGTTTGATTCCACCTTGTTCAGATAGAGCGGAAGACTCGCTATATTGGCGTGACGCGCATGTCCGTCGAACGAGTGTGCGCTCGGACCTATGCCGAGATAGGGAACGCCCTTCCAGTAATTGCTGTTATGAAGACCGCAGTACCACTCTTCCGAAGCAAAATTGCTAACTTCGTAATGGAAGAATCCCGCTTTGCCCATCACTTCACGTATGGTTTTGAAATGACTTTGGCTCGTCTTTTCATCCACAGGGGTGAAAAGTCCTCGTTTCATCCTGTTGCTCAGTATGCTTCGCTCCTCAATGGACAGGTGATAGGCTGACACATGCTGTACGTCGAGTGCCAATGCCTTGTTTACATCGCTGCGTATAGTGTTCACGCTCTGACCCGGTATGCCGTAGATAAAATCGACCGACACGTTGAGAATACCAGACTTGCGCAGACGTTTAATCGCGTTTACCGCCATTTCTCCGTCGTGATTGCGACGCATCATTTTAAGAATCTCGCCGTTGAATGACTGCACCCCGATACTTACCCTGTTAACCTCAGTCTCGTGCGATAGAGCCAACGCATATTCTTCAGTTATATCCTCGGGGTTTACCTCAACGGTTATCTCCGAAATCTCTCTCGGACACCATATCTTCGTGGCATGCTCTATAAGCTGTTGAATCTGAGCGGGAGAGAGAAGCGACGGTGTTCCTCCGCCTATATATATAGTCTCGATACTTTTGATATAGTCGGAGCGATTCTCCATCTCTTTGAGAAGCGCCTCAAAGAGAGCTTGACGCGGACCTACTGACGCCGTGGTGTAGAAGTCACAATAGGCGCATATCTGGCGACAGAATGGTATGTGTATGTATAATCCTGCCATGATTAGCTTTGGTTACTGCATTGAAGAGTCGTATTCGCCTGAGATTTCGACATCCTGATTGGCAGTGGTAAAAGAGCCGATTGGCATCTGGGCGTTGACAACAAAAGCGTTTGGGAAACTGCCGAGTACCCTGCCGAGCAGAATAACCGCCTCTTCGCGCGTAAGGTAGTTGCCTGCCGTGACGTTGAAATATGGAGCAGAGTAGTTCATGGCTGTGGGAACGCCGGGGAAAAGAGACGAAAAACGCTCTCTTGCCGCATAGGCTTCGCTACGCGAGTTCTGGCTGTTACCGAAATATATGCGCACTCTGTAACCGTTGATTTTGTTGTATTGCGAACCTGTTGACAATACAACATCGCATTTGTTGTTGACATTGACAACAGCTCCATTGCTCGACGGGGTCGCAAGACGTTTTTTT
This sequence comes from uncultured Alistipes sp., assembly GCA_949285535.1. Classification (GTDB taxonomy): domain Bacteria; phylum Bacteroidota; class Bacteroidia; order Bacteroidales; family Rikenellaceae; genus CASDZP01. The sequence goes on from CASDZP010000018.1 coordinate 38,728, forward strand.
ATTTCATCGTGTCTGTTTTGTGCCCAAAGTGTCATCGACGACATGGTCGAAACCAAAATCAGCGGTATGATAAATTTTTTCATTACGCAATCGTTATCTCTGTTTTGACTTGTTTGCAAAATTAACAAAAAAGAGGCAGATATCACCTCTTTTTTGTATTATATTGTGGCTGTCTCTCTTTTTTTATGTTTAAAAGTGAGCTCTTGTCGGATAAAAACGTTGGCGGAATAAATTTATTTCACTTTTTGTAACATATCACAACCTTTTTTGATGCTTTATGTCCGACATAGGCTTTATCTGTGTAAACATAACTTTAGGAACATATATAGCCACGATACAGACCTTTAGAATATTTTGGTCGCATCAAGCGCGATAAGTCCCATTTCTTTCAGTTTTGAGAGAAACCGGTCAAATGTAACTCCATACTCCATATCGAAAGGAATGATACCGGCACGTCCTTTGACCGATCCTTTGACATATATATTCATAGGCGCTTTCTCAATCTGTTTGGACAAAGCCATCATGCCTATGACACCTCCCGACGCTTTTATGCGTAACGGTATATCGACCGATTCATCACCGCGCGGAATGATTATCTTCTCCGCAATCTCGACTGATGCAAGCATTTTGTAGTCTTTTTTGCGGAGAATGTTTATCCATGCCTTATTTAACACAATCTTGCTTGAGTTGTTGTCGAATCGTACCGTGACGACCATTCGGAGTTCATTGTCAGAGCCTCTTTCCAATCTTGTTTGAGTCGATAGAACTTTTATGTCTTTCTCTTTGTTACAAGAGGTCGCTGACAACAAAAAAGTTAAGATTAAAAAGAATTTTATCAAAAGCCTTGCTTTCATCGCTTTTATATTTATGTACTATGCTACCTTTTAGGTAAAACGACTATTTTAATCCTATTTTCAGTTCCTTAACCTTTTCTATGACCTCGTCTTCCGTGACATTTTTTAAGTTAATGTCATGTTTTTTGCCGTCAATAACTCCCTTGAATCTGAAATCCAATTTGTCAAAAGAGTCGCTTTTAATGTTTTTCTGCTTTTTGAATGTGCATGAAATTTGTGCTTTCGTTTGAACAGGCTCTTCGCTTTTACTGAAAGATAGTTCTTCATCTAAAGAGACCGTCAATTTACAGTTTATTTTGGGAAGCATTAGATTGAGTGACGCTTTCTCGATAGTCATGTCAACCTTTGAGACATACTCTATGTCAGGTTTGAAATCGGCTGTCGTCGTCTTTTTATCTGATTGGAGATTCATATGCGAATAGTCAAAAATGTTTTGACGATCAAGCCATGTTATTGTTACATCATTTTGCTCATAGTTTGCATCGCATCCAAAAAAAAGCGTCTGAGCAAAGATTATGAACATAATCATTGATATCTTTTTTAAGGCTTTTTTTACCTTGTTAGTAATCTTCATATTTCCCATTTATTTATGATTTTAAGGGTGTTTACAGCTTTTTTACGTCAGTTCAGGTGTTGTTATTTATCGGCTTGTTTCCTAATAAGTCACGCTTTAGATGCCGAACCCTATTCTCAAATCCTTGAACTGTTCTTTTACCTCTTCTTTTGTGGCGTTTTTCAAATTGATGTCATATTCCTTGCCGTCTATCACAGCTTTGAATATAACATCGAATACTTCAGATGTATAACGATCTGTGTTTTTTAATTCTTTAATCATCCCCAATACATGAGCTTTTGTTGAAACAGGGGTATCATTTTTATGGAAAGTGAGTCCTTCTTTCAAAACAATGGTCACTTCACCTTGCTTCATAGGGTTAATTATAGTAATTGAAGCATTTTCAATGGTCATGTCAACTTTTGAGACATATTCAATGTCGGTTTTAAATTCGACTTTAGCCACTCCTTTTTTGGCTTTCATCTTTATGTTGGCTTCGTCAAGGCTGTCCAAACATTCTTGAGGTATTGTTATGTTTACGTCGTTTACCTCATAGTCGATATCGCATCCGAAAAAAAGCGTCTGCGCAAAAATCATGAAAATAACAGCTATCGCCTTTTTTATGTCGGCATTTGTCTTTTTTACAAAGTTCATAATCTTCATTTTATTTTTGATTTTGGATTTATTTTCATTTTTACTATTTCTCACCTGTGTAAAGTGTGGCTATCCCGAATGTGAGACTTTTGTATTTACAGTTTTTCAGTCCTGCCTGCTTCATTATTTCCACAAACTTTTCTCTTTGCGGGAACTCTTCGACAGATTGGGGCAGATAACTGTATGCGTCTCTGTCTTTTGATGTGAGGCGTCCGATTATCGGTAAAAGTCCGTGAAAATAGACTCTGTACGCCGCTTTGACAAGCGGATTTTTAGGTATTGAAAGTTCCGCTACTACAACGACTCCGCCTTTTTTAGTCACTCGTCGCATCTGTTCGAGTCCTTTTTTCAAATCGGCGAAGTTACGCGCGCCGAAAGTAACCGTAGTCATGTCGAATGTGTCGTCCTCCATACTCAGGTCAAGAGCGTCCTCACGTAAAAACATTACTTTATGTCCGTATTTTGATTTTGCGGCTTTTTGTTCCGCCACGGCAAGCATGTTTTCCGAAAAATCTCCGCCAATCACGCATTCGGTCGTGTCGAGAGACGCCAATTCGAGTGCGGTGTTGCCCGTACCTGTGGCTATGTCAAGAATTTTCCCGGCTTTTCGGGCACGTGCCGTATCAATAACCTTCTTTCTCCAACGTCGGTCTATACCCATAGACAGCGTATGATTCAGTTTGTCATAGCTGTGGGCGATAGAGTCGAACATGCCCATTATTTTCTCTTTGTTCTTGTCTGTCGAGACTTTCATGCGGTTATCTTTTTGTAATCTTTCGTGTAGGTATTTTTATGTCCTCTGTTCTCTGTCCTCTGAACTGCCTTTTGTATCTTATTCCTTGTATTTTATACTTTCGGCAGGAGAGAATCTCGATATAATCATAGTGGGAATCATTTGCGTTATGACTATTGTCAAATAGGCTATGACGTTTATAGCCAAGACGTGCCATAAGTTTATGACAACAGGAACAGAGCTTACGAAATAGCCTGTACTGTCGAGGGTAATTACTCCCGTATAATGTTGTATTCCGAGTAGTAACAGAGCGATAATGTCACCCAAAACTATTCCTTTGAGTGTTATTTTGGATGCGCTGTATATAAATATTCTTTGCAGGGAGATGTTGCGAGTACCTATGGTCTTCATTATTCCGATAAACCTTGTGGAACGTACCATTATCATGAGCATCATTGCCGAGATGTTGAAGCAGGCGACAATCATCATTATTGCGATAATGACGACTCCGTTCACGTTTTGGAGGTCGAGCCAATCGAATATTGCGGGATTGCGTTCGATATAGTCCGTGACCATCAGATTTTGGTCGGGTAGGGCATAGACCTCGTTTTCCACCATTTCTTTACACTCCTGCAATTTATCGAGGTCGGAGAGCATGATTCTGTATCCGCTTGACAGCGAATCGCCCCAGTTGTTGAGGCGTCGGGTGTTTCTTATGTCGGTCAGGGCAATCAGCTCGTCGAATTCGGCTATGGAGCTTTCATATATTCCGCATACTTTAAAGCGATCGCGTCTGGGCGGTTCCTGCATGAATACGGTTTCGACCATACTTCCCGTGTCGAGCAGAAGAGCGTCCGCCATACGTTTTGATATTACAATCTCCTTTACTCTTTCCTTTGTGCCTATTGGTGGTAGAGAACCTTTAATAATCACACCTTTAAAAAAGTCGGTATCAGAGTTTTCGTCGATGCCTTCGAGTACCATTCCATGCACATCGGAGCCGTTTCTCAATAATCCAGGTTTATAGCAATATGCGCCTACACTTTTTACATAAGGATTTTTTTCGAGCTTTTCTATCAGATATTGAGGCAGTTTTTCGACGGGAGATTTTTCGTAACTTTTGTTATTGTCCAGATTCTCAATTTGTATATGAGCGTCAAAACCTGCTATTTTATCACCTATTCGGCTTTTGAAGCCTGAAATTACGGATACGGCTATAATCATGACGGCTATTGAGACGGCAACCGATACGATTGCCACCTTTATCATGAGCGAGCTTTTTTCGTCACTTCCGACGAGCAGTCTGCCGCCTATCCATATATCGTTTTTTATTCTTTTCATAACCTCAAAGGTAATTATTTTTCGGAGAGAGTCAAACATATACACTCCGATGTTCCCGTCATACTTCCCGCATACTTATTTTACTTCCCGCTAATACACGATAAGACGCCGACTTCCTGAAAGATAATGAGCCAAATGAATATGACATGGACAAAAGGGGCTGTGCCCCCTCGTTTTGGTTACTTTGTCGAGTGACAAAGTAACGCTGTCGGCAGACCACTCGGAGAGCCCCGCGGGAGCGCCGTCGGCGACATTATCGAGGGATACGAAGAGGTCGAAATTACTCGAAGCTCTGATAACACGAGTATATCAATAAAAAAGGTGTGTGACAAATTCCGTCACACACCTATTTTATTGATATACTCGTGTTATCAGAGCTTGCGAGCAACTTCGACCTCTTCGTATCCCTCGATGATGTCGCCGATTTTGATGTCGTTGTAGTTTTCGACGTTGAGACCGCATTCAAGACCTGATACGACCTCTTTGGCGTCATCTTTGAATCGCTTGAGTGAGCCGAGCTTACCAGTATATATCACGATACCGTCACGTATTATGCGCACTTTCGTGTTTCTGGTAATCTTACCCTCTCTGACAATACATCCTGCCACGGTTCCGACCTTCGTAATCTTGAAGGTCTCCATAACTTCGACAGAACATACAACTTCCTCTTTGATTTCGGGAGCGAGCATACCGACAATCGCATCCTTAATCTCGTTGATGGCGTCATATATGATAGAGTAAGTTCTAATCTCAATCTCTTCTTTCTCAGCCAATTTACGGGCACTTGAAGAGGGACGTACCTGGAAACCTATGATGACCGCGTTGGATGCCGCCGCCAACAATACGTCCGATTCTGAAATCTGACCGACAGCCTTGTGTATTACGTTCACCTGTACCTCTTCGGTCGAGAGCTTCATGATTGAGTCGGTAAGCGCCTCCACAGAACCGTCCACGTCACCCTTGATGATAACATTGAGCTCCTTGAACGAGCCTATCGCTATTCGACGACCGATTTCGTCGAGTGTTATATGTTTCTGTGTCTTCAGACCCTGCATGCGCTGGAGCTGTTCACGCTTGTTGGCAATCTCACGAGCCGAACGGTCGTCTTCCATGATGTTGAAAGTGTCGCCCGCCTGCGGAGCGCCGTTGAGACCGAGTACGAGTACGGGAGTAGAGGGAGTAGCCTCGCTCTTCTTCTGTCCGCGCTCGTTGAACATCGCCTTCACACGTCCCGTGTTGTTGCCCGAGAGCATCACATCACCGATGTGAAGCGTACCGCTCTGTACAAGCACCGTCGATACATAACCGCGACCCTTGTCGAGAGACGACTCGATGATGACACCGCTCGCTCTTTTGTTGGGGTTGGCTTTGAGGTCGAGCATTTCGGCTTCGAGAAGCACTTTTTCAAGAAGAGCATCCACATTGATGCCTTTCTTGGCTGAAATCTCCTGGCACTGATATTTACCGCCCCATTCTTCAACGAGGTAGTTCATGTTGGCAAGCTGTTCACGTATGTGGTCGGGGTTTGCTCCCGGCTTGTCAATCTTGTTTATGGCAAATACGATAGGCACACCAGCCGCCGAAGCGTGGTTTATCGCCTCTACCGTCTGAGGCATCACGCTGTCGTCCGCCGCGATAATGATTATCGCAACGTCAGTTACAGACGCGCCTCGCGCACGCATGGCGGTGAAGGCCTCGTGACCGGGGGTGTCGAGGAATGTTATGCGGCGACCGTCGTCCATCTTGACGCTGTATGCGCCGATGTGCTGCGTGATACCACCCGCTTCACCCTCGATGACATTACTTTTTCGTATGAAGTCCAAAAGCGATGTCTTACCGTGGTCAACGTGTCCCATGACCGTAACGATGGGGGGACGGGGAACCAAATCTGCGGGATCGTCCTCGCTCTCGGCAATCTGTTCCTGTATCTCAACCGACACGAACTCAACCTTGAAACCGAACTCCTCGGCAACGATAACAATCGCTTCGGCGTCGAGACGCTGGTTTATGGAAACCATCAGACCGAGGTTCATGCAGGCTGTGATGACATCCGTTACAGGTACATCCATCATGCCGGCAAGGTCGCTGACCGTCACAAACTCCGTCAACTTCAATATGTTGCGTTCCTGCTCGAGACGTTCCTGCTCCTCGTTCATGCGGGCGTTGATAGCCTCGCGTTTGTCTTTACGATATTTCGCGCTCTTCGACTTGTTACCTTTCGAGGTAAGGCGAGCCAACGTATCCTTAATCTGTTTCTGAACATCCTCATCCGAAATCTCGTTATGGACAATCGGCTGTTTCTTGTTCTTTTTCTTATTTGACGGAGCGTTGTTCTGCGCGTTCCTCTGTGCGTTACCGTTCTGGTTGGAACCGCCTCTCTGCGCGTTACCCTGCGGTTGCGCGTTTTTGGGGTCGTTGATGTCTATTTTAGAGTCTTTCTTTATCCTCTTACGCTTGTTCTTGCGTGAAGCGGAGCTCGAATCGGAACGTTTGTCGAGCGTAGAAAGGTCTATCTTACCAATAATTTTGGGACCGGAAAGTTTGCTTTCGTCATTACGGAAGATGTCGTCCTTTTTCTCCGCCATTCTCTCGTCGAAAGTCTTTTCAGAGAGAGCAGAGGGTGCGGGAGTCTCTTCCTTGACAGGCTCCTCTTTTTTCTGTTCTGCCACAACAGGTTCTTCTTTTTTTATCGGTTCGGGTGTCTTTGTCTCTTTTACGGGAGTCTCTTTCACAACCTCTTTCACTGTTTCCACCTTGGGCTGTTCAGGCTCTTTTACGTCTTTTACAGCTTCGGGTTCGGGCTGTTTAGGCTTTTTGTTAGCTCCGTCGAGATCTATCTTGCCGATAATCTTGGGTCCTTTCACAAGCGGCTCTTTATCGACAAGCGACGTTTTCACAACAACTTCATCTTCGGCTTCGTCCTCTTTGGCGTCGCTTTTAATGTCATTGAGCGATATTGTTTCGTTTTTGGTCTTTATCTTCTCTTTTATGTTTATCTTTTCGACGGCCTTGTCACCCCCGAACTTATCCACAATGAGATTATAGGTCTTATCGTCTATGATAGAGTTAAAACCATGTTCAAGAGTTATGCCCTTGCTTTCGAGAAACTCGATGATGGTGTTGTGACCGACATTGAGCTGCCTCGCTATTGCATTGATTCTCAGTTTTTTCTCGTTAGCCATATTTCTTTTTTAATCTTTCGGCGCCTGCGGGAGGTATATTTTTTTCACATCCCGTATTTATTTATCCGGTTACCCGTTTTGTTTCTTGTAAATTCCGTCATCCCATATTGCGGTGTGACGGTGTCCGTTGTTTTTCGATTTTTTCATGTGCATGGACTTGTCGCGCGAATCATCCATGCACATTATTATTATCGCAATATAATCATTTTTGCGTCAAAAAACAACGAATTTTCAAATCTTCGTTATTCAAACTCAGATTTGAGGATGTTTACAACCTCTTCGACGGTCTCTTCTTCGAGGTCGGTGAGTTTCACGAGGTCTTCAACGCTGTATTTGAGTACGCTCTTGGCGGTATCGCAACCGATTTTCTTGAACTCGTCGATAATCCAACCCTCTATCTCGTCTGTAAACTCTTTCAAGTCCACATCGTCCTCCTCTTCGTCATCGCTGTCACGATATACGTCGATGTTGTAGCCTGTGAGCATCGATGCGAGCTTTATGTTAAGACCGCCTTTGCCGATTGCCAAAGATACTTCAGAGGGTTTGAGATGCACGGCAGCGCTCTTTTCTTCCTCGTTGATTGTTATTGAAGTAATCTTTGCGGGGTTGAGCGCACGCTGAATCAGAAGCTGTGTATTCGAAGTGTAGTTTATCACGTCGATATTCTCGTTACGCAACTCTCTGACAATCGTGTATATTCTCGCGCCTTTCATGCCGACACAAGCTCCTACAGGGTCGATACGCTCGTCGTAAGACTCGACAGCCACTTTGGCTCTCTCACCGGGGATGCGCACAATCTTCTTTATGCTTATTAGACCGTCGAAAATCTCGGGAACCTCGCTTTCGAAGAGGCGTTCGAGGAATTCGGGAGCCGTTCTCGAAAGGATGATTACGGGATTATTGTTGCGCATATCGACACGATATACTATTGCCTTGATTGTGTCGCCTTTGCGGAAAAAGTCGGTCGGAATCTGTTCTGAACGGGGGAGTACAAGCTCGTTGTCCTCGTCGTCGAGAACGAGAATCTCTTTTTTCCATACCTGATAGACCTCACCTGTCACAACCTCACCGATACGCTCTTTATATGTGTTGTAGAGGTTGGCTTTTTCGAGGTCGAGGATGCGTGAAGCCAGATTCTGACGTAATGACAGAACGGAACGGCGACCGAAAGAGCTGAGTTTTATCTCTTCAGCCACCTCTTCGCCTATCTCATAAGAGGGGTCGATTTTCTTCGCCTCGCTGAGCGATATTTCGGCGTTTTCATCCTTTACCTGATCGTCGGAAGTCACGATACGGTTACGCCAAATTTCGAAGTCACCTTTGTCGAGGTTTATGATAATGTCGAAATTTTCGTCCGTTTCGTAGGTTTTAATCAGCATGTTGCGGAAAACATCCTCCAATACGCTGACCATTGTCGCCTTGTCGATGTTTTTGAGCTCTTTGAACTCTGAAAAGCTGTTGATGAGATTCAGATTATCCATTTGTCTGTATGATGTTTTTTGTTTTTCTCAATTAATCGGGACATTCGATATATTATGTCCGTTGTTTTTCGTTTATGCCGTTTTAGAAGTGGAGTTTTGCGCTTTTTATATCCTCAAAAGATATTTTTCGCACTCTCTCGACCTCTTCTTTACGTTTTTTGCCTTCAGGGACTATTTTTTCCGTGTAAGAGACCGTTATTCCTTCATCGTCCACATCATTAAGGGTTGCGGTCAGTTTGCTTCTCGAACCTGCCTCCATTATCTCAATCTGACGAGATATGTTCTTTTTATACTGAATCGGGTGAGTGAAAGGCTCCGATATGCTTGCAGAACCGACAGTCAGTTCAAAGTCTTCGACATCCCTGTCGAGTTTGCTCTCGATAAAGCGGCTCGCCTCGACACATTTGTCCAAATCGACTCCGTTAAGGCTGTCGAGTGTAACTTCAATAACTGAATCGGGAGTGCATTTCAATGAAACCAACACGATGTCTTTGCCTTCGAGATACTCTTCAACGGCAATCTTAACCCTCTCTTTAAGTGTCATAAACGGTGATTTTCAAGTGTTTACCTACGAAATGAGGGGCTTCTCAGCCCCTCATTCGATACACAAATATAATAAATAATTACAAAAATCCAAAAAATATCGGAATAATAATGAGTTACGCTATTTTTTATTCAATTTTTGCAAACTGATTATTGTTCACTGTTGCATTTGTTTTTTTGTATATAAAAATCTTCATTACAGGTTTATTCTCGTATCCCGTTAAGTTAGGGTTGCATAGTGTCGGTTGACTTGGGTTGTTGGTGTATTAAATAAGAAAAGGCTTTTTAGAATAACATTTCTAAAAAGCCTTTTCTTATGTTTTATAACGAGTTAGTCAATCTCTTCGTCTTTCTTTTTGGGGTTGTAAGGTTTTATGATACCTCGTTTTGAGTTTCTGACGAAGTTAATGATAAGTTCACTTTCGGGAGTGTGGGGGAGGGTCTCTTCAATCATGTTGCAGGCGTTGCTGTAATTGAGACCGCTCTGGAACAATATTCTGAAAATATCCTGAATGTGCGCTATCTGTTCCGATGTGAAGTTACGACGTCTCAAACCGATGAAGTTTGCGCCCACGAAAGATACGGGAAGGTGTGCCGCCTTTACATAGGGAGGTATGTCCTTTCCGATGAGTGAACCGCCGCTCGCCATCGCATGCTCGCCTATTTTGACGAACTGATGTACGGCAGAGTGTCCTCCGAGTATAGCCCAGTTACCCACTTCAACTTCACCTGCCAACGACACGTTGTTGACGAGTATCACATGGTCACCGACGATACAGTCGTGAGCCACATGGGCGTATGCCATGATGAGACAGTTTTTGCCGACAACTGTTTTGCCTTTTGCGGCAGAACCTCTGTTTACTGTCGCGCACTCTCTTATGACGGTTCCGTCACCTATCTCGGCTGTGGTGTATTCTCCTCGGAATTTGAGGTCTTGGGGTACACCCGCCACAACGGCGCCGCTGTGAACGACGCAGCCTTTACCCAGACGAGCGCCTTCGAGAATCGACGCGTGCGCTTTGATGACCGAGTCGTCACCTATCACGGTGTCCGCCGCAATGTAGGCAAACGGCTCAACGGTCACTCTCTCGCCGAGTTTGGCATCGGGATGTATGTATGCAAGATTACTTATCATATCGGGTCTGTTTTTCTGGAAACGCTTATTTCTTGGTTTTGGCAACCTGAGCCATCAACTCTGCTTCTGTAACGAGAGTGTCACCCACATATGCCTTGGCGTTCATAGCCACAATTCCTCGGCGTATCGGCTCTGAAAGCTCCAATACGAACATCAGTGTGTCGCCTGGAACAATCTTGTGTTTGAAACGCACATTGTCTATCTTGAGGAAATATGTAGAGTAGTTCTCGGGGTCGTCAACGAAGCTGAGGGCGAGAATACCGCCGCACTGTGCCATTGCTTCAACCACCAATACACCAGGCATGACGGGCTCTTCGGGGAAGTGACCCACGAAGAACGGCTCGTTCATGGTCACGTTCTTGATACCGACAACCGATTTGTCTGTCAAATGGATGATTTTATCCACCAAAAGGAACGGCGGACGATGGGGCAGAGTAGCCTTGATTCTGTTTATGTCGTAAATCGGAGTGGCGTTGGGGTCATACTTGAACGCGGGTTTTCCTGCGTCAGCCTTCATCTGTTTGCGTATAATCTTCGCAAACTCGGTGTTGCCGTGATGGCCGGGTTTCATTGCTATGACGCGTCCTTTTATTCTTGCGCCCACGAGCGCCAGGTCACCAAGCAGGTCGAGCATCTTGTGACGCGCTATCTCGTTCTGATGACGCAACGGCTCGCTGTTGAGATAACCGCATGTTGAAACGGTGTTCTTGTGTCCGAATATCTCGGTGAGTTTTGCCGATTCCTCTTCGGGAATGGGATGCTCCACGATTACGATTGCGTTATCCAAATCGCCGCCTTTAATCAATCCGTTGTCAATCAACGGTTTGATTTCGTGCAGGAATACAAATGTACGGCACGGCGCTATGTTGTTTTTGAATTCTCCCTCTTTGTTGCAGAAAACGGCATACTGGCGACCGACAACTTTTGAGTTGAAGTCAACATTGACGTTTGCCGAGAATTTGTCGTCTGGATAGACCTCGATGTGAACCCCTTTCTCTTCGTCGGTGTATTCGAGGTGTTTGTCTATATTATAATAGACTCTTTCAGCCTCCTGCTCGACAGTGCCTGTCTCTTCTATTTTTTCGATGTATATCTTCGCAGAACCGTCGAGTATGGGTACCTCGGGAGCGTTCACTTCAATGAGTGCGTTGTCAACGCCGCAACCCCAAAGCGAAGCCATCAGATGTTCTATCGTTGAGACACGAGCCTGACCGCTTGCGATAGTCGTACCTCTTGAAGTATCGACGACGAAATCCGCCAATGCCTTGATTTTGGGAGCGCCTTCGAGATCGACACGTGAAAATACGATTCCCGAACCTGCTTCCGCGGGTTTTATGGTCATGACAATCTCGACGCCTGTGTGAAGGCCCTTGCCTTTGATTGTTATATCTTTAGCGAGAGTTCTTTGTTTTTCTGCCATAATCGAAAAAAGTTTGTATAAAACGTTACAAAGATAGAAAAAACTTTGTAACCCGCAAAATAAACGGACTAATCGTTTCGTTGTATAAAGTCCGCTACGGCTTCGGCGACTCTCTCGCCATCCATTCCCGCCGACAATATGCCTCCCGCATACCCAGCTCCCTCACCTGCGGGAAAAAGCCCTACGGAGCCTGTGTGTTGCAGGGTTATCGGGTCTCTGGGTATCCTGACAGGGGTAGATGTACGTGACTCCACGCCCAATACGACAGCCTCTTCGGTGATAAATCCCCTCATGCGGGAGTCGAAACTCTTAAAACCCTCCACCAAAGATTTGTATATCATTTTCGGCATCCAATCTTTCATTACGGAACTTCCGAGTCCAGGATTGAACGAGCATGCGGGTAACGATGACGAAAACCTGCCTTTTATGAAGTCCGTCACCCTCTGTGCGGGAGCCTTGACCCCATCATTGACAGCATTGAAAGCCGCCTCTTCGAAACGACGCTGATATTCGAGTCCTGCAAGCACACCGTATTTCTCCGCCAACGGCAATGTGTCGTCGAGTCTTATCTCGGTAACTATACCTGAATTGGCGAATCTTGAGTTGCGTCCTGACGGCGACATACCGTTCACCACGCTCTGTCGTTCATCTGTAGCGGCGGGCACTATAAATCCGCCCGGACACATGCAGAAAGAATAGACGCCTCTGCCTCCCGCCTGCGCAACGAGAGAGTATGACGCTGCGGGCAGATAGTCGCCGCGCGAAGGCATCTTATATTGTATTCGGTCTATCAGCTCCTGCGGATGCTCTATCCTCACTCCCATGGCGAACGGCTTTGCTTCGAGGGTGTATCCGCCCTCGGCGAGCATCGTGTATATGTCTCTCGCCGAATGTCCCGTTGCCAAAATAACAGCAAGACCCTCGATTTTCTCTCCGTCCGCCGTCATGACGCCTCTCACACGACCTTGGGCGTCTTTACATAAAGAAGTAACCTTCTTTTGCGTGATAAAAGAACCTCCCGACGCCTTTATCGTATCCCGCATGGCGGCGATGACACGTGGCAGACGGTCTGTACCTATATGAGGATGGGCATCGAACAGAATTTCGTCCGATGCCCCGTGATGATGCAGTATTTCGAGCGCACGCCTGTAATCGCCTCTCTTTTTCGAGCGGGTGAACAGTTTTCCGTCAGAGAATGTTCCCGCTCCACCCTCACCGAAGCAGTAGTTCGATTCGGTGTCGAGCCTTATGTTACGGTTCAGCGCCGCCACATCTTTTTTTCGTGCTGAAACCTCTTTTCCGCGTTCCACCACTATGGGTCTGAAACCTAATTCGATAAGCCTCAAAGCGGCAAACAGTCCTGCTGGACCAGCGCCGACAATGACGACGGCTCTTTTTGTGCTTACGTCACCCCATTCGAGTTGCACCGATGCAGGCGGCTCTTCGCCGTCTATATACAGCTCGGCTCCGATATTGAAGCGCACACGTCCCCTTCTGGCGTCGATTGAGCGACGCGCGATACGCATGAAAGCGACACGGTCAACAGGTACGCCAGCCGTTTTTGCGGCAGCTTCAAGTATCTTTGATTCCGAAGATGCCTCTTCGGGCGATAGCAGGAGTGTAACGTTCAGCAATTCGAATCGTGTTTTTGTGTGTTACGCCTTATTTCTTGTCTGTCAGTCCGAGTTTGTGACCCATGACTCTTTCTTTGGTTTCGAGATAGTGCCTGTTATAGCTGTTGGGCTCTATCACAATGGGTATGTTCTCTACAATCTTCAGACCATAGCCTTCGAGAGCGGCTCTTTTCTGTGGATTATTGGTGAGAAGTCGTATGTTTTTCACACCGAGTTCACGCAAAATGGTGGCACCAACGCCGTAATCCCTCTCGTCCGGAGCGAATCCGAGTTTTACGTTGGCCTCTACCGTGTCAAGTCCCTCTTCCTGAAGTTTGTAGGCGTGCATCTTGTTCATCAGACCGATGCCTCGACCCTCCTGGCTGAGATAGACGATAACGCCGCGACCCTCTTTCTCTATCATCTCCATTGATTTGTGGAGCTGTGCTCCGCAGTCGCATCGGCAAGAGCCGAAAACGTCGCCCGTGAGACAAGAAGAGTGCATCCTGACAAGAACAGGCTCGTCTTCTTTCCATTCGCCCTTGACAAGAGCGATGTGTTCGATGTCGCCGTTTACCTGAAGGAACGGTATCGCCTTGAAATTACCGTGTTCGGTCGGTAACAATGCCTCCACACCCTTTCTTACGAGTGTCTCGTTTTTGAGGCGGTATCTTATGAGGTCGGCGATTGATATGATTTTAAGATTCCATTTTTCAGCCACTTCCATAAGCTGCGGAAGACGTGCCATGGTACCGTCGGGGTTCATTATCTCGACAAGCACACCACCGGGTTGAAGACCTGCCATTTTGGTAAGGTCAACGACAGCCTCCGTGTGTCCGGGACGTCTGAGCACACCTTTGTCCTGCGCCATAAGCGGGAATATGTGTCCGGGGCGTCCGAGCTCCTCGGGTTTTGTTTCGGGGTTGACAAGCGCACGCAGAGTCTTTGCTCTGTCCGCCGCAGAGATACCCGTGGTGCATCCCTGTGTGAGCAAATCGACCGATATGGTGAAAGGTGTAGAGTGCAGAGAGGTGTTCTCACCGACCATAAGGTCGAGTTTCAGACTCTGGCAACGCTCTCTTGTAAGAGGCGCGCAGATAAGGCCTCGTCCATACTGCGCCATGAAGTTTACCATCTCGGTGGTAACCTTTTCTGCCGCCGCAATGAAATCACCTTCGTTTTCACGGTCCTCATCATCGACCACAATGACGATTTTACCAGCTTTTATATCTTCGATAGCCTCATCTATCGTGTTGAGAGCTCTTTTTATCGGTTCCATCGTTTTTATTATCTCCTTTATGTTTTTTATTCTCTTTTTTTTCTTTTTTCTTTAGTCCCGCCTTTGCGACCATATCCTTAAACCACGCTTTCAGCTTCTTTATTTTGGCGACGTAAGAGTCGCTGTCGAGCAGCTGAGAGTCGGTTGTCGATTTGTATGTCAAGAATATCGCTATCGGGAACAGGATGATTGAAGAGAGCCATATACCTATCGTAGGAGGCCATGCGCCCTCGCTCACCATACTCTCTCCCGTTATGGTTATGACATAATATATAACGAAGAACAGCACCGAGATGACCACGGGTGTTCCGAGACCGCCTTTTCGGATTATGGCACCCAGAGGTGCGCCGATAAGGAAGAATATCAGTATGGATACGGGCAACGCCAGCTTTTTATGCCAGTCTGAGAGGCTTCGGTATAGCTTGACGGTCGTTGAACGTACGTTGTCGTGTTCCGATGTGACAAAGAACTTCAGGTCGTTCAGTCTCGACGTGGCGGAGCTCATTATACTGTTTTTCTTATCAATCGAGATTGTGTCGAAGGCGCCTTTAATCTCGAACGGGAAACTTTTCTGTGCCGCCAGTTCCGTACTGTCTTTCATGTAATACTCCGTCGTATCACTTCTTACGATATGGTTGGTGAATATAAGTTTCACCATATCGTTTATTTTCTTGTCTGCCACCAGTTGCAGCGAGTCGATGTCCTTGTCGAGTTCACGAATGTTTTTTGCGCCCGAATCGTCACCGAATACGGAGCCGTCGCTACGTTTGAAGCTGAATCCCTCAAGCGGCATCACCATCTCCTGATAGGCGAACTCATAGTGTCTGAGTTTCGGTTTCTCGTACCACTCGTAGTTTCTGTTTTCTTCATAGCTTTGTCCGTTGAACAGCCTTACTTTCAGGAAGTTTTTGTCTTTAGACAGACTTATGTACCCAGAGTCTGCCACTATTGTTGTTACGGTGTTTCCTTTTCTGTTGTCGTATATAAGCACGTCGGTGAGCAGTTTTGTCTTTTTGTTTTGCTCACCCACACGGATACTAATCTGAGGAATCCCGTTAAAGAATACTCCGTCCTGAAATTCAATCTCCTGTCTTTGTTGTCTTATGTCGAACAGCAGGTTACCCATTTTCTGATACGAATAGGGCACAAAGTTGTTCATCACGAAGAAGCTGGCTATTGATATCGCCCCTGCCACTACGATTATTGGTGCCATTATTCTCGGGAGCGATATGCCTGCCGCCTTAAGCGCAAGCAGCTCATAGTTTTCGCCGAGGTTACCCATTGTCATGATTGCAGCGAACAGTGTAGCCAGCGGCAGACCGAGGGGGATAAGAGTTGAAGTGGTATAGAAAAGCAGTTCAATAATGACGCTCATGGGCAGACCTTTACCCACCAGCTCGTCGATATAACGCCACAGGACATTCATCAGCAGGATGAACATGACGATAAAGAACGACACGAACATCGGGCCGAGGTAGCTTTTCAGCATGAACTTATCGACGGTTTTCAATTTCATGACCACAAAGATAATACATTTTTCGAATAATATTATTCGCTCGCGGATTTGTCTGTTGAGCCTTGTCGGTATGTTGGCGGCTGTTTAGTCGGTTGTTTTGGGGGCGGATTCGTTTTTTGTCAGTTCCTCAATTATCTTGTACAGTTGAGGAATTACGGGCTCGGTCTCATCGGCTGTCACCACATAGTCCGCCGCATCTGTTATTTTTTGCTGGCTCATCTGTGCGGCGATTCTTTTAAGCGCCTGTTCTTCGGATACCTTGTCGCGGGCGATGACTCTCTCTATTCTCATTTTTTCGGGAGCGCACACCGCCATTATTTTATCGACGACCTTGTCCATTCCGCTTTCGAAGAGTATTGCTGTTTCGACGAATACCGTATCTGATTTTTGTTTCTGCGTCCATTTTTCGAAATCCTCAATCACGGCAGGATGCACTATCTTGTTAAGTTCTTCGAGTTTTTTATGGTCGGAGAATACGACGGCAGCCACTTTTTTTCTGTCGAGTGAGCCGTTGACATATATATCGTCACCGAAAAGTTTTTTTATTTTCTCGATGGTGTCACGGTTGTTTTCGGTTATTTTTTTTGCGTTTTTGTCACAGTCATACACGGGGAATCCCATTATTTTGAGTGCCATGCACACGGTGCTTTTACCGCAACCGATACCGCCGATAACGGCTGTTTTTGTTTTCATTTTCCGCTTTCCTCTTTGATTACGGTCACATATCTGGGTGTTATTTCGATATCTTCTGATCCGCTCAGGTCTCCGTCTATTTTGACGAGATATCTGTTTTCGCCGATATATCCGCTGTTTGTTTTTGGGTCGTTACCGTAATCGATATAAGTTGTCAGTTTTCTGTCCTCTTTCATTTTTGATACTGGGACGTTGAATTTTACCGACACTGATGACGGTAGCACTATAAACTTACCTTTTTCGCCTCTCACCTCGACTTTTTGCGTCACTCTTCTTTCTGTGAATATATCGTATTCGAGGTTATACTTGACTTCCGATACAGAGCTTTCGACCCCTTCGGGTATTTCGAGTTGTACCAGTCCGACATACTCTTTCTGTTCGCTAGTAACGTTTATTGGTTCTGTCTCGATGTTTTTGATGTCGTTTATAATCCTTATTGGACCTTTTATCAATATGTTTGCCGGTTCAATCACTGAAGGCATTGTTTTCATGTACTGACCGCTTCTGTCGTGGACAATGTCAAGCACGACGGGGACTATTTTTTCCGCGTATCTGTCGCCCTTTATTCTTATTTCGTTGTTAAGCACGCCGATAAGCTCCACGTTTTTTATTTGTGCGGAGATTGCTCTTTCGAGCGACCGTATGTTTATGTTGTAAAAGGACGAATCGACGGGGTCTTTTGTAACGGTCAGGTCTGAAGCGGATACTTCGACCGCGGCGTATTGCGGTATCAGGCTCATCAGCAGTAGAGTATATCCGTTTCCCCTCACCTGGCACACGACGTTTACCGAGCCGGCGGAGTTACCGTTGTTCACACCTTCCACGCCTCTCACGGTGACAGGGATGTTGACATCGTTCATGTATGTAGCGTTGAGGTGGTTCAGATACCACATTATCGTAGCTATTCCGATAAAAACGAGTAGCAGCGGGTCTTTTACGAACGATAATATTTTGTTTTTCACGCGGATAATGTTATGTTTCGACATTTTTTGGAGCGGATTTTCATTTGTCCGCCGACCTATAAAAGTACTAAAAAAGCGTCAAAGTGCAACTTTCCGAAATAGTTTTGTCACAAAGCAACACTCCTCCAAACGATGTTTCGTCTGGAGGAGTGTAAAGGTTTATTAGTTTCGTTATTTTACGATATTGTCAGAGCTGTCTCTCATGATCATAGAGCGATCTACTTTTATCTCGAAACCTTTTGCCACTTCGAGGACGACGATGTTGCCGTCAACTTTTCTCACGGTTCCGTATATACCGCCGGCGGTAACCACTTTAGTACCGTCGGTAAGGTTTTCTCTGAATTTGTTGAGTTCTTTCTGACGTTTCTGCTGGGGGCGTATCATCATGAAGTACATCACGAGGAATATGAGGACCATCATGATGAGGAATGATGTCATGTCGCCGCCGTTGCTTGCGTTTCCGCCTGCGGCGGGTGAGCCCATTAAAATAGTAAAAATCATAGGATTATGTAATTTTTGGTTTGTATTTTACTTTACGTTTCCTTCCACTTCTATTCTGTATTCACCTGCGGAAGTTTTCACGGAAATCAGGGCGAGCTGTCGTCCTGATTTACCTGCGGAGTCATACGACATTTTAACTTTTTTCTCTTCCCCGTCGGTGAACGGTCTGAGGTCTGTATCGAGGCCTACGCATCCGCACGAGCCGTTTATGTCGAGAATCACGATTGGTTTTCCGCACTTGTTTCGCAGCGAGAAATCGGCTCTTAGCACCTCACCCGCCTTCATGCTTCCGAGTTCTATTTTACCTATTGTCGGGGGGATGATAGAGTCTTTGGCTGGGGTCAGCTCGAACACTCTCACGTTTTTTGCTTCGGTTTTGAGAGCCTGTGTGTCGGCTGTCTCGGCGGCAGGAGACTCTTTTACGGAGTTACCCTCGCAGGCGAGCAGGGCGGCAGCCATCATTATCATGATATATTTTCTCATAACCGACAAACGCAAATATATGGTTTTTTATTATTCTTTGCTGATTACATTTTCACGTCTGAGCATCGATGCTATTTTGTCGAGCATTCCGTTTACGTAAGTGTTGCTGCTCTTGGTGCTGTAATATTTTGCTATTTCGATATACTCGTCGAGGGTTACCTTTACGGGTATCGAGTCGAAGGTTTCCATTTCGGCAATACCGAGCATTATTATCACCTTATCCATGAGAGCTATTCGCTGTGGGTCCCAGTTTTGGGTCACCTCTTCGACATATCCCATGTATCTCTCTTTGTTTTTGAGAGCCGCTTCGAGCAGTTTTTTTACGAATTCGGAGTCTGATTTGTCCTTTACGGGCGGCATTATCGGCAGGTCCTGACCTCCTTGTGAGCACATTGACTCTTTGAATCCTCGTATTGTCTTTATCGTGAACGATGTGAAATATTCCACCGTGTCGCTCCAATAGGGAGACATCTCTTCGAGGGCTTCGTGAATCATTGCGAAGTCCTCTATTGCGTTGGAGTAGAACTCAATTACGAAGTTTTTATCGTTTTCGTAATTGTCTTCCGATTCTATGTATTTTGCGTAATAGTCTGTTTCGAGCAGCGTGAGGGCCATTTTTCTGATTACTTCGGAATGGTCGCTCCACGATATTGCGTTTTTCTCCTTAAGGTTTGCGAATGTCTCGCTGGCTTTGAGTTGTGCCGCCACTCTGTTTTCGGGCACTCTCATCGACGGGTTGAGGTCGGCGGGAGATGGTTTGAGTTTGTTTTTTCTCTGATTCAGGATGACTTTCACCTCGTCGGCGACATCGACGAACAGCTGCAACATTTGCAGGTACAGTTCGTATGATTTGTTTATGCTGAACGTGAGAGTCCTTTGAGCCGCGGCTGGTGTGTCTCCGTCTATTTCGTACTGATAGAGAGCCTTTACGGCCAATATTCGAAGAAGTCTCCTTGAAATCATTTTTAAGTTTGTTTAATTTGTCGCAAAGATAACCAAATATTCCGACAGAACAACATTTTGTCCTTTTAAAAACGGGATTGTGGTTTAAAGTCTCTGTTTTTTTGTCTGTTCTCTCTATCCTTATTTTATATCGGTGCAAAGAGGGATGTTTTTGGGGATAATTGGGGTTTATAGCATGTTACAGGGCTGTTTTTGTTATGTTTTATACAAAAAAACGGGGTGTTTTTCTAAAATAAATCCATTGTCAAACAGTAAGATAGAGTAGTATTATAATTTTTTTTGCCGTAAAAACTTGCTTTTTCATGACAAAAGAGTTATCTTTGCGTATCATTCTTCCGAGAGGGGGATGATAATTAGGAGAAAGTTAATTTATAACCTCGTTGCGAGACGGGATTATTTAAAAGTTTATAATTTAAAGGGTATAGTCAATTAGAGTAGGAGTATATAAAAGAGGGTATCTTCCGTTTTTGAAAATTTCCTTTTGCAGGGATGTTTTTCGTACATCCGAATAATACCTTCCCAAACACCGACCGAAGACTTGATTCCCTGAGTAAAATAAGGCACTGAGAATGCTTGTAGGAGTTAAGAAAATATTTCTGTCTGTTCTTTTTCTGACGGTAGCGGGGCTTACTGAAGGTTTGTTTGCGCAGGAGTATCGCAGGACAAGGACCGAGGTGATAGAAGACGTGGTGCTGAGGGACTCGACGAGTGTCAATTCCTATTACAGAGAGGGTACCGCTTTCATTCAGTTCCCCGTTGGCAAATCCGTGATAGACGTTGCGTTCGGCAACAACGCGGAGGAGTTGGGAAAAATCAGAGGTAATCTTGATCTTATCAAGCAGCAGGAAGCTGTTGAGATAACACGTGTGATAATCACGGGTTATGGTTCGCCTGACGGTGGTTATTCGATAAACGAGCGTCTTTCTGTTGAACGCGCGCAGGCAATGATTGACTTCATGAAAAACGCGTACAGCAGCTATTTTACGGATAAGACGCAATTTGAAATCAGTTCTATTCCCGAAGACTGGGACGGTCTCAGAAAGCTTGTTGAAGAGGATGGTTATCTTACTGAAGACAAGAAGATTCAGGTTTACAATGTCATAGACTTCTTTAGCGATGTCGATGCCCGCGATGCGGAACTCGTCAAGATAGACGACGGCAAGACATATCGTTATATGCTCAACAATCTTTATCCCCGTTTGAGACGTGTTTATTGGAGGATTGACTTCC
Organism: uncultured Alistipes sp.; assembly: GCA_949285535.1. Lineage (GTDB taxonomy): Bacteria > Bacteroidota > Bacteroidia > Bacteroidales > Rikenellaceae > CASDZP01. Next base: position 59,864 of record CASDZP010000018.1, read on the forward strand.
GTATAGACGAAACGGTCCTTCATCAGATTGCCGACACCGTTCATACGGTTGTGGAACTTCCTGGTGACACGGTCGCTTACAGCAGCTACGTAAACAAACCTGTGGTTAAAGAGGTCAAAGAGCCGAAGAAAATCATTCCTTACAGACCTACATTCTCACTGAAAACCAACCTTCTCTATTGGGCGGCGTTGACACCCAACCTTACGGCTGAGGTCTATTTCGCGGACAAACATTCGTTTGCGGTAGAGGCAGGTTACGGTAACTGGAAGATAAATAACGCTACAAAAGACTGGAAGTACGCCATATTGATGGCTACGGGTGAGTATCGTTACTGGATTGACGACACGAGCAAGGGTCATTTCGTCGGAGTGAACGGCGGATGGGGTAAATATAACTTCCGTACCACTTCGCAGGATGTTCACGGTACAGGTGACCAGGGTTACGCTTACGGTGGTGGTATTCTCTACGGTTATGCGCTCCCCGTGACGAGATTCTTCAACGTTGAGTTTGCAATCGGCGTCGGCTATTTGAGAGTCGATAACGTCGAATACATAAAATATAAGAAACCGAACGGCGAAAGGGTCTTCCTGCACAACAGAGAC
>CASDZP010000019.1 GCA_949285535.1 uncultured Alistipes sp.
ATCGACTGTTTACCATGAACTTGAATCGGTGATATCCACACTTTCGACAATCTCAAAGAATGAGTCTTTAACGTTCATTTCATTACAAAAAGTGATGCTGTCGATGATGAAAACGTGTGGGCGGAGTAAAATGGCGCAAATCTTCGCTCCTTTGCTCTCTCGAAAAAACGAGGAGACTGCGAAGTATTCCCGATTAATAAATTTTAACGAAAAAAATTTCAAGAAAAATGCATTTGCTTACAATCTGAAAGTATAATTTTCGCAAAAATGGTCTAAAAACGAAAAAATCGACCTTGTTGGGGTCGATAGAATCATCAAAAATAGTAAAAAACGGCTCGTAAACGTCTCTCTTTCTTACTAATAGACATTGACAAAGATAATGAAAAAAGAATAAAAAACAAATACCCCAATAAATAGGCTTAATTATATTATCCGAAACTGTTTGAAGTCTTAATTTTGGGGTTTTATCTTACGATAAATTTACAGAAAATTTTGTCAGTACAATTTTATATTTTTGTGGATAACATTTTTTAAAATGGGGTACAAAATAAACGCATATTCGCAAGAAGACATAGAAGGGATAAGAAGCATATACAATCATTTTATTACAGAGACGGCAGTAAGTTTCGAGACGATGCCGCTCACGGCAGGAGAGATGAAAGAGCGCTTATCCCAAATTGATGCCGAAGGTCATGTATGTTTTGTATGCAAGGATGCAGGACAGCGTGTTGTTGGCTTTGTATGGCTTCACAGCTGGAACTGGCGTGAGGCCTTTAAATACACGGCAGAACTTACGATATATGTAGCACCCGGATTTGACAGGCACGGTATTGGGACGGCGTTGATGGAAAAGATAATCGATCATGCACGAACTCACAATCTTCATACGCTCGTATCGTGTATAACCATGCCAAACGATGCGAGTGTGAGGTTACACGAGAAGTTTGGTTTTGAGAGAGTTGCTTATTTCAAAGAGGTTGGATATAAAAATGCGTCGTGGCATGATGTATGCCACATGCAGCTGATGCTTTAAGCGTCATCTTCACACTTATATCCTTTAGGCTATACACGATTAGATGCCGACTTCCGAAAAGGTAATGAGCCAACTGAATGTGACATGGTCAGAAGGGGCTGTGCCCCCTCGTTTTGGTTACTTTGTCGAGGGACAAAGTAACGCTGTCGGCAGACCCCACGGAGTGCCCCGCGGGAGCGCCCTCGGAGAGAATTCCCGTTTGGACGAGAGTTCGATTCTCTCCGATTCCACAAAAAAGATAAAGGCGTTATTCAATAACTGAATAACGCCTTTATCTTTTTTGTGGAGCCGGAGAGAATCGAACTCTCGTCCAAACGGGGAACCCGGAAGCTTTCTACATGCTTAGTTCTTATTGGATTTTCGAGCGAAGGGTAAGGTTAAGAACGTACCACCCGACGCCTTAGTCTCTAAAAATCTCGTCATGACTTAGAGACATCGCCACGACCAGCCTTTCTTGATGATACTCTATAAACCGACTGCTGTAAGGCGGAGCCTTCGGCAGAGTACTCGTCGGAAAACTATCCTTGAGTCTCCCGATTAAGGTGTTTTACTCTGTAAAACTACGCAGCGAGTCTGTAGCTGTTATTGCCAATTAATTTTTGAGTGTTCATATTAAAGAGCGCCCACACAATGCTCTGCATGCTTACATCAAGACCCTGCCCGCTGTCAAAACCGATCAGCCCCGATGTCATTTACTAACGACAAAGATAATATATTATTGTTTTTTTACCAAAAACAGACATTTTAATGTTATAAGCTATCGTTTCGCGAAATAATATTGTCATAAACGACACGCGCTATCGATGACATTATACGGGCGTTTTCTTCATCGGATTCTTTTGAATCCTTTATTAATACGGCGATGAAACATTTTTTACCATTTGGCAGGTATATGACACCTGCATCAGTGGTGGCAATCTGCGTTCCGTCTGGTTTACGGTCGGAGTGGCCTGTTTTATGTCCGAATCTGACATTCACGGGTAATCCTGCAATCAATTTGTCTGTTCCTGTCGAGCAGTCGAGCATTGTTTGTCTCAAAAAAGCAGTATTTTCCGCTGTTAATATATTACCTGCCTCTACCGCTTGTAATAATTGTGTTACGGACAAAGGGGTGGCACGGTTGTTATAGCTGTTAAAAATATCTTCGTGCATACTCCTTTCCGTTTCATTGAGTTTTACACCCTTTATACCCAACGATTTTATATATGCCTCGACCTGCTGTATTCCTCCCACGAAATTTATCAGCCAGTCACATGTGTTATTGTCACTTTGTGACATTGTATATCCGATAATGTCTCGATAAGAAATACGTATCCGTTGGTTCGGATATTTGTCTCTCAAAGGGCTATATGTATCTTCATCCATCTGTGTCGGTTCTATGTACGTAAGGCTATCCAACGAGATATTCTCCCGTTCCATCTTATTCAAAGCCGCCACAGATACGTGTAGTTTGAACAGGCTCATCAGCGGATAATCATTTCTGTTTCGGACGGTAAAACATTTATCGTCATAAATGACAGCCATACCGACAACCGCCTCTTTCCCTTTGATTAAATTTTTTATATCATCTGTTTTAATCTGCCCGAACGACATGACGCAATAAAAACATGCGCAAGCAAACAATAAAATCTTTTTCATAAATCATATATATAATGAAACGCGAATTTAGCATTTTCGATATTCCCCTCAAAAAACAATCTGACATACATATAAAAAACGTATAAAACACCATATATCACCATAATAACAACACAAAACAAACAAAACGCAAAACACTATTTAATCAAATAATTTTTGCCAATATTTCATTGTTTGATAAAAATCAATTATATTTATGTGCTAAAAAATTACAAATTCAAACACGACAAAGGAGTAAAATATGAAAAAGATTTTTCTATTATTGACTCTCGGTCTGTTCATGGCATCTGTCGGTAACGAAGTGGCGGCACAGCAGAAGAAGCCGCGCATCGGTATTGCGGGCATCTATGTCGAGAACAGCGTTTTCATGCCTAACAAGCAGGAATTAATCGGAGTACCCATATCCATGCCCGACTATCTGAATCCCGATTCTGTCATGGGACAGGCAGCCGAATGGATACCCACATTAAGAGGTGTCGGCAACGGTCGCGGACCAATAACAAAAGAGTCGTATGACGCTTTTGTAGAAAAGACACTCGAGCTTATCAAGGCGAACATGCCTTACGATGCTTTCTGGTTCTATAACCACGGCGCATGTAGCGTTGAAGGCGTAGATGACCCCGAAGGCGACTTTATGGAGAAGGTGAGAGGCGTCATCGGAAATGATGTCCTGGTCACCACCACAACAGACCTTCACGGTAATGCCTCTTTGAAAGTGGCTCTTTACACAGACTTGATAACCACTTTCCGCAAGGCTCCTCACGATGACATGAGAGAATCCAACCGTCGTGGTGTTGCCAACATGCTGGAGCGTCTCGAATCAGGGAAAGGCCGTCCCGCATACAAAGCATGGGTAGCAGTGCCCATACTGCTTTCAGGAGAGTGGACGAGCACACGTGCGGAACCTGCCAAATCGCTTTATGCAATGATTCCCGAAGTTGAGTCACAACCAGGCGTAACGGATGTAGGCATCTGGATTGGTTATGTATGGGGTGACAATCAGCGTAACTCTGCCGTAGTCATGGTTGTTGGCGACGACAAGGAGCAGGTTGGTGCAGGAGCCAAAAAGCTCGCACAGAAATTCTGGGATGTACGCAAACAGTTCACACTCGAAGCACCCGGATATTCTCTCGACAAATGTCTCGATTTGGCCATCGCAAGCAAGAAAAAGCCGTTCTTCATAAGCGACATGGGTGATAACCCCGGTGGTGGCGGTTCAGGCGAAGTTACATGGACACTTGCCCGTGTATTGCAGCGTCCCGAGTTGCAGTCACCCAAAGGCAAAAGCCTTCTTTACTGCTCTATTCCCGGCGACGAGATGGTTGAACAGGCAAGAAAAGTAGGTGTCGGCGGACATGCTGAAGCCTATGTCGGCGCCATGACCGACAGTGCACATCAGGGTCCCATTCTCTTGTCAGGTGAGGTCGTATATGTAAGTCCTGCTGAAGATGAACAACAGGCAGGCAAACAGGGTTCCAGAAGACGCAACAACATCGCAATAATAAAAACAGGTAGTGTATATGTGGTTGTCGGCACATCTTCTCCCACGCCCAATTTAAAAGACACAGGCATCGACCCGAGTAAAATGGATATAGTAATGGTTAAGCAGGGTTACCTGGTTAACCAGTGGTACAACATGCAGAAAGACTGGGTAATGGCCTTCACACGCGGCAGCGTTGACCAGGATTTCCAGAAACTGCCTTATAAAAACATCATAAGACCCATGTATCCGTTAGATCCCGACATGGCTGACCCCGAACTGAATGTGATATTCGTTCCGTCGGCTAAATATCTGTACGGAAGATAGACAAATCTCAACTATTCATAAATTATAAGGGATATATAAAGTCATATAGAGCTTTATATATCCCTTATAATTTATGAATAGTTGAGATTTGTCTATCTTCCGTACAGATATTTAGCTGACGGAACGAATATCACATTCAGTTCGGGGTCAGCCAATAAGCTCTCCGAGGGCGCTCCCGCGGGGCTTACTTTGTCACTCGACAAAGTAAGACAAAACGAGGGGGCACAGCCCCTTTTGACCATGTCACATTCATTTGGCTCATTATCTTCCACGAAGTCAGCACCGAATCGTGTATAGCCTGTCAACTGTCGTCTAATGACTTCACAACCCTAACGCACACTATAAATAAATCGCTTTTAATGAGAGAAAAGGCGACGGGGTACGCTAATCAACTTGTCAAAATATTGAAAGAAATGAAAATATAAGATACAGCAATTTTAAATATACTGATAATCTTGACAATAACCTATAACACATTATAACAACAGAGGTAGCTCTAAAATAAAGCTACCTCTGCGTTTATATGTGAATTAAATTATTCTTTAACAATAGGCAATGACGAGTAGTCGAATTGGAGGGCGTCAAGCCATAATTTTGAACCCACAGCACCGCAGTAACGTTCCCCATATATGCTGGATGTGGCTACTAACACAATGTGAGTCGGTTTTATTGTCGTTGTGCGATATTCGAGGTTTATCTCAAACTGTGCGTATGTACTGTTTGTCTCGCTTGTCGAGAATTCACCGTAAGCGATAATATCTCTGTCAGCCTCATTTTTTGGACGTAATGTGGCGCCTCGCCAGTTTTCAAGGTAGACATAAACATGGCACTTGTCTGTCTGACCCAGATGCGAAACGTCTTCGGGATACTTGTTGCTTGACACATCTATCACCTTGGGCTGATAAACATACCATCCTGTCAATTTTGACGGTCGTCCGGTAAACGGTCGTCCGAACTTGGGGCTGTCACTCGGCGATTGCATGTTGGTCTCGAAATCACCCGTAAACAAGTTACCTGCACCAAGCCCTACAATAGCCACCTTTTTAGTTTCCATGCAGGCTGCATAAGTTCCCTCCTTCACAAGATCGTCAACAGGATAGGTTGCGGCGCTTGTCATCGTGGCAATACCGTCATTACCCGTTATCCAATAAGGTGTTCCGCCCTGTGCGTACGGAAACCAGCAATCATTTTTACCTTTGGGAACATTGTGCCACTCCTCGAAACTCATATTGGGAACCTCAACAATATTGTCGGTCGTGAAACTCTCTTCCTTTCCGGTCTCGTCACCGAGATAGGGGCGGCAAATATATGTGGTTCCGGGCTCGAGATCCGTCATTAAGGCTGTCATCGTACCGCCGTCAACCGTAACATTGTTCTCATTGGTCTTTGTCCACTCGGTGTCGGTCTCACGTCTGTACTGGTAACCCATGGCAAGAGTCGAATTGACAGGTATGCTCGCGGTACCCTTGGCGACCTTGGTCCATGATTGCAGCGATTCTCCTTTAACGGAGAAATCGGCGTTAAGAGCGGCAAGACGCCATGTCTCCTTACGTCCGAAACACTCAACCTCAAAAGTGGTGCCCGAACCCGAAAGGTCAAACTTCTGACTCAACGGGTCAGGTGTGATAACGGCAGACTCGGGACCGATAATCATCTTGTCTATCTGTACCGATGTCAATATCTGAGACTTGGCTACCGTAACGATGATAACTTTGTTGATGGTATCGACAGCCGCATCACCAATCTGATTCTCCACATTGACAATATAATCGACATCCCATTTGGCATCTATCGTCCATTCATAATCCTGCCATGTGCGAAGAGTGAACTTATAGGGAGACGAAAGGTCGATATATTCGGGCATCGCGGGAATCATCTCCGTAGAGTCGCTGAAATCGTAATATATGACCTTGACGTTTTTTATGTCGTACTCACCGCCGAGTGTGAATTTTATCGTTCTCGCGGTATTGTCAATCTCGCTCGGTTCGAGCTGTCCCGCAACCTCGAAGCTTTTGAATATGGGCTGACGGTTGGGATAAGGGATGTCATTCTCTATACACCCTGTGAGGATGGAGCCGAACAACATCACCAATGGTAAATATATCTTTTTAAATGCTTTCATCCTCGTCGAGTTTTGTTTTGATGGCTTTTTCAAAATCGTCCTCCGTAGCCTTACGTGTCGATTTGAACAGTTTGTAGTTCACTGGGTTGAGACCTCGCATGGAGTTTATGTAAAATGCCATGCCGAGATTTATCGAAAAGAGGTTGATTTTGAAGTTTGCTGAAGTATGCGCGTGTTTACCCGTTTCAACCTGATTGGTTGTCTGTTTTATCGTGCTGTACTTCAGACCGAGCACTCCGACAGAGACCTCCACTCCGACGTTATCGGTAATGAACGCCACTATACCCGGAGCCAACCCGAGCTGATAGCTCTGTATCTGCTGGTAAGTACCTGTCACATCCTCTTTCGAGCTGTTGACCATCTTACCCTGACCGCCTCCATAGGTAAGGCGCGTCTCGTTAAACAGACCTATGCGGCGCTGATTACCGAGATTTATGTAGTTACGCAAAAAAAGCGATATGTCATACTGATGCTGAAGATAAGTCACTTCACTCAAGGCAAATGAAAGGTCATCGTTTATCTTCAGCGTGACATTACCCAAATCCACCGATGTACGTGAATATACGAACCTCGCACCTATCGCTGTGTTATCGGCGATGAAATAGCCGATGAACGGGCTCACCTTCATCATGTATGCCTGAAGGTCTATCTGGTCTGCTATGAGAAACTTGTAGTTACCCTCGGTGTAATCCTGAAACGAGAGGTTACCGCCCACAATCCATTGTCCTTTGGGTACGAACACCACTTGGTCTATGCCTCGGTCGAACGGATGGCTTTTACCTTTCATCCAGTTGTTGGCTCTCTGCGATTCACGTTCGGCGTAACGTCTCTCTTTTTTCTCCTGCGCTACATCCTCAGGCGATATGACCGCCTCTCGAATCGTGTCGAGCGAAGAGACTCTCTTCTCAATCTCCGCGAGTCTCTGCTCCATTACTTTGGTTATGCTGTCCAACGATTCGGGCATAACCGCAATGAACACCGTGTCTTTGTCTGCTTTTTCAGGGATGACCGTCGTTGTCTCTGACGCTCCCGACACCGAGGCGTTCAAAAGCCCCGGCGTCAAGAACATTAGTATGGCTGTCAAGCCTTTTATTAGTCTCATAGGTTTGATTTGCGTTATTCGTATATGAATTCGAATTCGTCGATGTAAAGGACGCTGCCCACAGCACCGATGAAGTCGGCTCCATATTTACTTGATGTCGCTACCATAACGATGTGAGTCGGTTTTATGGTATTTCCCGAACCGTCTTTTTCCAGCGTATAGGTAATGTTAAAGCCCGCTTCGGTATAAGAAGTGCAATCCACATCCGTGGCGAACTCGCCGTAGCCGACTACTTTGGGGCTTGAAGGTCTTTCGCTCGCGCCGTCCCAGTTTTCAAGGCTTACATAGACGTGCATCTGGTCTTTTTCGCCTATATGAGAATCGCCTTTGTTTATGGCTGTCGAGGTGTACTTATAGTAGAATCTGACACCCGAAGGACGACCTGTGAACGGACGACCGAAATGTACGCTCGCCTTGGGATTGCTTATGTTGGTTTTGAAGTATCCTGTAAACAAGTTACCCGCAGCAAAAGTGTTGGCGATACCTCCTACCCATACGGACGTCATCTTGACACCTCGTCCCTTATAAGACTCAGGCTCATCGACAGGAACCGTATTTGATGACGAAACAATGGTCACGCCTGAGTTACCGGTGTCCCAATACTGTGACACGTCACCGCCCCACGGATTCCATGTCTTGCCGTCCTGGCTCCATGAGTCCATATTGAGGTTAGGTATCAATGCCACAGTCTCTGTTCTGAAACTCATCTCGTTACCTTCTATATCGGCAGATGTAGAGCGAATCTTGTATGCTGTCTCGGGTGTAAGACCTTTTATTTTTGCAGAGAAGTTCTGACCGTCAATAACCACATCTGTCTCGGCAACCTTGGTCCATGTCTCTTCACTCTCTTTTCTGTATTCGAATGTGAGACCTTCGGGCTGCATTGATGAAATCCATCTGCCCTCTGCCAACACGAATGTTGCAAAGGCTTCCGCAGACAACAGTTCGGTATTGGCTGATGATGAACGGACGCTGAATATCACATCCTGTTCCACAAGCTGTGAGTGGTTGTCGAGCATCATAATCCTGATGCGATGTTCACCCGATTTCATCTTTGATGTCAGAGAGGTGAAATCGACATATCCTGTCGTGGTTCCGATACCATCCCACGATACGCATGAAGCTCTGACTGCCGCCTGCTCTTCAGCAGATGCGGTAGTGAGGTTTATGAACTCGGGAACGCCCAACGCCGTGAGGCTCTTGTCATAATGTGTTATATAAAGCAGGTCGATACCGGCAGGCGCCTCTACATTGACCTTGGCGGCACCTCCTTCACCGAACTCAATCTGATTGGAGCCTGAAAGATTAAGGTCTGTTGACGAAAACTGCCCCATCGGAAGTCGTCCCGGCGTCACGGTTATCTCATGCTCTATGTCCGTAGTGGAAGGATCGAGAGTTACATCTGTTGTGATACCGCCGTCAATCAATTCACCCTCTTCCGACACCTTGAATTTAAGAATGTAATGCTCACGAGCCTTTACATCCGTTAAAGTCTTTCTGAGAGTATATGCCTGACCCTGTGTATTGACAAGTTTAAGAACCCATGTCAGAGACCCCGACACGCTGAAATATGCAGAACGGGTCTCGTCCTTCGCAAAGGTGAGGGAACCGTTATCAAGATTATTGGTTACATCGACCGAATATTCGCTGAAATTATCGGTTATGCTGCTGTCGAAAACGACACTAACCTTTACATCCGCCAATGTACACAACACATTGGCTGTCGCTGGGTCGCCCATTACCACCTCAACGGCTTCGCTTCCTTTGTAGTAAGGCTCCCATGAAGCGGCGTCGCTGTTGCCCTGCGATGCAGTAACCACATATTTGCCCACCTCTATCTCGACAGACGAAGGCATATTGTTGCTATCCTCGAATACCAATACTGGATTGGAGGGGTCGTCGCTTTTGGCAACCTCAACACGATAGCTCTCGCCATCGCCTGCATAGCTTGTCCTCTCGACAGTCGAGAAATCAGAGGCTATATCACCGAATCGAAGCACACCTTTAGCGCCCGAAAGCTTATCAGGTGACTCGGTGCAAGAGACCGCCGCTGCCGACAAGATTGTAATTGCCAGCAGAGACGAAACTCTTTTTATGTCAAAAAACAATTTCATTCCTCTTTCGATTGGTTAAACCATAATCAGTCCACTCTGTCAATTGTGAGTGTGGCTGAGGCCTCCTGATCTTTCTGATCGACCAGTCTGATGTGGAATTTATGTGTGTTTATGTCGAGCAGCGACATGAACGCGCCTATCGAGAAGCTTACAGAAGTTTTACCGGTAATGTCAGCGCTCTCTATGAGTCCGAGCGAGATGAATGCCTCTTCGAGAGTGGGGTCGTTAAGATTGGCAAGGTCGAAGCTGACGGGTATGCCGAATCCTGCAAGTATCTCTTCTGTCAGATAGGGTGAATCTATCTCGACAAAGAGATTCTTGACACCTTCAGACGCTTTCATATCAACAATCACATCGGTGGTGTTGGCGTCAGCCGTTTTAATCACCAACGGAGAAGAGATGTCGAAACCACGACCCGTTATGGTAGGCGCACCACCCGGTTCGGTATCACCACCATCCCAGGGATCATCACCGTCACCGAAATCACTGCCGTCACCGAAGTCACCGCCCTCATCGGGGATTACAACGTCATGATCCACGTCAACGGTACTACCGTCCACCACAATGTTCAAATCAGCCTCACCGCTCTCTATTGCTTTTACAGTGAAACGATGAAGTTCGTTGGCATTGGTCTGGTCTATCATCAATGTTGTAGAAAGAGGGTTGCCCGTCGCTTTGCTGTAACCTTTAGCAGTCACTTTGAGCGGACCGACAGAGAAGAAACCATATCTCTCGCTACCAGAGGGAGTGAACACCAACATTGTCTGATCGGCAGACGCATTGGCTTTGGCGATTGACAAAGAGCAGTCGTTAAGCTGATTTGTAAAGCTCTCATCGAATATGACATAGGTAGCCACATTGGCGAGCTTACATACGAGATCGACTTTTTTGAGCTGACCCGATATGATACCCACCTGTGTGTCCTCACCTCTGAAATAGGGGGTGTCATATCCCGCCGACTGCTGTGTAGGACTCTCTACTATAAGCGTATAAGAACCTTTCTCCACCTCTGCAACGGGGGGCATGTCGGCATAACGTTCCCACACCTTCTTCACGGTCTGTGTGGCATTGTCGATAAGAGTAACCTTAAACTCATCCACATCAGCCATTTCGACAATGTCGCTGCTGTTATCGGTACTGTAAGTCTTGATAACCAAATCATCCATGTTGGTACCCACTCGCAAGGCAAGACCTTCCGATGCACCACCTGTCGATGACGATTCGGATGAACAAGATGATGATGCCGCAACAGCCGCTCCGGCAAAAATCATAAGTGCGTATCTGAAAAACTTTTTCATAATCAAAAACATTTATCTCTAAAAAGCCTATTCTGCAACGTCTGCCTAAGGCTCTTCTATATAATCATAAACAAGTTGTACATTATCGACAGTCAGCACGCTGCCTATATATTTGCTGTCATAATAACCGTTGAAGGCGCCTGCCTCGCCCCAAACCTGCGCAACAGCGGGAGTCTCTGCCGTTGAAGAGAGGAACACTACGGTTATATGTGTCGCTTTCTTGGTTCTGTCATTGTATTTTATCTTGACGGTAGTGTTGGTGAACGAACCGACAGTCTGTCCTGCAAGTTCCTGGTCTATGTGACCGCGACCGAGTTCGGTAACCACGTCTCCGTCTCTGTTTTCCACAACCACATAAGCATCGAATTTCTCTCCGCTCATAGGCTGATATTTATAGTCGAATCTGATACCCTGAGGTCTTGACGAGAATGTCCTGCCATATTTCTCAACCTTGGCAGAGGCGTCATATTCTCCGGTAAAGAGGATACCCGCTGTATGATTCTTCGTTATGTATCCTCCTCCTGCCACGAACGTAGAGCCAGAGCCCCAGTTGACAGTGCTTATCTCTGCCGCCAAACCGTTGTTTCCGCTTATTGAGCGGGTACCTGAATATTGGCGATAATATGTAGAATAGCTGTTTCTGTCACCTGTCGTGAGCGCGTTTCTGGTATCCCAGAACTTCTCCTTGCGGTTATTGCGGTCGAACGGGAATATCTCATAAATCTTGGCACCACCGACAAACCAATCCTTCTTCTCATAACAGAGAGAGTCGCTCCATATCTCGAAGTCAGAGTTGGGCATCTGCGGTATCGCCTCGGTGGGAAGCGTAACCTCCTCCGTGAATCGGGTGTCGTTATAGTTACCTCGTATCTTGTAAGAAGTCTGCGGATTGCGTCCCCATACGCTCACAAAGAGTGTATCTCCATACTGTTCGCGTATCATGTCGAAATCGCTCCAGGCTCCGTTCACATAAATCTGAGTCTTGAATTTTTCAGGATTGGCGTCCGTTATCTTGGCACCTGTCTCCACATGTTTACCCCATGCGGCGCCGGTGAGCGGCAACCATTCGAACTGTGCTCCGTTTGTGTTGGCGGTATATACGGGACTCTCGACTGTCTGTCCGACACCGTCCGTCACCTTTAACGAGAAGGTATGCACACCCTCTCCCAGCAAACCGAGTGTCGCACCGAGGTCGATATTTCCTGCATAGTTGTCGGTCATGTCGTCCCATTTGAGCGAGTCTCTCTCGAGAATCTGACGGGTCGCTTGATCCAGCATCAGCAGGTCGAATTCAGCAGGCCAGCCTCTCTGTGCAAGAGTCTGTGAGTTTACCTTGAGAATACACTCTCTGATAACACCGGGGGCATATATACCGATCTTTCCGTTCTGCGAGAAACCTTCGGTAAAGGTAATCGCATTATCTACAAAGCCGCTCGAAGTATATTCAGGCTGAGGTTTGGGCGTCATGAACAGAGGAATCTCAAAAATCAGCTCCTTGTCTTCGGTTGAAGTGTCTTTAGTGATATTCAAAGAGAATTCGCTTCCTTCCGTATTGAGGTTCAATTTGATATGTTCACCCGGTTTTACACCTGTGATTGTGGGAGGAATATATATCTTCTCCTCACCCTTTGTGTTGGTGAAAGTGATTCTGAAACGGATGTCTGCGGGAGGAGCAAAAGCGGAACGGGTCTCGTCCTTGTCGAAGAACAGGCGTGTTTCAGAGGTGTAAAGCAACACTTCGTAATCGGGATATGTCGATTTGAATCCGTCACTAGGATTCACACTTATCTCCACATTGCGAAGTTTTGCGGTTACCGTTACGGGAGTTACCTGATTCGGCACAATGGTGACAGGGGTTTCGCCATAATAATAGGGTTTGGCAAAACCTACTTTCAGAGAGTCACCATAGAAAGTGACCACTCTGTGCGTGCCCTCGCGGACGATTCCGTTTCCGACCAGATCCGAATATTTGTGCCATTTTTTAATGAGCGAGTCGCCGGAGTATATCAGCAGGCGGAAGTCGCCGAGCATTGTACCCCACGGATCTATCGGTTCTTCGGGATTTTCGGTTACCGATGCAAACGAAACTGCAATTTCACCGTAAGAGCCCGATTCAAGGTTATCGCCAAACTCTTCCGAACGGTGGCAAGACCACATCATCGCGAGCAGCGATAACAACAATGTCGTTTTTCTTATCATAAAAAACCGTTTTCGGATACTGTCCTTCTGTCATATTCGACACAAGGATGTTTCAGACTCCGACAATGTCGAAATCTCAAACGCGCATCACATTACAGTCTTCGTTGCTGAATAGTTGTTTTGTTTGATTCTCAGCAACATACAGCAAGGCATCCAAAGCCTTTTAGTCAGCATTTAAGTTTCCCCCTTTTACGGGAAGGTTTTACAAATATAGGGATTTTTTGTCTTTTTACAAATTTTTCATCTTTTACTCTTTCAGTATAGTGTAAAAATACGGGCTTATACTTATATATAATAAGGGGAGGTACAATGTGTCTTAACCCGGCATTAAAACAACATGCAGGCCATGTCCGACACCACAAATCAAAATATTTTTAATTTTTTTTGCCCGACATGGTCTCACAGAGTAATCGGACTCTTTATTTTCTTCCTTTTGTCCAGACGGTCGATATTGCTTTTAGGAAGCGTTTTAACTATAATTTATAATTACTTTCTCTCGAATAAGATTTAATTTATTAAAATTTTATTCCACCACAAGAAAAAAGTATTATCTTTGTGGTGTGCTAACGGTTCCTGTGGTTCGAATCGTGACAAAAAGAGATACAATAGTTTTAATATCATAATTTTAGTTATGGAAATAACGAATCAGAAATTGTCCGGAGAGGTCAGAGTGGAACACGACCTTCTTGGCGACAAAAGCATCCCCGTTGAATACTATTTCGGTGTTCAGACCATGAGAGCGGTTGAAAACTTCCACATCAGCCGTGTACGTCTCAACATGTATCCTGTGTTTGTCAAAGCTCTGGCTATGGTGAAACAGGCTGCTGCTGAAGCCAACTGCGAACTGGGTATTCTCAAACCCGAAATCAGAGACGCCATCGTGGCTGCCTGCAAAGAGGTACGCGAAGGTAAGCTCGACGAACATTTCGTAGTCGATATGGTTCAGGGCGGTGCCGGTACATCTACCAACATGAACGCCAACGAGGTTATAGCAAACCGTGCCCTTGAGCTCATGGGACACAAAAAAGGCGAATACAAATACTGCCACCCCAATAACCATGTGAACATGTCGCAGTCAACCAACGACGCATATCCGACATCTGTTCGCGTGGCACTTCTCAACCGTACACGCGACCTTATCGAATCGCTCAAATGGTTGGTTGACGCCTTCAGAGCAAAAGGCGAAGAGTTCGCGGATGTCATAAAAATGGGTCGTACCCAGATGCAGGACGCAGTCCCCATGACTCTCGGACAGGAATTCGGAGCATACGCTACCACTTTGGCGGAAGAGATTGACCGTCTTGAAAACAACGTACGTCTGTTCCTTGAAGTGAACATGGGTGCAACGGCAATCGGTACAGGTATCAACTCTGACCCCGACTACACTCCCACATGTATAAAACACCTCCGCGAAATCACAGGCATGCCTATGGTTGCGGCAGGCAACATGATTGAAGCCACCAACGATACAGGTGCGTTCATCATGTACTCTTCTGCCGTGAAACGTCTTGCGGTTAAACTTTCAAAGATCAGCAACGACCTTCGTCTGCTCTCTTCAGGTCCCCGTACAGGTTTCCACGAAATCAACCTGCCCCCGATGCAGCCCGGTTCTACAATCATGCCTGGTAAGGTAAACCCCGTGATTCCCGAAGTTGTATCTCAGATAGCTTTCAAAGTTATCGGTAACGACCTTACGGTTACAATGGCGGTAGAAGCTGCACAGCTCGAGCTTAACGCAATGGAGCCCATTATCGTTCAGGCTCTCTTCGAAAACATCGAGATGCTTATCAACGGCATGAACACTCTCAGAGACAAATGCGTTGTCGGTATCACCGCGAACAAGGAACGTTGCCGCGACCTCGTTTACCACAGCATCGGTTTGGTTACAGCACTCAACCCCTATCTCGGTTATGAAGTCTCTACCGAACTTGCAAAAGACGCTCTCGAACACAACAAAGGTGTTTACGACCTCGTCCTCGAAAAAGGTCTCATGTCAAAAGAGGAGCTCGACAACATATTGCTTCCCGAAAACATGGTTAAACCCCGTAAATTCATCAACAAAAAAGTATGATGATTTTCGGATGACGAAATAAATCGAAAAGATGCGAAGATTGCTTAATCTTCGCATCTTTTTTATATTTCATTTTCTCTCTCTGTTTGGCAAGCGGGTTATAGTACGCCTGCCGTACGATTATCAGTTTCACAAACCGATAATCGTACACCTGCTGTACATTCATCGATTTCTCAATCGGATTATCATACGTCTGCTGTACCCCCGTCAGTCTCGCAAACTGATAATCGTACATCTGCCATACACTTATCGGGTCGTGATCAGATTATCATACGCTTACCGTACACTTGTCAGCCTCGCAATCGAATTATTGTGCGTCAGCAGTACAATTATCAACCAGACAAAATTGACATTGGTCGTCCGTAATAAAGAGACATCGGACACAAAGACAATAAAAAACGGCTCAAAACATGGTTTTGAGCCGTTTTTTATTGTCTTTGTCAGGTCTATTTGTCTGACATATCGGGAACGGGTTTGCAATATGCTCCACTATCGAGTTTAGAGCGGCAGCTTACAAAGCTGTCGATGGTGTATTTGACATCATCGAGAGTGTGAAGAGCCGTCGGAATGATACGGAGGATGATTTCGCCCTTCGGGATAACGGGATAAGTCACGACAGAGCAGAAGAGTGCGTGATTTTCACGAAGGTCAACAACAAGGTTGGTAGCCTCTTCCACGCCGCCTTTCATATAGACGGGAGTAACGGGAGACTGTGTTACACCTATATTGAAACCGTTGTCACGGAAACCTTTCTGAAGAGCTCTTGTCACTTCCCAGAGTTTTTCCTTGAACTCGGGGTGTTTGCGAATCATGTCAAGACGTTTGAGGGCGCCTTTAACCATGGGCATGGGAAGAGATTTCGCGTACATCTGAGAACGCATGTTGTAGCGGAGGTAGTCAACAATCTCTTTGTCAGACGCAACGAATGCACCGATACCTGCCATTGATTTTGCGAAGGTAGAGAAGTGTACGTCGATGCCGTCCTCAACACCGAAGTGTTCTGGAGTGCCGGCTCCGCGTTTACCCATTGTACCGAAACCGTGAGCGTCGTCAACAAGGATACGGAAATCGAAATCCTTTTTCATGGCAACAATCTCGTCAAGTTTACCGAGGTCACCTTTCATACCGAACACACCTTCGGTTATCACGAGTACACCGCCGCCGTTCTCTTTGGCAAGACGGGTCGCACGTTCAATCTGTTTACGGCAGTTCTCCATGTTGTTGTGAGGGAACACGAAACGTTTGCCGCCTTTGGCCTTGTGCAGAAGCAGACCGTCGATGATGCAGGCGTGAGCCTCAGAGTCATATACAATCACGTCTTTCGCCGTAACGAGAGTGTCGATGATTGAGACCATACCCTGATAGCCGAAATTGAGCAGGAACGCATCCTGTTTGCCGACGAATTCCGCCAATTCGCGTTCAAGCTGTTCGTGAACGACAGTCTGACCGCTCATCATACGGGCACCCATGGGGTAAGCCATACCGTACTCTTTTGCGGCTTCGGCGTCAGCGGCCATCACTTCGGGATTGGAAGCCAAGCCCAGATAGTTGTTAAGGCTCCATGTAAGCACTTCTTTGCCGCGGAACTTCATGCGGGGAGCAATCGGACCTTCCAGTTTCGGGAAAGAGAAATAACCGTGGCTCAATTTCTGATAACGGCCGATAGGACCACCGGCATCGTTTTTGATTCTTTCAAATATGTCCACTTCCTTAATATTTATGTGGTTGAACTTCAGGTTTTTAACCTACCATAAAGGCAGATTTCGACTTTCAAAGATAACAAATAACGCACAATCTTATGATACGCATAAAGACCTATTTTCGTTTTACAGCCGTTTCAAGGCGTTTTTTGTAAAAAAATAAAGTTGCCCATCTCAAAAAAAATAACTATATTTGACGCGGTTCATTAATTGGATTCTCAGATGAGATTAAAATATATATTACTGTCAATCATTACGTTAGTTGTATTGAGCAGTTGCTCCAGCTATGACAAACTCGTCAAGGGACGCGACTATCAGACTCAATACGATGAGGCGCTTCGATATTATTCGATAAACAAAGACAATAAAGCGATAGCCCTTTTCGACAACATCGAGACGATTTTCTCTGCGACAGACAAGATAGACACCATCAAATTCTACAAGGCGAGAGCGAACTACCGCATGGGCGACTATTACACAGCCGTGAATCTGATGGACGAATTCAGAAAGAGCTACTCGCGTAGTCCTTTCGCCGAAGAGGCGGAGTATCTTTACGCGATGTGCTACTATCAGCTGGCGCCGGGTCCCGAGCTCGACCAGAGCAATACGGCGTTGGCGATAAACGCATTCAACGAATATATAGAACGTTATCCGAGATCGGCAAGACGCGATGCCTGCCTGGAGATGATAGAAGAGCTTCAGGGCAGGATATACGCAAAGACATTCATTGTCGGACAGACCTATTACAATATCGGGTACTACAACTCGGCGATACATTCGTTCAAAAACATGCTGAAGGATTATCCTGAAATTCCGCAGCGTGAAGAGATACTCTATCTTTTGGTCAAGGCGAACTACCAGTATGCCAAGGCTTCGGTACAGAGCAAACAACGTGAACGTTATTACAACACAATAGACGCCTATTATAATTTTGCGGCGGAATACCCCGAGAGCGAATATATGCCCGAGGTTGAGAGAATGTTCCGAAACGCCCAGCGTCTTGCCAAAGGTGAAGAGGTTGCCGATGACGTCGAAAAGGATTTCAACCTCTCCAAACGACAGGCATCGAAAGCAGAGAAGAAAGCTCTTCGCCTGACGGACAAGATAGGCGCGGTCAATGTTGCCATCGAAACACTCGACAACAAGGTTGACAAGAGCCTGAAGAAGATTGAAAAACAGCAGGCAATGGCAGACCAGAACGACGCAGTGGCAATGGCGTTCTTCGAAGCCAAGAAGACAAAAGCTCTCAATCGCACAAACGAGATAGAGCAGCAGTTGATTGAGCAGAGAACCAAGCTCGAAAACAAACTCCAGCGTCTCAAATCAAAAGCCGAGAAAGAGAGTCAGAAGAGAGACACAAAAGAGGAGAATAAGGACTCCAAAGAAAAAAAGGCTAAAGACAACAAGTCGGCAGAATAGCAGATATAAACCCCAAAGCTCCAGTCAATACAGTATTATTGATAACGGAGAGATGCTTTTGAAAGAGAAACAAAACGAACAAAAAGAATATTGAGTCGAAAGACTCGCAAAAACGGTTAAAAATGGATTTGAAAAAAGCGACGATTCCCTCTAACACTATCACACGTACGCTCAGTGATTTTGACAAACAGACCGGCAACATCTACGAGACGGTCAACGTCATCGCCGTGCGTGCAAATCAGATCAGCAGTGAAATCAAGCAGGAGCTATCGCGCAAGCTCACCGAATTTTCAAATGTGACCGACAACCTCGAAGAGACATTTGAGAATCGCGAGCAGATAGAAATCTCTCGTTATTACGAACGTCTGCCCAAACCCGTGCTCGTTGCGACCGAGGAGTATCTGGCAGGCGAACTCGTTTTCGAAGAGAGAACAAAAGAGGGTGCCGACAAGGAGGAGTAACCTCTTTTGTCAAGGTGAATTATTCGACAAACCGCAGGCGCTCATGGAAGATGTCTTCGGTTTGTCTTTGTATATATATGGCATGTATCTCCCGCCCCGTCGATTTTTTCAACTTATGACGGTCGGTTCGGAGCGAAAAATCAAAAGGAGGAAACACGGATGTTGAAAGGCAAACACATTATCGTCGGCGTCACCGGAGGCATAGCCGCCTACAAGACGGCGATACTTATACGTCGCCTTGTCGATAAAGGCGCCGAAGTCAGGGTTGTGGCTACCGAACACGCCAAACAGTTCATCACGCCGCTGACACTCGCTACATTGTCCAAAAATCCCGTCATGGTGGAGTTTTTCAATCCCGAAAACGGACAATGGAACTCACATGTGGAGAGCGGAATGTGGGCGGATGCCTTTGTCATAGCTCCCGCCACAGCCAATACGCTTGCAAAAATGGCGTGCGGCATTGCCGATAACCTCCTGCTTACCACATATCTGTCGGCAAAATGTCCCGTTTTCGTGGCTCCCGCCATGGACCTCGACATGTACGCGCATCCCGCCACTCAACGTAACCTTAAAATCCTTGAGGAAGACGGTGTTCACATAATAGAGCCCGAAAGCGGCTTCCTGGCATCCGGGCTGAAAGGCAAAGGACGCATGGAAGAACCGGAGGTGATAGCGGAAAGAGTCTGTGACTACTTCGCCTCTCCGTTTGTCAGTGACGACCTTTTCGGTAAAAAGGTGCTGATAACGGCAGGCGGAACCGTCGAGCCGATAGACGCAGTGAGATTCATATCAAACTATTCGAGCGGCAAGATGGGTTACGCAATGGCTCGTCAGTACAGCCGTCACGGTGCATTGGTAACCATAATCAGAGGCGCTGTCGATGAGCGTCTTCCGGGTTCGATAGAGGGTGTCAGAGAGATTGCCGCCACGAGTGCGGAGGATATGGGACACAAGGTCATGGAGGTAGCCGCCGACTGCGACATCGTAGTCATGGCAGCTGCTGTGGCGGATTATACTCCGTCGGTTGTCGGACGCGGCAAGATAAAGAAAAGCAGCGAAGAGCTTATTCTGAAACTGAAACAGACACGGGACATAGCCGCATCCCTCGGCAAGGTCAAGAAAGACGGACAGTTGCTGGTGGGTTTCGCACTCGAATCGGATAACGAGGAGGCAAATGCAATCAGCAAAATGGAACGCAAGAATCTCGACATGGTGGTGCTTAACTCTCTCAACGACAAAGGAGCATGTTTCGCCTGCGACACCAACAAGATAACGATATTCTTCCGCGACGGCAGTTCCAAACATTTCGAGCTCAAAAGCAAGGAGCAGGTGGCGGCTGACATCGTTAAAGAGACGGTGGCGTTGCTTGCCAAGATGTAACTTGTGCCGAGCCGTAATATATTAACAGTAAATCAAACTACCATATAATATAATGAAGACCTTTTACGATTATGTAAAAGGTCTTTTAAAAATAATTACCGAGTGATACAGGCTGTCGAATTGTCCAAAAGTTATGGCGACTTGTCGCTTTTTGAGAACCTATCGTTTACCATACCGCAGAGGGCGCGCATCGCGCTTGTCGCACGTAACGGAAGCGGTAAAAGTTCGCTCATGGATATACTTGCGGGCGTCGATACACCCGACAGCGGCAGCGTTGTACGCCGAAACGACATCACGGTAGGTTATCTACCCCAATCTCCAGATATAGACACATCGTTAAGCATCATCGAAGCATTGTTTCACGGCTCCACTCCCGAGGCGGAGGTGGTGGCGGAGTATGAACGCGCGTTGCTTTCGGGCGACAACGAGAGGATAACGAATGCAGCGCACCGCATGGATGATATCGGCGCATGGGATTTCGAGAGCAGAGTGAAAACAATACTCTCACGGCTGCGTCTCGACAAACTCGACGCAAAAGTGGGTACACTGTCGGGCGGTGAGCTAAAAAGGTTGTCATTGGCGATGCTGCTCGTTGACGAGCCCGACGTGATGTTGCTCGACGAGCCGACCAACCACCTCGACCTCGATATGGTGGAATGGCTCGAGGAATATCTCTGCAAATGCGGCAGAACGATATTCATGGTGACGCACGACAGATATTTCCTCGACAGGGTGGCGACGGACATATATGAGCTTGAGGACGGCACCATATACTCATACAAAGGCTCCTACGGCGATTTTGTCGCCAACAGGGCGGAGCGTCACGCCATAGAGGAGAGCAAGAGACGTTCCGCGCTCAACATCTATCGCAGAGAGGCGGAATGGATGCGCAGGATGCCGCAGGCGCGAGGACACAAGGCGGTATATAGAAAAGAGGCGTTCTACCGCATAAAGGAACAGGCGTTCGCAAAGAGACATCAGGAACAGGTCGAACTAATAGCCACGGACTCACGTCTGGGAACAAAGATATTCGAGGCATACGACCTTTCGCTACGCTTTGGTGACAAGGTACTGCTCGACAATTTCAGCTACACATTCACGCGCGGTGAGAAGATGGGTATCATCGGACGTAACGGCACGGGCAAAAGCAGCTTTCTCAACATATTGACGGGCATGATACCGCCTGACAGCGGTCATGTGGAACTCGGAGAGAGCCTCCGAATAGGATACTACCGTCAGCAAGGTATCTCGTTCAAGGAGGGACAACGTGTCATCGACGCCGTAACCGAGATAGCCGAACATATATCGCTCGAAGACGGTTCCGTATTGAGCGCGTCACAGCTTCTCACACGCTTTCTATTTCCTCCCGACAAACAGTACGGTCTCATATCGAAACTCAGCGGAGGCGAACGTCGCAGACTCTATCTGTTGACAATATTGATGGGCAACCCCAATTTCCTGATACTTGACGAACCTACCAACGACCTCGACATATTGACGCTCGGAGTACTCGAAGAGTATCTCGAAAAGTTCAAAGGGTGCCTCATGGTCGTCTCTCACGACCGTTTCTTCATGGATAAGGTTGTCGATCACCTTTTGGTCTTTGAGGGTGAGGGTAAAATAAGACTTTTCGAAGGCAGTTACACCGACTATCGAAACAAGCAGCTCGAGGAGGAAGAGAAAAGGCTCGCTGAACACGAAAAGGTCAAAAACAACGACAAACAGCCTAAAAACAACGTTCCGACACCTCAAAGACGTCCTGGAAAGCTGTCGTATAAAGAACAGCGTGAGCTCGAACAGCTCGAAAAAGAGATGGAGGAGCTGACATCACGCAAACAGGAGCTCGAAACACTCATGTCGAATCCGACAGACGGCATCGACATATCGGAGATAAGCGTCGAGTACGGAGCAATATCGCAACAGCTCGATGAAAAGGAGTTCAGGTGGCTTGAACTCGAAGAGATTAAAAACGGATAAGCCGTTGACAAAAATTACGCGCATGGAAACAGTATCTCCATGCGCGTATTTCATAAATCGCCAATATTTATATAATTAAATTGCCAATATTTTATATAATCGCCAATATTTAATCTCTCCGGGCAGGGTTACCCAATCCGATTTTGACGGTAACCGCCGGTTTTATTTGTCAGAACGGCTATTCTTCTATCAGCTCCGACAATTTTTCAGGAACCGTAACCGTAGAGCAGTCTATGGACTTTAGTTTCGCGCTTCCTTCATTGCTTATCGCGAAAAACATTCTACGCTTATCAGTCTCTCCGATTGATCTCTCAATCATGCCTTTACGTTCAAGCGAAGAGAGTACTTTCGAAGCATTCGAATCGGTCAGTTCGAGCAACTGTCCCAACTCACCCGCAGAAAGACGCCCTTTCTCGTTGAGCAGACATAATGTCATGGCTTCATTGAGAGACAGTCCGTGACTCTTTTCGAGGTTTCTCTCAAAAAGATTGACTGCACGCTGAAGCTCTCTTATCTTGCATAAACGATTCATATCTCAGTCATTTGTTCCAGTTTCGTAATCTATCGCCCCCATGCCGCAATGTTCCGCACACCAGCCGCATTCGATACATTTCTCTGCGTCTATCACGGGAAGCGAAAAGCCCTCCTGACTTATTGCCCCGACAGGACATCCCGAGATAAGAGGACAACGGTGATTCTGCGGGCAAAGATTTTTATTTACTGTCATTGACATGATTTTACGTTTTTACAGGTTGTTACGCTTAAAATAGATTTGTCAGCTCTGTGGCTCTGCTAACGCTCCGACGGCATAAGAATATCCGACGACACAGGAATAAAGGTAAAGGCGCGATGTATCGCGCCCCCACTCTATTTACCGAGCAATATTGAGTCTATCGCTTTTTTGAAGTCGGCTTTACCCATGGCACCCTGCGCTATTCTCGGGTCACCCTCGAGAGGAATGAAAATGAGCGTTGGGATCGAGCGGATGCCGAACACTCCCGCCAATTCGGGTTCTTTCTCTGTATTGACCTTGTATATGACGATACTGTCGCCATACTCTGCCGCCAGCTCCTCAAGAATCGGCGCCACCATTTTGCAGGGACCGCACCAAGAGGCGTAAAAATCGATCAGAGCTGGTTTGTCACCAAGGTATTTCCATTCGTTGGGATTATTCTGGTAATCGACAACTTTTTTCAGAAATTCTTCTTTATTGAGTTCTATCGGTTTCATGGTATTGTTGTTTTTTTGCTGTTTGTCTTTTTTATCCGTTTCTGTTTTCTCCGTTACGGCCGTTTTTTCAGAATCACCGACGGCGGCGGTATTACCTGACATTCCGCAGGCCGTGAACGCTATCGCCGAAAGTAGCGGCAAAATAATTTTTCTCATTATTATATCTCCTTTTTATTCTTTTTCGGTGTAAATATGCCCGCGAGAAGATATCCCGTCACTGCACCCCATATCATGCTCATGTATGGTGAGGATGTTATCGGACAGCTGCCGCTGCTGCATCCCACATATACGTAATAGGCATACCCCGCGGCAGCGCCAAGCGCTATCCCCGCCACGGAAGGCAGATATCTTAACAGTCGTTTTTTCATGTCGCAATAGTGTTATTTTGTGTTAAAACGATTCCATCTATTTTATGAAAGAATCCATTATTTTTCATTGGAAAATTTTTCCGTTCACAAATAATAACGCACAAATGTATAATTTATTTTCCATTAAAACAAATTTCCATGGGAAAATATTTTACAATATATCTTAATCCCCTCATAATACAAGCTGCAATACAATGAAAATGAATATAAAACAGTCCGCCCGACCATTTATCAAGCCGAACGGACTGTTATGTGAATTATTCGTTTATCAAAATAGTTTCATCCTGCATTAACATGTCCTGCAAAATAAAATCAATCCTGAAACTCTATGTATGAGCAGCCTTGGTGTATTGCGCAGGAGTGAGACCGAAACGTTCCTTGAACAGGCGGTAGAAGGTTCTTGATGAAGAGAAACCCGAAGCCGTCGAAACACTGTCTATTGTCATGTTTTTGTCGTTTTTCATGAGCTGACACGCATAATCGAGACGAATCAGGTTTATGTACTCAGTAAATGTGCATCCCGTCACAATACGCACCGAGTTGGCAACGTATGTCTCATTCGATGCCACACGTGCGGCGACATCTTTACGGCTCAGATTACCTGAACGGAACAGACCGTTTTCACGCACCACGTCGTCTATCTTTATAAAGAGACGCTCCTCGTCGCTGCTTGTGTCGTTGTTGATGCGTTCTCGTGCGTTCTCCCTGATTCTGACTTTGCTTTCCCTGAGTTGCTCGATGTTTTTGAACGCGCTCTTGTTTGCCTGGTTGATGCGCTGAAGACTTATTATCACCACAAGAAGAGTGGTTATCAACAGCGCCGAAGTCCCGACGATTAGTCCTATAAAAAAACGCTGACGTTTTACCTGTGTATCTTTCTGATATATTACCGCGTTCTTTTTTTGAAGTCCTCCCATCAATTCCCTGTCGAGACTTCTGCGTCTGGCGTCCGAAGAGATAAGCGAATCTTCTATCTGCCTGTATGTCTCCAGGCTCTCATACGCTTTTTTGTAATTTTTCAGTCCGTAATATGCCTTGGCGCTATACTGGTAAAGTCGTCCCGCATCTTTGGTGTATATGTTGTCGTTCTGTACGACCATATCTCTGACACGGTTCACTATTCTCAAAGCCCGCTTGTAGTCTCCTTTAGCCAAAGCCATCTCTATCGCCGCACGATGTGCCGAATAGTCGATTATGGTTCCGCCTTTTAGTTTTCTGAATGACTCGCGACACAGATCGAAATAATACTCGGCTTTCTCATTGTTGTTGATAACCGAATATGCCGACGCAAGATTCGAATAAATGTCGGTTTTTATCTCGAGAATATACCTTTTCATGATGTTGTTTTTAGTCATCGTGTCAACCTTTTCAATGATTGACAAAGACTTCAAAAACATCTCTATCGCCTTTTGCCTGTTACCATTCAGAGCCATTGTCTGCCCAAGTATGTCGGTAGCCAGAGCTTCCGATATGGTATCCTTGTTGTCTATCGCAAGTTTTATCGAACGGTTGGCTGTCTCTATGGACTTGTCGTAAAACTTCATGTTGTTGAAAAGGTCGATTTTTGAGATGAGCGATTGCTGCATTCCCGTCTGATCGTTTATGCTGTTGGCTATTTCATAACCTTTACGGTAAGATATCAACGCCAAATCAGCATCACCAATCTCCTGATAGCATGCGCCAAGCATATTGGATGCTATCGACAGCTGTCTGTTGTTTATTGTGCTGTCGGCAATTGATACTGCATAGGAAAAGACATCCGACGCCGTATGATAATAATATTTCTGCCAGCAGGCGTGACCGTAAGAAAAAGCGGTTATGAACTTTTCGTATGTCGAATAGTTGCCCGTTCGCACTATGTTATATATGCGGCTGCCGACCAATATTGCCGAATCCGTCTTGCCCGACAGTTTGTAGTTGTTTATCGAGTCAAGCGTTTTCTTCAGCTTCGGGTCTATCTCCTGACCCTCTTTTTTTGTCGCACCGTATGTCTGAAAGTTAACAATGGCGCTCAAAAAAACAGTTATGAGCAATATGACTTTCCGTGTCATTCTATCAGTTGTTGCGCAATAACCGACGATTCCTAAAAACCGCGATTCATTGTGTTGTAAAAATCATTAAGACCGTCATCAAAATCGGCATCTTGTCCGATTATGCGTGAACAGGATGCCGATTAAAAATTATCCGTTAGGGAATATATCCTTACACGGTTTGTCTGTCATCACGAACCGCAAAGAGGCTCCGTTCATTATCTCGTCATGAGTTATGTAACCTCTGTCGAGTCGTTTCCCGTTGAGCCATACCGATTTCACATATCTGTTTGTCGGCGAGTATCCCTCCGCCGTCATTGTGAACCGCTTGCCGTTATACAAATCTATCTCCGCGCCCGAAATCATCGGTGCACCTATATAGTATCTGCCATCGCCGGGGCATACAGGATAGAAGCCCATGGAAGAGAAGAGATACCACACGCTCATCTGACCGCAGTCGTCATTGTTGGGCATACCGTTGCGGCTGTCGTTATAGACGCTGTCGGCAACCATGTTGACCGCGTCGGCAATTTTCCACGCCGCTCCTGCGGGATTATAGAGATAGAGGAACTGATGTCCGGGTTCGTCACCGTGACCGTAATGGCCGAAGAAACCCGATATATCGACATGCTGCTCACCTTTCATGTTCATGGGAGTGTTGAGCATGCTGTCCATGCCCGCCACGAAACGTTCTTTGCCGCCCATGCGGTTTATCATGGTATCTATGGCGTGCGGCCAATAGTAGGAGTACGCCCAGATGTTACCCGAAACATAGTGCAGTTTGAGTGACTCCCAGTCGCTCATGTCTGGATATATGAACTCGCCCTCTTCGGTACGGGGAAGCAACAGACGCAAAGAGTCGTTATAGTGGTTAAGGAAGCTCAAGGCACGTTTGTCATACTCGGCTCTTATCGAGTCTTTGCCGAGTTTCTCCGCCACACGGGCGATGCACCAGTCGTAATAGGAGTTCTCCGCCGTCTTCGACACCGATGCGGGGATACCAGCCTTTACATATCCGAGTTTGCGATAAGACTCGACACCGCTCGGGCCGTCGCTGCTCGACGTATAGTCGTGGTTCGATGCCGAAACCATTGCTTCAAGCGCCTTTTCCGCGTCTATGCCCGGAATGTTTTTCAGTATTGCGTCAGAGATTACAGACACGGCGGGATAACCAATCATGCAGGTGTTGTCCCAGCCTGTCAGTTCCCAGAGAGGTATCTGACCGCCGTTCTCATATCGTGACACCAGAGACGCCACAATGTCGGCTGTCACCTCAGGTTCTGTCATCGTAAAGAGCGGATGAACGGCACGATGCGTGTCCCAAAGAGAGAATGTACTGTAATTGACGAACTCTCCTTTTGTGTCGAACACCTTACCCATAGCCGAATATTTACCGTCAGCGTCCTGCCACAGGTTCGGCTGTATCATGGCGTGATAGAGTGCTGTGTAAAGCAGTCTGAGACGAGAGGTGTCTGCGCTCTCAAAGTGATAACGTCCAAGTTTCTCTTCCCACGCGCCGCGAGCCTTGCCGTAAGCCTCGGCGAACGACTTGCTTGTCTCTGCCGCGAGGTTCTTTTCCGCACCTTCGAGGCTTACACCCGAGAGGGCGACCCTAACCTCTACCGAATCGGACGGCTTGCATGCGAAACGGAAGTTACCGACGACATTTTCGCCAGAAAGCGAATCGCGAACGGGAACAGCATCGAGCTGTGAAGCTTTACGTAACAGTGCCTCATCGAAAGGACGTGAGAAAGAGGCAGTGAAATATATTGTTCTCGGACCGCCCCAACCGACACTTCGGCAAAAACCTCTTGCCGTAACACTGTCAACCACTTCGAGGGATGTCCAAAGACTCTTTCCGAATATCTTGTGCGCAGGGTCTATCACGATGTTCATCGTGTCGCCCTTTTGTATCGTATATTTATGAAAACCCACTCTCTCGGTCGCCGTCATCTCGGCTGTAATGCCGTAGTCGAGCAACTCCACGGAGTAATACCCCGCCGACGCCTTCTCCTGTGACGGGTCATGGCTTATGCGGCTGCGATAACCGCCGTCGGGGTCGCTCTTGTCTCCGGGAACCCATTCGGGCGTGCCGCTTGTGGCGGTTACGAGAATGTCGCCGAGGTCTGACCAACCCGTACCGCTCAAGTGATTATGACTGAAACCCATTATGTTGTCGTCGGAGCTGTGATAACCCGAACACCAGTTCCAACCTGTTATGTCGCCGTCGGGGCTCAACTGTATCGAGCCGAACGGATAGGCGGCGCCTGGAAATGTGTGTACGATGCCGTCGGTACCGATGAAGGGATCGACAAAAGCCAACGGGTCTGTATCTTGTTTGGGTATGGAGGTTCCGCCGCATGAAAAGAGGGTCAGAACCGCAAGAGGTGTAAAAAATTTGGATATTCGCATAAAGTGTGTTTCTTGTCCGAAAACAAAAATATAAAATTATGGCGTATTCATCAAATTTATTATATTTGCAATCTGTGTCGGAGGCGCCTGTCCCGACTCTCTGACGGGCTTTCGGGACATCATTCCGCATTATTCGGCATCGTTGTGGCAAAGCGGTTTTCACGCTCTTTCAGCCTTTGTCGCAAGAGATTCTTTTAACGAAAAAACAGAAAATAAAAACAGATAAAAAATGAGTCTATTTCAAAAGCAGAGCATAATATGGGGATGGGTCGTTTTTGCCCTTTCGCTTCTGACCTATATCCTCTCGCTCGAGCCTACCGCCAGTCTGTGGGACTGTTCGGAATTTATCGCCACCTCTTATAAGATGGAGGTGGGTCACCCTCCCGGAGCGCCTCTTTTCATGATGATAAACAGGCTCTTCTCGATGCTTGCGCCGAACACCTCTTATGTGGCGATGTTCGTGAACATAGCTTCCGCCACCGCCAGCGCGATGACGATAGCTTTCCTTTTCTGGTCTGTGGCATGCCTCGGACGTCGTCTTGTCAGACCCGCCGACAGACACTATGAACCGAACGGACTCGAAACATTCATAATCATGGCGGCGGCGTTTGTCGGCTCAATGGCTTACGCTTTCACCGACACTTTCTGGTTCTCGGCTGTCGAGGGCGAGGTTTACGCGCAGTCGTCGCTATTCACGGCGTTCGTGTTCTGGGTAATCCTCCGTTGGGAGCATGTCGCTGACGAGCCACACTCAAACAGATGGATAGTGCTTCTGGCATATCTGATGGGTCTTTCGATTGGCGTCCACCTGCTCAATCTGCTCGCCATTCCCGCGATAGTGCTTGTTTACTACTATAACCGCTTCCCCGAACGCAGCCGTATCGGCTGGTGGAAAGCGTTCGGCGTGTCGGTGTTGATTCTGCTTGTGGCGCTCTATGTGATAATACCGGGGACGGTACGTCTCGGCGCGGTTGTTGACCGTATGTTCGTCAACGGCTTCGGACTTCCCGTCAACAGCGGTCTTGCCACATCGTTCATCGCACTGATTCTGTTACTCGGCTATGCCGCTTACAAGGCGCAACAGCGCGGACGCGTGATTCTCAACACGGTATTGCTGTGCGCGAGCATGATGGTACTCGGCTATTCGAGCTACGCGTCGGTGGTTATCCGTTCGGTGGCCAATCCTCCGATGAACTCGAACGCGCCCGATGACCCCTATCAGCTTCTCTCGTTCCTCAACCGAGAGCAGTACGGCAACAGACCCCTCTTCAAGGGTCAGTACTATTCGGCTCCCGTGATTGACTACGTAAAGGAGAGCAGCTACTATTACGATGATGACAAGAAAAAGTATATTCCATACGAATATACTGCCGACTACAAATACGATCCCCGTTTTGTAACCATATTCCCCCGCATGTACGACTCGTCACAGGCAGAGGAGTATCAGCGTTGGGCGGGCATCGACCCCAAAAAGGCGAAGAGGATAAACATAGGCGACGGAGAGACGGTGATAAAACCCTCTTTCCTCGACAACCTCAAATATTTCTTCGGCTATCAGCTAAACTACATGTACTGGCGTTATTTCCTCTGGAACTTTGTGGGACGACAGAACGACCTCCAGGCGCAGGGAGAGATAACCAAAGGCAACTGGCTCTCGGGTATAGGCTTCATCGACAGAATATACCTCGGACCGCAAGACAACCTGCCCGACGATTTGGCAAACAACAAGGGACGCAACACCTACTATTTCCTGCCGTTCCTGTTGGGCATGGTCGGTCTGTTGTGGCAGCTCGGCAGAGACCGCAACAACTTCACCATTGTCTTCTGGTTCTTCTTCATGACGGGTATCGCAATCATCCTCTACATCAACCAGCCGCCTATGCAGCCTCGCGAGCGAGACTACGCCTTTGCGGGTTCGTTCTACGCCTTCTCGATATGGATAGGTCTCGGGGTGATAGCCTTGTGGCAGATGTTGTCGCGCATGTGGACAAACAAAAAGGCGACGGCGCTTGTCTCTACACTCGTCTGCCTCTCTGTTCCCTCTATCCTGCTGGCTCAGAACTGGGACGACCATACACGTGCAGGACGTTATGTGGCACGCGACTTCGGCGCCAACTATCTCAACAGCACGTTACCCAACTCTATAATAATGCCTTACGGCGACAACGATACATTCCCCCTTTGGTACAATCAGGAGGTCGAGGGTGTACGTCGTGATGTCAAGATTGCCAACCTGAGCTATCTGCAAAGCGACTGGTATGCAAACCAAATGACCGACAAGAGCTATGAAGCTGACCCGATAGCCTTCACCCTGCCCAAGGAGAAATGGTATCGCGTGAACGAGTATATCCCCATCGTCGAGCTCTTCGACGAGCCGATAACCGGACACGAGCTGCTGGAGTTCATTAAGAACGACTCGCCAGTCAAACAGCGCATAACATCGCAGTTCACGACGAGCAGCGTCACCGACTTCATTCCCGGGCGAAAGATAGCCATCCCCGTAAACAAGGAGAACGCCCTGCGTAGCGGCATCGTATCGCCGCGCGACAGCTCTCTTATGGTTGACACGGTCTATCTGACGTTGAACGGCAGAGGTCTGACACGCTCCGATTATCTCATCCTCGACATGATAACGACAGCCGACTGGGCGCGCCCCATATATTTCACACAACCGAGTGCCGTAAGCGCGTTGGGCGGATTGAGCAACTATCTGCAGAACGACGGCTTCGCATACCGACTCGTGCCCATAAAGACTCTTGG
This sequence comes from uncultured Alistipes sp., assembly GCA_949285535.1. GTDB lineage: Bacteria > Bacteroidota > Bacteroidia > Bacteroidales > Rikenellaceae > CASDZP01. The sequence continues at coordinate 31,122 of CASDZP010000019.1, forward strand.
ACGCACCCTCGAAATGGGACGCATCGACAGCGACTACCTCTATGACAAGCTGATGAACACCTTCAGTTTCGGTAATCTTAAAGGCGACATATATGTCGATGACTTTATCGACCATACCGTAAACTCCACACAGGTGAGAACGACATTTGCCCGTCTTGCCAAACAGCTTGCGACAGAAGGTGACACCGTAAAAGCGGTGAAAGTTCTCGACAAGGTCATGGAAGAGGTGCCGTTCACGAGCGTAAACCACTCGTACACCACTCCATCTCTGATTGAGGCGTTCTATACGGCAGGTCTCACCGAGCGTGGTGACTCGTTGTTCAACGACTTCAAGGATAACATCATAGATCACCTGAGATACTACTCGCAGTTCAACGGTAAGAAGTATGAGTCTGTGATGTCGGAGATACAGCAGCAGGCATACTATTTACAGATGCTTGAGCAGATAGCGACACGCTATAACAGAGAGGCGCTCAAGAAAGAAGTGGGCGAATATCTGGACGCGATGTTCGGTGTAGAATAGGCATGATTTTTGTAATATCTGTTATTGTGAACAGATGGCAGAGTTTATGTCGGATTCATGTTTGAGACATGACATAATGCCACAGATTCATGACAGACGGACATGATGTCCATAAAAAACAAAACACACAATTTATTATATTGACTTATGAAAAAGAAATTTATTTGTACCGTTTGCGGTTACGTACACGAAGGTGATTCAGCACCTGAAAAATGCCCCCAGTGCCATCAGCCCGGCTCTAAATTCAAAGAGGTAATTGAAGACGAAGGTCTCTCATGGGCAGACGAACATCGTATCGGTGTTGCCAAAGATGTTGACGCTGAAGTACTCGAAGGTCTTCGCGCTCACTTTATGGGCGAGTGCTCAGAGGTGGGTATGTATCTCGCGATGAGCCGTCAGGCAGACCGTGAGGGTTATCCCGAAGTTGCTGAAGCCTACAAACGTATCGCATGGGAAGAGGCGGAACACGCTTCTAAATTCGCTGAACTTCTCGGCGAAGTGGTATGGGACACCAAGACCAACCTAAAAGCCCGTATGGAAGCTGAAGCAGGTGCATGCGCAGACAAAAAACGCATCGCTACACGTGCAAAAGAACTCGGTCTCGACGCCATCCACGACACAGTTCACGAAATGTGCAAAGACGAAGCACGTCACGGACAGGCTTTCGAAGGTCTCTACAAACGTTTCTTCGCTAACAAATAGTGTTGAAATACAATAAAGGAAAGAGGCTGTCTCGGTATTGAGACAGCCTCTTTCCTTTATTGTATTTCAG